>NZ_AP024484.1:2122500-2823644 GCF_017347605.1 Prevotella herbatica
AGCACAGATATTTAGAAATGTTGACTTGAAAGGAAGAAACTATGCTGACAGTCTCAGAGATGCAACACGTAGAGCGGCAATAATGAAAGGCTCAGGTAGGTTTGTTAGAATTTCTATTGATGATCGCACACATGATTATATTGATGTTTGCTATGACGATTCTGTTATTCTGAAAAGGCTTGCTTATTATCCTTATGTCCAATTGGGCGTAGTCTTTATATTTGTTGCAATAGTGATATTTGCTTTGTTAGCTTCAAAAAAGGCTGAACATAACATGATTTGGGTTGGACTGAGTAAGGAAACGGCTCATCAGCTTGGTACTCCAATATCTAGTCTTCTTGCATGGATTGAGATTTTTAAAGAAGACTATCCCAAAGAGCCTTTGGTGCCTGAGATGGAAAAAGATGTGAAACGCTTGCAGATTATAGCTGAAAGATTTTCAAAAATAGGTTCTTTACCAGCTTTATGTTCTGTAAACTTGATAGATGTACTTAATCATGTTATTGATTATATGGAAAAACGGATTCCTAGCAGTATCAATCTGATAAGGGATTTGCCAGATCATGACGTTGTTATTATGCTTAATACGTCTCTATTTGAATGGGTTGTGGAAAATCTGTTTAAAAATGCTATTGACTCATTGAGTGGGATAAAAGGGACAATAACAGTAAAGGTAACAGAATTTACAGATATAGTGTCAATAGAAATATCAGATACCGGTAAGGGCATAAAGTCTAAAGATATTAGTAATGTGTTTTGTCCAGGATTCACAACAAAGAAAAGAGGGTGGGGGCTCGGTTTGTCATTAGCAAAAAGAATAGTAGAAGACTACCATAAAGGCAAAATATTTGTTAAGTATTCAGATGTGGGAAAAGGAACCGTGTTTTGTATAGAACTCCCTAATAACCCAAAGCTAATAAGTTTATCATCAGCGGATTAGTAAAAAACTAATTTTTTTGCCTTTTAATTGTTATATATCAGAAAATATTCGTAACTTTGCAACCCGTATGGTAAATTTAGAATCCTTAAAAATTGACCTAAAGAGCTTGGAACAGGGCGCGACGCCTTTTGAGTTTGAGCTTGATGATGCGTTTTTTGAGTCTTTAGAGACGACGGAAGTGCAACGGGGCAATTTGCATGTTAGTTTGTTGGTTAACAGAACTAATGACTATTATGACTTGAATTTCCATATTGAAGGTTCGGTGATGGTTCCTTGTGATTTATGTCTTGATGACATGGAGCAGAAGATTGATACCGATAATCGCCTTGCTGCTAAATTTGGAGAAAACTACTCAGAAGATGATGACCTTGTGACGGTAGTCGAGGACGAAGGAATACTTGATGTCGCATGGTTCATTTATGAATTTACTGAACTTAATATTCCCATCAAGCACGTGCATGCACCTGGAAAATGCAACCCGGCTATGATAAAGAAGCTCCAAGAGCATTCTGCTACCCGAAGTAGTGGGGAAGAAATTGAGAATGATGTAGATCCACGTTGGGCAGCGCTTTCTAATTTAAAAATTGAAGATTAAAATTAAAATTAAAAGATTTAAAAATTATGGCACATCCTAAAAGAAGACAGTCAAAGACTCGTACACTTAAGAGAAGAACTCATGATAAGGCAGTAGCTCCTACATTGGCAGTATGCCCAAATTGTGGCGCTTACTATGTTTATCACACAGTATGTCCAACTTGCGGTTATTATAGAGGCAAGGTTGCTGTTGTTAAGGAAGTAGCAGAATAATGGGCAAAATCAACGCGATAATCACCGGGGTTGGTGGCTATGTGCCAGACTATGTCCTCAATAATGAGGAGTTGTCGCGTATGGTAGATACAACTGATGAGTGGATCACCACTCGCGTGGGCATCAAAGAACGCCGAATACTCACTGAAGAAGGACTTGGTACCAGTTATCTGGCACGTAAGGCTGCAAAACAGCTGATTCAGAAAACAGGAGTAGATCCAGATTCTATTGACGCACTCATCGTTACCACTACTACCCCAGATTATAAATTTCCATCTACAGCCTCAATCGTATTGGGAAAGCTAGGCTTGAAAAATGCATTTGCATTTGACTTCGAGGCTGCTTGCTGTGGATTCCTTTATTCACTTGACGTCGCAGCTGCGATGATACAGAGTGGTCGATATAAGAAGATAATCGTTATCGGTGCAGATAAGATGTCTTCATTAGTTGACTATACTGATCGTCAGACTTGTGTTTTGTTTGGTGATGGTGCGGGAGCCGTATTGGTGGAAGCAAGTGATGATGATGGTTACGGTGTGCAGAATTCATACCTTCGTACAGATGGTCAGGGACTTCCTTTCCTACACATGAAGGCTGGTGGTTCTGTTTGTCCTCCTTCTCATTTTACTGTAGATCATCGTTTGCATTATCTTTATCAGGAAGGTCGTACGGTATTCCGTTATGCTGTTACTGATATGAGTGACGACGTTACTAAGATAATGGAAAAGAATAATTTGAAGGCTGAAGATGTTGATTGGGTTGTTCCTCACGAGGCAAATCTAAGAATCATTGAAGCTGTAACAAAGCGAGCTGGAATTCCTATGGAGAAAGTCGTTGTGAATATTGAGCATTATGGTAATACCAGTGCGGCAACAATTCCTTTGGCACTTTGGGATCATGAAAGCAACCTTAAGAGAGGTGATAATGTCATCTTTACGGCATTTGGAGCCGGTTTCGTTCATGGTGCATCTTATTATAAGTGGGCTTATGACGGTGGAACCTCTTCAGCGTCAACGAAATAACGACTTTAAGTCAAAATGATAATGAAACGCATCCTTCTCATTTTTAGAAAGAATGCGTTTCTTTTGTTTGTTATAAACAGTAAATAGTATGCATAAGGCAGGTTTTGTAAATATAGTGGGAAATCCAAACGTTGGTAAGAGTACTCTGATGAACCAACTTGTAGGCGAACGCATAAGTATCGCTACATTTAAAGCGCAGACTACTCGTCATCGTATCATGGGTATCGTTAATTCTGACGATTGCCAGATCGTCTTTTCTGATACACCTGGAGTCTTGAAACCAAACTACAAGATGCAGGAAATGATGTTGGCTTTCTCGGAGTCAGCTCTTAATGATGCTGATATCTTGCTTTATGTAACCGATGTGGTTGAAACCCCTGAGAAAAACCTTGACTTTCTAGAAAAGGTAAAGAAAATGTCTATTCCTGTATTACTGCTGATAAACAAGATAGACGAGAGTGACCAAAAAAAACTTGGTGACTTGGTAGAGAACTGGCATGCTCTACTTCCAAATGCTGAAATATTGCCTCTTTCTGCAAAGAATAAGTTTGGTGTAGATATTTTGCTAAAACGTATACAGGAATTACTCCCAGAATCTCCTGCTTATTTTGATAAGGAGCAGTTGACAGATAAACCGGCTAAATTCTTTGTAAGTGAAATCATCCGCGAGAAAATTCTTCTTTATTATGATAAGGAAATTCCTTATAGTGTGGAAGTCAGAGTTGAACAATTCAAGGAAGATGAACGTAAAATACATATAAATGCAGTGATATATGTAGAGAGAGATAGTCAAAAAGGTATAATTATTGGTCATCAAGGAGTTGCGTTGAAAAAGGTAAATACAGAATCACGCAAGGCTTTGGAGAGATTCTTTGATAAGACAATTTATCTTGAGACTTTTGTTAAGGTTGACAAGGACTGGCGATCATCGCAGAGGGAACTTGAAAGCTTTGGATATAACCCAGAATAATCATAATAGGCTCACTTGTGAGCTGATTAATAATATTACTTTTGGCTCTGAATGGAATGAGAGCAAACTCTCCTTTAGGAGGGCCGAAGAATGTATAACTTCAGAAATAAAACAAATTTATGGCAAATTTAGTTGCAATTGTAGGACGCCCGAATGTGGGAAAGTCTACGCTTTTTAATCGTTTGACACAATCACGCCGTGCTATCGTAAGTGATACCGCAGGTACCACAAGAGACCGTCAATATGGTAAATGCTCTTGGGGCTCAAAAGAATTTTCAGTAGTAGATACTGGTGGTTGGGTCGTAAATTCAGATGATATCTTTGAGGATGCTATTCGTCGCCAGGTTTTATTAGCTACTGAAGAGGCAGACCTTGTCTTGTTCATGGTTGATGTAACAACAGGTGTGACAGACTGGGATGAGGATGTTGCGACAATATTGCGTCGTGCAAAACTTCCTGTAATCCTTGTTGCTAATAAAGTTGACAATAGCGGAGAATACTATGAAGCTGCTGAATTCTATAAATTGGGATTGGGTGAACCTCAGTGTATCAGTGCTGCAACTGGTGGTGGATCAGGTGACTTGTTGGATTTGGTTATTGACAAACTGCCTCAGGAAAATCCTGAGATTGTCGAGGATGATATTCCTCGTTTCGCTGTAGTCGGCAGACCAAATGCAGGAAAAAGTAGTATCGTAAATGCTTTCATAGGTGAGGATAGAAATATCGTAACAGAAATAGCTGGTACTACAAGAGATAGTATTTATACACGTTATGACAAGTTTGGCTTTGATTTCTATCTTGTAGACACCGCTGGTATCCGTAAGAAAAACAAAGTTAGTGAGGACTTGGAATTTTATAGCGTCATGCGTTCTATCCGTTCTATAGAAAACAGTGATGTCTGCATACTTATGATAGACGCAACTCGTGGTATAGAAGCTCAGGATATGAACATATTCCAACTTATTCAGAAAAATAACAAGAGTCTTGTTTTAGTTGTAAACAAATGGGACCTTGTAGAGGATAAGAGTCAAAAGGTGATTGATACTTTTGAGGCAGCGATACGTAGTCGTATGGCTCCATTTATTGACTTCCCAATAATATTTGTTTCAGCAATAACAAAACAGAGAATATTTAAAGTTTTGGAGACTGCTAAGGAAGTATATCTTAACCGCAAAGCACATGTTGGAACTTCTAAGCTCAATGAGGTAATGTTGCCAATCATAGAGGCAAATCCTCCTCAGAGTCTAAAGGGCAAGTATATAAAGATAAAATATTGTACACAGTTGCCAAATACTCAGATTCCTTCATTCGTGTTCTATGCTAACCTTCCTCAGTATGTAAAGGAAAATTATCGTCGTTTCCTTGAAAATAAAATACGTGAGACTTGGAGTATGCACGGATGTCCAATAAATATTTTTATCAGACAAAAATAAAAAAGAATCACCCTCATCTTTTATGATGAGGGGTATTTTTATATTATGAAAAAGATATTCTATATATTACTGCTTGTCGCAGTTTTATTCTCATGTGGTTCACAGAAGAAAGATCCTAGTGAGATTGTTGGGAAAACCGCTAAGATATATTATGACTACTTGTTGAATGGTGATTATGACGCTTTTGTTGACGGAATGAATCAACCTGATCGTATACCTGATAATTATCGAGAGCAGTTGGTTGCAAATGCTAAGATGTTTGTTGGACAGCAGCAAGAAGACCATAAAGGAATCAAGAAAATAGCAGTGTCTGACGCAAAAGTTGATACTATACATAATACCGGAGATGCATATCTTTTGCTTACTTATGGTGACAAGACAACTGAACAAGTAGCCGTACCAATGGTTAAGCGCAAGGGCATTTGGTATATGCGATAAAGACTTATTATTTTCCTTCAGCCATTTCTGCCTTCTTTACCTTTCTAAATAGGTCACTGGCGAAGACAAGGTCGTTGAGCTTTTCATTTGTATTGCTCATGATGTCGTCTTTAGTGCCTTGCCATTCCTTATTACCTTTATAGATAAACAATATGTTTTCACCAATGGCCATAACTGAATTCATGTCATGGGTATTGATGATAGTTGTCATACTGTATTCTTTTGTTATTCCTGATAACAATTCATCAATAACAAGAGATGTCTTAGGATCAAGTCCGGAATTAGGTTCGTCGCAGAAAAGATATTTTGGATTCAAGACAATAGCTCTTGCTATTGCAACACGCTTCTGCATACCTCCTGATAATTCTCCAGGGAATTTTTGCTGTGCATCAATAAGGTTTACTCTGTCTAGGCACTCCTGTGCTCTTTTTACACGTTCCTTATAATTCATACTAGAAAACATGTCTAATGGGAACATCACGTTTTCCAATACGGTGAGAGAATCGAAGAGAGCTGCACTTTGGAAAATCATTCCCATTTCGCGTCTCATCATGACTTTCTCATTTTTACTCATTGTTATGAAATCGCGATTGTCGTATAGCACTTTACCGCTAGTTGGATTTAGCAATCCTACTAAGTTCTTCATTAAAACTGTTTTTCCGCTACCGCTCTGTCCGATAATTAGGTTGGTCTTTCCGTTATCGAATACTGCATTAATGTCGTTTAGAACAGACTTGTCTTCAAAAGACTTATATAAATGTTGTACTTCAATCATGATAATAACTGTGTGAGGAATACATCGGAAAATAAAATAAGAACACTGCTACTAACAACAGCGTCGGTGCTGGCTTTTCCAACATCAATGGATCCTCCTTTAACGGTATATCCAAAGAATGATGAGACACTAGCTATGATGTATGCAAAAAACATACTTTTAATGATGCTCATCCACATGAACCATGGATTAAAAGCATGCTGTATTCCAAGTGTCAGGTCATCAGGAGAAAGCATGTGACCGAGGTATGCTGTGCCATAAGCTCCAACAATGCCCATGGCAGAGCTAAAAATAACAAGAAATGGCATGATCGTCATCAATCCCATAATTTTTGGAAGAATAAGATAGCTTGCCGAGTTAACTCCCATTATATCAAGTGCGTCAATCTGTTGTGTGACACGCATTGTCCCTAATTCAGAAGCAATGTTAGAACCAACTTTTCCTGCAAGGATAAGGCACATGATGCTACTCGAAAATTCAAGAAGCATAATCTCGCGAGTGGTATATCCTGATACCCAGCGTGGCATCCATGGACTTTGGATATTTACTTTCATCTGTATACATATAACTGCACCGATGAAAAAAGATATAAGCAAAACAATACCAATAGAATTGACTCCAAGTTGGGACATCTCTTTTATGTACTGCTTGAAAAACATTCTCATTCTTTCTGGACGAGATAAAGAATGCCCAATAAGAATAAGGTAGTCACCAAATGTCGTGAGATATTTATATAATAATTTAATTATAAACATGTTATTATCCTTTGTTGTTTGTTGCAAAAGTAACCAAATTTCTCTAAAAAACTGCAATATTGAGAATAGTTTTTGTTTTTTTATTTTGTATTCATGGTGATTTAAATTAACTTTGCATCCAAATTCATGGATTTATGGACGAAACAAAGCTTACGACCCTTCGTACGGAAGGACTTGTGAAGCGTTATGGCAAGCGTACAGTTGCTAATGGCGTGAGCATAAATGTGAAACAAGGTGAGATAGTCGGACTTCTTGGACCTAACGGTGCGGGTAAGACTACTTCTTTCTATATGACGACTGGTCTGGTTGTTCCAAATGAGGGACATGTGTATATGGATGATACTGAGATTACGGATTATCCTGTGTATAAACGTGCCCGAGCTGGTATTGGTTATCTTCCACAGGAGGCCAGTGTGTTCAGAAAAATGAGTGTTGAAGACAATATTATGTCGGTGTTGGAAATGACTAAGCTGTCTCATGAACAACAACTAGAAAAACTTGAAAGTCTAATAAGAGAATTTCGTCTGACAAAGGTTCGTAAAAATAAAGGTGATCAGCTTTCTGGTGGAGAACGTCGTCGTACGGAAATAGCGCGCTGTCTTGCAATAAATCCTAAGTTTATTATGCTTGATGAGCCTTTTGCCGGTGTCGACCCAATTGCCGTAGAGGATATACAACATATTGTGTGGCGCTTGAAATATCGCAATATCGGAATTCTTATTACCGATCATAATGTGCAAGAAACTTTGTCTATCACCGATAGAGCTTATTTGCTTTTCGAAGGTAGAATACTTTTTCATGGTTCTTCAGAGGAATTGGCTGCGAATCCAATAGTAAGAAAAAATTATCTTAGTGAGAATTTCGTATATCGCAGATTTAAGCCTAATGAAGAGGACGAGGCTTTGGAAGAGCAAATAGAAGAAGAAAATGATTTGAAATCACATACTGATTAAAATTGAATGTATTCTGGGTAAGAAGAATGTATCGTGTAGGTATGGTTAAAAAAACAAATTTTTCTTTTATATATTAGGTATATTCGCTAATTATCAGTAATTTTGCGGTCCGAAAATTGCCAAACAATAAAAAAATAATAATATAACAAAAACATCAGAAGATGAATATTTCATTTGAAAATCCTGACAAGATCAATGGTCTGTTGACTATTACTGTCGAAGAAGCTGATTACAAAGAGAATGTCGAGAAAGCATTAAAAGATTATCGTAAGAAGGCTAATTACCCTGGTTTCCGTCCTGGTATGGTTCCTATGGGTCTCGTAAAGAAACAGTTTGGCACATCTGCAAAGATGGATGCTATCAACAAACTTATTGGTGAGCAGATTTACAAGTATGTAAACGATAACAAAATTCAAATGCTTGGTGAGCCACTTCCTTCAGAGAAGCAGGAACCACAGGATTTGGAAAAAGGCACTAATTTCACTTTCGTTTTTGATATAGCTGTTGCTCCTGAATTTAAGATGGTTCTTGATGGTCATAACAAACTTGACCATTATACAATTACTGTTGATGATGCACTTATCGACCGCCAGGTTGACATGTTTGCTTCACGCGCTGGCAGTTACGATAAGGTTGAAGCATTCGAAGGCAATGATATGCTTAAGGGTGATATCCGCGAACTTGATGAGAACGGTAATACAAAAGAAGGTGGCATAACTGTAGAGAGTGCTGTCTTAATGCCTGAATATATTAAGGTTGACGATCAGAAGAAACTGTTTGAAGGTGCTAAACTTGGTGATGTAATAACATTCAATCCAAAGAAGGCTTACCCTGAGAATGATACAGAAATATCTTCATTGTTGAAGATTGAGCGTGAAGCTGCAAAGGAACTTACTGCTGATTTCAGTTATCAGATTACAGAGATCCAGCGCTTTAAGAAGCATGAGGTAAACCAGGAACTTTTTGATCAGTTGTTCGGTAATGATACTGTAAAGAACGAAGAGGAATTCCGCAACAAGATTGCTGAAGGACTTAAGGAACAGCTTGCTGTTGATGCTGATTATAAGTTTATTCTTGATGTTCGTGCTTATTGCGAGAAGAAGGTTGGTAAACTTGAATACCCAGATGCTTTGCTTAAGCGCATCATGTTGAATAACAATAGTGATAAGGGTGAAGAGTTTGTTGAAAAGAACTACGAACAAAGCATCACTGAACTTACATGGCACATGATTAAGGAACAGTTGGTTGCAGCTCGTGATATCAAGGTTGATGATGCAGACATATTGGATGCAGCAAAGGAAACAGCTCGCACGCAGTTCGCTCAGTATGGCATGAATAATGTTCCTGATGAGTATGTTGAGAACTACGCTAAGGAAATCCTTAAGAAGAAAGAAAATGTTGACGGAATTGTTGATCGCGCAGTAGATCGCAAGCTTGTTGTTGCATTGAAAGATTCAGTAAAACTTAACGAAAAGGAAATAAGCCTTGACGACTTCAATAAAATGATGCAAGAATAATAGTTTTTTGAAAAAAAAACTTCTTTTATAAAGAGGTTATCGTCTTTTTTTATTATCTTTGTCTATGTAAAGATCGTCTAACGTTCATCGTTGGCATCATATTTGCAAGATAGATATAACAAAAGGGCGATAGCCTCTCTTTTTTTATCTTTAAATGAACGATATTTTATATTATGAATGATTTTAGAAAATATGCTACTAAGCATTTAGGCATGAATGGTATGGCACTTGATGACGTGATGAAAGCACAGTCTCAGTATCTGAATCCATACATTCTTGAGGAACGTCAGTTGAATGTTACCCAGATGGATGTGTTCTCACGCCTTATGATGGATCGTATAATCTTCCTAGGAACAGAGATTGATGATTATACTGCCAATACTCTACAGGCACAACTCCTTTATTTGGATTCTGTAGATAGTGGTAAGGATATATCTATTTATATTAATAGCCCTGGTGGTAGTGTGACTGCTGGACTTGGTATTTATGATACAATGCAGTTTATTAGCAGTGATGTTGCTACTATATGTACAGGTATGGCAGCATCTATGGCTGCAGTTTTGCTGGTCTCTGGTCAAGAAGGAAAGCGCTCTGCACTTACTCATAGTCGCGTGATGATTCATCAGCCGTTGGGTGGTGTGCAAGGTCAGGCTTCTGATATTGAAATAGAGGCTAAGGAAATACAAAAATTTAAGAAAGAACTTTATACAATAATATCAAATCATTCTCATACTCCTTTTGATAAGGTATGGCAGGATAGTGACAGAAACTATTGGATGAATGCCGATGAAGCTAAAGAATATGGTATGATTGATGATGTATTGATACGTAAGAAATAATATGACAAAAAAGGTATGTAGTTTCTGCGGAAGGGGCGAGAACGAAGTTAAGCTGCTTATAACTGGGCTAAATGGTTATATCTGCGAGAATTGCGCGCATCAGGCTTATGAAATAGTACAAAGTGCGGGCTTGGCAGACGAAGAACAGCATAATGGAGGAAAAGAAAACTCTTTCAAGATTAATAAGGTTCCTAAACCGAAAGATATAAAAAAATATCTTGACGAGTATATTATCGGACAGGACGAGGCTAAGCGTTTCCTTTCTGTTTCCGTATATAACCATTACAAGCGTCTGCAACAACCTGTAGATGATAATGGTGTGGAAATTGAAAAGAGCAACATAATAATGGTTGGAAGTACTGGAACTGGTAAGACTCTTTTGGCACGTACCATTGCGAAGATGCTTGATGTACCTTTCACCATTGTAGATGCTACCGTTTTTACAGAAGCAGGATATGTTGGTGAGGATGTCGAAAGTATTTTAAGTCGTCTGCTACAAGTTGCTGATTATAATGTAGCGGCAACAGAACGTGGAATAGTATTTATTGATGAGATAGATAAGATCGCACGCAAAAGCGATAATCCTTCAATAACTCGTGACGTTAGTGGTGAGGGTGTTCAACAAGGATTGTTGAAACTTTTAGAAGGCACTATGGTTAATGTTCCACCAAAGGGAGGTCGCAAACACCCTGATCAAGATTATATCCATGTGGATACAAAGAATATTCTGTTTATTTGCGGTGGAGCTTTCGACGGTATAGAACGTAAAATCGCACAAAGGATGAATGCTCATGTCGTGGGATATAATTCTGTGCAGAATGTTAGTAAAATAGATAAGGCTGATCTTATGAAGTATGTACAGCCTATGGACTTGAAGTCGTTTGGACTTATCCCTGAGATAATAGGTCGTCTTCCTGTTCTTACCTATCTTAATCCGCTTGATCATGATGCACTTCGACGCATACTAGTAGAGCCCAAGAATTCTATTATCAAACAGTATGAAAAACTATTTGATATGGATGGAATAAAACTAGAATTTAATGAAGATACATTGAATTTCATCGTTGAAAAAGCTGTGGAATATAAGTTGGGTGCCCGCGGCTTGAGATCTATCGTTGAATCTATAATGATGGATGCGATGTTTGAAATCCCTTCAAAGCGAACAAAGAGCTTTACAGTCACTTTGGACTATGCTAAGGCTCAACTTGATAAGTCTCATTTGCAGAAATTAGAAACTGCATAATATATAAAAAATATATTGCAGCTGGTAATAGACATTGCCAGCTGCAATTAAATGAAAGACAAAATCTAATATAATGGATTAAGAAACTACTTGTTATATGACAAAGGAAGTTAATCTTACACAGCAACTCAAACATTATTTCGGCTTTGACAAGTTCAAAGGCGACCAGGAAGCTATTATCAATAATCTGTTGGATGGTAATGACACGTTTGTGCTTATGCCTACTGGCGGAGGTAAAAGTTTATGTTATCAATTACCTTCTTTGATAATGGAAGGTACGGCTATCGTTATTTCTCCTCTTATAGCGTTGATGAAAAATCAAGTTGATGTTATCAATGGTATGAGTGAGGAATCAGGAGTCGCACATTATTTGAACTCATCACTAAATAAAGCATCTATACAACAGGTTATGGATGATGTAAAAAGTGGTGTTACGAAGTTGCTTTATGTAGCCCCGGAATCTCTTAACAAGGAAGAAAATGTTGAGTTTCTTAAATCAGTGAAGATATCATTTTATGCTATTGATGAGGCGCATTGTATTTCTGAGTGGGGACACGATTTCCGCCCAGAGTACAGAAATATCAGACCGACAATAGGTAAGATAGGTAATGCTCCCGTAATAGCGCTTACTGCAACTGCAACAGACAAAGTACGTACCGATATAAAGAAAAACCTTGGCATCTCTGATGCAAAGGAATTCAAAAGTTCTTTTAATAGAGCTAATCTATATTATGAGGTGCGTCCTAAAACACAGGATATTGATAAACAAATTATCAAATTTATCAAACAGCATGAAGGTAAGAGTGGTATCATATATTGTCTTTCTCGAAAAAAGGTTGAAGAACTTTCTGAAGTGCTCAAGACAAATGAAATAAAGGCATCTCCATATCATGCAGGACTTGACAGTTCAACACGCTCACAAACTCAGGATGATTTCCTGATGGAACGTATTGATGTAATTGTCGCTACAATAGCTTTTGGTATGGGCATAGATAAGCCAGATGTGCGCTTCGTAATACATTATGATATACCAAAAAGTCTTGAGGGATATTATCAGGAAACAGGTCGTGCAGGCCGTGATGGAGGGGAAGGTATATGTATAGCTTTCTATGCACAGAAAGACCTTAAAAAATTAGAGAAATTCATGGAGGGTAAACCTGTTGCCGAACAGGATATAGGTAGACAATTACTTCAGGAAACAGCTGCTTATGCGGAATCTTCTGTTTGCCGTCGCAAAATGTTACTTCATTATTTTGGCGAGGAGTATAATAAGGAAAATTGCCACAATTGCGATAATTGTCTTCACCCGAAAGATAAAATAGAAGCCAGTAAGGATTTGTTAGTGGTGTTGAAGTCAATCCTAGCAATAAAAGAAAACTTCCGTCAGGAATATATTATAGATTTTGTCAAAGGACGCGGAACAGATGATATCGTGTCTCATCATCATGATCAATTAGAAGAGTTCGGCTCAGGTGAAGACGAAAATCCAAAATTATGGAATCCTGTCATCCGTCAGGCACTTATAGCAGGCTATCTTAAAAAAGATGTTGAAAACTACGGATTATTAAAGGTTACTGCAGCCGGTAGACGCTTTATAAAAAATCCTGAGAAATTCTTTATTGTAATGGATAATGAATTTAAGGATGATTATGAGGAAGAAAGCGGAGAATCTGTAGCAGCGGCACTTGATCCGGAACTGTTTATAATGTTAAAGAACCTTCGTAAGAGTATGGCTCAGAAACTTAATATTCCAGGGTATGTTATTTTTCAGGACCAGTCTTTGGAGCAAATGGCTACAATGTACCCTATTACGAATGAAGAACTGCAACAGATTCAAGGAGTCGGAGCTGGTAAGGCAAAACGATATGGTAAAGAATTCCTTCAATTGATTAAGCGTCATTGTGACGATAACGGTATTGAGCGTGCAGAGGAACTTCGTGTGCGTACTGTTGCGAAGAAAAGTGTAACGAAAGTAAAGATAATACAGAGCATAGACCGCCAGGTTGCACTAGATGATCTTGCTGATGCCTTAGGTATGGAGCTTCCAGAACTCCTAGATGAAATTGAGGCAATAGTATATAGTGGAACTAAAATAAATATTGATTATTTCATTGAAGATGTTATAGACGATGATCATATAGACGATATCTATGATTATTTCAATGAGAGTGAAACCGATAATCTAGAGGATGCGATAGAAGAGTTGGGCGAAGATTATTCAGAAGATGAAATTCGTCTTGTAAGGATTAAATTTTTATCTGAAATGGCAAACTAAACTGACGTTAAATAGCATTAATTCAATAATAAAATGGTGAACGTATAGTACCCATGTGGAAAATTATTACTATATTTGCACGCAATAAATTTTTAAAGTTACAATATGTCATCATTTGTTGCAGATAAAATTGTAATGGACGGCCTTACTTTTGACGACGTCCTTCTAATCCCTGCTTACTCAGAGGTACTACCTAAAGAGGTAGAGTTAAAAACCAAGTTCACACGTAACATCAGTTTGAATGTTCCATTTGTGACCGCAGCTATGGATACTGTTACCGAAGCTTCAATGGCAATAGCTATTGCTCGTGAAGGAGGTATAGGTGTTATTCATAAGAACATGACAATTGAAGACCAAGCACGTCAGGTCGCAATTGTCAAGCGTGCCGAGAATGGAATGATTTATGCTCCTGTCACGATTCGTCGTGGTAGTACAGTGAAAGATGCACTTGATATGATGCATGATTATCATATTGGAGGTATTCCAGTTGTTGATGAAGATAATCATCTTGTTGGCATCGTTACAAATCGTGATTTGCGTTTTGAGCGTCACATGGATAAGTTGATTGATGACGTTATGACAAAAGAAAATCTTGTAACAACACATTTGCAGACTGACCTTGTTGCTGCTGCACAGATATTACAAGAGCATAAAATAGAAAAACTTCCTGTTGTAGACAACGAGAATCATCTTGTTGGTCTTATCACATATAAAGATATTACTAAGGCAAAGGATAAGCCAATGGCTTGTAAGGACGAAAAGGGACGTCTTCGTGTAGCAGCTGGTGTTGGTGTTACTGTTGATACTATGGATCGTGCCAAAGCTTTGGTTGAAGCAGGTGTAGATGCTATTGTTGTTGACACTGCTCATGGACATTCAAAGGGCGTTGTCGAAAAACTAAAGCAGGTTAAGGCTGCTTTCCCTAACGTAGATGTTGTCGTTGGTAATGTTGCAACTGGTGCAGCAGCCAAATATCTTGTTGATAATGGTGCTGATGCAGTTAAGGTTGGCATCGGTCCTGGTTCGATTTGTACAACACGTGTTGTTGCTGGTGTTGGTGTACCACAGCTTAGTGCTGTGTATGACGTTTGTTCAGCACTAAAGGGAACTGGTGTTCCTTTGATTGCAGATGGTGGACTCCGTTATTCTGGTGATATAGTCAAGGCTCTTGCAGCTGGAGGAAGTTGTGTGATGATAGGCTCACTTGTAGCTGGAACTGAAGAAAGTCCAGGTGAAACAATTATCTTTAACGGTCGTAAGTTTAAGAGTTATCGTGGAATGGGTTCTTTGGAAGCCATGGAACAGAAGAACGGTTCTCGTGACCGTTATTTCCAGAATGATATAAAGGAAGCAAATAAACTAGTTCCAGAAGGTATTGCTGGTAGAGTTCCTTACAAGGGAACTGTTCAAGAGGTAATTTACCAACTCATGGGTGGTTTGCGTTCTGGTATGGGTTATTGTGGTGCAAACTCTATTGATACGTTGCATAATGCGAAATTCGCTCGTATTACAAATGCCGGTGTATTAGAGAGTCATCCACATGATATCACTATCACCAGTGAGGCTCCAAACTATTCTCGTCCAGAATAATAATGAGATGTAAAAAAACTATATCAGTGTTAACAGCCATGCTCCTAAACGGGAGCATGGTTTTTGCGCAGTCTGCTGATCCAGTTTTAATGACAATTAATGGTAAGCCTATATTGCGTTCCGAGTTTGAGTATTCTTACAACAAGAATAATTCTAACGGAGTCATTGATAAAAAATCAGTTGATGATTATGTTGACCTTTTCATCAATTATAAGCTTAAGGTTGAGGCTGCCCTTGATGCTCATTTAGATATGATGAAGTCATATCAAAACGAGTTCGCATCTTATAGGGATAAGCAGATTAGACCTTCTGTAATTAGTGATGCTGATATAGAAACTGAAGCATATCATTTATACAATGAAATTCAAAAAAGAGTAGACTCACACGGTGGTATTGTAAAGGTTGCGCATATACTTTTAAGGCTAAATCAACGTGCCCCGCAGGAAAAAGACGTATCAGCAAAATTACGTATAGATTCTATATATAAAGTGTTACTGAATGGGGCTGATTTTGCACAGTTGGCAAAGAAATATTCTGATGATAAAGAATCAGCTGTCAATGGTGGTGAGTTACCATGGATACAATATGGACAAACTTTTCCTGAATTTGAAAAACAGGCTTTTGCTATTAAAAAGGGGCAGATCAGCAAACCATTTATGTCGCCTGTTGGTTACCATATTATATTGAAGAAAGACAGTCGCAACTTTTTCCCTTATGATTCGTTGCGCAATGATATCATAAAGTTTATAGAACAACGGGGCATTCGTGAGAACATGATTAATGCACGTTTGGATTCTATATCAAAATTACAGCATGTAACGGTGTCGGACGTGCTTGAAAAAAAGACACAGGAAATGGAGTCAGAAGACCCTTCTTTGAAATATCTTATTAAAGAGTATCATGACGGACTATTGATGTTTGAAATCAGTAATCGTACTGTTTGGAAGAATGCTGCAACTGATGAAGCTGCATTATCTAAGTATTTCAAGAAGAATAAAAAGAGATATAAATGGGAGCAACCTAGGTTTAAGGGTATTGCTTATCATACAAAATACAAGGATGATTTGAAAGCTGTTAAGAAGATCCTGCGTAAAACGGATTTCTCGGAATGGTCAGATATATTGAAAAGAACATTTAATAAAAATAGTGCCCGAATACTTGTTGACGAGGGTCTGTTTAAAATAGGAGATAATTTGTTGGTCGATAATTTTGTGTTCAAACAGAATAAACCATATAAGCATCTTGTAGATTATCCATACGAAAATGTTTATGGAAAGAAATTGAAGTCTCCTGCAGACTTTTCTGATGTTCGTCAACTGGTGGTCAATGATTATCAGGAATATCTTGAAAAAGGGTGGGTTGAGACTTTACGCAAGAAATATCCTGTTAGCGTTAATCATGCTGTTCTCGCTACGGTTAATAAGCATTAGTCTTTGAATATCTTAATATAATATTGAAATAAAATAGAATTTATGAATAAAGGATATAAAATATTTTCTGGCTTCCTTGGACTACTGCTCCTTATAGGAATGTCAGCTAAAGCTAATAAGATAGATGGTATAATGTCTAATACAGAAGATTCTGTAAAGGTTAAACCATCTGTACAGAAAGCTCCTGAACATAGCGTTATTGACGAAGTTGTTTGGGTTGTAGGTGATGAGCCTATTTTAAAGTCTGATGTAGAGCAGATGCGACTGCAGGGCGAAATGGAGGGCGTTAAGTGGGGAGGTAATCCTGATTGTACGATTCCTGAACAATTGGCAGTGCAGAAGTTGTATCTTCATCAAGCCGAGATTGACTCGTTGCAAGTTACAGAATCAGACATAGCAAGTAGTGTAGACCAACAGATTAATTTCTGGATTAATTCAGCAGGTTCACGTGAGAAGCTTGAAGAGTATCAGGGTAAGACCGTAAACCAGATGCGCTCTGATTTGCATGATGATTTCAAAAATCGTCAGCTGATAGAGAAGATGCGTCACAAACTTGTTGAGAATATATCTGTAACACCGTCTGACGTGCGTAAATATTTTAAGGATTTACCACAAGATAGTATTCCTTTTGTTCCTACCGAGGTGGAAGTAGAAATACTTGTTCGCCAACCACGTATTCCACAGTCTGAAATTAACAGAGTGAAAGACGAACTTCGTAGTTTTACAGACCGTGTTACAAAGGGTGAAACTTCTTTTGCAACTTTAGCACGTTTGTATTCTGAAGATCCTGGCTCTGCAAGACAGGGTGGGGAAATGGACTATACAGGTCGTGGAACCTTGGATCCAGCTTTTGCGAATGTAGCTTTTAATCTTACTGATCCAAAGAAAGTCTCAAAAATTGTAGAGTCTGAGTTTGGTTATCATATAATTCAACTTATTGATAAACGAGGTGATAAGATAAAGGTACGTCATATACTTATTAAGCCAAAAGTTTCTGATACGGAAATCAATCAGGCTATAGGTCGTTTGGATTCAATAAGCAGTGATATCAAGGCTAAAAAATTTACTTTTGAGGAGGCTTGTTCATATCTTTCAGAAGATAAGGATACTCGCAATAATCATGGACTTATGGCATATAGCGATAATCAGACAGGTAAAATAACATCTAAGTTCCAGATGAAGAATCTTGCTACCGAGGTGGCCAGTGTTGTTGATACAATGAAGGTTGACGAGATTTCGGCTCCTTTCAAGATGATTAACTCAAAAGGAAAGACCGTTGTTGCCATCATAAAGCTGAAAAGTAGAATAGAGGGCCATCGTGCAAAGATAACTGAAGATTTCCAGACTATGCAGGATGTTGTAGAGGCAAAGGAGCGTGAGAAGAAACTCCACGATTGGGTTGTTAATAAGATTAAGCAGACATATGTCCGCATGAATCCACGATATAAGGATTGTGATTTTGAATATCAAGGATGGGTTAAATAAATGAAGTTTAGCAATATAATACGATATATCTTCGGGCATAGAATCGTCGTTGCGGCGGTTTTGTGCCTGTTTGGACTTAGCTTATTCCAAACTTTAGGTGCTGCTGGTCGTAAGGTTAGACGCGTGAACATGGATGACAGAGTGTATCTTGTTCATGCAGACATACTTAAATTCGATCAATTTGGTCCTAATCCAGATGCACAAATAGTAAAAGGCCGCGTCCATTTTATCCATAAAGGTGCTAGTCTTTGGTGTGACAGTGCATATTTTTTTCAGGAGTCTAACTCTGTAAAGGCTTTTGGCCATGTACGTTATGTTCAGGGACGTGAATTATCCTTGATTGCGAAACGTGCTTCTTATGATGGTATGCGCCAATTGCTAGAGGCACGAAACGATGTTGTGCTCCATCATGGGAATAAGGTCCTTTATACTGATAGTCTTGATTTTGACCGCTTCAATAATTACGCTTATTTCTTTGAGGGAGGGCGTCTTGTTGATGGAAAAGATCGCTTGTCGTCAGATTGGGGAGATTATAATACACAAACTCGTGAGGCTGTTTTCTGGTATAATGTGAAGATGCATAGTAGCAACCGTATCATCACGACAGATGAATTGCATTATGATACAAAAAAGTCTATTGCACACGTTGTAGGTCCAAGTAGAATTATTCAAAAAGGTAGCGTCATCAACACCACTGATGCGTATTTCAATAGTAAGACTGATAAGGCAGAGATGTATAGTCGCTCAACAGTTACCGATAAGAATAAGGAAATTACAGGAGATAGTCTTTTCTATAGTAAGAAAACTGGACTTGCACGTGGATATGGTAATGTGATATATGTAGACAAAAAAAACAAGAACCAACTTTTAGGGCATCGTCTTATTTATAATGAGAAAACAGGTATTGGATGGGCTACAGGACATGCGTTGGCGAAAGAATACTCACAAAAGGATACTCTTTACATGCATGCCGACTCAATGAAGATTTATACGTTCAATATAAATACGGACTCTGTATATCGCAAGGTGCATTGCTTCAAGCATACAAAGGTATTCCGTAGTGATGTTCAGGCTATATGCGATTCTCTCGTTTACAATTCAAAGGACTCATGTATGACCATGTATAAAGATCCTATTGCGTGGAATGCAGATAGACAGATTCTAGGTGAAATTATAAAGGTATATTTGCAAGATAGTACAGTGCGTGAGACGCATGTAATAGGTCAGGCACTTAGTATAGAGCTAATGCCCGACAAAAAACACTATAATCAACTGTCAAGTAAAGAAATAACGACTTATTTTGTAAAGGGAAATGTGCGTAGAGTAGTCGCTTCTGGAAATGTGAAGACAGTATATTACCCTGTCGATGATAAAGATTCCACGCTCCAAGGGCTTGTCTATACAGAAACGGACACGATGAAACTTTATATATCTCCAGAAAGGAAACTTCAAAAGATATGGACTCCGAAGAATCAAAGTGTTATGTATCCAATGACACAGGTTCCTCCAAATAAATATAAACTTCCTGAATTTGCATGGTTTGATAACTTGCGTCCAACAGGACCTGCTGATGTTTTCTTATGGCGAGGAAAGGGTGACAATAATAAATTGAAACCGCAAGATCGCAAAAAAGCACCCTTACAGAATATTGACAATACAGAGAAATAAGTTCAAAGCTATTATAGCTAAGATATTTCTGCCATATAAGAAATTAAGTGCCAGAGTATAATTAACGTTTTTCTAGTGATAATGCTCACTATATGATTGGTATTTATTCTCATGCAGTATTGGCAAAGAAAACGAAACAGTGGCATCTTATAAATAATGCCACATTCATCTCTTTATGTACTTAGAAAGGATTTTGTAACTATATAGCTAATATTTTAATGTTCGTTTTCCTTCTTGTGCAGTTTTTTCTTGTTTTAATATTTTTACTTTAACGACATTTTATGAGTGACATAATACAGTTATTGCCTGATTCGGTAGCTAATCAAATCGCTGCTGGTGAAGTTATTCAGCGTCCTGCTTCTGTTATTAAGGAGTTGGTTGAAAACGCCGTTGATGCAGGAGCTAAGAATATTAACGTTCTTGTTGTTGATGCAGGAAGAACGTCTATACAGGTTGTTGATGATGGTAAAGGAATGTCTGAAACTGATGCAAGATTGTCTTTTGAACGTCATGCAACATCAAAGATACGTAGTGCAGAGGATTTGTTCTCTCTTCATACTATGGGGTTCCGTGGTGAGGCTTTAGCTTCTATTGCCGCAGTAGCGCAGATAGAATTAAAGACTCGTCAGGCTTCTGATGAAATAGGTACTCTTCTATCAATTTCTGGTAGTAAATTTACTGGTCAGGAACCATGCTCTTGTCCTGTGGGAAGTAATTTCTCGATAGAGAATTTGTTCTATAATGTTCCTGCACGCCGTAAGTTCCTTAAATCAAACTCAACAGAGCTCAATAATATAATAACAGCTTTTGAGCGCATCGCATTGGTTTATCCTGACATATCTTTCACTTTGCATAGTAACGGTACCGAAATGTTTAATCTTAAAGCAGGCGTACTGCGGCAGCGTATTATAGACATTTTTGGCAAACGTCTTAATCAGGATTTGCTTTCAGTAAAAGTCGATACTTCAATGTGTAAAATCTCAGGATATGTTGGTAAGCCAGAGTCATCACGCAAAAAGGGAGCGCACCAGTACTTTTTCGTTAATGGTAGATACATGAAGCATCCTTATTTTAGTAAGGCTGTGATGAATGCTTTTGATCGTCTGGTTCCTATGGGTGAGCAAGTGCCTTATTTTATTTACTTTGATATTAATACAGAGGACATAGATGTAAATATCCATCCTACAAAAACTGAAATTAAGTTTGAGAATGAACAGGCAATATGGCAGATTCTTTCAGCAGCAGTGAAGGAAGCTGTAGGTATGTTTAATGATGTTCCGTCTATAGACTTTGATACTCAGGGACGTCCTGATATACCAGTTTATAATCCAGAAAATAATGTATCAGCTCCTAAAGTTCAATTTAACCCAACATACAATCCTTTTAATACAGGTGCCAGTGCTCAGCCTCAAACAAAGTCTGCTGACAAATGGGAAAGTCTTTACAATGGATTGAAAAATCAGACCAGTCAGGAGACAGAACTGTTTACATCTAAGATGGTGCAACCTGCTCAGGAGGCAGATGATATTCCAATGGAAAATGTTATCGCAGAGAAATCTCCTGCACATTATCAGTACAAGGGTTGTTATATCATGACAGCAGTGAAGTCTGGACTGATGATCGTTGATCAACATCGTGCGCATATGCGAATACTTTATGATAAGTATCTCGAACAAATGAAGAATAGAGACGTTGCTTCACAAAAGGTGTTGTTTCCAGAAAGCATTCATCTTTCAGCAACAGAGGATGTAACTTTGAAAAAGATTGAATCCGAAATGGTTAAACTCGGTTTTGAGATTACAGCTCTTGGTGGTGGTAGTTATGCAATAAATGCAATTCCTGCTGGTATAGAAGGATTAAATGTTGTTGAACTTGTGCACGATATTATTGTGTCGTCACAGGAAAAGGCAGGGGATATAACTGATGAGACAAATAGTGCTTTGGCTTTGACCCTTGCGCGTAATGCTGCAATTCCTTTCGGACAGGTATTGAGTAATGATGAAATGGAGAATATATTCAATAGTCTCTTTGCTTCTTCAAATCCTAACTACACTCCTGACGGCAAAAATATTCTCTGTATATTGAAACAGAATGAGATAGAACATTTGTTAGGATAAAAAGTTTTTTCATTTATTGTAAAACTTTTAATAAAAAAGATATTATTATATAGAATTTGTATTATCTTTGCGATATAAACTTATATTTACAAATAATACGACTTATGAAAAAACTATTAATGACTTTAGCCTTAGTAGGATGCTCTTACGCTTCTTTTGCACAGGACACAGAACCTGTATTGAAGCATAGTGTTTCAACTAATTCTTTTTGGAGTAACTGGTTTGTACAACTAGGTGGTGATTACAACTCTTGGATTTCAAATCAGGAACATGGACTTGGATTGAAAAATGGTGATAGTTATGGCTTGTTTGATAGTGAACGTACAACTTTTGGTGGCGCTATTGCTGTGGGCAAATGGTTTACTCCTAGTATAGGATTGCGTACAAAAGTACAGATGTGGAGAGCTAAGCAGGTTGGTCCTCAGGTTTCTTCAAATAAGTTTGATTATTGGATGCTTAACGAACATATTATGTTTAATTTGAGTAATATGCTTTATGGCTATAATCCTAATCGTGTTTGGAACCTAACTCCGTTTGTGGGTGGTGGTGTTTCACGTAACTGCAATTCCAATTTATATGCAATGCAGCTTAGTGCTGGCATTAACTCATCTTGGAAGATTTGTAATAAACTTAGTGTTTATACAGAACTAGGATATAATAGATTGGAAGCAGATTTTGACGGCGTACAGAATGGTGGTAAAAATAATAGTCGTGGATGGAATGCCAAAGACAATAACCTATATGCTGAAGTTGGTGTAACATTAAACTTAGGTAAAGGTATGTGGAGCAAGTCACTTGACTTAGATGCAATAAATTCAATGTCACAGTCTCAGCTTGACGCTCTCAATGCTCAGTTGGCAGATTTGACAAGTGAAAATGAACAACTTCGTAAGGAGAATGCAAAGAAGGATACTACCACTGTTAAGGTCACAGAAATTAAGAGTGTGAAAGAGTTTGTTACAACTCCGATTTCTATATTCTTCAATATTGGTAAGATAGATATTTCTTCTTTGAAGGATCTTGTAAATGTTCGCGCTCTTGCAAAGTATGCAATAGAGAATAACTCTAATATTCTTGTTACAGGTTATGCTGATTCAGCAACAGGTACACCTGAAATCAATAAGAAGCTTTCCCTTAACCGTGCCAATACTGTTGTTGACCAACTCATACAGATGGGTGTTTCTCGCAGCAATATTAAGACAGCTGTATTTGGTGGGTCTGAAACTCTTAAGCCTATTGAGTTCAACCGTCGTGCAACAGTTCAGATTACAGAATAAATCAATAGTTATAAAATAAAAGGGCTGCAATACCGAATCAACTTCGGTTTGCAGCCCTTTTTTATTTAAAGCCTATTGAAATTTTACATTAAGCACATCCGTATGAGCCTCCGCGAAGGAGTGCTTCTCCATACTGTTTCATGCCGATAATGTACCCTCTAATGATTTTTTTTATCACTTTTCTAATGCTTTCTACAATCTTTTTCATAATTTTTCCTTTCTCTCAATTTAGTGATTATTACTTTCTTTGTCTCTAAAACTCCAAAGGGAAGTTATTTTCCCATTTGGATTTTGTTGTTTACATTTACTGCTTGAGCAACAACGGCGATTACAATCGCCAATACAATCATTAATGTCATCATAATTTTTCCTTTAATAATTTTGTGGGTTAACTTTTTCCCACGTTTGTTATCCTTTTATCCTCTGTAAATCTCTATTTACGATGCAAAGATACTGCCATTATTTTACATTCGATATACAAATATATTCCATTTTTATGAAACATACCAATTTCTTGACATGAGTCAAATAATATATGACATATTGACAAATATTCGTGCGTAGCTAGTAAAACTGCTGATAATCAATAATATAAGTCTAAATTATCCGCAAGGCTAGACTCGTGAAAAAGGCTTCTTGTTTATGAAATAGGTACAAAAATACATGCTCTTCCTTGAATATATTTTTAAGAAAAAACATCATTATTATTTGGCATTATAAAAAAATAGTGTTACTTTTGCACACGCCTTACAGAAGTAAGGGCGTTTAGCTCAGCTGGTTTAGAGCATCTGCCTTACAAGCAGAGGGTCGGCGGTTCGAATCCGTCAACGCCCACTAGGGTGAATCCCTGTAATCTTTCGAGATTGCAGGGACTTTTTTTGCTAAATTGTTGAGAATATTAAAAAATGTAAAAAGAATCTGTGTTATTTGGTACTTTAAAATAATATCTATACTTTTGCACACGCTTTACAGAAGTAAGGGCGTTTAGCTCAGCTGGTTTAGAGCATCTGCCTTACAAGCAGAGGGTCGGCGGTTCGAATCCGTCAACGCCCACAAAAAAGACTTAGGTTTTCCTAAGTCTTTTTTTTGTACATACTTAAACTTACCCTATTTTGTTAATCCTTAAAACTATCCAAGGAAGTCTTTTTTAATGATATTTATCATTTTGTAGTTAACTTGTCTCACATAAAATCTATATCTTTGCAACATTATTATAATATTATTACGTAATATAGTTATGAATCTTGATTTATTGACTGCCATATCGCCTATCGATGGTCGTTATAGAGGTAAAACAGAACCGCTAGCAAACTATTTTTCAGAGTATGCTTTGATACGTTATCGCGTACGTGTAGAAATCGAATATTTTATCACTTTGTGTGAGTTGCCTTTACCGCAGCTTGCGTCTTTTGATAAGACTCTTTTTGAACGACTTCGTGATATCTATCGCAACTTTGACGAGACATGTGCGGCTCGTGTAAAGGATATTGAGAAAACAACAAACCATGATGTAAAGGCTGTTGAGTATTTTATCAAAGAAGAATTTGACAAGATCGGTGGCTTGGATGCTTACAAAGAATTTATACATTTCGGATTGACTTCTCAGGATATAAACAATACTAGTGTCCCTCTAACTGTAAAGGAAGCTCTTGCTGATGTTTATTGTCCTCAGGTCGAAGAACTTATTGCCGTATTACAGCAATATGCAGAGGAATGGAAAGATGTTCCAATGCTTGCCAAAACTCATGGACAGCCAGCATCTCCTACACGCTTGGGTAAGGAAATCATGGTTTATGTATATCGTCTAACCGAACAACTTAATAGTTTGAAGGCTTGCAAAATTACAGCAAAGTTTGGAGGTGCAACAGGTAACTACAATGCTCATCACGTTGCTTATCCTGAATATGACTGGAAAGCATTTGGTAATAAATTTGTAAGCGAAAAATTAGGATTAGAGCGTGAACAATGGACAACTCAGATTAGTAATTATGACTATCTTGGTGCTATTTTTGATGCTATTCGCCGCATAAACACCATAATTATTGATTTGGATCGTGATTTCTGGATGTATATTTCAATGGAATATTTTAAGCAGAAAATCAAGGCTGGGGAAGTTGGTTCAAGTGCAATGCCACATAAGGTTAATCCTATTGACTATGAAAATAGTGAAGGTAATCTTGGAATTGCGAATGCTATACTTCAGTTCCTTGCTCAAAAACTTCCAGTTAGCAGGTTGCAGCGTGATCTTACAGATAGCACAGTCTTGCGTAATATTGGAGTTCCCTTGGGACATGGCATCATTGCCATTCAAAGCACATTGAAGGGATTGCGTAAGCTCATCCTTAATGAAGACAAGATAGCCGAAGACTTGGATAACACTTGGGCTGTTGTTGCAGAGGCTATTCAGACTATACTTCGCCGTGAGGCTTATCCTCATCCTTATGAGGCTTTGAAAGCACTCACGCGTACTAATGCCAAGATGACCGAGGAGACTATCCATGCGTTTATCAAAGAATTGAATGTTAGTGACAGTGTTAAAGCCGAGCTTATGGCGATCACTCCACACAACTATACTGGTGTATAAAAACCAGACGTAGATTTATTAGATATTAATTATTAATTTGAAAATAATAACCAGGCCGCGAGGCTAACAAAATTTTAAGAAAATGGATTCAGAATTAGAAAACAAATCTCAGAATCTGTCAACAGAACAGAATGAGGGCACCCGTGAGGGCTACTCACGAACATCAGGAAATTATTCCAACAATTATCATGAAACTGGAAATCGCACACAGCGTCCACGTATTCACAGTCAGCGCACTTATAGTTCAGAACGCACTGATCGTAGTTATAATAATGATGGTGGTTTCCGCCCAGAAGGTTTTGGTTCAAATCTGCAAAGTGATCGCATGCAAAACGGCGATCGTCCACAGCGCAGTTATCAACCACGCCAGCAAGGTGGCTATCGTCCACGTTATAATAACGATGACAACCAAGGCGGTTACAACCGTGGTGGTTATGGTCGTCCTCAGCAGCAAGGTGGCTATCGTCCTCGTTACAATAATGATGATAATCAGGGTGGTTACCGTCCTCGTTACAATAACGATGATAATCAAGGTGGCTATCGCCCTCGTTACAATAATGATGATAACCAAGGTGGTTATCAGCCACGCCAACAGGGTGGTTACAACAACCGTGGCGGATATAATAACAACCGTGGTGGCTATGGTCAGCAAGGTGGTTACAATAACCGTGGCGGATATAATAACAACCGTGGTGGCTATGGTCAGCAAGGTGGTTATAACAGTCGCGGTGGATATAATAATAATCGCAGCGGATATAATAACAACCGTGGTGGTTATGGTCAGCAGGATGGCTATCGTCCTCGCACAGCCGATTATGATCCAAACGCAAAATACAGTCTTAAGAAGCGTATTGAGTATAAGGAAGAGAATGTCGACCCTAATGAGCCAATTCGTCTTAATAAATTCCTTGCCAACGCTGGAGTTTGTTCACGTCGTGAAGCTGATGAATTCATCCAGGCAGGTGTTGTTACAGTAAATGGTAAGGTTGTTACAGAGCTTGGAACAAAGGTGTTACGTGCTGATGAAGTTAGTTTCCATGAGCAGCCTGTATCTTTGGAAAAGAAAGTTTATGTACTCCTTAACAAACCAAAGGATTATGTTACAACAAGCGATGATCCACAGCAGCGCAAGACTGTAATGGACTTGGTTAAGGACGCTTGTCCTGAACGAATCTATCCTGTAGGTCGTCTTGATAGAAATACTACTGGTGTTCTTCTTCTCACAAACGATGGTGACTTGGCTAGTAAGCTTACTCATCCTAAGTTCCTTAAGAAGAAGGTTTACCACGCTTATCTTGACAAGAACGTAACTGCAGCTGATTTGCAGAAGATCGTAGACGGTATAGAACTTGAGGATGGAGAGATTCATGCAGATGCAATTGAATATGCTGACGATATGGATAAGAGCCAGGTTGGTGTTGAAATCCACAGTGGTAAGAATCGTATCGTACGTCGTATTTTTGAGAGTCTCGGATATCGTGTTGTAAAACTTGATCGTGTACAGTTTGCCGGTCTAACAAAGAAAAACTTACGTCGCGGTGATTGGCGCTTCCTCACAGAGCAGGAAGTTGAAATGCTCCGTAGTGGTATGTTTGAATAATAGAATAGGAATTAAATGAAAAGAACAAAAGTTATCGATGCCCTCAAAAGCGTCGAATATGGCAAAGACATTAACGTAAAAGGATGGGTTCGTTCTCATCGTAGTAGCAAAGCTGTTGATTTCATTGCGCTCAACGACGGTTCTACCATTAACAGTATTCAGATAGTTGTTGATCCATCTGTAATGGATGAAGAGCAGCTAAAAAGCATCACAACAGGTGCCTGCATCGGTGTTGATGGCATTGTCGTGGAGAGTCAGGGGACCGGACAAACTGTAGAAATTCAGTGTAAGAACATTGTAATCTATGGTCTTTGTCCATCAGACTACCCTATGCAGAAGAAGGGACAGAGTTTTGAATATATGCGCAAGTATGCTCACTTGCGTCTGCGTACAAATACATTTGGCGCTGTATTCAGAATTCGTCATAATATGGCAATAGCTGTACATAAATATTTCCATGATCATGGATTCTTCTATTTCAACACTCCTCTTATCACAGCAAGTGATTGTGAGGGTGCTGGTGAGATGTTTCAGGTTACTACAAAGAACCTGTACAATCTTGAGAAGGATGAAGATGGTAAAATCAAATACGATGATGATTTCTTCGGTAAGATGACTTCACTCACTGTATCTGGTCAGCTTGAAGGTGAACTTGGTGCAACAGCTTTGGGATCTATCTATACATTTGGTCCTACATTCCGTGCTGAGAACAGTAACACTCCTCGTCACTTGGCTGAGTTCTGGATGATTGAGCCAGAGGTTGCCTTCCTTGAACAGGAAGGACTTATGGATCTTGAGGAAGATTTCATAAAGTATTGTATACGTTGGGCTCTTGATAATTGCAAGGATGACTTGGCATTCCTTAACAATATGATTGATAAGGGACTTATTGAGAGACTTGAAGGTGTGCTGAAGCAGGACTTCGTACGTCTTCCTTATACAGAAGGTATAAAGATTCTTGAAGAGGCAGTCGCTAAGGGACATAAGTTTGAAAATCCTGTTTCTTGGGGTATTGACCTTGCCAGTGAGCATGAGCGTTTCCTTGTTGAAGAGCATTTTAAGAAGCCTGTCATCATGACAGATTATCCTAAGGAGATCAAGGCTTTCTATATGAAGATTAATGAGGATGACAAGACTGTTCAGGGTACTGACGTCCTTTTCCCACAGATTGGTGAGATAATCGGTGGTTCTGTACGTGAGGAGAACTATGATAAGTTGGTAGGTGAAATAGAGCGCAGACAGATTCCTATGAAGGACATGTGGTGGTATCTTGATACTCGTAAGTATGGAAGTTGCCCTCATGCTGGTTTCGGATTAGGTTTCGAACGTCTTATTCTATTTGTTACAGGAATGCAGAACATCCGTGATGTGATTCCATTCCCTCGTACCCCAAAAACTGCAGAATTCTAAAATGGGAAAAATAATACTAACTGGTGACCGTCCTACAGGAAAGCTCCATCTTGGACATTATGTAGGCAGTCTCCGTCGTCGAGTTCAACTTCAGGAATCAGGTGATTTCGAGCGCATGTTTGTTTTTATGGCTGATGTTCAGGCACTGACAGATAATGCTGATAATCCTGAAAAGATTCGTCAGAATATCATTGAAGTTGCTCTTGACTATTTGTCTGCGGGACTAAATCCAACGAAGTGCACTTTGTTTATTCAGAGTCAGATTCCTGAATTGGCTGAACTTACAACTTACTTGATGAATCTTGTCAGTGTATCTCGTGTACAGCGCAATCCAACTGTGAAGACTGAAATTAAAATGCGTAATTTCGAAGCCAATCTTCCTATGGGGTTCTTTTGCTATCCTGTTTCACAGGCTGCTGATATTACAGCATTTAAGGCAACAACTGTTCCTGCTGGTGAAGATCAAGAACCAATGATAGAGATTACTCGTGAACTTGCACGTCGTTTTAATCAGACTTATGGTGAGGTTTTGGTTGAGCCAAACATCATGTTACCAGAGAATGCTACATCTCGTCGTCTTCCTGGTACTGATGGTAAGGAGAAGATGAGTAAGAGTCTTGGTAACTGTATTTATCTTAGTGATGATGCCGATACTGTTTGGAAGAAAGTTAAGGGAATGTACACAGACCCTACTCATCTCAATCTAAGCGATCCTGGACATGTAGAAGGAAATGCTGTATTCACATATCTTGATGCATTCTCAACTGATCAGGATTTTGCTGATTTTTGGCCAGAGTACAGTAATCTTGATGCACTAAAAGATGCTTACACCCATGGTGGAGTAGGCGATATGAAGTGTAAGAAGTTGCTGAATAGTGTAATCAATCGTATGCTTGATCCTATTCGTGAGCGTCGTCATGAGTTTGAACAGGATATTCCTGAGATTTTTAATGTCCTCAAAAAGGGTAGTGATGAGGCTCGTGCCGCTGCTGCACAGACTATGGACGAAGTCAGAAAGGCAATGCAGATTGATTACTTCAATGATGCTGCTTTGATCAAGCAACAGACAGATAAGTATAAGAAGTAATTAATTCGTTGTTTCATTTTATTTATAAGGTGAGATGATTTGAATGAAATATAAATAATAACCCCGATGCAGTATTTACCGCATCGGGGTCGTTTTTTATCTTTTATGTATTATCTTTATGCAAGATGAATGCCGTCGTTGGTTAATGTTATTAGCTTCTTCTTATAAAGGTCACCGATAGCCTTCTTGAATACCTTTTTACTTACGTGGAACTGGCGCTTTATTTCTTCAGGATCGCTCTTGTCGTTGAAAGTGCAGTGACCATAATTATTTTTAATGTAGTCAAGTAATGTAGTTGAAAAGTCTTCTGCTGCAGCAATACCTAAAGGTTGTAAAGTAAGATCTATTTTTCCGTCAGGACGCATGTTGCTCACGTATGCCTTCATGCGGTCACCGGTGTGTACATACTTGAATATCTGATCTTCATAAATCAGTCCAGGATATGTGTTGTCCACGATAACCTTGAAACCTAAGTCAGTCTTCTGCCATATAAGAATGTCAGTTTCAGAACCTCTTGTTAGTTCGCACGTACTGTCGGTCTCTTTCAGATAATGTTCAATCTTTGCACTGGCAACAATACGGTAGCTATCTTCGTCAATATGTATGTGAACGATATAACTATCACCAATTTCCATACGCTTTTTCTGCTCTCTGAACGGGCAGAAAATATCTTTTGTTAGTCCCCAGTTAAGAAAAGCTCCGTATTCATTTACCCATGAACATTCCAGAAAAGCGAAATCACCAACTTTAGCCAAAGGCTTTTCTGTTGTAGCGATAGGTCTTTCGTCTTGATCAAGATATACGAAGCATTCTATCTCGTCACCAGGTTTTGTTCCTTCTGGTACATATTTCAGTGGCATAAGAATTTCTCCCTCGCGACCAGCGTCAAGATATATTCCGAAAACCTCTCCGAAACCTTCACGGCGTGCTTCTTCTTTTACACGTAGGAGATTGTATTCTCCAAGTTTTATTTCTATTGACATAATTTTTTGTTTTACTTGATATAAGCATCAAATCACTTTGCGTGCTGAGGCTTATGCCTTTTTGTTAATTAAATGGTTATACTCTCGGTATTCTCCACATTCTCTTGATCATCCAACAATCCGTCTTTCATGTGTATTGTGCGGTCAGTGATTTCAGCAAGTCCTTCATCGTGAGTTACGATGACGAAAGTCTGGCCGAATTTATCTCTCAAGTCGAAAAACAACTGATGTAGTTCTGTTTTGTTTTTTGAGTCCAAGCTACCAGATGGTTCGTCAGCAAGGATAACGGCAGGATTATTTATCAAAGCTCTTGCCACAGCTACGCGTTGCTTTTCACCTCCTGATAACTCGGCAGGTTTATGGTTAGCCCTGTCGCTCAGTCCCATGAAATCAAGAAGTTCGTTAGCTCTCTTCATTGCTTCTTTGTTGCTTTTTCCAGCTATATATGCCGGAATCATAATATTTTCAAGAGCAGAGAACTCTGGCAGAAGTTGGTGAAACTGAAATACGAAACCTATATGCTTGTTTCTGAAGTCGCTAAGCTTTTTTGTTGATAAAGTGTTTATGTCAACGCCGTCAATAGTGATAGAACCTTTGTTGGGCTTGTCAAGCGTGCCGATAATCTGCAATAGAGTAGTCTTTCCTGCACCAGACGGTCCAACAATACTTACTATTTCGCCTTTCTTAATATGCAAGTCTATACCTTTTAATACTTGTAGGCTTCCAAAACTTTTTGTTATGCCTTTGATATCTATCATAATATTTATTTTTAATTCTTGTTTTTATTCTTTATCATCCATTGTCTGAAAAACTGGTATGGACTATGTTCTTCAGAAAGTTGCAGTTTCGTGAATGTCATTCCTGAGGCGTCCCCGTATTGGTCGGGGAAGATAATCATCAAACTGTTGCTGTTGAAAAATCTGGTAAGTTGTTCTGGCAGGGATTCAAATGATGGGATGTATGATACAGTTCCTTTTCTAGCTGTAATAACAACAAACAGGTGATCATCGTTCACATTAATTGCTAATTTAGGTAGCTCGTCCCAATCTTCAAAGGCTACATATTCAGCTCTTACGTCAGAGTGCCTATTTTGTATGTATTCGTTAATCAGCGAAAGCGTACCTCTGTTGCCGTGAAACTGTATTCTGCAATTCAGGTTTGCAGCCAGCCTTGCCAGTCTCTCAAGCCATCTGTAAAATCCGGGTTCAAATTCAGCTTTCTTTGGTACTGCTACCTGTATTCTTCTGAGAGTGTTGATTGGTTGCAGACATCTAACTATCATTATCTGTCTTGAAATATCACTAAACAAGTTTTGTGTTATAGTTCCCCAGAAATTCTTGTAGTTTCCATTACATTCGTGCATACCCATTATAATCTCTGATGCAGAATATTCTTTGAATGCATGTGATATTCCGTTGCTTATGTTAGTAGCAATTCTGCTTTGAACAATCATTCTCACGTTAGCTGCATTGGCTGTCATCTCCATATACTCAAGCGTGTTTCTGCCTTTCTCTTGGTTGTATGTCAGATTAAGGTCGTCAAGAACTACGTTAAGTCCAATTATTCCTCTGTTAAGTTTGGTGTTTCTTATCATTATGCCAATCTTTACAAGTTCATTGGCTGTTTCCTTTTGTTCCACTGGAATAAGCATTTTCTCATCATCGGCAGTCTTATCTTCGTTAATCTTGTTCTTGTTTGTAAGTGCTATTTTGCGTGCAGCTCTTTCTGTGGTAAACGAACTGAATATGCATGTCACAAGAATCAGAATGATAGTACCGTTGAGAACGTCATCATTAAGCAGCCTTTGACCGTTAGGAAGAATAATATTGTATCCCACCAACACTGCTGCAAGGGTTGCTCCTGCCTGTGCGTTACTTAAGCCGTAGATAAGTTCACGCTCAATGCTCTTCATATTAAACAGCTTTTGTGTGGCTAGTGAAGCAAGCCATTTACTTGATAAAGCCACGGCAATCATCAAGCATGCAACCTTTATTGTTCCAAATCCAGCAAAGATGATGTTCACATTAATCAACATGCCGACTCCAATAAGGAAATATGGAATGAAAAGTGCGTTGCCCACAAATTCAAGGTGTGTCATCAATGGAGATATGTTTGGCACATATCGGTTCAATACAAGACCGGTGAGAAATGCTCCGAGTAATCCTTCCATCCCGATAAATGCCATCATTCCAGCTCCTAAAAATGTCATTGCAAGTACGAAAATGAATTGTGTAACGTTCTCTTCGTATCGTTGAAAGAAGTATCTTGCTATTCGTGGGAAGAAATATATAATGATAAAGAATACGATGCAGAGTTTTATTCCCAGTACAAACCAAAAAAAGCCATTAACTTCTCCCTTGAACATTCCACCGACAATGGCAAGAACGAGCAATGTCAATGTGTCTGTAATAGCAGTTGCCCCGGCAGCAATTGTAACACTTCGTTGTTGTGAAACTCCATATCTTAATACTATTGGATATGCTATGAGCGTATGCGATGCATACATACTTGCAAGAAGTATTGATGTGAGAACACCGTATTTTAGTAGCGACGTATTAAGAGCAAAACCTATAATCATCGGTATTGCGAAAGCAAGAATACCATGTGTCGATGTCTTTATCCTGTTTTTCTTAAAGTCAGCCATGTTCATCTCTAGTCCTGCAAGAAACATGATGTAGTAAAGTCCAACTTTGCCAAACAATTCAAACGAACTGTCGTGTGATAATATGTTGAAACCGTGCGGTCCGATGATAACTCCTGCAAGAATCATACCTATGAGATGAGGAATGCGCAATTTGCCCATTAGGATAGGAGCAAACAGGATGATACATAGGACGATGAAGAATATCCACGTAGGATCTGTTATCGGTAGATATTGCGATATATTTTGCATAAAAGCTGCACGATTTATAAATGATAATGCAAAGGTGCAAAAAAAATATCACTTTTGAATGATATTAATATGAAAAGTTGTATTTTTGCATCTGAAATTAAATTAATTTTAAAAGATATCAATATGAAAGTAGCAATTGTTGGCGCAAGTGGAGCCGTGGGACAAGAATTCCTACGTATTCTTGCAGAAAGGAATTTCCCAATGGATGAACTAGTTTTATTTGGCTCTAAACGCAGTGCCGGAAGTAAATACAATTTTAAGGGAAAAGACTACGAGGTTAAACTTTTGCAGCATAATGATGATTTCAAGGATGTTGATATCGCATTTACATCTGCCGGTGGTGGAACTTCAGAGGAGTTTGCAGATACCATAACTAAATACGGTGCAGTGATGATTGATAATTCAAGTGCATTCCGTATGGAAAATGATGTTCCTTTGGTAGTGCCAGAGGTTAATGCTGAGGATGCTCTTGACAGACCACGCAATATTATTGCAAATCCAAACTGTACAACTATTATGATGGTTGTTGTGTTGAAGCCTATCGAGGACATCAGTCATATTAAGAAAATCCATATATCTAGTTATCAGAGTGCAAGTGGAGCCGGTGCAGCAGCAATGGCTGAACTCCAGCAGCAATATAAGGAATTGGTTGAGGATGGCGAAGTTAAGACTATTAATAAGTTCCCTCATCAGTTGGCTTACAACGTGATTCCACAGATTGACAAGATGACAGAGACTGACTATACAAAAGAAGAGATGAAAATGTATAACGAGACTCGTAAGATTATGCACAGCGATGTTCGCACCAGTGCCACTTGCGTACGTGTAAGTTCTCTTCGTTCTCATTCTGAAAGTGTATGGTTTGAAACAGAAAAACCTGTAGATGTTGCTGAAATACGTAAGGCTCTTGAGGTTGCTCCTGGAGTAACTCTTGTAGACGATCCACAGAACTATGTATATCCAATGCCACTTGAAAGTGCTGGAAAGGATGATGTTTATGTAGGTCGTGTTCGTAAGGACCTAGCCGATGATAATGGAAATACATTGTGGTTAACAGGTGATCAGATCCGTAAGGGTGCTGCCCTGAATGCTGTTCAGATTGCAGAATATCTTATTAAAGTAGGAAATATAAAATAACGCTTCTGCGTATTCTCGAATGATCGTGAAAACAGTATCCAGCCGGCTCTGTATTGATGTTGGTACAGAATACTGTTTTCACGATAATTCTAAAACCACCAATCGGTATAGTTTAGGAACGTCGGCTTATCCTTAAGTACAGTTCTTTAAGCTATGCAATCCTCATTTGTTGGGAAAATAGTCTAAATCTTATATGTTTTGAAAACTAATTATTATCTTTGTATATTATGAAAGAAATATATTTAGCCGGAGGATGTTTCTGGGGAACAGAACATTTCTTCAAACAAATAGACGGAGTATTGGAAACAAAAGTTGGATTTGCAAATGGGCATACTGAAAATCCAACATATAAAGAAGTATGCACTGATACGACCGGCTTTGCTGAAACTGTGTATATTAAATATGATGAGAATAAAGTACGTCTGGAGTTTTTACTTAATATGTACTTCAAAGCGATTGATCCGGTAAGTGTAAACAAACAAGGTGGTGATTGTGGTACACAATATCGTACAGGTGTCTACTATACATCTAAAGATCAGCTTCCTGTCATAGAGAAGGTTTTTAATCAACAGCAAAAAGAATTATCCGAACCAATAGCTGTTGAAATTAAAGCCCTTCAAAATTTCTATACAGCAGAAGAATATCATCAAGATTATTTGGATAAAAATCCGAATGGATATTGTCATTTGCCTTTAGCATTATTTGAATATGCTAGAAATGCTAAGGATAAAGGATCTTTATAATTAAGGTTTAAAGTAATAATTTACTTGAGAATATTCCCCAATATTTTTCGTGTGGAATGCGTTTTGACGATATAATGCAAACGTTTGATCGATGTAATGCAAACTTTATGTCGTAGAAACGCAAACGTTTGATCGTAGAAACGCAAACTTTATGTCGTAGAAACGATTTTATAATTGAATGCTAGTTAATTCTATCTCCTAGGCTTTTTAATAAATATAGTGTCGATGTGTCTATCGCTTGATTATCAGATATATACGACTGGTTATGTAAAAAATACGTGACGGTATTGAGACGGCTTTTTCTGCCTTTTATCGATGAAAAACAAAATGGTTCATAATTCAGAGGCGTTTTTTCTTACTTCAGTAAGATGCGTTTCTATATAGAACTGCAAAGTCCATGAAAAGATAGCTGATTTTATTTTTTAAAAAAATACCGACACTTGTTTTTGCCCCAAAAGCTATCTAAATTATTGGTAGTAAGCTAGTCGACAGCTCGACACTTGTTTTTTGAAAAACTTTAGTGCGCGCGTGTACGCGTGTACAATATATATGGGAATGCTTTTTGTCTGTGTTGTTTTTTACTTCAGCCATTTTAATATGCCGTAGCTAAAAAGCAAGAGCGCAGAGGGAAAGTTTATATATAATATAACAAAGAGTAATACCAATGAATCACATGATATACTATGCTTTTTTTATTCACAAAAGACGATATTTGGGACTTTGTATAAAAAATCTTGCAAAAAAAAAACAGAAAAATACAACGTCGGTGCAACTTTTTCGATGAATTTGCGTCTTTATATAAAACAGCAAATTATATACATTGCTGAAAGTAATAAATTTACGCTAAAAAACGATTGTAATAATAATTTAATAAATAAAAAATATTCAAAGTAATGCAGTGTAGCCTGCATGCAAATGGATGACAAATATTTCGGCAGGGAGTATTCTCTCCACTTCCTGTCGGATATTTGTTTTTGATGTAATAAATACAGCTTGGTGATTGTAGTATTAAACTTTATTAGTTTGGATAAATTAAAACTTTAATAAAATATTTGTTTGAGTAATATTGTTTTTATATATTTGCAGATACAAGAAATGGGAAAGTCATTCTGTTGGCTATGCCCAAGTAATAAAATATAATATGAGTACTGTAATATATCCTTCACCAATATTCGGCCCAATTCATAGTCGCCGACTTGGTATTTCATTAGGTATAAACCTTATGCCGGCTGACGGCAAGGTCTGCACATTTGACTGTATTTACTGTGAATGTGGATTTAACAAACAACGGATTCCTATGCAAAAACGCCCAACTAGAAGCGAGGTAGCTTCAGCTCTGGAAAAAAAACTGAAGGAAATGCACTTGCAGAATGTTCACCCTGACGTGCTTACCTTTGCTGGTAATGGAGAACCTACGGCTCATCCTGATTTCTATGATATTATATGTGATACAATAGAACTTAGAAATAAATATTGTCCGGAAGCAAAAATAAGTGTATTGAGTAACAGTACGTTCATTAATAAAGAAAAGGTAAGAGCAGCCCTTTTATTGGTTGATAATAATATACTTAAAATGGATACAATCGATCCAGAATACATACAGCGTGTTGATCGTCCTACTCAAATATCGTATGATATCAGTAATATTATTGAAAACCTGAAGCTCTTCAACGGACATGTGATCATACAGTCTATGTTTTTGAAAGGTAAGACAGTCGACGGTGTTGATGTTGATAACACTGGTGAAAAATATGTAAAACCTTGGCTTGATGCAGTGTTAAGTATTCAGCCTCAGGAGGTTATGATATATACAATAGATCGCGAGACTCCTGATCAGAAACTGGAAAAGGCTACGCATGCAGAATTAGATGCAATCCGCGATAGGGTGATTGCAGCCGGAATACCTTGTACTGCGTCATATTGATGTAACATCTTGCTGTAATGTTTTTAGTATAACAAATATATTCAGCTTATGAAACCAGATATAACTACAGTTCCAAATCTTGCACTGGATAAGTATCTAGGCAGATGGTATGAGATTGCTAGGATAGACAATCGTTTTGAGCGTGGCATTAGTAATGCCATTGCGGAGTATTCGCTTAATCCTAATGGAACAATCAAAGTTGTAAATTCAGGCGTTGACATAAAAACAGGTAAGGTGAAGAGTGCTGTTGGAAAAGCAAAGATGACCTCTGTTCCGGGACTGTTAAGAGTGTCATTCTTCTGGATCTTTTATTCTGATTACAGAGTGCTGGCAGTAGATGAAAACTATAAGTGGGCATTGGTAGGCGGAAGCTCCTCTAAATACTTATGGATACTTTCACGCACCCCTAAATTATTAGAAAAAGAAGTAGCATTGGTATTATCTGAGGCTTCACGTAGAGGATATGATACAGGCAGGCTAATTTACCCTTGGAAATAATGGGCAAAACTTAGTTCTGCTAAGAGTTAATTGCTGTTAAACTATTGTGTTATCATCACTTTTGCACTATCTTTGCAAGATATTTGGTGTAATACACTCTTTTATTAAATGGGAAAGAAACGTAAAACATCCCGCAATCGTCACGGATTGCAGGTTATAACTTTGTGCATAAGCACTGCAATGGTGCTTGTCTTGTTGGGTATGGTAGTTTTTTCTGTGCTTACAGCCAGAAACTTATCTACTTATGTTAAGGAGAATCTTGTTGTAACAATGATGCTTCAGGACGATATTACGAATCCTGAGGCACAACAGTTGTGCAGTATGATTCATCATCGTCCGTATATTAATAAGATTACATATATCAGTAAGGAAGCTGCTTTGAAGGAACAGACTGAGGCGATGGGAACTGACCCTTCTGAATTCATTGGTACCAACCCTTTTCTTGCTTCGATAGAACTTCAGTTAAAAGGCGACTACGCTAATTCTGATTCGCTAAAATGGATTACAAAAGAACTGAAGAAATACCCTAAGGTTGGAGATATAACATATCAGCAGGCATTGGTAAACAGTGTGAATGATAATCTGCAAAAGATTAGTCTGGTGCTTTTTGTGCTGGCTGTATTGCTCACGTTCGTATCATTCTCTTTGATAAACAATACTGTTCGTCTTGGAATATATGCTCGCCGATTCTCAATTCATACAATGAAACTAGTTGGAGCGTCATGGAACTTTATACGTTATCCTTTCGTGATGCGTGCCATTGTCGTTGGTATGATTGCCGCGTTGGTTGCTATCGTAGTTTTGGGAACATGTGTATATGCACTATATAGCTACGAACCAGGAATTTTGACAGTCGTTACATGGGATATAGCTGCTATTACAGCAATATCAGTGTTCTTGTTTGGAATCATTATTACAGCAATATGCTCAAGTCTGTCTGTCAACAAATTCTTGAAGATGAAGGCTGGTGACCTTTATAAGATTTGATAAATAAGAAATATAAATAAAAAAATAATGGATAAGAAGAATTTTGCTTTCGACAAAACCAACTTTATATTGTTGGCTATCGGTGTGGCTGTTGTCATAATCGGGTTTATTCTCATGGGTGGTGCAGGTTCTACAGAGAATACATTTAACCCAGAAATATTCAGTGCTATTCGTATAAAGGTAGCTCCGGTAGTATGCTTCGTAGGTTTTATATCTATCATCTACGCTGTTATCCGTAAACCAAAAGACGAAAATAACGCTGCTAAATAATGGATTTAATACAGACAATCATCATTGCCATCGTTGAAGGCTTGACAGAATTCCTGCCGGTATCATCAACCGGTCACATGATAATAACTCAGAATTTACTAGGTGTCCAACAAGGCAATCCGTTTGTTCATGCCTTTACTTTCATTATACAGTTTGGGGCAATCCTGTCTGTTGTATGTTTATATTGGAAAAGGTTTTTCCAAATGAGAAACCATGAGGAATTTATCAGTAAGATGAAATTCTATGGTCTTCTTCTCGTTGGAATAATACCAGCTATGTTTATCGGCTTGGCAGCAAAGAAATCAGGATTGCTTGACTGGCTGCTTGATAGTGTAGAAGTTGTTGCTGTTATGCTTGTACTAGGTGGTATCTTTATGCTGTTTTGTGACAGAATATTCAATAAAGGTAACGAAGATAATAAGGTTACTAGCAGGCGTGCTTTCTTTATTGGTCTGTTTCAGTGTCTTTCTGTTATTCCTGGAATGAGTCGCAGTATGTCGACTATCGTAGGTGGAATGCAGCAGAAACTGACACGTAAGAATGCTGCTGAATTTTCATTCTTCCTTGCTGTACCAACAATGGCAGGAGCAACGCTGCTCGACTTGATAGACATGTTCGGTGAAGGTACTACATGGGCGACATCACATAATATAATGTTATTGATAGTAGGAAGTGTTATCGCATTTTTCGTTGCTTTGCTGGCAATGAAATGGTTTGTAAGTTTCCTTACCAAATATGGTTTCAAGGCATTCGGTTGGTATCGTATTGTTGTTGGATTGATAATCTTGGCAATGCTTCTTACAGGGCATTCACTAGTAATGGCTAGCTGATGAATAAGGATTTCAAGGCAGGTGAGGTATTTGCGATAGACAAACCCTACCGCATATCAAGTTTTGGCGCATTGGCGCATGTCCGCTATGTGCTTTCACATGAACTTGGATATAAAGTTAAAATTGGTCATGCTGGAACGCTTGATCCTTTGGCAACAGGAGTTTTGATCTTGTGTACCGGTAAGGCAACGAAGCGAATAGAGGAATTTCAAGGTCATACAAAGGAATATACTGCTATTTTGCAGTTGGGCGCGACAACGGTTAGCTATGATATGGAGCATGAGGAAAATGAGCATTTCCCTACAGAACATATCACTCGTGAACTAATAAACAGTACGCTTCAACAGTTTATCGGCGATATCGAACAGGTTCCGCCAACATATAGTGCCGTGAAGATAAACGGAGATCGTGCTTGTGACTTGCGTCGTGCTGGTGAAGAAGTGACGTTGAAAATCAAAAATGTACATATTGACGAGATTGAGGTAACAGATTTCGATGCAGAAAAGATGTTGCTCAGTATTCGTGTAGTATGTGGAAAGGGAACTTATATACGTGCTTTGGCACGTGACTTGGGACGTGCACTTGGCAGTGGAGCATATCTTACTGCATTGAGGCGTACCAGAATAGGTGATTTTACAATAGATAAATGTCTCGATTACGAGCAAATAAAAGAATGGTTAGTACAAACTGATAAATAAATATGAAGTTATCACAGTTCAAATTTAATCTGAATAAGGAGCAGGTAGCCCTGTATCCTCACAGTTTCACTCGTGAATTCACCAATGATGATGGCACCAAGGAATCTTTCAAGGTGACTCGTCGTGATGAGAGTCGTCTGATGGTGCTTCACAAAAAGTCTGGTGAAATAGACATGTTCAAGAAGGATGCCGATGGTAAGCCTATTGAGGGTGAGTATCTGGAATTTCGCAATATACTCGATTATTTCGATGAAGGCGATACCTTCGTTTTCAATGATACTAAGGTTTTTCCTGCACGCCTTTATGGTACAAAGGAAAAAACTGATGCAAAGATAGAGGTGTTTTTGTTGCGTGAACTCAATGAAGAAATGCGTTTATGGGATGTTCTTGTAGAGCCAGCTCGCAAGATTCGTATTGGAAACAAATTATTCTTTGACGAGACTAGCACAATGGTTGCCGAGGTTATTGATAATACAACTAGCCGTGGTCGTACGCTTCGTTTCCTCTATGATTGTGATCATGATGAGTTCAGACATGATTTGTTCGCACTAGGAGAGTCTCCATTGCCACGTTATATTATAGATAACCGTGAGAGTAATCACGCTACACCTGAGGATTTGGAAGATTTTCAGACTGTGTACGCCAAGAATGAAGGAGCGGTAACAGCTCCGGCGACAGGATTGCATTTTAGTCGTGAATTGATGAAGCGTATGGAGATACGTGGTATCAATGACGCTTATATAACTTTGCATTGCGGACTTGGAAACTTTAATCCTATAGAGGTTGAGGATTTGACAAAACACAAGATGGATTCTGAGCAGATGGTTATTACTGCTGAGGCTTGTGATTTGGTAAATAAAACAAAAAAAAGCGGACATCATGTTCTTGCCATCGGTACGAGTGTTGTTAAGGCAACAGAAACGGCTGTTGGTACAGACGGTATGTTGAAAGAATACTCAGGATGGACAAATAGGTTCATCTTCCCTCCTTTTGATTTTGGATTGGCAGACTGTATGGTTGCCAACTTCTATCATCCATTTTCAACATTACTTATGTCAACAGCTGCTTTCGGAGGATATGATATCGTTATGGAGTGTTACAAAAAAGCTGCTGAAAACGGTTATATGTTTGGATGCTATGGCGACTCTCTGCTGATACTCAACGATTGATAATTGGTAGCAACATTGGCTTTACATAAAGTTTACCTAGGTTTGGGTTCAAATATTGGAAACCGTAAGCGCAACATGCGTGAGGCTGTCCAATACATGGAAAGCTTGATCGGCACTGTTATGCGCCAGTCAGCTCTTTATGAGACTGAACCATGGGGGTTTGAAAGTCCAAATCTTTTCATTAATATGTGCGTGTACGTGGAAACGCCGCTTGCTCCGAGACAGTTGCTAGAGGCAACTCAGGAGATAGAAAAACGCATGGGAAGAGTTGGAAAGTCGGCAAATCATGAGTATCAAGACCGTATAATAGACATAGATATTTTGATTTATGATGATATTACGGTAGATGAACCCGACTTGAAAATTCCTCATCCTTTAATGCAGGAGAGGGATTTTGTAATGACCCCGTTAAATGAGATACTAAAAAAGAAATAATTGTCGGTTTTGTTATTATGTATCAAAACCATACTGATAAAAAAATCCCGCAACTCAATAGAGGTGCGGGATTTTTTTATTCTTAATCCAATAACCAGATTACTTACGAAGACCGAGTTCCTTAATAATAGCACGGTAGCGATTGATGTCGCTAGCGTAAAGATAATCAAGCAATGCGCGGCGCTTACCTACAAGCTGAGTCAGTGAACGAGTTGTCACTTTGTCCTTGCGGTTAATCTTTACATGCTCAGTAAGATGCTTGATACGGAATGTAAAAAGTGCGACCTGACTCTCTGCAGAACCTGTGTCAGTAGCTGACTTACCATACTGGTTGAAGATTTCTTCCTTCTTTGCTTTGTCTAAATACATAGCTGTGAAATTGATTAAATTAAGTTGCATCATTACATCCTTCGGGTGTCAAACTGCCTTAATCACAACAGCCACACTCTCAAATGCATCGGATTCTCCGAAAATGCGCTGCAAAGTTAGCAATAAAACTTAAAAATAAAGTGCGATAATTAGATAGTTTTATCCGTTATAACTTTTTTTAACGTGCCTATGTAAACCATTAGTAATCAATAATGAACATTACTTCAGTTATTTTTTGTAATTTTGCATCGAAATTGTAATTTAGCATATTTAAGGTAAAGAAATGCAAGACATTAGAAACGTTGCAGTAATTGCACACGTCGACCACGGAAAAACAACATTGGTCGACAAAATGATGCTCGCTGGAAAACTCTTCCGTGACGGACAGGATAACAGTGGCGAAGTTCTTGACTCCAATGATTTGGAGCGTGAGCGAGGTATAACCATTCTTTCAAAGAATGTATCAATAAACTGGAAAGGTGTAAAAATCAATATTCTAGATACTCCTGGACACTCTGACTTCGGTGGAGAGGTTGAGCGTGTGCTGAATATGGCAGATGGTTGTCTTTTGCTTGTTGACGCTTTTGAGGGTCCTATGCCTCAGACTCGTTTTGTGTTGCAGAAAGCTTTGCAACTCGGATTGAAGCCAATCGTTGTCGTTAATAAAGTTGATAAGCCAAACTGTCGTCCAGACGAAGTTTATGAAATGGTTTTCGATCTTATGTGCGATCTGAATGCCACAGAAGAGCAGCTTGATTTTAAGGTTGTTTATGGTTCTGCAAAGAACGGTTGGATGGCAGAAGACTGGCAAAAGCCAACAGATAATATAGAATATCTTCTTGATAAGATTGTTGAAATTATCCCAGCACCAAAGCATCTTGATGGAACTCCTCAGATGTTGATAACTTCTCTTGACTATTCTAGTTATACAGGTCGTATAGCTGTAGGTCGTGTTCACCGTGGTGAATTAAAGAATGGTATGAACATCACAATCTGTCATCGTGACGGAACTAAGGAAAAAACAAAGATTAAGGAATTGCGTACTTTTGAAGGTATGGGTCACAAGCCTACCGATGTAGTAAAAAGTGGTGATATCTGTGCTGTTGTTGGTTTGGAGCGTTTTGAGATTGGTGATACTATTGCAGACTGGGAAAATCCAGAGGCATTGCCACCTATCGCTGTTGATGAGCCTACGATGAGTATGCTTTTCACTATTAATGATTCTCCATTCTTTGGTAAGGAAGGTAAGTTCTGTACTAGCCGTCATATCAATGAACGTTTGCAGAAAGAACTAGAAAAAAATCTAGCTTTGCGTGTACGTCCTTACGAGGATTCAACAGATAAATGGATTGTTAGTGGTCGTGGTGTACTTCACCTTAGTGTACTTGTTGAGACAATGCGCCGTGAAGGATATGAACTTCAGGTTGGTCAGCCACAGGTAATCTATAAGGAAATTGATGGCGTTAAGTGTGAACCTATTGAGGAACTCACAATCAACGTTCCACAAGACTATTCTAGTAAGATGGTTGATATGGTAACTCGCCGTAAGGGTGAATTGACTGGTATGGACACTGAAGGTGATCGTGTAAATATTACATTTGATATTCCTTCACGTGGTATCATTGGTCTTCGTACCAATGTACTTACTGCAAGTCAGGGTGAGGCTATCATGGCACATATTTATAAGGAGTATCAGCCATACAAGGGTGAAATCACACGCCGTTTGAACGGTTCAATGATTGCCATGGAGACAGGTACTTCATTTGCTTATTCAATTGATAAACTTCAGGATCGTGGTAAATTCTTTATTGACGCAGGAGAAGAAGTTTATTATGGTCAGGTTGTAGGTGAGCATATTCATGATAATGACCTAGTTATCAATGTAACAAAGGCAAAGCAGCTTACTAACGTGCGTGCCAGTGGTAGTGATGACAAGGCTCGTGTAATTCCAAAGACTGTAATGAGTCTTGAGGAATGTCTGGAATACATCAAGGAAGATGAATATGTAGAGGTTACTCCTAAGAATATGCGTATTCGTAAGGTAATCCTTGATCATCAGGAGCGTAAGCGTTCAAATAAGATTTAATATTTAATAGATCTATATTATGACTGGATTATACATTTTTATAGCACTTATAGTAGTTGCCCTGATAGGATGGGGAATTGCCGAATTGAAGAGCCGTACAATAACATTCGGGCATTCTGAAGCTGAAAAGGAAGAGGCTGAACTCATTCATAAAGAACAGGAAGAACGCGGATTTAAGGAGCAGAATCTTAAGGATTTGTTAGCTCATAACAGTACAAAAGGCTACAATGCAGTAGATTAAATGCAATAAATTCAATATCAAGGCGTTTCATAATAAAATACTTTTTATTATGAAGCGCTTTTTCTTTTTATTATCTCTTTGTGCAACGACAGTATTCTGCAGTGCGCAAAGCCGTGTTGGAACATTTTCAATCATTCCAAAGGTTGGGGTATGTCTGTCTAATATGACAAACAATGATTTCATTATTGGTAAGAATACTGTTTGCTCGCCAAAATACAAAGCTGGTTTTACTGGTGGAGTAGAGGCTGAGTATCAGTTGACATCACCGTTGAGTGTGTCATTAGCTGCACTATATACCATGGAGGGCTGCCGTTATCTTGACGAGAGTGGATTAAGTGCTTCGCCATCTGTAAGCTATGAAGGTTATGCGGATCATACGGTGAACTTAAATGTTATAAATGTCCCGCTAACATTGAATTATTATGTGGCAGATGGGTTAGCTATTAAAGCCGGTTTACAGATGGGCTTTCCTGTTGATACTAACGAAAAATATGAAGTAACACCTTTTACGATAAATGATCGCACGGGAGAGCATTCTTATGGTACGATGGTGAAACATAATGAAAATACCAACGATAAATATAAGAGTGTTGATGTGTCAATACCGTTGGGAGTATCTTATGAATACATGAATGTCGTTGTTGACGCAAGATATAATCTTGGTATAACAAAAAATAACAAGGTAAATGATTCCAAAAGCAACTTCTTTGCGTTGACTGTGGGATATAAATTTGATATGTGAAATAGATAATGACTAAATTAATTAATACTTTAATATTAATAATACTTCTTTTTACACAGACTTCTTGCGAGCGAGTAAGTTTTGATAAGTCTGATATTGAGAACAAAGATGGTTTTGAACTTAATTTCCATGTAAGGAATCTTGATACTCGTGGCATCGTAGATGTGTCGAAAGTGTGCAATAAGATAAATTTTGCAGTATACGACAGTATTGGAGATAGGGTGAAATCTATCAGTCAAAGTTCGGATAAAGATAATGATTTTGGCACTATAAAAGTTTCACTCCCGGAAGGGAACTATAAGGTTGTGGTTTTAGCGCATAGTGGTAGCACAAATGCTTCAACTACAAACATGAATAGAATAACCTTTAATGGAAAAGTGACAGATACATTTGTTTATAGTGAAGACATTAATGTAAAGGGGAACTCTGATTATCAGATGACTCTTAAAAGATGCGTAGCAAAGATATTGTTCACAGTCAAGGATAAGGTTCCTGAAAATGTAAAGCAAATAAAGTTCTTTTATACTGGCGGTAGTAGTACTCTTGATGGTGCCAGCGGTATGGGATGTGTTAACTCACGACAGACAGAAATACGTGATGTCGGTGTGGAGGCTCGTGCAGATTCCTCAGTTTATGAATTATACACTTTTCCTCAAGATGCGACTAGTTGTCTGAACATAACAGTTTCATGCCTTGATGGTGAAGGAAATACTATTTATGAGCGGATGTTTGAGGATGTGAATATTTCACTTTGTGGTGTTACCACATGTACTGGCAATTTATTCTCAGCAGATGCAAATAGTTCTACAAAAGGAGTTGTTTTGAAAGCTGATGACGAATGGATAGATGGAGGAATATATAAGTATTGATGAAAAATAGTAAGTTGGCAATTATAATGAAATTGCCAACTTCCCAAAAATTATAGTTTACTTAGGGTAAACCATGTTTTCTTCTTTGATGTTATCCAACACTTCGTGCAAATATTTTGCTGCTTCGTATTTTGCCATTGGAAGATCGTGAAGAAGATAATTACCGCAATCCTTCGCCGCCGCTCCTGGAATGTTTCCTTCAAAGTCGGCTACAAACTTAAATGTTCTCTTCATTAATTCAACAATATCCTTGCTCTGAACGTCTCCTTTGACTAGTAGGTAATTGCCAGTAAGGCATCCCATAGGTCCCCAGTATATGATGCGGTCTTTCCATTCTGCATCATTGCGCAGATATGTTGCTGCAAGATGTTCAATAGTATGTATTGCTCCATTGTGCAATACAGGTTCTCTATTAGGTTCCTTCATTCTAATGTCAAAAGTAGTGATAGTCTCATTACCGACATTATCTTTGCGGCTAACGTAAATACCACGAAGAAGTGCTTCGTGATTTATTGTAAAACTTGGTATTTTATCCATAATCATTTATTTATAGCGTCAATAAAACTCTTTGTAACTTCGAAACTTCCCTCTGCCATACGGTCCCAGAAGTCGAAATACATTTGTGCTTTGTTGTCTTTAAGTGGAACATCACTTATTATTCTGAAACTGATAAACGGTGTGCCAAAGATATGGCATGTCTGTGCTATGCTGCAACTCTCCATGTCTACAGCTGTAGAACTAGGGAATTTCTCCATTATCTGTGTCATCTTTTCTCGACTGTCAACAAACCACTCTCCGCTTACAGTAAGTCCCTTCTTTATTTTAAGTTCTCCATGATTTAGTTTCAACGCTACACTTACCAAATTTTCGGGTGCTTTGAAACGTGCCGGCATACCGAGAATTTGTCCAAATTCGCAGTTGTCTCCACAATATGCATCATGATATGTACATTCTTCTGCTACAACAACGTCACCTACATTCAGTGTAGTGTCGGCTCCACCAGCGCATCCTGTAGATATAATCAGGTCGGGATGATGCTCAGATATCATCTTTGTTGCACCAATAGCAGAATTAACTTTGCCAATGCCGCATTTCTGAATTATGATATTTTCATCATTGTAAAACACTTTTTCCAGTTGTGTGAATTCTTTATCCATCGCAACTATAATTCCAATCTTCATATTTTATATATTTTCTTTGGTGCAAAGTTAATAAAAACCTCATCTTATGAACAAATAAATTATTGTTATTTATAGATATTGTGCATTGAAGTCCTTCTTCTTGAGGATGGATACTTATATATTTAATGTATTTATATGTTTGTTTACTATATTATAAATCTTAATTTTGGTTTAAAGTTTCATTTTGATACTTAATTTATTATGATAATGTTAGATTGTAATAATAAGACTTACGTATCCTTACAGTTTAATACTTTTAGTCTATTTTGATATCTTTTTGTATTGTGTTTTGTCTTTTTAGCTATCGTTTTGCTAACTTTGCAGCACAAATAGCAAACAAATTGTAACCAATAAACAGTAGAAAATATTATTATGTGTGGAATTGTATCAATATTCAACATCCAAGAGCAAACTCCTGAACTAAGACAGAAAGCTTTGCGTATGAGTCAAAAAATTCGTCACCGTGGTCCCGATTGGAGTGGGATATATTGTGGTGGTTCCGCTATCTTGGCTCATGAAAGATTATCAATAGTAGATCCTGAATCAGGAAAACAACCTTTGTTTAGTCCAGATAAAAAACAAATTCTTGCTGTGAATGGTGAGATATATAATCATCATGAGATAAGAAAACAATATGAAGGTAAGTATCAGTTCCAAACAGGAAGTGATTGCGAAGTCATCCTTGCTTTATATAGAGAGAAGGGTATTGATTTTCTTGAGGATATAAATGGTATTTTTGCATTTGCACTTTATGATGCTGAGAAAGATGAGTTCCTTATTGCTCGTGATCCAATTGGAGTTATACCTCTTTATATAGGATATGACGATGATGGGAAAATTTATGTAGCAAGTGAACTGAAAGCTCTTGAAGGTAATTGTGACAGATATGAAGTGTTTTTGCCAGGACATTATTATAGTAGTCGTGAAGGTAAGATGAAACGTTATTATACACGCGACTGGATGGATTATGATAATGTGAAAGACAATAAGGCTAGTGTTAAGGAGATTCACGATGGGTTGGAGGATGCTGTTAAGCGCCAGCTTATGAGCGATGTTCCTTATGGCGTTTTGCTTTCTGGTGGATTAGATTCTTCTGTTATTAGTGCTGTCGCTGAGAAATTTTCTCAGAATAGAGTAGAGGATAACGGTTCTACAAAGGCATGGTGGCCAAGACTTCATTCTTTTGCGGTAGGACTAAAGAACGCTCCTGATTTGGCTAAGGCTAAGTTGGTGGCAGATCATATAGGAACAGTTCATCATGAAATTAACTATACCATACAGGAAGGTCTTGACGCAATACGTGACGTTATATATTTCATAGAAACTTATGATGTTACTACTGTCAGAGCTTCAACACCAATGTACCTTTTGGCAAGAGTGATAAAGAGTATGGGTATAAAAATGGTTCTATCTGGTGAGGGAGCTGACGAAATTTTCGGTGGGTATCTTTATTTTCATAAGGCACCTTCAGCAAAGGCTTTCCACGAAGAGACTGTTAGAAAATTGTCTAAACTTTATATGTATGATTGTCTTCGTGCCAACAAGAGTCTTGCTGCGTGGGGAGTAGAGGGTCGTGTGCCATTCCTTGACAAAGAATTTCTTGATATAGCAATGCGAACAAATCCAGAAGCAAAGATGTGCCCTGGACAGACGATGGAGAAGAAAATCGTAAGAGAAGGCTTTGCTGATATGTTGCCAGCAGAGGTAGCTTGGAGACAAAAGGAACAGTTTAGTGACGGAGTAGGATATTCATGGATAGATACCTTGAAGAAAATTACGTCAGATCAGGTGAGTGATGAGCAGATGGAACATGCTGAGGAGCAATTTCCAATTAATCCTCCACGCAATAAAGAAGAATATTATTACCGTTCTATATTTGCAGAACATTTCCCAAGTGATAGTGCTGCACTTTCTGTGCCGAGTGTACCGAGTGTAGCTTGCAGTACGGCAGAGGCCCTTGCATGGGATGAGGCTTTTAAAAATATGAACGACCCAAGCGGAAGGGCGGTTACAGGAATACACGAACAAGCTTATAAAGATTGATTAGAAATTTATTATGATTACAGTTACCAACACAAACAGAGTAATGAAAAAGAGATGGATAATACTTATGCTCTCAATGGTTATTATAGCCATTTCAGGGCTTTTTGTAGGTGAACCCTCGTTTAAATGTGATTTCACGAAGATTAATGCCGCAGATGTTGCATGGCTAATCACTTCAACAATCTTCGTGCTTATGATGACTCCAGGACTGTCATTCTTCTATGGCGGAATGGTTGGAGCCAAAAATGTTATTTCAACGATGCTTCAAAGTTTCATAGCGATGGGACTCATTAGTGTCCTTTGGGTAGTTTTTGGATTTAGTCTTGCTTTTGGTGATGATATCGGAGGGGTTATAGGTAATCCACTGACATTCTTGATGTTTAAGAATGTCGGAGCAGGAGTTTATATGACAGCTACAGGTAAAGTACTTGGTGGTGCTACAATTCCTCTTGCATTGTTTGCCTTGTTTCAGATGAAATTCGCAATTATAACACCTTCTTTAATTACAGGATCTTTTGCAGAACGTGTTAGATTTTCTGGCTATCTGTTCTTCATGATATTCTTCTTCGTTGTGATTTATTGTCCGTTGGCTCACATGACATGGCATCCTGATGGTCTGTTCCTGAAATGGGGAGTTGTCGATTTTGCCGGTGGTATTGTGGTTCATGCATCTTCTGGTGTGGCAGCTTTGGCTGGAGCTATATTCTTAGGGCGCAGAAAAAAATCAACGATAGACGCAGAACCTGCAAATATTCCATTTGTATTACTTGGTGCAGCATTACTTTGGCTTGGATGGTTTGGATTCAACGCAGGAAGTTCACTTCATGCAGATGGTACAGCCGTTAAGGCATTCCTTAATACAAACACAGCAAGTGCAACAGCTATGATGACATGGATATTCTTTGATTGTCTTCGTGGACGTAAACCTTCTGCAATGGGTGCAGCTGTTGGATGTGTTGTCGGTCTTGTCGCAATCACTCCTTCTGCTGGATATGTAACAGTTGGACAGAGTATCTTTATTTCTTTTGTTATAACAATAATATGTAATATTGCAGTTTATTGGCGCAGTCATTCTAGAATTGATGATGCCTTAGACGTATTCCCAACTCATGGAACTGGTGGTATTTTCGGTACAGTTCTTACAGGTATATTCATCCAAGGTGGATTAATATCTGGAACTTGGGCTGGTTTTATAGTATTCCTCTATCACATATTGGCCGTTGTAATCGTATTTGTTTATACTTTTGGTATGAGCTATTTCGGATATTGGCTTATAGATAAGATGATTCCAATGCGAGTAAGTTCAGAAAGTGAGGAAATAGGTCTAGACCTTAGTCAGCACGACGAGCATTATGGACTTGCACATGTTGGAGAACGTGAATTAGCAGAATATGAAGAACACATAAAAACAAAGAATGAGAATAGACAATAGAGTTTAATTCTTGTTTTTCGTACATACGGGGCATAACGATAAAGTTATGTCCCGTATGTTTTTTTTAACATGTTTGGTCTGTATCTTTAACAGGTGGTAAAGACCGGTGTAGTGTTAAGATAAAAAATGAACAAAATCGTTTTGTTCTCTTCAATATTTGCACTATCTTTGCAAGCAGATATCAAAATATAAACGTTTATATAATTATAATGGAAACTTTAAAGAAATATCTGCCGGACCTCTTGGTTGTGGTAGTTTTTGCAATTATCTCTTTTGCCTATTTCTTTCCTGCTGATACAGAAGGACGAATTTTGTATCGCCATGATGCTTCTGCTGGGCGTGGTGCAGGTCAGGAACAAAGCGAATATCACGATCGTACAGGTAAAATAACACGATGGTCAAATTCTACATTCAGTGGAATGCCAACTTACCAGACTGCACCAACTTATAAAAGTACAAGTTTTTTGCAGCAGGTTATTAGGGCATATCATTTGTGGTTGCCTGAAAACGTATGGTATGTTTTTGCATATCTTTTGGGTTTTTATATTTTGCTTCGTGCTTTTGATTTTAGACAATCGCTTGCGGCTTTGGGCTCTGTGATATGGGCTTTCTCATCCTATTTCTTTATCATTATAGCTGCAGGACATATATGGAAGGTGATGGCTCTTGCTTATCTTCCGCCAATGATAGCAGGAGTTGTGCTATCGTATCGAGGGAAGTATCTGTGGGGATTTATAGTTACTGCGATTTTCTCAGCGTTTGAGGTAGCTGCAAATCACGTGCAGATGACATATTACTTCTTGTTTGTGATATTCTTCATGATTATCGCATATCTTGTAGAGGCTATAAAACAAAAGAATTTAAAGCATTTTGGAAAGGCAACGCTGGCATGTGCTGCTGGTGCCCTCATCGGAATAATGCTTAATATATCCAATCTTTATCATACATGGCAATACTCTCAGGAGAGTATGAGAGGTAAAAGTGAATTGGTAAAGAAGAATACCGCTAACCAAACAAACAGTGGACTTGATCGTGATTATATAACTCAATGGAGTTATGGTATTGACGAAACTTGGACATTACTTGTGCCAAATACTAAAGGTGGTGCTTCTGTGCCATTAGCAGCAAATGCCAAGGCTATGGAAAAGGCTGATCCTAATTTCATGCAGATATATCAGCAAATGGGGCAGTATTGGGGCGAACAGCCTGGAACAAGTGGACCTGTATATGTAGGTGCGTTTGTGCTTATGTTGTTTATACTAGGAATGTTTATTGTAAGAGGACCTATGAAATGGGCCTTGCTTGGTGCCACGGTATTGAGTATCCTGTTGTCGTGGGGACGAAACTTTATGCCTTTCACAAACTTTTTCATAGACTATATACCGATGTATAGTAAGTTCCGAACGGTGGCGTCGATTCTTGTAATTGCCGAATTCACGATACCGCTGCTTGCAATGCTCACGTTAAAGAAGATAGTTGATGAACCAGAGATACTTAAGAGCAAGATAAAGTTTGTCTATATTAGTTTTGGGCTTACCGCTGGTGTTGCATTACTTTTTGCAATTATGCCTAATGTATTCTTCTCTGATTTCATTTCTTCATCAGAAATGCAGGCACTAAAGAGTATTCCGGCTGCATACATAGGTCCTTTGGAGAGTAATTTGCGTAGTATCCGTGAATATATATTTACGTCAGATTGTTGGCGCTCATTCTGGATTATCGTTATAGGTTCTTTCTTCTTGTTCCTTTTCAAGTCAGGAAAACTAAAGGCCCAGTATATGATTGGTGCAATAACCTTACTTTGTCTTATTGATATGTGGCAGGTAAACAAGCGCTATCTTAATGATGATATGTTTGTAGAACAGAGTGTTCGTGAACAGGCACAGCCAATGACAGAAACAGATAAACAGATTCTTCAGGATAAGAGTTTGGATTATCGTGTGTTGAATTTGTCTACCAATACATTTAATGAGAACGAAACAAGTTATTATCATAAGAGTATCGGTGGTTATCATGCTGCAAAATTGCGTCGCTATCAAGAACTAATCGAGGCTTATATAAGTCCTGAAATGCAGAAACTTATGCCTGCAATATCAACTGCTGGCGGTGATATGACAAAGGTTAGTGGTGACAGTATCTTCCCTATACTGAATATGCTCAATGCAAAATACTTTATTGTTCCTTTGCAAGGTAATCAGACGGTGGCAATACAGAATCCTTATGTGTATGGTAACGCTTGGTTTGTAGACAAAGTTGATTATGTAGATAATGCAAATCAGGAAATAGATAAAGTTGGAAACATAGACCTTCGCCATGAGGCTGTTGCTGATTCTAAATTCAAGAAACAACTTGGACAGTCTAAACCCCAAGACAGTACGTCTTTGGTTAAGATTACTTCATACGAGCCAAACAAGTTGTGTTATGATGTGAAGAGTGCAACAGGTGGAGTTGTGGTTTTCTCTGAAATATACTATCCTGAATGGACTGCGACTGTTGATGGTAAACCTGTAGAACTAGGTCGTGCCAACTATGTGCTCCGCGCATTGAATGTTGCACCAGGAAGTCATAAAGTTGTGCTTACATTCTATCCGAAGAGTGTTGACCAGACTGAGACGATAGCTTATGTTTCTTATGTGATACTTCTGCTTGTAGTTTTGCTTACGGTATATATAGAACGTAAAAAACGAAAGAAAACACTCTAGTATTCTACATTAAATAATAAAAGTCTGCATTGTATCATATTGATAACATGCAGACTTTTTATAAATTCTATATAACTCTTTATCAAAATTCATCACACGATTCTCTCCAATATAGTTCTTTCCATCAGTCAAATTATGGAACCAATCGAGTTATGACAATCAAAAATATTTTTTTATTTTTTGATTTTTTAATGCCGTTTCCTACATGTTTTTGCGAAACGTGTTGTTATACAAAGTGTTAGCTAATGTAGGAGAGTCCGTTGTTATACATTTTAGGGAGTGATTAGGCCCTAATCACTCGGTAATCCTACATGCTTTGCAGAGTGATAAGGCCCTTATTACTCAAAGGCGCACCGAAAAAGGTGATTTTATATTTGCTGTGCTTCATACATTTTGACTATAATACGAGTCGATTATAAACATTAATAGTTATATTTACGGAATCACGATACATATTTTAGAGTTGTTACTGACTAACTTTATAGTTTCTGAAATCCCTTACTGAAATGGTTGACATATCAAAATGTTTTATAAATCAGTTTGGTTCCCAAATTTCATTTACAGAAAGAAATGAGATTCCTATATTCACAATCCCATAAACGGCATTATGGTGATTTGCTTTACTGATGAAAACATCGCCTAATAGTCCAACCTAAAAAGCGACTTTCGTATTACGATTGAGGTAAAATCCACCGTTTTAACTACAAATACGTGCTTATAATGTAGGAATCATGTAGGAAAAGGCACTAATATACATGGGGTAATGTGTTGGCTAGTAATAGCTTAGGTTAAAAATGTATATAATGTAGGTTTATTCTCTCTTTTTTTGGAGTCTTCATTTATTGTTTTGTGATGTTCTCGGTAAATTGTCCTTGATCTTAGTAATTTTATCCCTGATTTATTAAACGTACATTTTTTAATTGCCTTGATTTTATTGATGATTTAATTTGAGTACAGTATGTCCAAAATTATGAACTGAGCCCAGATTATTCCTTTTCAGGGTTGCTAAACTTTATACGTAGAATTGTTAAATCCCCAAACTTATAAACTGAGCCACTATTTGTTAATGCCCCATTTCTTTACCAATGAATCGTATTTCTTCTTTGCTTCTGCTATAAAACTTTTATATTCATCTCCTTCTGGATTGAAGGGCTTGTGATTCAATGCTTCTTTTATAGGCTTCCATTCATTTAGAAACTCATTCGTGTCATCTCCAAAATAAGTTTCAGCAAATCGTTCCCATATATATTGAACAGCCTGATCGCTTGGGTGTAGCATATCTTCTTTGTAAAAGCGATAGTCACGCAGCTCATCATTCATGATTTCGTAGGCAGGAAAGTAATCAACATGTTCCTCTTTTGACAGTTTGTCGGCAGCTAGTAATAGAGTGGCCTTACTTAATTGACTCTCATGATAACCGTATTTACGATAACGGATAGGACTTACGGTTATAATAATTCTAATGTCTCTATTTTTAGACATTAATCTCATTACTGCTTTGCGTAGATAATTGTAACATTCATCTGTAGACAGTACTTTCTCGGTAAATAGTTTTTGTGGCTTTTTCATGCAGTTGTCTACAATCTCGCCAGTCTCATTTAAAATATAAACATGGTTTGTGCCTAGCGTAAGGAAAGCATTGTCTGGTTTGTATTCTGACTCTTCACAAAATCTTTCAACAGTATGCAGAATGCTCGCTGGATTATACATTACACCATATGGATTTATATCCGTATTGAATTTCTCCTCATGAAATCTCTTGCCGATATTGTCAGCAAAGCATGAACCCACGAAAAGCATTCTTTCACAAGGATGAATTGTCCATGATGATTTAGTTATGTTTACTTTTGTTGTAAATTCCATAATCTTGATTTTTGTCCGTTACGTTCTAGTCTTAATTATTCTGCCTTTTGTGAATGATGGCATTGCAAGAGAGTGAGCATAGTTTGAATTATGCTATTTTAAACAGTTTCTCTAGTGTGCAAAGATAAGAAAATACAATTAATTTTTCATTGTATTACCAATTATTAATGTTATATTTGCAAATATAATGCAAACTATAAACAACCATGGAAAGTAAAATACCCCATGAATTTAATAAGTTTTATCTGAAAGATGTAACGTTCGCGAATCTTATGATGAGACGTATATATAGCGTACTCATAGTTGCCAATCCTTATGATGTTTTTATGTTGGAGGATGACGGACGTGTGGAAGAAAAAATATATAATGAGTATATGGAGCTGGGACTTAGATATCCACCAACATTTACTCAGGTATCAACGACCAATGAGGCTGCTAAAGTTCTTAATACAACTAATATAGATTTGGTGATTTGCATGCCAGGTAATGCAGATAATGATGCGTTCACAGTGGCAAGAGATATAAAAGGTCTGTTTTCGGATATACCATGCGTAGTGCTCACACCTTTTTCTCATGGTATTACAAAAAGAATGCAGAACGAAGATTTAAGTATCTTTGATTATGTATTCTGCTGGCTAGGAAATACTAATCTTATTCTATCAATAATAAAACTGCTTGAAGATAAGATGAACCTAGAGCACGACATCAAGGAAAGTGGTGTGCAGATGATATTGCTAGTGGAGGATAGTATTCGTTTTTACTCTTCGATATTACCCAATTTATATAATTACATTCTTGCTCAAAGTAAGCGGTTCGCCACAGAGGCACTTAACAGACATCAGTCAACACTTCGTATGCGTGGACGTCCTAAAGTTGTGCTTGCCCGTACTTATGAGGAAGCAATGAATATATATAAAAAGTTTGCTGATAATTGTATAGGTGTAATCAGTGATGCACGTTTTCCGATGAAGGAGATGTCTCCTAAAGAAAATGTGTTGCAGCCATCTCCATTGCGTGATTCTGCGGTCTATAAAGATCCTGAAGCTGGGTTGAAATTGTTGCGTGCTATTCGTGAGCGCGATGAATATGTGGCACTTATTATGGAAAGCGCAGAATGCAAATACCGTGAAAAGGCAGAAGCAGAGTCTTTTCATTTCGTTGACAAAAATTCCAAGACAATGAGTCTTGACTTGCGCCGAATAATGGAAGAACACATGGGCTTTGGTGATTTCATCTTTCGTGATCCAACTACTCATGAAGAAGTAATGAGGATAAGATCATTAAAGGAATTGCAAGATAATATTTTTAAGATTCCAAATGCTTCTATGCTTTATCATGTGAGTCGGAATCACATGAGCCGCTGGCTTAGTGCACGTGCTATATTCCCAGTGTCGCAGTTCCTTAAAAATGTTACTTGGCATAAGTTGCAGGACGTAGATGCTCATAGGCAAATAATTTTTGATGCTATAGTGAAGTATCGCCACATGAAGAATATTGGAGTTGTTGCTGTATTCGACAGAATGAAATTCGACCGTTATGCACATTTTGCACGAATAGGTGACGGCTCTCTAGGTGGTAAAGGACGTGGCTTGGCATTCCTTGATAATATTGTTAAGATGCATCCTGAATTTAATCAATATCATGGTGCGTCCGTTCAGATACCAAAAACTGTAGTCCTTTGTACTGATATTTTTGACCAGTTTATGGAACAAAACAATCTTTATCAAATAGCACTTAGTGATGCGCCAGATGAAGAGATATTAAAACATTTCCTTAGAGCACAACTTCCTGATTCATTGATCGCAGATTTCTTTACGTTCTTCGATGCAACTAAAAGTCCTATCGCTGTGAGATCATCAAGTTTGTTGGAGGATAGCCATTATCAACCTTTTGCCGGTATATATAATACATATATGATACCGAATACTGCTGACAAGTACATGATGTTGCAGATGCTTGCAGCAGCAATAAAAAGTGTATATGCTTCTGTCTACTATCGTGATTCAAAAGCATATATGACAGCAACGAGTAATGTTATCGACCAAGAGAAAATGGCTGTTATCTTGCAGGAGGTCGTCGGTCATCAATATGAAAATCATTTCTACCCTAATATCAGTGGTGTGTTGCGTTCAATCAACTATTATCCAGTAGGAAATGAAACTGCTGAAGAGGGCATTGCTTCTTTAGCTTTGGGACTTGGAAAGTATATTGTTGATGGTGGACAGACATTGCGTGTATCCCCTTATCATCCTGACCAAGTGATGCAGACAAGTGAAGTTGAAACTGCTTTACGTGAAACCCAGACCCAATTCTATGCTTTGGATATGTCTGATGTTGGAAGTGACTTCAAAGTTGATGATGGATTTAATATCATGAAATTGAAAGTAAAAGATGCTGAGCATGATAAATCTCTGAATTATATAGCTTCTACTTTTGATACCTACGATCAGATTATTTATGACGGTTTGTACGAGGGTGGGCGAAAGATAATCTCGTTTGCGGGTGTACTTCAACAAGAGATTTTTCCTTTACCAGAGTTATTGCAGATGTCTATGAAGTATGGTTCCTGCGCTATGCGTCGTCCTGTAGAGATCGAATTTGCATGCAACATAAATGAAGACAAAACTGGTGAACTTTATCTGTTGCAGATTCGTCCTATTGTGGAGACAAAAGGTGTATTAGAAACCGATATTACGAAAATTCCTGATGATGGTTGTCTTTTACGTTCGCATAACTCATTGGGACATGGCGTAAGTGATGATGTTGTTGATGTTGTCTACGTGAAATACGATGATAATTTTTCGGCGATGAATAATTATTATGTAGCTGATGATATAGAAAGAATAAATAGGAAGTTTCTTGCAGCAGGTAAAAATTATGTGCTTATCGGACCAGGGCGTTGGGGATCAAGTGATCATTATCTAGGAGTTCCTGTAAAATGGCCGCATATCTCTGCTGCACGTATAATAGTTGAACTGGCCTTAAAAAACTATCATGTAGATCCTAGTCAGGGAACACATTTCTTTCAGAACCTTACCTCTTTTGGTGTAGGCTATTTTACGATAGATTGCAATTCTGAAAGCGGAGGTTTTATACGTAAGGATGTTCTTGATGCTATGACGGCAATAGAAGAAACTGATTATGTACGCCACGTGAAGTTTGATAAACCTTTGAAGATAATGGTTGACGGCATAAAGCAGGAAGGTGCTGTGGTAATAAATGAATCATAAAAATTAAACGAATAATGTCCTTCAAGATGCTTAGTTGATGTAAATCAAAAAAATGTTATGAACAATAAAATCTGCTCATATTTATTTTGGTTTTGAATAAAACTGTTATACCTTTGCACTATGTTTTTCATGGTATTAGATTTAAGGTTAACAAAGGTTGGGACTCAGCGGAGCCCCTTTTTTTATGCCTTAAACTTTAATTGTCTTAAAAACACCAATAAAAGTTTTAATAAATTGTAAAAGTAACACTATATAATGATTGATGTTTGGATGTTAATGTAAATCCGAATATCTTTGCACTATGTTTTTCATAGTATTAGATTTAAGGTTAACAAGGTCGGAGTACAGCGGTACTCCTTTTTTTATGCCCTAAAGACTATATTTCTGTGGCAATAACGTGTATTTCGTAATTTGTGGTAATGTTATTAAAACAAAATAGAGAAAACTTTATTTTATATTTTGTTTTTCCCACATCTTGTTTTATCTTTGCATAAGATATAGATTTATTAGACATATCTAGTTGTCAGTCGAACTTATCTATATGTTGAAATTTAAATAACATAATGAAGAAAATACTAAGTCTGCTCTTTTTAATTATTATTTCAGAGAGTAGTTTCTCACAAGGTTATCGTAATCCGATTATTCCTGGTTATCATCCTGATCCAAGTGTGTGCAGGGTGGGAGATGATTTTTATTTGGTTAATTCTTCTTTTCAGTATTTCCCAGGTGTTCCTGTTTTTCATAGTAAAGACTTGATAAATTGGGAACAGATTGGAAATGTATTGACACGTGATTCTCAGATCCCATTGAAAGGAGCTTCGTCGTGGTTGGGAATATATGCGCCAACGATAAGATATAATAATGGAATATATTATATGATAACGACTAATGTCGGTAATGGTGGTAACTTTCTGGTTACAGCAACGAATCCGGCAGGACCTTGGAGCGAACCAGTTTGGTTGTCTCAACAAGGTATAGACCCTTCATTATATTTTGAAAATGGCAAGGTTTATATGTGTTCAAATCCTGGTGATGCAGTATGGCTTAGTGAAATAGATATCAATACAGGAAAGCAGTTATCGAAGAGCCGTATTCTTTGGCAGGGTGATGGAGGAAGATATCCTGAAGGTCCCCACATATACAAGAAAGACGGTTATTACTATCTTTTGATTTCAGAGGGTGGAACGGAATTAGCTCATCATCTTACGATTGCTCGCAGTCGTGACATCTATGGACCCTATGAGAGCAATCCTGCTAATCCGATATTGACAAACTGTAGTAGAAAAGGACAGAATATGCAGATTCAAGGCACAGGACATGGTGATTTCATCCAGTCACAGGATGGTCGCTGGTGGATTGTATTCCTTGCTTACCGTAATTTTGGTGGAAGTTATCATCATCTTGGACGTGAAACTTGCCTTGCACCTGTAGAATGGAAAACAGGTGAATGGCCAGTCATAAATGGTGGAAATCCTATAGACACATTGATGAATGCAGTGACTTTAAAAGAGCATAAGGTACCCCATGCTCTGCCACTTGACTTTAATCGCTCGGATTTAGGACCTGAGTATATACATATACAGAATCCTATCTCTGGAAACTACGTTTTCAATGGTAATAAACTTGTGCTTAAAGGGCATGGTAGCTTATCTGAAAATAAGCAACCGACATTTGTTGGCAAACGACAGGAACAGGTTTATGGAAGTGTTGAATTCCGTGTTCATCCAAAAGATAATGCCGAAGGTGGCTTGTCTGTATATCAGATAAATGACGGACATTATGATTTGTTTGTCAAAGATGGTCGTGTATCTCTTCGTTGTAAACTTAAAAATATAGATTATATCGTAAAATCAGATAAGATTTGGTCTGAATGGACGAATCTTCGAGTCTCATATAATGACAAAATGTATAAGTTTGAATACAGTGATGATGGAACCTCATATAAGTCGTTAGGTGAATTGAATTGTAGTCTTCTGGGTTCTGAAGTTGCAGGAGGGTTCACGGGAGTTGTCATTGGAATGTATGCAGATGGTGGAAAAGTTGACTTCGCAGAATAATATTAATGAGTAAAAATAATAATAACATATATAGTCTGTTATGGCAAAGACAAAATTAACAAGTAAACAGTATTTTATACCATTTGTTCTTATAACATCCTTATTCTTTCTTTGGGGATTTGCAAGAGCTATTTTAGATGTATTAAACAAGCATTTCCAAAATTCACTTGATATTAGTATCACCCAGTCTTCATTGATACAGGTGACAACTTATTTTGGATATTTCCTTATGGCGATACCTGCCGGATGGTTTATCAACCGTAATGGTTATCGGCTCGGTGTAGTAATAGGACTCTTATTGTTTGGAATTGGTGCCTTGATGTTTATACCATGTGCAGCAATGGATACTTTCTTCGCATACTTGATTGCGTTATTCATTATCGGATGTGGTCTAGTATTTTTGGAAACCTCTGCAAATCCGTATGTGACCGAATTGGGAGACAAAGAAACCGGAACAAGTAGATTGAATTTTTCTCAATCTTTTAATGGTCTTGGAAGCCTTTTCGCAACATTTGCAATCGGTCAGTTTTTTTTCAATGGATCGTCAGAAGGCGATGATGTAGTTGTACCTTATACAATACTAGGAATTTTAGTTCTTGTTATTGCTATTGTGTTTTCACGAGTAGAATTACCTGAAATACAGCATGAGGAAACTGATGAAGACCGTAGTCGAGGTACACGTATAATGAAGCTTTTCCGTCATCATCCAATGTTTGTGTTTGGACTTTTTGCCCTGTTGGCTTATGAGGTAGCAGAAATTTCTATAAACAGTTACTTCATAAACTTTGTTACAGGTCAAGGTTGGATGGATGATAATATAGCGAGCATTGTACTTACTGTTGCATTGGCATTCTTTATGATTGGGCGTTTTTTGGGTAGCTGGATTATGCGTCGCATTCCTGCAGAGATTATGTTGCTTGTATGTGCTGCTGGAAGTGTGTTGTGTATGATATTTGTATTGTTTGATCTTGGTAAGTTGTCAATGATCGCTATTGTATGCAATTATCTTTTTGAGGCAATAATGTTCCCTACAATATTCTCACTTGCACTTAGCGGATTAGGTAATCTCAAAATGAGTGCATCCTCTTTGCTTATGATGACTCCTATTGGTGGTTGTGGTTTCATGCTTATGGGAATTGTAGCAGATAATACCAATTTGGTTATTCCGTTTATCATACCATTATTCGGCTATATTGTAGTATTGTTGTTCGCTTCTGAACTTACGAGAAAGAATGGAACGATGTTGCGTCGTAATCCAATATGGAATAAATTTAAGTCTTGAAACCCATAAAGAATTGTGACTGGTTCTTACAAAAAATAGATTTTCTTTTTTGCAACCTCTGTTTTGCAAAACAAGATTTTGAGGACTTGATTTAAAACAATATTAAATTTTTTAACCTCTTTGTGATGGTAAAAAACAAGTGAACATTTTGTACCATCAAAAGAAAATGTTAAATTTGCAGTCACAAAGGTTTTTAAAAAGATTATTTTTTAATTATAATAAAATTATGGCAGTTAGTTACAAAGATTTAGGTCTCGTAAATACTCGCGAGATGTTTAAGAGAGCCATCAATGGCGGTTATGCAATTCCAGCATTTAACTTCAATAACATGGAGCAGCTCCAAGCCATCATAAAGGCTTCTTCAGAGCTCAAGTCACCGGTTATCCTTCAGGTTTCTAAGGGTGCCCGTAACTATGCAAACCAGACTCTTCTTCGCTATATGGCACAGGGTGCTGTTGAGTATGCAAAGGAACTTGGTTGTGCTCATCCTGAGATCGTTCTTCACCTTGACCACGGAGATAGCTTCGAGATTTGCAAGAGTTGTGTAGACTTCGGTTTCTCTTCTGTAATGATCGATGGTTCAGCTCTTCCTTATGAGGAGAATATTGCTTTGACAAAGAAGGTTGTTGACTATGCTCATCAGTTTGATGTAACTGTAGAAGGTGAACTTGGTGTCCTCGCTGGTGTTGAGGATGACGTAGTTGCTGAGGTTTCTCATTATACAAAGCCAGAGGAAGTTATCGACTTCGCTACACGTACAGGCGTTGACTCTTTGGCTATTTCTATTGGTACTTCACATGGTGCTTACAAGTTCAAGCCAGAGCAGTGCACACGTGACCCTAAGACAGGTAAGTTGGTTCCTCCTCCATTGGCATTCGACGTTCTCGATGCAGTAATGGAGAAATTGCCAGGTTTCCCAATCGTTCTTCATGGTTCTTCTTCTGTACCACAGGAGTATGTTGACATGATCAATGAAAACGGTGGTAAGTTGCCAGACGCAGTTGGTATCCCAGAGGAGCAGCTTCGTAAGGCTTCTAAGAGCGCAGTTTGCAAAATCAACATCGATTCAGACTCTCGTCTTGCTTTCACTGCTGCAGTTCGTAAGGTATTTGCAGACAAGCCAAGTGAGTTCGATCCACGTAAGTTCTGTGGTCCAGCTCGTGACGAAATGGAGAAGATGTACAAGCACAAGATTGTTGATGTATTGGCATCTGATAACAAACTTGCTCAGTAAGCAATTCGTTGACTTAAATATAGGTCAATAAAAATATAGCGGAAACAGTAATGTTTCCGCTTTTTTAATTATATTTGTCGCATGGAAACAAGATTAACAGAACTTTCGTCTAACTATGATCACCTTGAGAAGAAGACCATAGAAGAGATTACTGCCGATATCAACCATGAGAATATATCTGTTCCTATGGCTATTAACAAGGCGTTGCCACAGATAAATACTCTGATTACAGAAATTCTTTCTCGCTTAAAGTTGGGAGGTAGGCTATTTTATTGTGGTTGCGGAACTGGTGGAAGACTTGCCACCCTTGATACTATTGAGGTGCAAAACACCTTTGGTACAGATGGACGTCAGATTCAGGCTATTTTCCCAGGTGGAATAAAGGATCTTACACAAACTCGTGAGTCACGTGAAGATGACCTTGATAATGGTTGGCAGCAGCTTGTTGAGAGAGGCGCAACTGATGATGATATTGTTGTTGGTTTTTCTGCCAGCGGTACTACTCCTTTCGTACTGTCAACATTGAAATGGTGTCGTAGTCATGGTATAGTAACAGGTTGTGTTGTAAATAATGTAGATAGCGTTATTTCTCATGAGGTTGATTTTCCTGTTGAGGTTATTACAGGTCCTGAATTTGTTACAGGGAGCACCCGCATGAAGGGCGGTACTTCTCAGAAGTTAGTTCTTGATATGATTAGTACAACTCTTATGATTCAGCTTGGTAGAGTGGAAGGAAACAAAATGGTTAATGTTAAACTTATGAATGCTAAACTCATGGACAGAGCCGCTCGAATATTTATGGAACGTAATCCACATATTAATGATTATGATTATGTGGTTTCTTTACTAAAAAAATACGGTGGTATAAAACAAGCTGAACATTATTTGAAATCGTTGAGTGATTAGCATTTGTCACTTAGATAATACTTGGAACGATTTAAAATTTATGTAGTATAATGAAACTTCAGATTACTCACTAAAGCTACAAATACAAAATGTATGTAATCTAAAAAAACTCTTGTTATGTGATTATTGATTTTTTACCGTATAATTATCAATGAAAAGATATCTTTTGTTTTAAAAACTGTTATCGCACACAGAAGGATACATGCTTTTTTAGCTATTTTTGTTTCTACATTCAATCCACTTTTATCCTATTGTTGCCAGAATGTAATATGTTGATTATTAGTGCTTTACCTTTCTAGTGCCTATATTTTTATCCACTTTTGTGTTTTTGAAAAGTACGGAGTTTTCAAATTTGTTCTATATTTGCATAGTTGAAAATAACTAATAACTAATATTTAAAATTGTTAATCAAAAGTTTTAAGCATGAAACAATCTAGACTATTACTCTTGTTTGTGGCTTTACTTGTATCAGCGATGTCATTTGCTCAGAATAAGCTTTATTCAGGCACAGTCGTTGACGGTCAAGGTGAGCCTATCATTGGTGCATCGGTTGTTCAGCAGGGAACCTCACAAGGTTCAGTTACTGACATTGATGGAAATTTCAAAGTTTCCGTGGCACCAGGTTCGACGCTAGTCATATCTTATATAGGATATGATACACAGCGTGTTAAAGTAGCGGACAATCTTCACATTGTATTAAAAGAAAGTTCTGCATCATTGGATGAAGTTGTTGTTGTTGGTTATGGCGTTCAGAAAAAGAGTGTCGTTACAGCAGCTATTGCGAAGGTTTCAGCTTCTGATCTTGCTAATACAGCTCCAGTTCGTATGGACAATGCTTTGAAGGGACTTGCTGCAGGTGTTAATGTAACATCTTCATCTGGTCAGCCTGGAGAAGCAGCGCGTATTCGTATTCGTGGTACAGGTACTATCAATAATTCCGACCCTCTTTATATTGTAGATGGTATGCCTATTGAAGGTGGTCTTGATTTCGTTAATCCTAATGATATTGAGAGCATCGAAGTATTGAAAGATGCTGCTTCTGGTGCTATCTATGGTGCACGTGCTGCCAATGGTGTTGTCTTGGTGACAACAAAGAAAGGAAAAGTTGGCAAAGCACAGATCAACTATAATTTCTCTTATGGTTGGCAAAGTGCTTGGAAACATCGTGACGTAGTTAATGCTACAGATTATGCTATATTGCAGAATGAAAAGTATACCAATGCTGGACAAGCTGCTCCATATGCAGATCCTTATAAGTTGATTGATACAAACGGTAATGCCATTACTGGTAATGGAACTGATTGGCAAAACCTTGTATTTAATGATAATGCCCCAGTTGTAAACCATGATGTTTCAATTAGTGGAGCTTCTGATGCTGTCAACTATTATTTGTCAGCTGGTTATTATTCACAGGATGGTATTATTGGTGGAAATTACGGACAGTCAAATTATGACCGTCTTACATTGCGTAGTAATACACAGTATAAACTTATTGACGCAACAAAGCAGCGTGACTATCTTAATACATTGACTCTTAATGTGAATATGTCATACATGCGTACACATAGCACTGGTATATCAACTAACTCTGAATTTGGATCAGTACTTGGTTCTGCATTGTATATGTCACCACTTATGTCACCAGTTGCTCTTGGTTCTGTTGCTACATCAATGATTGACAAGTATTCAGCATATGATTTGGCAAGAGACCCTGAAGGTAATCCTTATACAGTTGTCGGCTATTTCGGAACTTATCAGGAAATGAACAATCCTCTAGCTATGATGCAGGTAAATCCTACTCGTTACTGGAGTCATAAATTTGTTCCAAAGTTCTCTGTTGACTTAGGTATATGGGATAATATTAAATACCATTTTACATATAGTGCAGATTTAGCTTTCTGGGGAAATAATGGTGCAACAACATCATTGTATTATCTTTCAGGAAACAACAATGCTACTCATACAAGTGCGAGTGCTTCATCTAACAAGAGCACTACATGGCAGGTAGAAAATACCTTGACATGGGATAAAACGATTGGTAAGCATACTATTGGTGTAGTTCTTGGTCAGTCAGCTTTGAAGTATAAAGGTGATTATATTGGCGGTAATCGTTGGAATTTGGTAAATGTAGACAAACCTTCTATTGATTACGCTACTGGATCATTGGTTCTCACAAAGGATGATGCTGGTAATATTACTGGTGGAACTGTTCAGTATGGTGTTTATGGTGGTTTCAATACAGAGCACAGAATTTCTTCATTATTTGGTCGTTTGAGTTACAACTATGATGAGAAATATATGGCTCAGGCAACTATTCGTCGTGATGGTTCAAGTCGTTTTGGTTCTAATCACAAATATGGTACCTTCCCTTCTTTCTCTGTTGGATGGAATATCATGAATGAAGATTTCATGAAAGTAACTAAAGATTGGTTGTCAAATCTTAAGGTTCGTTTCAGTTGGGGTAAGAATGGTAATGATAATATTCCTGATTTTGGTTACACATCACTTACAGCAATGGGTAATAACTACCTCTTCGGTCAGGTTGCACAGAAAACAAATGGTTCAAAGGCAACAAGACTTCCTAACCCTGATTTGAAATGGGAGGAAAGCGAACAGACTGATATTGGTCTTGACTTAGGATTCCTTGGCAATGCCCTTACTTTCTCTGCAGACTATTATGTAAAGAAAACAAATGGAATGATCATTTCTCGTCCAATACCAAGTTATGTTGGTGAAACAGCTCCTCTTGCTAATGTCGGTGATATGACAAACAGGGGTATTGAATTTGAACTTGGCTACAGATGGCATGTTGCCGATGCACAATTCGGAATCAAAGGTAACGCAACTTATCTTCATAATGAATTGACAAATCTTGGTAATAGCACAGGTTATATAGACCTTGATAGTTTCCAAGGCATCTCTGGTGGTGGAACACGTGGATCTAATGGTCTACCTTTCCCTTATTTCTTTGGTTATAAGACTGCTGGAATTTTCCAGAATGTGGCAGATGTAAAAGCTTATACAAATTCAAAGGGTCAAATGATTCAGCCAAAGGCTGTTCCTGGTGATGTGCGTTTCGTTGATGTAAATGGTGATGGTCAGATAACATCTGATGACCGTACAAACATCGGTAATGGTACTCCTGATTGGACATTTGGTTTGAAGTTTGATGCATCTTGGAAAAATTTTGATTTTAATATATTTGTTCAAGGTGTAAGTGGTGCCGACGTATTTGACGCAACATATCGTTCTGATATCTACTCAGGTAACTATCCTTCATGGATGCTACAGCGTTGGACAGGTGAAGGTACATCAAACAAGTATCCTCGTTTGGTTCTTGGCGATACAAACAACTGGGTTGTGTCAGACCTTTATGTTCATGATGGATCTTATTTCCGTATTAAGGACATATCTTTGGGTTATACAATACCAAGTACGATAACCAAGAAATTCTTTATTGATCGTATTCGTTTCTACGTAATGGCAGAGAATCTTGTTACATGGACAAAATATTGGGGCTTTGATCCAGAAATCTCTTCAGGTGGAACTTCTCTTGGTATAGACCGTGGTATTTATCCGCAGGCTCGTACTTGGACTATTGGTGTAAATGTAACGTTCTAAATCTTAATCAAGACTACAATTATGAAAAAAAATAAATTAATATTTTTAGGTTTACTGGGCGTTTCGGTAATGCTAACGACCAGTTGCAACGATAGTTTTCTCAACGTTGAGAATCCTGCAGGCGAACCTTTGGAAGAATATTATACAACAGATGCCCATATTCAAGAGGCTGTCGTGGCTGCTTATGATCCTATGCATTGGCCAGATTGGGGACTAGGACAGTATAATGCCCTAAACATAGATGCAGAGATTATGGGTGATGATTTCTGGGTTGGTGGTAGTAATATTAGTGATATGCAGAATTGGCACAAACTCTTTAACTATGAAGGTGATGCCAACAATACTTTAAGTTCACTTTGGACCGTTGACTATTCTGGTATCAAGCGTTGTAATGATGTTATAAAATATTTAGGTTATGCTGCTGGTAATCTTACGGATACCAATAAAAAGTGGTATGAGATGCAAGCCCGTACATTGCGCGTATTTTATTACAATATGTTGTGGCACTACTTTGGAAATATTCCTTTCTATCTTACGAATATGGAAGCTCCCTATAAAGCTCCTCAGCTGAAAGCCGATGATGTTTACAGTCAACTTATCGTAGAGTTGGAAGACATTCTGAAAAATGGTGATTTGCCAATGAAAATGTCTAAAACATCAGATTATGGTCGTGTAACAAAGGCTTTTGCTATTATGATGTATGCAGAAATGGTAATGTATCAGAATGATCAATCACGTTATGCTACAGCCTTGACTTATCTTAATGAAATAATCAGTAGTAAGAAGTATCAACTCAATCCTAAATTTGGTGATATCTGGGCTGAAAGTGGCGAATGGTGTGATGAGTCAATATTTGAAATCAATTATGAAGAATCTATTTCTGAACGCGACTGGGGATCTCCTTTAGCTATTGGCGGAACAGTTCTTCCTACACTTATAAGTCCTAACAGTTGGCCAGGCGGTGATGGTTGGTCAAAGGGCCAGGATGGTTGGGGATTCCTCCCTGTACGTCTTGAGACTTATGCCCTCTATAATGATAATGATACCCGACGTAGCGCTACAATCTGGGATGTTAGAGGTACAGATTATACAGCCCGTTATCAGGATACGCATCTTTGGCTAGCAAAGTATCGTCCTTTCGATGCAAACAATGCAAATTGCCCAACATCAAAGAACCTTAACTATAATAACAATTATCGTTACTATCGTTATGCTGAGACATTGCTTGATGCTGCTGAATTATCACTTAGAACAGGTGGTTCTGAAACAGGAGACGCAAAGACTTGGCTTAATCAAGTACATACTAGAGCTGGACTTGGAGAATTGAGCAAGGCTACTCTTGACGATGTTTTGAAAGAGCGTCATCTTGAATTTATTGGTGAGGGTAAACGTTATTGGGATCTTGTTCGTACAGGTGAAGCTGCAAAGGTTTTAACTCCTGATAAATATGGTTATCGTACGAATAGTTGGACTGAAAGCAAAAAGTATATTCCTATCGCACAAGGTGAATTGGATACCGACCCAGCTTTGGTTCAGAACAAATATTAATCAAAAAGAGGAAAGAATATGAAAAATATTTTTAAATATCTGACAAGCTTCATGTTTTTGGGACTGCTCTTTACTGCTTGTTCTCCAGAAACCTTTGATGGCGCTGATGCCAACGGTATACCTTCAATATCAGATGCAGATTATACTGTTGCTGTAGATCAGTCGACGAATAATGTAACATTCCAATTAAATAACAAAGGTTGTTATCCTGTTTGGAATATACAGGGACCACCTGATGTTAAGACTACCGTAAATGGTTATGAGAAAAAATACATATTGGCTGGTACTTATAATTATACATTGCAGCTTGGAAACAAAAATGGATTTAGTGACGGTGTAGTCAAGGGTACATTCAAGATTGATTCTACTCGTTATGACTTTGGTCCAACTCTTGCTAATCTTACAGCAGGTGGCACTAAGGAATGGCGTATCTCAAGTAAGGATGCTGCTCATCTTGCATGTGGTGCTTCTGGTACAGACGGCACAGGATGGTGGAAAGCAATACCAGATGAGAAATCAGCTAATGGTGTTTATGATGACCGCATTACTTTTGACAATAATAATGCCTATACTTATAGTGCTGGTGTTGATGGAAAGACATTCTGTAATCACGATGTTACCGCATTTGGGATAAGTTCAAGTTCTGATTATGATGTTGTGGCTACAACTTTCCCGGATGTTAATACCACTGCAAAATATTCTTTGGGATATGATGATGCCGCTGGTATGGTTACGATAACCTTGCCTGCCAAAACTCTATTCCCATATATGGCAGACCAAAAGATGATGACTGGTCCTGAAACATTTAAGATTGCAAGTTTGACTAGTAAGAAGATGACTCTGATTTATGATGTGCCTGGTACTATTGCATGGCAGATTATATTGATAAATGGTGCTGATGAAGCTGTAGAAGCCTTCGACCCAGACAAGATTAACTGGTGTGAAGTAAACTCAGATCTGAATCTTGGTAAGGCATTTAATACAGCAGGCAAGATGAGTTTCTTCTGGTCAGACAATGATGCATGGACGCAGACAGCTGATCCAGGATTCGCTTATGCTGACGGAACCTATACAATCACAGTTCCTTATGCAACAAATGCTGAATGGAAAGGTCAATGTACAATAAATACGGTTCCAATTTCAATCGCAAAGGATAATAACTATGACTATAGTTTCACGATCAATGCTAGTCAGGATATACAAAGAATGACTTTCAAGGTTAATAAGGATCCTGATATAAAAGATGATCCTACAACTGCTTTTTATAATGGATCTATTAGCTTGAAGAAGGGTGATAACCTTGTTCGTTTCGCTAAAGAAATATCAAAGTTTGATTTCGATCAAGGTAAGATCGTCTTTGACTTTGGTGGAGCTCCTGCAAATGCTGTTCTGAAAATCAGTAACATCATTATTCAGAAACATAATCCAAAATAATCATTATGAAATATGGAAAGACAGAGGGTGGTTAGCTTCATCCTCGTCTTTCCTTTTAAAGTTTTACAACTATAATAAATTATACAAATGAAGCATTCTATAAAACTTTTGACCCTTCTCTTGGCGGTTATTCCTTTTATATCATGTAGCAGTGATAATGGAGGTAGCACAGTTAATGAAGCAAATATCACTTGTAGTATTGACCATATTTCAGCTTCAGCTTATAGCAAGACTTACAATATTGATGTGACTTGCTCACGTGGAGAGTGGACTGCTTATGCATCTCCTTCAGACTGGATGGCTGTCACCGTAACTGGTTCTAATTCAAAAACAGGAACTGTTGCTGTGACCATTAATGACAATACTACTAGTGATTCTCGCACCGGTGAAATTATTGTAAAGTCAGGAACAACTCGTTATACAGTTCCTGTTACTCAAGCAGCTCCTTTAAAGGCATCGGTCAACAGTTTGGAACTTATGTCTAAGGGTGAATCTCAGGATGTTGTCATTACAGGAAATGCTAATTGGACAGTTTCGTCTTCAGAAAGCTGGCTCACTGCAACAAAGGGTAGTAGCGGTCAACTTACAATAACAGCCAGAGCAAATCAAAATCTGATTTCACGTACAGCAAAAGTAGTTGTTAATGAAGGTGACGGTACTGGTAGTTTAACAATTAATGTATCTCAGGAAAGTGCATCAGACGATAATGTTACAATTCCTGCAGGTTATAAGCTGGTTTGGCATGATGAATTTAATGATGGTACAACGTTGAATAATGATTGGACCCATGAATCACAGCCATCTGGTTGGGTAAATAATGAATTACAAAACTATATAAATAGCAATAGTGTTACAAATCTTTCAGACGGTAAATTAAATATAAATTGCTATAAGGGTAGCGATGGAAAGATATATTCTGGTCGTGTATATGCAAAAGCAGCTACAGGTTGGAGATATGGATATTTTGAGGCAAGAATAAAGTTACCAAAAGGCAAGGGCACATGGCCAGCTTTTTGGATGATGCCTTCTAATAATAATTTTACGACAAATCCTTGGCCTGCATGTGGAGAAATAGATATAATGGAAGAAGTTGGCGTTGATGCAAATATTGTTTCTTCAACTATTCATTGCACAAAATACAACAATAATAATACCGCCATAGAACATGCAAGTAAACTTGTGGATTCTGCTGAATCTGAATATCATGTATATGGTTGTGAATGGAGTCCAGAATTTATTAGTTTTCTGGTTGATGGTGTGCAGATATTGAAATATAATAACGATGGCACTAAAGAAGGTTGGCCTTTCAATACTGAATTTTATCCGATATTAAATCTAGCCTGGGGTGGTGACTGGGGCGGCTATAAAGGTGTTGACAATACAGCTTTGCCAACTACAATGAAAGTTGATTATTTACGTATATTTCAAAAGTAATAAATGTTTATCAGGATATGAATAAGAAAACAATAGTAATTCTGGCTATGTCTCTTCTTGCAATAAATGTCGGAGCACAGACAGAACAAATGAATAAATTCATTGATGGCTTGATGTCAAAAATGACTTTACGTGAAAAAATAGGTCAGTTAAATCTTATGGTTGCCGGTGATATTACTACAGGTGGTGCGATGGATACCAAGGTTGGTAGTGGAGTCGCTGACGGTTCTATAGGTGGTGTCTTTAATGTTAAGGGTGTGGATAAGATTCGCGCCCTTCAGGATATAGCTGTTAAGAAGACAAAGCATGGAATTCCACTTATAGTCGGAATGGATGTTGTTCATGGATATGAAACAATTTTTCCAATTCCACTTGCTCTTTCTGCTAGTTGGGATCTTCAGGCTATTGAGCGTTGTGCTCAGATTTCAGCGATGGAAGCAAGTGCAGATGGCATAAACTGGACATATTCTCCAATGGTAGATATTGCTCTCGACCAACGTTGGGGCCGTGTTTCTGAGGGTGCTGGTGAAGATCCATATCTAGGTTCACGTATTGCAGAAACTATGGTTCGTGGATATCAAGGTGATTATAGCAAGAACTATAACATTATGGCTTGCCTTAAACATTTTGCTCTTTATGGAGCTGTGGAATCTGGAAAAGAATATAATACTGTTGATATGAGTAAAGTTCGCATGTATAATCAGTATTTTCCTCCATACAAAGCTGCCGTTGAAGCTGGTGTCGGTAGTGTGATGTCATCTTTCAATCTTATTGATGGCATTCCTGCTACTGCTAGCAATTGGTTGCTCAATGAAGTGTTGCGCAAACAGTGGAAGTTTGACGGATTTGTTGTTACCGATTATGGTTCTATTGGAGAAATGGAAGCTCATGGCTTGGGTGATTTGAAGAGTAATTCAGCTATGGCTCTTAAGGCAGGCACTGATATGGATATGTGTTCACAAGGATTTATAAAAACTTTGGAACAAAGCGTGAATGATGGTTCAGTTTCTGTTTCAGATATTGATACTGCATGTCGCAGAGTCCTTGAGGCAAAATATAAACTTGGTTTGTTTCAAGACCCATATAAATATTTGGATAGCAAGCGCAGAAAGAAAGAAATATTTACTCAACAGAATAGAGATGAAGCTAGAAAAATTGCAGCTGAGACTTTTGTGTTGTTGAAAAATAAAGATAATATTCTTCCACTTAAGCATAGTCAGAAAGTCGCACTTGTTGGTCCGCTTGCAGATTCACGTATTAATATGGCTGGTACGTGGTGCGTAGCTTATACTCCTGATAGGTATAGTACACTGCGTGAAATTATGAAACCTGACTATTATGCTCAGGGCTCTAATGTGTATGCTGATGAGGCTACACAGAAAGCTGGTGAATTTGGAAAATCAATAAAACGTATTAATGATGCCGCTGCTTTAAAAGAGGCTCTTGATGCAGCGAATAAGGCAGATGTTATTGTGGCAGCGCTTGGTGAAACTGCAGAGATGAGTGGCGAATGTGCCAGCAGAAGCGATTTGTCATTGCCTGACGTTCAAAAGAATCTTCTGAAAGAACTTGTTGCTACTGGCAAACCAGTTATTTTGCTAAATTTCTCAGGACGTGCCACAGAAATGAAGTGGGAAAGTGAGAATGTCGATGCCATTATGAATGTATGGTTTGGAGGTTCAGAAACAGCAAGTGCGATATGTGATGTGTTATATGGTGATGTTAATCCAAGTGGAAAACTTACCGTAAGTATGCCACAATCTACAGGGCAGGAACCTCTGTATTATAATCATCTACCAACAGGTCGCCCAGTGGCAGAGAACTCTAAAAGTTTTGTCAAATATGCAAGCAATTACCTTGATGTGCGCAATGATGCTTTATACCCATTCGGATATGGTTTGAGTTATACAACTTTTTCATATAGTGATATTCGTTTAAGTTCAAACGAAATGACACGTGACGGTAGTATTAAGGCTACTGTTACAGTTACCAACACTGGTAACAGAGATGGTGACGAAATAGTACAATTATATATACATGATAAGGTGGCGAGTATCTCTCGTCCTGTTAGAGAACTTAAAGGTTTTAAGAGAATACATCTTAAGGCTGGTGAAAGCAAGGAAGTTAGTTTTGATATTACTCCTGATTTATTAAAATTCTATGATGTAAATCTCAAAGAAGTTTTAGAACCAGGACAGTTTGATTTGATGATTGGCACAAGCAGTTTGAATAATAAGAGTACATTATTTACGGTTAATTAGATTGAATAATCCCATCTTGACAACTGTCTTGATGGGATTTTTATGTGCAATATTTTGCATTTGCTGATAAAAAGTCTATCTTTGCAACATATAATTTGCATCAAGCGTGACATGAATACATTTTCCATGAGAAAGAATATTTTATTATTAATCCTGTTTTTTATATGCATAAATGCATTTTCGCAATCCCATAATCTAGATTCAATATATAGTTGTCTGGATTATGAAATAATACATGCAAATAAATATGTAGCCAAAAAGAAGGCTGTTATAAATATATTAAAAAAGCAGTTGGAAAAAGCATCTGATAATACGTTGAAATATGCCGTTTGTTATCAGCTTTATGAAGAGTATAAACCATTTGAAAACAAAATGGCTATGTATTATTTGGAGAGATGTCGCCATATTGCTGAAGCAAGTAATAATAGGAATAACGTAAATGAATGCTTGGCAAGACTTTCTCTGTGCTGCTCAAATACAGGTCTGTATGATGAAGCTGAAAAATTTTTATTGCAGATAAATGTTGATGAGCTGAACAAAAGTGGACTCGCTGTGTATTATCATGCACAGTATATTCTTAATAATCAATTAGCATATTATACCAGTGTTGAATCCATGAAGCAAATATATAATGATAAATCTAAGGAATTTGAAAATAAATTGTTGGCATGTCTACCTGTTCATAACAATTTAAGGTATCAAGTTTTGGAACTAAAACTTATATCAGAAGGTAAAATGCATCAATCAATGAAACTTAGCACAGAATGGCTTCATCACGTAAGGAAAGGATCTCATGAATATGCGATGATGGCTCTGTTCAGATATTTGGAGTACAAAGCTGTTCGTGACACAGCAAATATGATGTATTGGATAGCTGAGTCTGCGCTTGCTGATGTGCGTAATGGAGTTATGGATCAGGGGTCCATGTGGGAAATCGCGAATCAGCTGGAGGGATCTGGAGATATAGAACGTAGTTATCATTATATAACTTTTACTAGTGATTGTGCAAATATATATGATTCACGTCAGAGAAGATGGCAGATTTCACCTTTGCTTGCAAGAATAGCAAAGAAGTATAAAACAGAAAGTGAACATAAGAATAACCAGTTGTTAATGGTTGCTTTATTTTCAGCTCTGTTGGCATTCATGTTTCTTGTTTCTGTATTTTATGTTAATAGTCAGCGTAAGCGACTGGCTTTGACAGGAAGAAAACTAAAGTATTCAAATGCCCAGTTACATGAAATTAATTCAAAACTATCTGAACTAAATCGGCAGTTAGCTTCGAGTATAGCAAAACTAGGTGAGTCTAATCGTGTGAAAGAGGAGTATATTGGACGGTTTATGGGATTGTGCTCGTTGTATGTAGACAAGATTGAGGATTTCCGTAGAATGGTGAACAAGAGGGTAAAGAATAGACAGTTTGAAGAGCTGTTTAAGGAAACAAGGTCTACCTCTTTAAAGGAAAAGGAACTTGACGAATTATATACAAACTTTGATGATGCTTTTCTTCATTTGTTTCCTACTTTTGTAGAGGAATTTAATGCTTTGCTTATCCCTAAAGAGAGAATTATGCTCACTGATGATGGGCACATGCCTGTATCTCTTCGCATCTTTGCATTGATAAGAGTTGGCATAGAGGATAGCTCAAAGATTGCAGAGTTCTTGCATTATTCTGTAAATACAATTTATAATTATAAAGCACGTGTGAAGAATAGTGCGATAAGTGATCGTGAGGATTTTGAAAAAAGGATAAAGAAACTTGGTGCGCAAAATAATGATTGATATTATGCGATTATTATTCGACATTATAAATAAAAATTATTAAATTTGCAGCCAAAAATCTGAATAACGTGCATATAGCAATAGCTGGAAACATCGGAAGCGGTAAAACTACACTCACGGAACTGCTGGCAAAATATTATGGTTGGGCTCCTAAATATGAGGCTGTAGACTATAATCCATATCTTGAGGACTATTATAAAAATATTCCAAGATGGTCGTTTAATATGGAAGTGTTTTTCCTTAAAGAGCGGTTCAAGGATCTGCTTAATATGAAACAAGAAGCAACCGCCAAAACTACTATTCAGGATAGGTCTATTTATGAAGGTGTATATGTGTTTACAGCTAACAATTATAAGATGGGCAATCTGGACCAGCGTGATTTTGATACCTATATGGAACTTTTTAATTCCATGACAATGGTTCTTGACTATCCCGATCTAATGATTTATCTTAAATCGAGTGTTCCGCATTTGGTGAAGAATATCCAAAAGCGTGGACGCGACTATGAACAGAAAATACCTTTGGAGTATCTTGAAAATTTAAATGGATTATACAAAGACTTTATATATAATAAGTATAAAGGAAAACTGCTTGTAGTGGATGTTGATGATATTGATTATCAAAACAACAAAAAAGATTTTGCGGGAATAATAGACAGGATTGACGCAACATTGTTCGGACTCTTTTAATTAATTGAAAATTATTTTATTATGCATATAGCAATAGCTGGAAATATCGGTAGTGGCAAGACTACGCTTACAAAAATGCTTGCCAAGAGATTTGGATGGAACCCTAGATTTGAACCTGTTGATAATAATCCGTATTTGGCTGATTTTTATGTTGATATGAAAAGATGGTCATTCAATCTACAGGTGTATTTTCTCAATAAGCGTTTTAAGGAGGTTGTTGAAATATCAAAGAGCGAGGAGACTATTATTCAGGACCGTACTATTTTTGAGGATGCTTGCATCTTTGCTCCTAATCTTCATGGTATGGGAATGATGAGTGATCGTGACTTCGCTAACTATTCTGATCTATTCGATCTTATGATTTCGCTTGTAGACTTACCTGATTTAATGATTTATATCCGTTCTAGTATTCCTACTCTTGTTAGTCATATTGAGAAGCGTGGAAGGGATTTTGAGAAGAGCATCCGTATTGATTATCTTACAGGACTTAATAATAGATATGAGAATTGGATAAAGGGTTATAAGGGACACCTGATAATAATAGATGGTGACAATGTTGATTTTGAAAACCGCCCACAGGATTTCCAAATAATCACAGATCAGATTGATGCTGAATTATATGGATTGTTCCCAATAAAATAGAAAGAAATATTAAATGTAATCAGCATGACTAATGCTTGTTACATTTAAACCATTACAAAATAAACAAAGATGGCTAAGAACATTACATACTGGGTTCTTAGCCATTTTTTATCCAGTTTGTAATTATAGAAATATACATATTTGCTGATATGTTTTTTCTTGCAAGGCATTTTACTTAATCCATTGGTAAATTATTTGCTTTTTTGTTATTTAGCTACGAAGCTACTGCATATCTGGCAAAGCTTATAAACGTAGGGCAGAGGACTATATGCAGCTTGTAGAATTTAGCAACGCCATGCTACGTAAACTTGTGTTGTTTTAACGATGGGATGTGTTATATAAGTAAATTTTTCAAAGAACCGTTGACTATATCTGAGGGACTGAGGATGTTTAAATAGATACAGTAAACAGAATCAGAATTATCAAGCTTGTTAAACTATTCTGCCGAATCCCGCTGAATTCTCGGCAAAGATACTGCGAAAAATTTGTCCATGCAATCAGAATTAGGTTAGCTTGTTAGCCAAAGTTTTAATTACTGGGTTGCAATACATTGTAATACACGTGCGCATGTATGCGCACACTCTGAGTTTTTCGTAAAAACAAGTGTCGAAGTGTCTATCTATTGATTCTCAACTTATTAGAACTCTTTTCGGGTCGAATTAAGTGTCGGTTATTCGTCGGTAAAATATGGGTGAAATTTTCCTCATATTGCATTGTGCTTTACGAAGGATTTCGATGCGTTTTGCGATGTTTTGCAATCCGTTTTACGAAGAAATGCATTACGTTTTGCGATGCTTTAGAAGGTAAAACATCGTAGAAACGTCTGCGTTTCTACGTGCAAACGTTTCCGTTTCTATATAGAAACGAATGCAAAACTCGATATTTGACGGTCGGGTCACCGTCACTTTAATTAGTTAAATTCGTCGATAAAATGTTGATATTCACTACGTTGACATTTCGACACTTATATTTTTCAAAACCCTTAGTGCGCGCGTATGCACGAACATTATATATGCAGAAATATATCTCAATTATGAATTCAGAGTTAGCGTGACGCTGATGAAATGATATGTTTAATAAAATGGAGTTACCAGATTTATCCAATAACTCCATTTTATTTTATTCTAAAGGCTCTGTCTTTAGTTCGTCTGCATTTCCTGTAACAGGATTAAGTACAATATGGGTGGTGAATTTTTTTCCAAAGAGTTCGCCACTTATTGATTCCGTACGACCGAATTGTGCAGCATATATATCAAAGCTTTTGTAAGGCTTGTTGCCGTCATACAATGATAAACGTATACTTCCTGGTAGATTTACGTAAACGCCACAATCGTCTTTACTCTTCTTTGTATCAATATCAAGTTTGAGTGGTGGAATGCTATGTAGGTCAGTAACACTTATGTAGATAGGTCGTCCAGACAAATCATCTGAATCAACGAATCCTAACTTACGAGAGAAGCGGAATAAAACCTGTTTGTTTACTTCTTTTTCAGGAATGAAAGTTATAACTTTCTCGATGGTATCTTTTACAATTGTACCTTCAAATACTTGCATCAGGGCATTTTCTTGTTTATTCAGGTTTGCAAGCATAATCTTTAATTGCTCTCCATCTTTTGGCATGAAGTCAGCTTCACCACGTGACAATTGATTTCTGCTCTCGCGAATATCATAAATGTCCTGTGCAATAAGTTCTGCCATTTTTGCTTTTGAACCAGCAGAAAGAATATCGGAATTCATAAAATCACGTGGATTCACAGCTGCTGGTTTTGGAGATGCTTTGAAGTCCTTTACAATTTCTATTGTTTTAGGTTCCGCATTTATAGCCAGTAGCATCCCATTGGCATATTTGTTAATGCGAATGATGCTATGCTTTTTATCAACAATTGCAGTATGTTGCTTTGTCGTGTCTGGTATGCCGTAGCTGTTGCTAGTAGTATTTAGAATACGATATGCGACCGACGGATTTTCGTCCGTGTTCTGCATCTTCATATATTTCTCTGCATATACAGCCAGTTCGCCTGGAGTATATGTAGTCTTCTCTATAAGTATTCTGAATTGCACGGCAGTCTTAGGAAGAAAATACGTTGTTCCTTCTACTGGTTGTTGTGCATTGGCATTAAGAGCCATGGCACATAATATAAAAGTAATTATCTTTTTCATATTAATCATTTATTCTTTTAAATGCCAGAGGCAAATATTTGATTATATCACTTGCAATAAGACACTCTTTCCCTAGCTCATGTGCAGCAAGGTCACCTGCCAATCCATGCAGATACATTCCAACAATACAAGCGTCTTTTCTTGAGTATCCCCGTGCGAGAAGACCTGTTATTATTCCTGTCAGTACGTCTCCGCTACCAGCTGTTGCCATTCCCGAATTACCCGTAGAATTAAATATCACGTTCCCGTCTGGTAAACAAAGTGCAGAATAATGTCCCTTTAGTATAATAAATGAGTGAAGATGTTCTGCCAATCGTCTTGCTTTAGATAGTCTTTCGTAACATCCGTTACTTATATTGCCATCTATGCGGTCAAACTCCTTTGGATGCGGTGTCATAATTATTTCTTGCGGTAACTGCTGCATCCACGCCCTGTGACTTCCTAAAATATTAAGAGCATCAGCATCAGCTACGATAGGACATTGAGCACGGCGCAACTGTGCTATAAGAGCAATAGCTGTTGTCTCGTTTTGTCCTATGCCTGGACCTATACCCAATACCTCAAAATCATCGGTGTCAACAGGTTCAGAATATATTGTTTCTTCCTGATCCAACTGCATAACAGCCTCAGGAACAGAAATCTGCAATATATCGTAATTGCGTTTTGGAGAATGCACTACTACTTTTCCTGCTCCGGATCTCAGACATGCTTTTGATGCAAGCACTGCAGCACCAGCCATACCATAACTTCCTGCAATAAGAAGAGCTGTTCCCATATTGCCTTTGTGGGCAAAGTCATTACGATCTTTTATTCTTGTGCGTACATCGTTTTCCTCTAATACATAGTGTTGGCAGCATGTGTTGCCAATATACTCATGAGACAACCTTATATCCAGCACCCTTACTTCACCAAGGTATTGCTGACAATCAGCCAAAAGCATACATAGTTTAAGCTGTTGTAAGGTGAAAGTGATATCGGCTCGCATAATATTTTGTCTAATGTTGTATGTGTTGTCTTCTGCCATTAGTCCAGAAGGAAGGTCTATGCTTACAACTTTTGACTTGCTTTGGTTAATGTATCTTACCAATGATGCAAATCCACCGGCAAGAGGCTTATTTAATCCACTGCCGAATAATCCGTCAACAACAACTGTCTCTGCATCTAACTGTGGAGGGTCAAAATTGAGATTGATTTCATTAAAGGCCTTTATATGCTTACATTCAGCAATTTTTTTCTTGTTGTTTTCGCAATCGTCAGACAAATGGTTGTGTATATTAAAAAGATAAACACTCACCTGGTATCCGTTTTCAGCCATCATGCGTGCAACGGCAAGTGCATCACCTCCATTATTACCTGGACCGGCGAATACAACGAATGGTGTTTTTGTAGTCCAAATATTGGTGATAGCGTGTGTCAAAGCCTTTGCCGCTCTCTCCATAAGGTCGATAGAGGAAATAGGCTCATGCTCTATAGTATAATTGTCCAACTCATGTATTTGAGTACTATTAAATATCTTCATAATGCTGCAAAAATACAAAATTAATGCTAATCGGTAGGTATAGTTCCACATATTTTTAGTAATTTTGCAACAAAATATTTTAATTCGCACTATGGACTTTGTTAAAATCAAGGACAAAACGTTTAAAACGTTTATTCCTGAATCCGAGATTCTGCAACGTGTAAAGGTTGTTGCTGAAAAGATCAACAAGGATATGGATGGTAAAAACCCACTCTTGCTGGCTGTATTAAACGGTTCTTTTATATTTGCTGCGGACTTGATCCGCAATATAAATATTCCTTGTGAGATTTCTTTCGTTAAACTAGCTTCTTATCAAGGAACCACTTCAACGGGTAAGATAAAAGAGGTTATTGGTCTTAATGAGGATCTTTCTGGAAGAACAGTCATTATCGTTGAGGACATTGTTGATACAGGTTTCACTATGAAGAGCATGATAGAGAGCTTGGGTACACGTAATCCAGAGGCTATTCATATTTGTACTCTTCTATTCAAACCGGGAAAGCTTCAGGTGCCTCTAGATATAAAATATGCCGCAATGGAAATCCCTAACGACTTTATTGTTGGATATGGCTTGGATTATGATCAGCAGGGTCGCCAGCTTAGAGATATCTATACTGTTTGTGACGAAAAAGAAACAGCGAAATAAATTATAATAATAAAAAACAGATGAAGAATATTGTTATTTTCGGAGCTCCTGGTGCCGGTAAGGGTACTCAGAGTGACAAAATTATTGAGAAGTATGGTCTTGGACACATCTCTACTGGTGACGTGCTTCGTAATGAAATCAAGAATGGTACAGAACTTGGCAAGACTGCTAAGGGATTTATTGACAACGGTCAGCTCATTCCTGATGAATTGATGGTTAATATCCTTGCAAGCGTTTATGATTCATTCGGTACAGACCATAAGGGCGTAATTTTTGATGGTTTCCCACGCACAACTCCACAGGCTGAGGCTTTGAAGAAAATGCTTTCAGATCGTGGTCACAAAATTGCTGCAATGATAGAACTAGATGTTCCTGAGGAGGAACTGATGGCTCGCCTCATCAACCGTGGTAAAGAAAGTGGACGTAGTGATGATAACGAAGAGACAATAAAGAAGCGTCTAAACGTTTATCACACACAGACTTCTCCACTAATCGACTGGTATGAGAAGGAAGGTGTACACTATCATGTAAAGGGTATCGGAACTTTAGAGGAAATCTTCGGACGTGTTTCTGACGTTATTGATAACCTTGCTGATTAATTAAATTAAAACAAAATAATGGCTGAATCCAATTTCGTTGACTACGTTAAGATTTATTGCCGCTCTGGTAAGGGCGGAAGAGGCTCCATGCATTTACGTCATGTGAAATACCAATATAACGGCGGTCCTGACGGCGGTGATGGCGGACATGGTGGAAGCGTATATTTAAGAGGTAATCATAATTACTGGACATTGCTTCATTTGAAGTATCAGCGCCACGTGGCTGCTGAGCATGGGGGCAATGGCAGTAGCGACAAATGTCACGGTACCGATGGTAAGAACTTCTATATTGATGTACCTTGCGGTACCGTGGTATATAATGCAGAAACAGGTAAGTATATCTGTGATGTATCTTATGATGGGCAGGAAGTGCTTTTGTTGAAAGGTGGTCGTGGTGGACTTGGTAATTTCCAGTTCCGTACGTCTACTAATCAAGCTCCACGATATGCACAGCCAGGAGAACCTATGGAGGAGATGAATATCATCCTTGAATTAAAACTCCTTGCTGATGTAGGTCTTGTTGGATTACCTAACGCAGGTAAATCTACTTTGCTTTCTTCGTTGTCAAGTGCTCGTCCCAAAATAGCTAATTATCCTTTCACGACATTGGAACCTTCTTTGGGTATTGTCGCATATCATGATAATAAGTCGTTTGTGATGGCTGATATCCCTGGTATTATAGAGGGCGCAAGTGAAGGCAAGGGACTTGGACTTAGATTCCTTAGACATATTGAGCGCAACTCTCTGTTCCTGTTTATGGTTCCTGGTGACACTGAAGACATCAAGCACGAATATGAAGTATTGCTTAATGAACTCAAAAAGTTTAATCCTGAAATGCTTGATAAACACCGCGTGTTAGCTGTTACAAAGTGTGACTTGCTAGACGATGAGCTTATTGAAATGTTGAAAGAAACTTTACCAGATTCTCTTCCGGTAGTGTTTATTTCTTCTGTCACAGGATTTGGACTAAATGAGCTTAAGGACATATTGTGGCGCGAGCTCAATAGCGAAAGCAATAAGTTGCAGGAAATAGTTTCAGAAGATACTCTTGTACATCGTGATAAGGATATGGCTGTATTTGCTGATGAAATTCATGCAGAAGGTGCAGATGAGGAAGACTTAGAGTTTGTTGATGATGATGATATCGAAGATCTTGATGACTTCGAATATGATGACAATAAAGATGCGGAATGATTAAGCCTGTATTGAAATATTATAATATCGCCGATTGTGTAAAAGCTTTCAGTTCTACTCGAAAGGGTGGGGTAAGCAAAGCAGAATTCGGTGAGTTTAATATTAATGGTTTCTGCGGTGACGATGATGCGTGTATTGCAGAAAACAAAAAGGCTTTGGCTGAAGAACTTTGTATTGGTGTTGAGGATATCATCATACCTCACCAGATTCATAGAATTGAATGTCGCACCATCGCTCCTGAGTTTTTTAGTATGCCAGAAAGTGTTCGCAAGATGCTTCTTGAGGGAGTGGATTGTGTGCTTACTGATATCAAAAACTTATGTATCGGAGTTTCTACAGCAGATTGCATTCCTATTCTTCTTTATGATGATGAACACCATGCCATAGCTGCAGTGCATGCAGGGTGGCGTGGAACTCTCAATCGTATTGCGCATCGTGCCATAGTGGAAATGTGCAATGTGTATAAATCTTATCCTTCACGCATTAAAGCCGTGATAGGACCTGGTATATCTATGGAAAACTTTGAAGTTGGCGATGAGGTCTATCAACAGTTTGAAGCTGTTGGATTCAATATGCCACTTATTTCCAAGAAGTACGAAAAATGGCATATCAATCTTCCTGAATGTAATCATATTCAATTAAGGGAAGCTGGACTTAAAGATGAAAATATCTTGATGTCTGGAATATGTACTTTCTCTCGCTCCGAGGATTATTTCTCAGCCCGCAAGCTTGGACAGCATTCGGGAAGAATATTCTCTGGAATTATGATTTCTGAATAGCCGGTTGTGTCAATCCGCTTTCAGAAAGAGCTATAACTCTTTTAAATTTAACCTTTGATGAATCTTTATGAATTTCAATTTGAAACACTTTTTACTGGGCGTTTCTCTCATAGTGACAATGTCTGCTATGACCCCGGCAAAAAAAACTTTCTCTGCTGCTGAACAGCAACAGATTGCTATTCCTACGTCTGGACTTTTTGATCGTTCTAATGCTTTTAGCATCGATTTTAGTGCAATTAAAAGTAATGGCTATTCTTTTCCATTGCCAGTTGGTAAGGTGAAAGTAGTTGATGACAATCAGGCACTTGAGATTTCTACTTCTGCTGGTGATGCTGTTAAGGCTATGTTTGGCGGTGTCGTTCGTTTATCACGAAACGTTAATGGATCTGGAAATGTTGTTGTTGTTAGACATGACAACGGCATAGAGACAGTTTATGCTAATAATGCTCAGAATATGGTTACTGTTGGACAGCGTGTAAAGGCAGGGCAAACTGTGGCTATCGTCGGCTCAGATGCAGGTCGTACATATTGCAAGTTCAGTTTGATGGTTAATGGTGGTAGAATTAATCCAAAGACTTTCATTGACTTGAATAGTCATACGCTCCGCAAGCAGACTGTCTTGTGCAAGAAAAATGGAACTTATGTAGATGTATCTGTTATTGAAAATTCAGAAAAACAGCCTAAGGATGTTAAAGACATAATTGTCTCTGATAATGATGACAAAATTGATTTTACGGGTATGCCAAAATCAGAATGGGCTTATCCATTACCTGGAAGTCACGTGATAAGTCCCTTCGGTGGTGCCCGTCATCATCCAGGTATTGACCTGAAGACACGACCTAATGATAATATCTGTGCTGCTTTCGACGGAGTCGTTATTATGGCAGGTAATTATTTTGGATATGGCAATTGCATCAAAATTAAACATAACAATGGACTTGTGACTTTGTATGGTCATCAATCACGTAATTTAGTGAAGAATGGTGAGAAAGTCAAGGCTGGACAAATCATAGGACTTACAGGTAGAACAGGACGCGCTACTACTGAGCATTTACATTTTGAGGTATTCTTCAAGGGACACAGATTAGATCCTTCTTCTATATTTGACACCGCTAATAAGTCTTTGCAGCAAATCACGCTTACCTGTAAAAATGGTGTTGTGAAAACTCAGCGTAATTACTTCGCAAAAAAATAGATAAATTAGATCCTTCTGATTTATTACTATCAATAAAAAAAAAGCTCCTTCATAAAAGGAGCTTTTCTTATTTCTACTTGTGTCTGGTGGCTCTTTGTTCGCGGTATTTCGCCTTTTGGCGAGCGCTTCCTGAACCATGAGCGCCGGTAATGTACTTTTTCTTTTTGGCTTTAGTCTTCACTTTTTCTTCTTTTGGTTCACCACTAGAAGGTTTTTTAAAGACTATACCTTGCTCGATAATTTCGTCGATATCACTCATATATTTATTTTAATGATGGAATAAGCGTACTCCAGTGAATGACATTGTTATGCCATACTTATCGCATGTATCAATAACATTGTCATCACGTATAGAGCCACCTGCTTGCGCGATATATTCTACACCGCTCTTGTGGGCACGCTCTATGTTGTCTCCAAATGGGAAGAATGCATCGCTTCCAAGTGCCACTTTTGTATTTTGGGCAATCCATGCTTTCTTTTCTTCCATTGTGAACACTTCTGGCTTTTCTGTAAAGAACATCTGCCATGTTCCGTCACGTAGCACGTCATCATGCTCTTCGCTTATATAAACGTCTATTGTATTATCACGGTCAGCACGACGTATTCCTTCTTTGAAAGGAAGGTTCATCACCTTTGGTGCTTGACGCAACCACCATGTATCAGCTTTGCTTCCTGCAAGGCGAGTACAGTGAATACGACTTTGTTGTCCCGCACCGATACCAATAGCTTGACCGTCTTTTACGTAGCATACAGAATTGCTCTGTGTGTATTTAAGTGTAATAAGCGCAATGATTAAATCGCGTTTTGCCTCTTCGCTGTAAGTCTTATTCTTAGTAGGAATGTTCTCAAATAGTTTTGGATCATCCAGCTTTATTTCATTACGTCCTTGCTCAAAAGTTATTCCAAATACTTGCTTGTGCTCTATTGGAGTTGGCTTGTATTCTGGATCAATCTTTATCACATTGTATGTGCCTTTGCGCTTATCCTTCAAAATCTCAATTGCTTCAGGAGTGTAATCAGGTGCGATAACACCGTCACTTACTTCTCGTTTCAATAGAGTTGCTGTTGCTGCATCGCATGTGTCGCTTAGTGCAACAAAGTCTCCGTATGAACACATGCGGTCTGCTCCGCGTGCACGTGCATAGGCGCATGCCAATGGTGTAAGAGGAATCTTTACGTCGTCAACGAAATAGATTTTCTTTAATGTATCGCTGAGAGGCAAACCGATAGCTGCTCCTGCTGGTGATACATGTTTAAAACTTGCTGCTGCTGGCAGACCAGTAGCTTCTTTAAGTTCCTTTACTAATTGCCAGCTGTTTAGTGCATCAAGGAAATTGATGTAGCCAGGGCGACCGTTAATGACTTCGATTGGTAATTCACCTTCTTCCATATATATTCTGGAAGGTTTCTGATTGGGATTACATCCGTACTTTAAAGCTAATTCTTTCATTCTTGAGGGTTAATTAAACTTTTTGCAAAGATAATCATATTTTTTTTATTACCTTTGCAACTTGGAAATTATTTCGTTAGGTTATGAAACGTAAAATTGGTTTCCTACTTAAGGAAGTGGGAACAAAACTTGTAGAGAAAGCGAAGATTGGTAATGACTTTGAGAAGATGTCACTCTTTTTCTCTCAGCACCACATCAATCTCAAGTCATCTTCGTTGAAGAAGATTTGGCATTATCTTTATGGTGCCGAAAAACCTTCTCGTGAAACCTTGGATAGACTGGCATTGTTTGCCGGATTCCAGGATTGGGAAAGTTTAAAGGATACTTTTTTAGATGATGAGAAGAAAACAAAAACAAAGGAATAAAAAAAGAGGTTATGCTTTATGCATGACCTCTTTTTATTTCTTCTCTGAAGATTCTCAGGATTATTCTCCTTTAACAGTTCTCTTCTCAGCAATACGAGCTTTCTTACCTGTAAGCTTGCGAAGATAGTACAACTTAGCGCGACGAACTTTACCACGCTTGTTTACTTCAATTGAATCGATGTTTGGTGACTCCATTGGGAAGATACGCTCTACACCAATTGTTCCTGACATCTTACGAACTGTGAAACGTTTTTTCTCACCATGGCCTGAAATCTTGATTACAACACCACGGTAGAGCTGGATACGCTCTTTTGAACCCTCGATAATTTTGTAAGCGACTGTGATTGTGTCACCAGAGTTGAACTTAGGTAACTCTTTGCCGGTTGCAAATGCTTCTTCAGCAACTTTAATTAAATTCATTTCTTATAATTAAATATGTTTATCGTCCAACGAAACTTAGCATGCAACACTTCTGCAGCCAGCGGTTTCGCCGAAAAGCTGTGCAAAGTTACAAAAAAGCTGAGACTTACTGTTGCTATCTATGAAGTTTTTTTTGAATTTAACAATATTTCTTCTTTTTCTCATACAAAATAACTACCTTTGTAACAGTTAATTACAAACTTATGTACAAGAAATTATTACTGTTTTTTATAGTTCCTGCAGTTATAAGTGTGTCTTCTTGCAGGCAACATTATGAGTTGACCGACATTAGTCGTAGTCGTATTTTGATTGATAGTTGCTATGATGTTTCTCCTGATAAGGAGGCGCAGGCTTTCCTTGCTCCTTATCAACATAAGGTAGATAGCATTATGAGTCCTGTTGTTGGTGAAACGGCTGAATATTTATATTCGCATAAACCAGAGAGCCCGTTATCTAATCTTCTTGCTGACATTTTGCTATGGGGTGGAAAAGGATTTAACGAGAAAGTTGATTTTGCTTTATATAATGTTGGTGGTATACGAGCAGCATTTGCTAAAGGCAAAGTTACTTATGGTGATGTTGTTGATGTAGCTCCTTTTGAAAACAAAATTTGCTTTTTGTCGCTTACCGGTTCTAAAGTTCGTGAGTTATTCAGCGAGGTTGCTAAGTTGGGCGGTGAAGGTTTAAGCCATGGCGTTAATTTGGTTATTTCAAAAGATGGTAGACTTCTTGAGGCAAGCATTAATGGAAAGGTACTTGATGATAATGCCACTTATCGTGTAGCCACTCTTGACTATCTTGCTCAGGGCAATGATGGTTTGGATGCATTCAAATATGGAACTGATGTTGTCTCTCCAAAAGGGAATAATAATAATGTGAGATTTATCATTATGGATTATTTCCGTGATAAAATGGCTCAAGGTATAGCTGTTGATTCTAAGGTAGAGGGCAGAGTTATTGTAAAATAATGTTTGATTGATAAAAATGAATTATATGAAATTTAGATATCTTTTTATTTCCGTTTTATGCTGCATTGCTTCTGTTGGTTTTGCACAGAAGCATCTGACAATATTGCATACGAATGATACTCATAGTTGCATACTTCCTCTGAAGACAACTTTAGCAGATACATTGCTTGCTGGTCGTGCTGGTTTTATACGCCGTATTTCAATGTTAGATCAAGAAAGAGCTAAAGATAAGAATTTGCTCCTTTTTGATAGCGGAGATTTTTCTCAGGGTTCACCTTTCTATACTCTTTTCAAAGGTGATGTTGAGATTGGATTGATGAACAGAATGCATTACGATGCCGGAACAATTGGAAACCATGAGTTTGACTATGGTATGGAGAATATGGCTCGTATATTCAAAATGGCGAATTTCCCAATATTGTGTTCTAATTACGACCTTAAAGGAACTCCTCTTGAAAGTGTGGTAAAGAAATATACTATCATAAAGAGAAATGGCGTTAAAATTGGAGTCTTTGCACTTGATCCAAAGTTGGATGGGTTAGTATCCAAGGCAAATTATGGCATTATCAAATACTTAGACCCAATTGCTGTTGCAAATGAACTGGCAACAATGCTGAAGAATGACAAAAAGTGTGATTTGGTAATATGTATTTCTCATCTTGGCTGGGAAGAGAATGGTATGGGAGACCAGATGATGATTGCTGGTTCAAGAAATATTGATCTTGTTCTTGGTGGCCATTCTCATACTTATTTCAGGACTCTTCGTTATATCAAGAATCTTGATGGAAAGAAAGTTCCTGTTGACCAAAATGGCAAAAATGCTATTTATGTTGGCAAAATGATATTAGATTTTACTCAAAGTAAAAAGTAAGTACTATCATCTTAGAGTGTGCTTCGTTAATCGAATTAGAATAGGGAAGCATACTCTTATCTTCTATTCTTTTTATATGATCTTTATCTAGGCTGTTTATCAGACTATACATGAATTTAAGTTCAGGTCTGACCTTGAAAAATGGAAGATAAAAATCACATCCGAGTCCTATTTCGGCAAATGTATCATATCTTTTTAATTTGATATAGTCTTTATCTTTTCCGCTCAGGTTTATGGCTGGCGATATTCCTCCAAGTATATATGGACGGTGATTATTAAAACGTGGTGCGGCAAATATCAGGTCTATTGGTGCACAGATATAAACAGTCTTCATGTCCTGTTGATTTTCTGTCACAGTTGCTGTGCTGCTATTGTGAAACACGATATGTCGTGAGCCGAAATACATTGTTGGTGCTATGCGCATTTGTAGGAATTCGTTTATTCTGAATTCTCCATATACACCGACGTTGAATCCCATATCCCATCTACTTTGATCTGTTGTTATCAGTTGTTTAGTAATTGTCCCGTCTATGTTATTTGTCGTCTGTGGTCCAACATTCATTAGTTCTAAGTCTTGCACATGCGTACCTATAGAAATGCCTAGATGGAATGGGCGCAAATCCGTGTAGGGGCGATTTTGCACAATTCGTTCCTGACTGTTCGCTAGAATGCTGCTACTTATGGCAAAACTTGTTATTATAAATGCTTTTATATTCATTATCATATAAACGTATTATACCATTTCTTATTGTATAGTTCTTTATTGAGATAAAGTATAAATAATTTAAAAAACCGTACCTAAAAGTAGGTATTTCGATTTTAATATGTATCTTTGCAACGTACTCTTTTGGCGTAAAGTCAGGGTACATATTACAAAAACATTATTAATATTATAATTTAAATTTATTATGGCTTACGTAATTAGTGATGACTGTATCGCTTGTGGTACATGTATTGATGAGTGCCCATCTGGAGCAATCTCTGAGGGTGAAAAGTATTCTATTGATCCTGATATGTGTACAGAGTGTGGTACATGTGCTGATGTTTGTCCTAACGAGGCAATCAGCCTTCCTGAGTAAGGAATTACTGCAAAAAATATAAGCGGCACGAAAGTGTCGCTTTTTTTATGCCCATAAATCAGGGGCCTTTTCCTTCAGTTTCGTATGTTTAATACCCCAGATATGTATAAACAAAAAACAGACAAGATAGCTTTCACTCTCTCGCCTGTTCTGTTTAGTGTAGTGTATTTAAAAATTATTTATTAACCTCTTCTGGCTTATCCAGTCCAAGAGCTGCACGAGCATTCTTGTCATTTGGATCAAGCTTTATCAACTGTTCGTAGATAGGCTTTGCTGCATCAAGATTCTGCTTCGTAATCCAATAGTAGTAACCAAGGTTTGCTAATGCAGACTTCAAAGTGTTAGTATCATCTTCTTCGCGGTTTTCCTTGTTGCCAAGCAAACTAACAACCTTGTTGAAGTATTCTACACTCTTGTCGTCCTGACCAGCCTTTGAAGCTTGCATACCAGCCATGTTGTTTACCCATGCTGCGATAGTAGGCCACTTAACTGCCATCTGATCATATATACTGTAAGCCTTGTCTAGGTTAGCTTGTTTGTTAGCGTCCCCTTTGGCTGCTTTCTGTATGTATATGTTTGCGAGTTTAGCATAATCAGATGGTGTTGCATCCTGATTGTTTGCCATATACTTTTCGCTGTATTCCAAAGCTTTGTCTTCCTGCCCCATTTCTGCATATGCGTCAGCTATGTACTGATATGGTTTGAAGTTGTTCTTCTCCATTTCAAAAGCCTTGTTGTATTGGTCAATAGCCTGTTGGTACTGTTTATTTCCCTTCAATGCTAAACCATAGTATATGTAGTCACGGGCACTCTTTTCAACAGAGTCTGTCGTGATAATCTTATTGGCATAAGTAATTGCATCGTCAAACTTCTGAGTGTCTACAGCACTCCAAAGTGCTACACGATCAAAAGTTATGTTTTGAGCAAACTTCTGTGTACCGAATTTTGCAATTTCAAGACTTTCATCTTTCTTGTTGTCCATATATGCTGATACTGCATAAGCTACAAGATAATACTGGTCTAGACTTTCTTTTTGAGTCTTTGAGAAATATTCGTATGCCTTAGCATAGTTTCCACCAAGATAGAAGTTGTTTCCAGCTTCTGCTTCAATAGGGTAGTCTGGACGAACTTGTTTCAAAAGGTTCAAAGCTCTTTCGCTCTCTTCCGGGCTACGCTTTCTGTAAACATTTGCATAACGCATGTATCCATTAGGATTCTTTGGGTCCATAGTCATACTCTGCTGATACCACATTGCAGCATCACCACCGTCATCTTTCATTGCTGCGACATCACCAAGAAGTACGTATGCATCGCCACAATTCTTGAACTTACCAATAACCATATTACCGATAGCTGAAGCATCGTCGTATTTTTTACTCATCAACAAGGTGTTACCAAGTGCAACAAGAGCCTTTGGATCCTTCTTGAATTCTTTTTGATAATCTTTAGTCAATTCCTTTAGTCCTTTAGCGTCAAGGTTAGGGTTAGACTTAAGGGTCTGCTCTATTGGCTTCAGCAAGTCATTGTAATTTGCGTTTTGAGCCATTCCTGGTACTGACAATCCCATCATCAGCAAACCAGCTACAAGGTATTTAATCTTTTTCATAATCTTGTTTAGTTATGTAACATTTACTATTTTCATCTATGACGATAAAATGGATGAAAAGTTTAAATCTTAAATGTTTATTTCTTTACTTTTACAGTTCTTATGCTTATATCGCCTCGATATGGCAGTAAGCCTGATTTGAAGATAATAAGTTGTCCTGTAGGACTTGAAATATAGTTGGCGAAACTCCAAGGCAATGCTTTGCTTGGGTCTACTACTATTGCGTATATAGTTCTTGCGAATGGATATCTTCCATCTAGCAGGTATGCCTGATATGGTTTCCAACTGTTCATTGGTGTAGCCTTGTCCTTTATGGATACAGACATTACATGAATATTCTTCTTGAATGTGGTGTTTGTGGTGTCTCGCTTGTCATTAAGCCAGTTTGAACCAATAACACCAATGGCGTTAGGAGTTTTGCTTACGAAGTTGATAACTTCCTTACTGCTGTTTGCTGCAACGATGTTACTACTTATGATTGGTTTGCCGCCAAGTATAGAGTCTACTACATAATGTAATGTTGCTGAACTCTTGTTGTCAAACACAACCTGTATGCCACCTCTCTTTGATCCTGGATAAATTTGATTCCAGTTCTTTACCTTTCCGCTTAATACTTTCTTAACGTCGTGCACGGTCATGCATGTATCGTTGTTGTTCTTGTTTACGATAAGTGCAAGTCCGTCGTAGCCGATAGGAAACACAGAAGGTATAATGTTTTTAGTCTTGATGTAGGCTATTTCACTTGGTTTCAAACCACGTGAAGTGATTAACAGGCAAGTCTTTAGGTCTCGAATCATCTTCAGACCGGTTAGCTCATCTGTATACAGAGGTTTAAGATGCGCCTTTGGGTATTCAAACTCAAACTGCTGTCTTTCTTCCTCAATGATTGGACTAAAACTTTCGTCAGAGACGAATTGAATCGTCCCTGACGTAGGTGTATCAGTTCTACTACCCTTAGGCTTATTCTCATTACATGATGAGAATATTCCTAAAGATAGGGTTAGTCCTATAAATATATAAGATATGTTCTTATTCATTTACTGCAATTTAAATTGCACAGGTACATTAAATTTAACACGAACAGCAGAACCATTCTGCTTACCTGGCTGCCAGTTAGGCATGCTGCTAACGACGCGAGCTGCTTCACGGTCAAGTGATGGGTCAACAGAGCGTACAACATGTACATCTGTGATAGAACCATCGCGCTCAACAACGAATGAAACTGTTACACGACCTTGAACACCATTTTCCTGAGCAACTACAGGGTACTTAACATGTGAGCTAAGATAGCTTAGAAGTGCGCCTTGTCCTCCAGGGAATGAAGGCATAACTTCTACAACGTCGAATACCTTGTTGGTAACTTCTTCCTTTGGAGCTGGTGGAGGAGTGTTTACAGCGATATCGTTGCGCACGGCCTCTACGTTACGATCCTTAGTTCCCTCATGGTTTTCAGTACCAACGGCAACCTTGTCATCCAACTTATCCATCTGCTTGATCTGATTTTCCTCTTTTACGAGTTCATCTTTTTTGATGACAGGAGCAGTAAATTTCTGAGTTTGACGAGCAACAGGAATCTCCTTTTTAGGTTCAATTTTCGGTTTAATAACCTCTTTCTTCTCGTTTTTCTTAGCCTCTTTCTGGAGTTTAGAAAGTTCCATAGCCTCCATATAAGCAGCTTGCTGTTCAGCCTGTTTTTGTTCAATTACTTTCCATGCAAGAAAACCTCCTACTAGAGCTGCAGCAATGACTAAGATTATTAGAGATTTGATGTTTCGGCTGGAAGTACCCTTACGAAGCTGGAATGCTCCATAAGATTTGTTCTTTCCATCGAACACCATATCGACCCATTTAGGATCGTATAAGTCTATTTTTGCCATTTTGTTTCTTTTTAAATTGTTTCGTTACTTATCGATTAGAGTCTTATGCCTTTCGACTTGAGAAGTTTCGCGTCGTCAGAATTAATCTTATCGATAACGTAAGTACCAATACTTAGAATCTGCATTTCATCGAGAGCATCCACCATATTCTTATATGATGCATTGTCTGAAGGTTTGATGATGATAGTCAGAGTAGGAACCTTACCGTCTTTGAGCTTACCACCCTTGATATCGCTAAGTCTTTTCTGATATATACTGTCTGTATACATCTTTGGATTCTTAGCTTTATCTGCGTTAAGTTCTTTAACTGCAAGTTCTATACGTGTCACAGGTTTTACTCCATTTGCTGTAGTGTGATTTCTTAAAATCTTGCGAATACCATCATTTCCCCAAGTTGTTTCCTTGAGCCATGCTGGATTGCTATACTGAGGGATACCCTCACCATAGAAGATCTTGTTATCAGCTGTTACATACAGAGTAATTGACTCTGAAGCCTTAGCCTCATTCTTCTGATTATCTTGAGTGTTCTTGTCATTACTTGGCATTGTCAGCTCCATTGTCTGAGGCTTGCTCAATGTTGTACACAGCATGAAGAACGTGATAAGAAGCATGAGCATATCCACCATAGGTGTAAAGTCTACGCGGACATTAACCTTTTTCTGTTTGCTTTCTTTCTTTGCCATTTATTCGTCCCCCTGTTTTTTAAGCTGTGTAATCATATAATAATGACTTTCATCCATATCCTGGAGCTCATTCATTACCTTCTTAACAGTCTTGTAAGGTGTAGTTGCGTCTGCCTTTAGTGCGATTTTTAAGTTCGTATTTATTCTACGAGCCTGATCTACCCACTCTTGGAATTCGCTCATGCCGCCTTTGATACTATCCAATGGAATACCTTTGGTGTTAAGAGTCTTCTGGCGTGCCTGTGTAGACATTGCCAAATAACTGCTTAGTTCGTTCATTGGAACACCAAATGTTGATTCGTTCTTGAAAGTCTTAGACTGCTTATCACTTAACTTAACACCAAACTTGCTAGTCATCGCATCTAGGGTCTGACCTAACTGGTCGGTGTTGTCTATACTCATAAATACCTGACCTTCGCCTGTTGGCTTACCGGTTTTGTCCTTTTCAGGACTTACCAGAATAGTCAGGACGCCGTTCTCAGGCACCTTTATCTCAGACACAGAACCCGGAGTGTTCACCTTCACTGGCTCATTCTTTACGAATGTTGATGTCAGCATAAAGAAGGTAAGCAGAAGGGTCATAACGTCTGACATAGGCGTCATATCGATCCAAACGTCACTTTTCTTAATTTTTACTTTACCCATAGCGATAAATTTTTAAAGGGTTAGTAAATATTAAGCTTCTTCTGTATGGTTAGCTTCGTATGTCTGAGCAATTGAGTAACCTACTTCGTCTAGTGCGTATGTTAACTTGTCAACCTTGTTTGTAAAGTAGTTGTAAGATACAACAGCACACCATGATGTACCAATACCGAATGCAGTGTTGATCAAAGCCTCAGAAATACCTGCAGAAAGTGCAGCTGAGTCTGCGCCACCACCTGCTGACAAAGCAGAGAATGAACGGATCATACCAACAACAGTACCAAGAAGACCAGTAAGTGTACCAAGTGTTACGATAGTAGCTACGATAGGAAGGTTCATTGTAAGAGTTGGCATTTCAAGCTGAGTTGCCTCCTCGTGAGCCTGCTGAATCTTAGAAACTTTCTGAGACTTCTTAAGAGTTGCATTAGCACCTGATTCCATTTCCTTGTAAGCGTTAAGAGAAGCTGAAACAACATTTGCTACAGAACCCTTCTGCTTGTCACAAAGCTGCTGTGCTTTTGCGAAATCGTTAGCGTTAAGAGCTGACTTGATGTTTGCAACAAACTTAGGAAGTGAACCCTTACCGAAAGCGGTCTTAAGTGCAAGTGCGCGCTCAATTGACATAGCCAATACAGAAAGCAAAAGTGTGTGAATAACTGGTACGATAACACCACCCTTGAAGATTGTACCCCAAACGTCAGCTGGTGTAGTCTTAGCTACTCCGTCCTGGAAGTGCATTGGGTTACCAAACCAGAGGTTGAACAATGTGAAAGCGATGATTCCGCAAACGACGATGATCCAGAATGCGCCTCTTACTCCCTGAAAGCCCTCAGATTTCTTAGGGCTGGCTGTTTTTTGTGTAGTTGCCATAATTTAAAATTTTTAATTTTTAGTTATTAATAATATTAATGTTTATTTGATTTAATGTTATTGTCAAAAGATGCCTTGCGGTCCTCGTACTTTTTTTGTTTGGCAAAGATAGCAATTTATGAATAACTACGAACTTAATTAAGAAGTTTTAACGATAGATTGCTTTAATTTTAATCATATTGTTATCAATTTTTCTTTTTTGTTTAGTCCTGTTATTTTAACTTTGCTAAAATAGCCTTGATTCTGTGCATTGCTTCTTTAATATTTTCATCACTTGTGGCGTAACTCATTCTGAAACATTCTTTGTCTCCGAAGGCATCACCACCCACCGTTGCGACATGAGCTTCTTCCAGGAGGTAGAGTGCAAAGTCGGTTGAGTTATTGATAGTTTTCTCGCCATTGCTCTTGCCAAAGAAACTACTGCATTTCGGGAAGATATAGAATGCACCTTCTGGTACGTTAACTTCAAGTCCAGGAATGTTTTTAGCTAGTTCTACGATGAGGTTGCGACGGCGTTCAAATGCCTTGCGCATATCCTCTACGCAACCTTGCTCTAGTGTGTAAGCGGCTTCTGCAGCTTTTTGACTTACAGAGCATGGACCGCTTGTGTATTGTCCCTGCAACTTGTTGCATCCCTTTACGATCCATTCTGGAGCAGCTATATAACCTATTCTCCATCCTGTCATAGCATAGGCTTTTGATACACCGTTAACGACGATAGAACGTTCTTTCATACCCTCAACTGTGGCTATACTGGCATGCTTGCCTATATAGTTGATGTGCTCGTATATCTCGTCAGCCAGTACATACATACCGTCATGCTTCTTGATTACTTCTGCCAGACCAGCAAGTTCTTCCTGTGAGTAAACGCTGCCCGTAGGGTTGCTTGGCGAACAGAGGATAAGCATCTTTGTCTTAGGTGTTATAGCTGCCTCAAGCTGTTCTGGAGTCATCTTGAAGTTCTGCTCGAATCCTGCATTCACAAATACTGGATTTCCGCCTGCAAGTTTCACCATCTGTGGATAGCTTACCCAATATGGTGTCGGTATAATAACTTCGTCTCCGTCGTTTACCAAAGCCATTAAGGTGTTGCATACACTCTGTTTTGCACCGTTGCTTACCAGAATCTCATTAATAGTATAGTCTAGTCCGTTTTCATTCTTCAGTTTGGCAGAAATAGCTTTGCGCAAGTCAGCGTAACCAGGTACTGGTGAGTACCTTGAATAGTTGTCGTCAATTGCTTTTTTTGCCGCTGCCTTTATGTGGTCCGGCGTGTTGAAATCAGGTTCGCCGACACTCATATTGATGACGTCAATACCCTGAGCTTTCATTTCATTACTTTTCTGCGACATAGCAAGTGTTGCTGATGGCGCAAGACGATTTAAACGGTCTGATAACTGTCCCATAATAATTCTTCCTTCTGGTTATTTGTTTTATCTATCTATTTAATGCAAGAGTAGTGCAAGTCAAGCGCAGAATCATCAAGTTCACTTGAATGTTATGCCTTGATGCAGCTTACTTTATGCAAAGGTAGTGCAAGTTAAGCGCAGAATCATCAAGCTTGTTTGAATGTTATGCCTTGACGCAGCCTACTTTATTTAAAGGTAGTGCAAGTTAAGTGCAGAATCACCAAGTTCACTTGAATGTTATGCCTTGACGCAGCCTACTTTATTTAAAGGTAGTGCAAGTTAAGCGCAGAATCATCAAATTTACTTGAATGTTATGCCTTGACGCAGCCTACTTTATTTAAAGGTAGTGCAAGTTAAGCGCAGAATCATCAAGCTTGTTTGAATGTTATGCCTTGACGCAGCCTACTTTATTTAAAGGTAGTGCAAGTTAAGCGCAGAATCATCAAGTTTACTTGAATGTTATGCCTTGATGCAGCTTACTTTATGCAAAAGTAAGCATTTTATTTTTTTTGGCGAAGAAAAGGTGACATAATTTACGTTATTTATAGCTTATTCAACAACAAATGTTATTTTAAATGTAGAATATGTCCCATTCTGTCACGTTTAGTTTTCAAATATCTCACATCATATTTGTTTGGCTCAATCTCTATTGGGACATTCTCTACGATTTCCAATCCATAAGCTTCTAGTCCAACTCTCTTTCTAGGATTGTTTGTCATAAGTCTCATCTTATGTATTCCAAGATGTCTCAGCATCTGTGCGCCGCAGCCGTAGTCTCTCTCGTCTGGTTTGAATCCCAAATGTATATTTGCGTCAACGGTGTCGTATCCTTGCTCTTGCAGTTTATATGCGGCAATCTTGTTCATCAATCCTATTCCGCGACCTTCTTGCTGCATATATATCACAACGCCCTTGCCTTCTTTTTCAATCATTTTCATAGACTTGTGAAGTTGTTCTCCGCAATCACAGCGTTGACTGCCAAGGATATCACCTGTTGCGCATGATGAATGTACTCTCACCAAAATAGGTTCGCCCTCTTTCCATTCACCTTTTATAATAGCCATGTGCTCTAAACCGTTGCTTGTCTGGCGGAAAGGAATAAGGTGGAAATGTCCGTATTCTGTCGGCATGTCAACCTCGTCACCAACTTCAATTGTTGATTCTGTTTTCAGTCTATATGCAATGAGGTCTTTGATAGATATAATTTTCAATCCCCATTCCTGTGCTCTTTCTTTAAGCTCAGACATACGTGCCATTGTTCCGTCTTCGCTCATTATTTCCATCAGTGCGCCTGCTGGGTATAATCCAGAAATCTTGCATAAGTCAACAGCTGCTTCAGTGTGTCCGCTTCTGCGTAGCACTCCGTTTTCCTGTGCATATAGTGGATTGATATGTCCTGGACGACCGAATGTCTCTGGAGTAGAAGTAGAATCGGCGAGAGCCAAGATAGTTTCTGCACGGTCATGAGCCGAAACTCCTGTAGTGCATCCTTCCAATTTGTCTACTGTAATTGTAAAAGGTGTACCTAGCATTGATGTGTTCTCTGTTACCTGATGAGGCAGGTCTAGTTCGTCCGCTCTCGACAGAGTTATTGGCGCACAAAGTACGCCACGGGCGTTCTTTAGCATGAAGTTGACCTTCTCTGCTGTAATTTTCTCTGCAGCGATAATCAAGTCTCCTTCATTCTCGCGGTCCTCATCGTCAACAACAATGACAAACTTACCTTCTTTGAAATCTTTTATGGCATCTTCGATGCTGCTTAATTTGAACTCTCCCATAGTTATCTTGTTTTAATGATAGGTCTTTCTATTTATGATACCTATTTAATATATATATAATCTAATTATTTTATTGTTTGCATATCCGATATTCTTCTGACGATGTTGTCGTTGGTCTGTTTTATTGTTTTCAGATCACGCAACAATCTCATTCTAAATCCAAACATTCTGAAGTAGAAGAATATACCAAGTGGTAGTATCACCGCTGACATAATGTTCATCCATTTACGCTCGAACGGACGTGTGTGGGCTTTTACTGAAACTACCGGATAGTTGTTCAGTTCGCTCAATATGTAGTGATCTCTTGTGTTCGACAAGTCGTTTATCACGTCTTCCATTTCTTCGCTTATTCTTTTTATCTCATGGTCGGGATGATACTTGAAGAATACGTTTATTGGATTAGGCATACCGACGAGTTTTTGTGCCTTTGAGTAGTCACCCACATCGTTGCTTATTGCTCTAAGGCGCATTGCGTCGTTAGTGTAGTTAGGGTCTTCAATCACAACTTCCTTACCGAATACGTGACGCTTTATCCTAAGTCCCAACAGCTTCCTCATCACGTCTTTATACAAGTCGATGTTGAATACCACGGAATCTTTATTAGCCTTGTAAGTCACGAATACTGCTATTGGCGTTAGCACAGCCGGAGCAAGTCCCTTTCCAAACCATACAGACCACATACCGCCGCGCGCCATTCTGTATCCAGAGTTGTCAAGAATGTAATACACGATAAACACAAGTACTGATATAATAACCGGTATTCCCAGTCCTCCTTTCCTTATGATTGCTCCCAGTGGGGCACCGATGAAGAAGAATATCAGACAGGATAACGCTACTGTAAACTTATTGATAGCCTCAATCTCGTGGTCATTAATAATCTTGTCGCCGTCTTTCGTTATCATACTCTTGAAGTCAAGGTCGTTTACGGCAGCTTGTGTTTTTGCTAAAGCGTCGTTCACAACTTGGCTCTTCTTGCTTGCCGACAGATGACTATATGTAGAGTCTATATTGAAGTTGTTTGCCATGCCTGCTTTTATAGCGGCTAAGGAGTCACGCTTATTAATCTTCGGCGTAAAATACATACCCATTTTCTCGTCCTTATAATATGCATTTCCTATGCTGTCATAAGTTATGTTGAGCGAGTCAATGTCATGAAATATTTTCTTGAGGCTTTTTCCTCTGGCATCGTTTGATAGACTGGTTGCATCAGCCATATTAAAGTCGCCGTCAAAATCAAGTACAATCTTTTTTGCCGTGAACGTCTCCCTGCGGTATGGCACAGCTGCACTGTTTCCGAACGCATCAGTCTGCATATTCTCAAACCATTCGCCACTCCATAGGTGTAATAGCAAGTGCTTTTTCTCAGCAGTTGCTTGTAGCATTGCCGAGTCGGCTAGGATTATTGCTTGATCTTCGTAACTACCTGTCATTCGGTATATCATCACGCCATATAGCATACCAGTCTTGACGTCTTTTCTCTGAACATACAGGTTGCTGTTAGGTATTCCGTCATAGAATATACCTTCTGGGATTTCAACTTCAGGACTTTTCTGCTTCATAGATATAAGCAGCTGTCCTATTTTCATATTAGCGGTAGGTCCTATGTTATTTTGAAAATAGAAAGAGATACCGCTGATAACAACGGTAAGAACGATAAGTGATCTGAAAGATTGTATCAGAGATATTCCTGCTGCTTTTATTGCTGTTAGCTCACTGCTTTCACCTAAGTTACCGAAAGTGATTAATGAAGACAGTAGTATTGCTAGTGGCATGGCTTGTGGAACAAGCATCAGTCCCATATACCAGAAGAACTGTGCCAGTATCTCCATCGACAGTCCTTTACCGATAAGTTCGTCAATATATCTCCAAAGGAACTGCATCATAAGCACGAATTGGCAAATGAAGAATGTGCCTATGAAAAGCACTCCGAATTGCTTTGAGATAAATATGTCTAATTTCTTTATTCGAAACATCTGTTCTAATGTAATATTCACGCACGTGCGCGTAATTTAGTTTGCAAAATTAGTATAAAAATATTAGAAATCTCCCATTTTTCATCTTTTTTATCAATTAACATCGGTTACTTTCTAAATTCTAATAACTATAAGATAACTTCATTAATCTGATTAATCCGAGCAATTAGATTTTTTTCTCAAACATCGTTGTCAAACAATTTTTTCATTCATCTAAAAATAATTTCCAAATAAATTTTGGTAATTAAAAACTTTGTATTACCTTTGCACCCGCAAACAGCAGTAATGCTTGTTGTGATGGCGGGATAGCTCAGCTGGTTAGAGCGTCGGATTCATAATCCGGAGGTCGTGGGTTCGGGTCCCACCCCCGCTACAAAAAGTTAAAAACTTAGCAAATAAGGGAATTACAACGTCAGTTGTGATTCCCTTTTTCTTGTTCGCCCAGCACGAACGTATTCTAATGGGTGAAAGTCCCCAATGCACCTTGGTATCATGGACAAAGGCGATAATGGCATTTTGGCAAATAACCGTGAAATCTTTTAGGAAGTCTGCAAGTCCTGCTTTTATTATAGCGATGATATTATCACGTTGTTGCAACTCTTGCTTATAGCATTCTTCTAACCAAAAATCTGCGCGTTCTCGCTCCTTAGCTTCCTCTGCCTTGATACCAATTCAACACCAATTCTTTATCTGTCTTCTTGCTTATTTTTTGTGACTTATTTAACTTTATTTTATCCGACATATTGCAAAAATATAGGATAAAGAGATAGGCGTTTATTTTGAATAGTAGAAGGATTGCCTTTGATTTTTTACCATATATGACACTTTTTTCAAATTAAAGCCAATAATTCCTCACGTTCAGTCTCGGTTATACTCTTCAAAAGTGTCAAGAGTTCCTGTTTGCTTCTAGTTTGCTGACTCGACAGTAATCGCTATATTGCTATTTGATTTCTTCAAAATCCTGTTTTTCAGGATTCCAGTAGCTTCCCTTCCAGTGATATTTGTCTATTAAGGGAGCGAAGCGTGAATGTGGCGACTCTCTCATTGCCTCATAGAAATATTGCCAATGATAGTTATTCTTTCCCCATTTTTTTGTCGATTTGCCCAATGTCTCGTCAATGAAATGGTACGCCCAAGCATCATTGTATTCTAGACATGCCAGATAAAATAGTTTGAGGCGTTGGTAGTCAATATATCTTCTGGTAAGCTCATAGTTGCGTAGTTGCGTAAGCGCGAGCCTAAATTCTTTACTGGGCCACACTGCTACTGCCTCAAGAGCGTCGTTGGTGTTACCAATTGTTTCTCTTTGTGAGTAACCGCCCTCCTTATCCATTCCTTTGCTAAATTGTTTTAAAGATCTTATAATAAGTTCTTTCTCTGCTTTTTTCTTAAACTTGACAAGTGGCATAAGTACATAGCCGACCCTCTCCTTGTAGTACATTTCTTTCATTCGGCGATAGTATTTCTCGTTGCATGGCAGTCTGTCCACAAGCTCATGAACATATTCTAACCTGCTTGATCCCTTCGTGAAAAAAATGATAGAGTCGTTTCTCACAGAGTCTGCTTGGGTTATTAGTCCGTCTTCCCTGCTATTCTGCAACCATTCAACGAATATATTCTCAACATATTCATCGAAAGAGACATCGCATGAGGCTAACTTGCACGAAGAAATGTCGTTCAAGTTCTTGAGTATGATGTCCTGACATCGTTTATTCCGTCTCAGGATAAGTCCATACATTGCCGCAAGCCTCACTGCAGGTGGTTCTTTTGCTGCTGTTAGCGATAATAGCTTTTTATCGCTTGCTCTTTTTGCTATTATCTGCTGATAGTTCCACCCTATAGGTGTTGAATCCCATCCGTTATTATTATACAGATTATAAACTTTCAGTTTTGTTAATTTTTTGATTGCCCAGTCGACGCTATCGATACCTGTGGTGTTCTTCTGAGCTGATAGAGACATGGTGTTCAGTATTAATAAGGCTGCAATAGCAACCCACTTAATACGATTTGTTTTTCTTTCTAGTGTTTTCATATTATTGTATTTAGTTCTTTATTCCGTGGTCAATGGTATTATTTAATGGTCTATGATCAAAGTTATTTTTCTCATGTTTTCCAAATTGTATTACCATATAGTCTTTACCTTACTGCAACTTTAGGTGTATTTTGCACCTATTTTTGCAGTACAAAGATAAATAAAAAGTTTATAATCTCCAAATAATTGATGAAATTACTGAAGTGTCGTGTCAAAAATCACCCAAGTAACAAAAAAGTTAAGATGCTAATCCTATGTATTTCTTGGTGTAGTTAACATCCTTCTTTTTATTTATTCCCGCGAGAACGGCCGCTATATCATTTGATTGAAGTGCTATGAGGAAACTGTCTTTCTCAGCGTTCTCTGCGGCATCTGCTTTAGCAGATCAATTTCCATTTCCCAACCTGTCTTTAATCTGCGAGAATCTGCGAGATCTGCGGGAGAACATGCCGTTTGCAGCAAGATACTTAAACAAAAAAGAGACTGCTCGTAAGCAATCTCTCAGTAGTTCCTTTTATAGTGCAGTATGAAAGTCGTGACCAACAAGTGCACTTGTTTTATGTTGCAAAGGTAATACTATCTTGGATAATACGAAACTTTTCTCGTGGCAATATTTATCATATTGCTTCGTCTTTTGTATTCAAAGTTCAAATTCATCCAATAAGAATGGAATTACTCCTACATAGGTAAAACCTTCTTCGTCATTCCAGGCTTTGACATTGCCATCTAGAACAATTATTTTGCGGAAGAAGTCCCCAGAGTTTTTCATTGAATAAGTCTCCTGACTTCTTTTTTCTGGTGTATCAATATTCAATGCAGATTGAATGTAGATCTTCTCGTGTCCAGTGTTCACTACAAAGTCAATTTCGTACAATGATTTTTTTCTTATTCCATCTTTGTTGATAGTTAGTTCTACTACTCCTACATCAACACTGTAACCTCTTGAAATAAGTTCCATATATATCATATTCTCCATCAAGTGTGAGCGTTCCTGTTGACGGAAATTGAGTTTTGCATTTCTTAGACCAAGATCTATGGCATAAAACTTCTTAGTATTGTCAAAGTAGCGTTTCCCTTTAACATCGTAGCGCTTAGCTTTAGAAAAGAGATATGAATCCTCCAAATAGTCTAAGTAATTCTTGATAGTATGGTCTGAAGTTTTTCGCCCCATCAGTGAACTTGCTGCATTGGAAAGATTATGGGTATTAGTAAGCGATCCCACAGCAGAACATAGAGAATCAACCACAGCATCAAGGATTTCATCATCCTTGAGATTGTATCTTTCCACAATGTCTTTAAGGTATACATTTTTATATAGGTCATGCAGATATTTTTGCTTTTCGATCTCATTTGGTTCTAGTACCGCAAGAGGCATTCCGCCATAGGTAAGATAATTTTCCAAAGCATTTGATCGATCCTGATCTTCCATTTGGAAATACTCTTTGAAGGATAATGGATACAGTTTAATTTCCGAACCTCTATCTCGGAAATTTGTTACAATGTCCTTTGACAACATCTTAGAGTTTGAGCCCGTAACATATATGTCCAAATTCTTTCTGGCAACAAGGTCGTTGAGTATATCGTAAAAGGTGATATACAGCATATCCTTATCTTCTTCGGATACAAGATTTTCGTCTATGTCTTTATTCTTAATCTTTACAGACAACTGTATCTCATCAATGAAAACATAATATCTTTTGTCTTTATCTTGCGTTCTATCTACTATATACTCGAATAACTGATTGGGATTCCTATATTTCAAATCAGACTTTCTGTCTAAGGCTATTTCAACGAAGCAATCCTCACTGACACCTTCAGATAGCAGTTGGTCTTTATACAAAGTTGATAACAGGTAGGATTTACCGCAACGACGTATTCCGGTGATTATTTTTACCTTGCCATTCCATCTTTTGGAAAGCAATTCATTTACATATTTAGAACGTTGTATTATCATATAGTCTTCATCTTACTGCAACTTTAGGTGTATATTGCACCTGTTTTTGCAGTACAAAGATAATTAAAAGGTTTATAATCTCCAAATAATTGATGAAATTACTGAAGTGTCGTGTCAAAAATCACCCAAGGAACAAAAAAGTTAAGGTGTCAATCGTATATGTTTTTTTGTGTAGTTAACATCCTTTTTTTATTTATTCCCGCGTGAACGACCGTTATTGTTGTTGTCGTATGTGCAAACGGCCTATTTTCCCGCAGATCCCGCAGATACTCGCAGACAAACCGCATGAACCGCATATCTCCACTATGTGGTATCTGCCTTTCTCAGCGCTATCTGCGGCATCTGCTTTAGCAGATCAATTTGTCTAACCTGTCTTTTGTCTGCGTGAATCTGCGTAATCTGCGGGAGAACATGCCGTTTAATTTGTTTTCTTTATATGTGCAAAACTACATAATATCTCGCAGATCTACGCAGACAAACTACAAACTACAAACTACAAACTACATAAACTTCCTCCGTGTCGCAACTGTCTTTATCAGCGTTCTCTGCGGCATCTGCTTTAGTAGATCAATTTCCATTTCCCAACCTGTCTTTTGTCTGCGTAAATCTGCGTAATCTGCGGGAGAACATGCCGTTTAATTTGTTTTCTTTATATGTGCAAAACTACATAATATCTCGCAGATCTACGCAGACAAACTACAAACTACAAACTACAAACTACATAAACTTCCTCCGTGTCGCAACTGTCTTTATCAGCGTTCTCTGCGGCATCTGCTTTAGCAGATCAATTTCCATTTACCAACCTGTCTTTTGTCTGCGTAAATCTGCGTAATCTGCGTGAGAATAGGCCGTTTAATTTGTTTCCTTTATATGTGAGAACAACATGTCCTCCCGCAGATTATGCAGATTCACTACAATAGCATAAACTACATATTCTTCCTCCGTGTCGCAACTGTCTTTCTCTGCGTGATCTATGGTATCTGCTTTAGCAGATCCATTTGCCCAACCTGTCTTTTCTCTGCGAGAATCTGCGAGATCTGCGGGAGATAATGCCGTTTAACATGTTATAAATAGAAAACAACAATAACGATTAAAGAATATCTAGCTGCACTCGTTATGCGTATTAATCAATCTTCCTCTGTTCATTACTTAACAAAAACTGTCCTGTAATTTTTTGTTACACTTTTAAGCTATATTCCTTATAGTCTTGATTTTACGGATATTTCAGATGATCCGCATAATTCCAACTATAAATTAATCCATTGCCACTCCTTAGGTTTCACGAATAAAAACTCGCTAGTCAAATAAAAAAGTCGTATATTTGCAAAATATTTTTCTAAAAAGGCATGAACAACTTAAAAAAAATATTAGTAGTAGCTCTTGGTATACTGACCCTCCCTTCTTATGGTCAGTTGACTGATGGGTTAGAATACAAACTTGAATTACAGAACACATCCGGCACAGGTAGTCATAATCCTTTATGGCTGAATGCCAATAAATATGGTTTGAGTTCTCTTGATAGCAGAAATGGATATTTTCGTGGCGCTGTCATGAGACCTTTCCAAGTTGATTCCGCACGTAAATGGGCAGTAGGCTATTGCGCAGATATAGTCGCACCATATAATTTCACAAGTCATTTCGTCGTACAGCAGGCTTATCTTGATGTACGTTGGCATAAAGCCTTACTAACTGTTGGAAGTAAGGAACAGCCGATGGAACAGAAAAACCAGGAACTTAGTAGTGGTAGCCAGTGTTTTGGTATAAACGCTCGTCCTATTCCACAGATACGCCTTGGCATTCCTGAATTTTGGGATATCCCAGGAACTAAAGGATTTTTAGCCCTTAAGGGACATATTTCTTATGGTATCCTTACAGATGGTGAATGGCAGGAACATTTCAATACTTCAGGGGCTAAATATCAGAAAAATGTACTCTATTGTGGTAGGGCAGCATATATAAGACTTGGCAATGAAAATCGTCATCCTTTAGAAGCAATGCTTGGACTGGAAATGGCTACTACGTTTGGTGGCTCTGTTTATAGTAATGGTCATAAATATTCTTATGCTTCAGGATTCAAAGATTATGTCAGTGCACTCATACCTTTTAATGGTAATGATGATAAGTCTTTGTATACGGCAGAAGGCAATATGCTTGGCTCTTTGCTTCTTAGTGTCAGCTATAAGTTCAGTAATTGGAAGATCAGAGCCTATACTGACCACTATTTCGAAGACGGTTCGCAGATGTATTTATTGGATTATGATGCTTATGGAAGTGGTAACAACTGGAACAAGAAGGTTGGTAATCGTTTCCTTGTTTATGATCCAAAGGACGGTATGTATGGTCTAGAGGTTACACTTCCTAAAAATCGATTTGTGTCTACTTTTGTTGGAGAATATCTCTATACCAAATATCAGTCAGGACCTGTATATTATGACCATACCCAAGTGATTTCTGATCATATAGGTGGTCGTGATGACTATTATAATCATGGAACGTATGTTGGATGGCAGCATTGGGGCCAGGTTGTTGGTAATCCACTTTATCTGTCTCCTGTATATAATGAAGATGGTAATTTGTATATAAGAGACAATCGCTTTGTGTCATGGCATTTCGGTATCACCGGAGATCCCGTTGAAGGATTACACTATCGTCTTCTTATGACTTGGCAGAAAGGATGGGGAACATATTTTGTACCGTATTCAGATATAAAGAAGAGTTATAATCTGTTGGCAGAAGTAGGGTATACGATGCCTGAAAGAATAGGGCATGTGTATACTCATGGATGGAGTGCTAAAATTGCTTTCGGATTGGATGATGGCATGTTGAGAGGAAACAACAGAGGATTCCAGTTTACTTTATCTAAGACCGGCATACTAAACTTTAAGAAGAAATGAAAAGAAGTCTAATATATATATTGTCAGTAGTGGTTGCACTGCTAGTATTTCAGAGCTGCGAGTTAGAAACTTCTGATAATGGTGATCTTGATGGTAATTGGCAGTTGATGCAGATTGATACCATTGCTACCGGAGGTTCCTATAATGTGAAGGACCATCAACTGTTCTATGCTGTTCAGGTAAGGCTATTGTGTCTGAATGCATATAATGCTGGTGTTAGTTCAAATATGTATTTTCATTTTGAGCATACTGCCGACTCGTTGAAATTGAAGCCAGCCAGCAGTGATGGACATGTAATGTATTCCGTTCCAATGCTTCGTCCTTATGGAATAAATAAAGAACAGGAAGCATTCAAGATCATGTTACTCAATTCAGATAGAATGCAGTTGCGTTCCGACAGTCTCCTGTTGACGTTCCGTAAGTTCTGACGAGCCATAAATTCGCATTCTCCCGCAGATTTATTGCTTCAACTTAAACTACATATTCTCTCGCAGATCCACGCAGAATAAATGCAATAGCATGAAACAGTATCGTTTCCTGTTGTGTCGCAACTGTTTTTATCACGGCTATCTGCGTGAGAATATGCCGTTTAATTTGTTTTTTTATTTATCACATTGTTTGTTTTCTTTATACGTGAGAGCTACATTATCTCCCGCAGATTCCCGCAGACAAACTACAAATCACATATACTCTCGCAGTGTAGCAACTGTCTTTATCTGCGTGAGAATAATCACGCAAGAGTACTCAATCTATTGCCAAAGAAGAAACCCCAATGTCTCCCGCAGATTACGCAGATCTCCGCAGATAAAATACAAACTACATAAACTCTCTCGGTGCGGTAACTGTCTTTGTCTGCGTGATCTATGGTATCTGCTTTAGCAGATCCATTTGCTCAACCTGTCCTACCTGTCTTTTATCTGCGAAAATCTGCGAGATCTGCGGGAGAACATGCCGTTTATACATGTATAATAAAGAATGATGGATAAACTAGTCAAACCCATGTCCACTTAGTGTTAAATTGAAAGCAATGCCTATGTTCGTTTTAATTAAACCAAGCATGAATTTTAATACTTCAAGCACACATTTGAGGAAAATGATACATAATTTGAATTTTAACATTTGCGCGTATGGCAAATGATTTCTAATTTTGCACCATCATAAACAAGGAGATAATGAAAAAAATATCTTTATTATTTTTACTGATCATACTATCAATTAATGTAAATGCACAAGTTGATTTAGGTCTGATACTGGAGATGCAACAGTATCAGATGACTATGAGTTTACTTAATTCTATACAGAAACAGGCACAACAGCAAGAACAAGAAGCAGAGAATAATCCTGTGACTATTGTCCGTGTTTTTCCAGAAGCAAACGATAGATTCTCTCTTGTTGTTATAACATCAAAGAAGGCACGCAATGTAGAAATAATAAGAAGTGAAGATGATGAAAATTGGTATAAAATAAATGTAAGTAGTGTTTTAGCCGGAGCCGGTTCAATGTCTTATATCTTTACAACTACGAGTGTGCTACCTGGTGATAGAGTAACAGTAAGAGACGTTAATAATCAAAAGTTGATGTATACATTTACAGTACCAAATAAGGAGACCGCAGAATATCAAAACTATATAAATGAACAGCGTCAAGCTAATAGAAACTTTCTTAGTTTCATGAATTCAATGAATAGTGGTAACACTCAAACTTCCACTTACTCTTCTACGACAAGTGGCGCAGTTTGTTCGTTATGTCATGGAACAGGTTTTATAGATGATGAGGTTCCCACGTATGGTCAGACTGGAACAAAATGGTGCCCTGGATGTAATGCAAATGTTCCTTTATCTCACTGCCATGGTTGCAAAGTATGTCCTTCGTGTAGAGGGAAAGGACATTATTAATAAATGTACCTTGAAAAATAATGATAATTTAGTTGATGAAAATGTCATCGCTTACATTAGTTTTATTTACTTTCTGCAAAACCATTAAAAATAACAAGTACCTTTATTATATCAGTTTTAGCTAATGCGTTAAAGATCCTAGAGAGGAAACAAATAATTGATATTTTAACCAGAAAACTTAGTTGCAAATATAGCAATAGGCAGTCAAAAAATAGCTGCTACCATTAAAAAAAATTGCTCATTGTCTGAGTGGGAGCGTAATAAAAATCAACTCGGAATAATTTCATTACCAAGACAAACTTTACGATATGTTCTACTCCTTGAGATTAAAAGTCCTCTCGTATTTTATAGAGCAGCGATGATTCTAAAGTTGCTACAGTTTCTGATAGAAGAGAAATATCTTCGGTATAAGAAAATACTACAAATATGAATGTTACTCTAAGCTATTTTTCAGATCAACCTTTTCCTCATAATATGTAAAGTCTCAATAGGTAGTTAATGATGTATCTTTTAAAATTTTATTTTAAAAATTAGTGAGTAAACGAATATCGCCCTGCGAGTTTATAAATATAAAAGTCTAGGAAATCTAAAGTAATCTAATAATACCAAGAAAAACAGACATAAAAGTTCCCTTTAAACCATTAGCAGAGTAAGCTTGCTTACGATGCTGTGGCGAGGGAGCTTTTTTCAAAGAAAAAATATCGTGCAAGCGAGAGCAGAGCCAAGCTGGCTTGAGCTATGCCGAACGCAGCCGATATTCTTTATCAAAAAAATTCGGTTGAGAATCATCAGCATACTTTTCCGCATTCCCCAACCTGTCTTTTATCTGTGTATGTCTGCATAATCTGCGTGAGACAATACCGTTTATATATGCAAAAAAGAGTGTGATGAATATGAAACAACCAAAACGGCCGTTCACGCGTTTCTCGCGGAAACAAAATGCAGAAACAAAAGGAAATTCGCTTGAGTTTATTGCTCACATAATTTTAGAAAAACTTGCATGAAACGCACCTAAAGGCGCCAGGAAAAAATACAGAAAAGTTGTTTGAGTGATGAGTAGAGGAAGCTTTCCTGTAGTTTTCTTCCATGTAAGTAATAGTTCTTTCAATCTACTCACGCGAATTTCTTGTAATTTTTTCCTGGCATCTTTAGATGCGGTTTCCTGATAATTAACAAAATAACATGAACAATAATGGGCCGTTTTTCCTTAGTTTCCTTAGATTTATTTCCGCGAGAAACGCGTGAACGGCCGTTTATTTGTTACATAGTTAATTGCTCCCTGCGAGAACGGTCGCTATATTTTTAATTGAATATATCTACGAGATCTGCGGGAGAACATGCCGTTTGCACCTCAAATATGTTTGCCTCAGCTCTCACTTCCATAAGATTAAATTCCTTTGAATGTCGGCTGCCTGAATTGTTCCCTGCTATTTTTTCTGCCTTAAAACTTGTATCGATATGTATTTTTTATTACCTTTGTATCGCAGAACAGTCATGAAAAAATGAAATTCTGAAAAAGTACTAAAACTGTCAAATAACCTCCACGCATAGTGTAAGTTTCTGATAAATAACCTTTTAGCCGTGGAGGATAACCTCCACTATCCTCCACTATCATGCACTGATTTGTAAACAAAAAAGAAGAATAACGCTTTAGAACATGAAAATTTCAATTATTAGAAAAGAAAAAGACGAAAAATTCTATACAAGAACTGAACTCGCCACTATCTACGAAAACATTATCTCCGGCAAATATGCCGATGAAGTAAACAAAGTAAAACAAGATTTTCCCCTCACCTTCCTTCACAATGGACCGAAATTCAACGACCTGGATTCTGTGAAAAAAGCTAGACGCATCTGTTTCACTGCTGAATGGAAAAAGGCCGATGGAAAAAGTGTCATTGAGAATTTCAATGGTCTTATTCTCCTAGAGATTAATAGACTCACAGATGAAGATGAGGCTAAGAAAATCCGTGAGATGGCTGCACAAATCCCTTACACCATCATGACATTCGCTGGAATCACTGGTTGTTCCGTGAAAATCGTATGCCAAGCAACATTCCCAGATGGCAAACTGCCTGATGATGACCGACTGGCGTTCATCAATGAAGCCTACCGAAAACTTTTTTATATCTATAGCACTCAACTGCAGATGGCAATAGATAAAATTCAACCAACACTAGAATCTTCATGCTGTGTGTCGGTAGATCCAGATGCAGTCTTTCGTGAAGATGCAGTTCCGTTGATTATCAAAAATACAGAAAATACGCCTAGTCTCAAACCACTTGTCATGCCGAAAAGAGCAGACGAACTGCCAATCTTCCCAGGAAGAACAAAGTTGCAGACTAATCAGCTGTTCTTTCATTACTGTTTCATGGATGCAATTAATAAAACCAGACTTGAAGATGAAGACTATAAAGTACCCAACTTTCTTACACTCCTTGCAAAATATTGCAATGAATCAGGACTTCCTATGATGATGTGCGTAAAACTCATCAAGTATAACTCTGAATTCGGAAGCGATGAGCTCATGGTAGAAAATATTTTTCAGGAAGTATATCACAAGGAAATAGAAAAATACTATCCTGAAAAACATCTGTCCAAAGTCCAGCTTATGGCATTTAAGCAGGAAGCATTTATGAATACCTTCTATGAGTTCCGCAAGAATATTATTTCAGGAAAAAATGAGTTTAGATTTAAAGATGGATTCGACTACTCTTTTCGACCAGTTGAAAAGGAAGATCGTTACACCATGACACTAAAGGCTCAGAAAATGGGACTTGATTCATGGGATAAGGACCTTGACCGTTATCTTGATTCCACACAAATTCCACTCTATGATCCAATCAACGATTATCTTGACCACCTTCCGCAATGGGATGGAGTGGACAGAGTGAGTGAGTTTGCAAAAAGAGTTCCTACAAATAATGCTGATTATATACACAACTTTCACGTGTGGATGCTATCTATGGTGGCACACTGGATGGGGCGTACCAAAAAACAAGCAAATGCTATCGTTCCGCTTTTCATCGGAAAACAGGGTTGCGGAAAAAGTTCCTTTTGTGCGATAATCCTTCCGCCGACATTGCAGGATTTTTATAACGACCGCATTGATTTCAAGAACGACACTTCTATGTTTATGGCACTTACCAACACTGCATTGATAAATATTGATGAGTTTGATTCCGTATCTTCAGGTAAACAACCGCTATTGAAATATCTGATATCAACGCCTACTGTAAAAATGCGAATGCCCTATCAGGCAAGCATCTCCAACCGTCATCGCTATGCCAGTTTCGTGGCAACGACAAATAATGTCAAACCGCTAAAGGATCTAACCGGTAGCCGTCGTTACCTTTGTATCAAAGTAACTGACAATATTGACTTCACAAGTCCTGTAGAATATGAACAACTTTATGCCCAACTCGTTGCAGAGATAGCAGCCGGTGAACGATATTTCTTCAATGACGATGAAAATATGAAGATTATGGATGATAATAGACCGTTTGTTGCCATATCAGATATAGAACCGATTATCGACAGCTTGTTCCGTAAACCATATCCTGATGAAATGCCCGAAGAACTTGCCATACCTGAGATAATAGACATAATCAGGAGATATTATAAACTGATAGGTTATGACAAAAAGTCACTTGCTAATCTTGGACGCTTGTTGTCAAACCGTGGATTTGAAGTAAGAAAGACAAACAAGTGTATGAAGTATAAGATGGTGGTAACGGTATAAAGCTATGAACGCAGTGGCAACAAAAACTATTTCTATGTCACTGCGTTTTTTGTTTTATGAATATTGATTTCCGTTTCTACGATCAAACGTTTGCGTTATGTCGATCAAACGTTTCCGTTTCTACGATCAAACGTTTGCGTTATATCGATCAAACGTTTCCGTTTCTACGATCAAACGCTTCCACTTTGTTGATAAAACGTGATTATTGATGGCTAAAATAGTCAATAAGTAAATATATTTTACCACTTCGCTATTTAATATAATCTTGATTTTCGTTTAGATACAGCTCTTTATTTCTCAATAGTTTACAAAATAGTGGATGATGGTGGAGGATAGTGGAGGTTAACCTCCACCTTTAAATGGTTATCCACCAGTTATTTATGTGATGCGTGGAGGTTTTTTGTCTGTTTTAAACTTTCTGGAGAATTTTAATTTTCTGCCAATTTGCATGTAATAAAATATTGCAACAGGAATACTGTAAATTCTGTAAAACTAGGGAGATAGTCCTCGCAGAATCGTATAATTAATGGCTTATCAGTAACTTTCCTGTAATTTTTTCCTGGCGCCTTTAGGTGCGTTTCATGCAATTTTGTCAAGCCCTATATGTGATAAACTTTCCTTGGTTTCTGCATTTTATTTATTTCATGAATATCTAGCTGCACTCAACATAGCTCAAGTAAACTTGGCTCTGTCTTCGTTTGCAAGATATTTAAATTCTTTCAATATCTAGCTGCGTTCGGCATAGTTCAAGCTAGCTTGGCTCTGCTCTCACTTGCAAGATATTTCCGCGAGAAACGCGTGAACGGCCGTTATTGTTGTTATAGTTTCGTTTCCCAAACTGTCTTTCTCTGCCAAATCTGCGAGATCTGCGAGAGAACGGCCGTTTATATCTCAAGCAAACTTGCCCCAGCTTACATTTGTACGACAAGCCTTCAAGAACAACTCTTTTATCCTTATGAAATAGACAAGAGTACAATAGATTTAAGAACTGCTTTTTTGTTTATAATTCATTCCCAATATGATTTTATTTTTCTCATGCAAAAATGAGAACTGGCGATAGCTTATTTTGGTAGAATATTTATACCATTAACATCAAATAGTAGTGTGTTTACACGCTACCTTTTTTTGTGTTTTTTCCTTGTGTAGGATACCAATAAGCGATTTCTGTATTTATTTTTCATTCATTCCATCCATTTTAATATATTTTTAGCTTTTTGTTAACTAATAATTAGCATGCTACTATTATTTTTTGTAATTTTGTGCCGATTTCAGGGATATTATTATTATCCGAACTGTAAGAGTAGTGATTATTATCGTATGTTTTTTATAACAACGAACATTATATATTTTGATTGAATTTAAATAATTTAATAGCTGGTTTTTTGAATATTCATAGGCACGCATTCTCTTCTAGCTTTAGTTTAATCATATATATTCATGTCTCTATTCTTCAAAACGGTGCGGCTCGTGCAGTATCCCTTCCACCTCTTGGCAGTTGCCTGGAGGGAGGAGATTTTATATCCATTAACGTCACATTAAAAAAACATCATACAAATTATATGAAAAGGATTCTTTTTAGTTTATTCCTCTCTATTTTATCTCTTGGCGCATTTGCACAGATGAGCGATAGCCAAATCATGAGCTTTTATCAGCGTGAGGCTAAGGCTGGAACGTCGCAGGGACAGATTGTTACCAAATTGATGCAAAGTGGTGTCAGTATTGACCAGATTCGCCGTGTTCGTGACCAGTATACCAATCAAGCCAAGGACGCAGCTAATTCTTCGTCTTCAGCTGATGCTTCTACAGGCTCAACTGGTAACCTTCGTAAAAACAACGGAGCAAAACGTCAGGAACTCACTTCAAAGAGATACGATTCTGATAAGCGTACTAAGAAAAATATGCGTGATAATCAGGATGACGAGTCTCAACAAGATGATCAAACGCAGGATCGCTACCTTAAGATGCAGCGAAATGGTGACGAGCAAGTTGATGAAACGCTTACCCCTGGAGGAAAGAAAGTCTTTGGACGAGATATCTTCAACAATAAACTACTGAGTTTCGAACCGAATATGAATATCGCCACGCCGACCAACTATACGATCGGGCCTGGTGATGAAGTTGTTATAGAAATCTATGGAGCTTCACAGAAGAGTCTCACTCTTACCGTGTCTCCTGAAGGAACTGTTACCGTTCCTGGTTACGGTCCTATCTATGTAAGTGGTATGAGCGTAGATAGAGCCAATGCAAAAATCCGTGCAACCCTTGGTTCACGCTTTAGTAGCAGCCAGATTAAAACGTCAGTTGGGCAGACTCGTACGATCATTGTAAATGTGATGGGCGAGGTTAAGGTTCCTGGAACCTATACCCTTAGTGCTTTCGCTAGTGTCTTCCATGCACTCTATATGGCAGGAGGAATCAATGGACTTGGAACATTACGTAATATCAAAGTCTTCCGCAATGGTCGTCTTGCTACAGTTGTGGATGTATATGATTATATTCTCAACGGTCGCCTCACTGGTAATATCCGTCTTCGCGACAATGATGTTATCGTTGTAGGACCTTATGACTGTCTTGTTGATATTGGTGGAGCAGTAAAGCGCCCAATGACTTATGAAATGCGCAAGAACGAAAGTGTCGCTTCTGTTCTAAGATATTCTGGCGGTTTTGCTGGTAATGCATACAAAAAGTCGATTCGTTTGAATCGTGCCTCTGGTAATGAAAAGTCAGTGTTCAATATCAATGAGTTTGATATGAGCAATTTCCGTATTGCCGATGGAGACTCTTTGGGTGTCGACTCAATTCTCAACCGTTATGAAAATATGGTTGAGGTGAAAGGTGCTGTTTTCCGTCCAGGAATGTATCAGCTTGGAAATGATATTAATAGCGTTCGCTCACTCATTCGCCATGCCGAGGGTGTAACAGAGGATGCTTTCACGGATCATGCTGTACTTCATCGCATGAAGGCTGATCGTACACTTGAAGTAGTATCAGTTGATATAACTGGTATCATGAAGGGTACTGTTGCTGATATTCCTTTGAAGAATGAAGATGTATTGTTCGTCCCAACTCAGTCAAACCGAACTTCAACCCGTTCTGTCACTATTCATGGAGAAATCCAGTTCCCAGGAACTTATCAGTATGCAGACAATGAAACCATAGAGGACTTTATCATGCAGGCTGGTGGACTCACTGATGCTGCTTCTACAGCAAAAGTGGATGTATCTCGTCGCATCATGGATCCAGCGGCAACAGAATCATCAAGAGAGATTGCACAGACATTTAGTTTCACGTTGAAAGATGGATTTGTCATTGATGGTAAGAAAGAATTTAAACTACAACCTTATGATGAAGTTTATGTTCGTCGTAGCCCAGGTTTCCAGATTCAGCGTAATGTGCGCATCGAGGGTGAAGTACTCTTCTCTGGTTCATATACGTTAAACAGTAAGAACATGCGACTCAGCGAACTTGTCAAAGCAGCCGGAGGTACGACTCGTGATGCTTATGTTCGTGGCGCCCGCATAGAACGTCTTATGAATGATGATGAGCGTGCTCGTATGCAGAATGTATTGCGTATTGCCAATATGCAGAATGAGGATTCTAAGGATTCTATAAAGACGGCTAAATTGGATATCGGTGAAACTTATTATGTTGGTATTCATCTAGAAAAGGCACTAGCCAATCCTGGAAGTAACGATGATATAGTGCTTCGCGAGGGTGATAAACTTGTTGTTCCTGAATATAATGGAACTGTCAAGGTCAGCGGTGATGTGATGTTCCCAAATACGGTTGCCTATGCTTGTGATAAGAGATATAAGTATTATATCAACCAGGCTGGTGGCTTTGGAATCCGTGCGAAGAAGAGCAAGGCATTTATTGTCTATCAAAATGGAACAGTCTGCGAGGTCGGTCACGGCAAAGTTGAGCCAGGATGTGAGATAATTGTTCCTAGCAAGCCAAAATCAAAGGGCAATGGTTTAGCCAATATTCTAGGAATAGGAACAAGTGTTGCTTCATTGGCAACGATGATAGCCACTATAAGCAATCTTGTGAAATAATTTGTAAGTAACCCCATTTTATAATTTCTACATACAATGGATTTTGAATCAAAAGATACACAGTTGAATCATATAAATGAGGCTTCTGATAATAATTTGAAAATTGAAAACGAAGAAGAGACTTCTATAGATTTAAAGGCTGTATTCGCTGCACTTTGCAAACATAAGTTGCTTTATATAATAGTAATACCTTTGTCATTGATAATTGGCATAATATATGCGAAGTCTCTGCCAAAATATTATAAGTGTCAGGTAACACTTGCTCCTGAACTTGGTGGAGCAACAGGAGGAGGAACCCTCAGCTCTTTGGCTTCGTCAATGGGCTATAAGGTTGGTGGTAGTAAAGGCGATGCTGATGCCATTACTCCTACACTCTATCCAGACCTCATGAACTCGGTTGATTTTAAAACGAGCCTTTTTGATGTAAAAGTGCATCGCATGGACAGTAGCAGAGTCATGACATATTATGATTATCTCCTTTATTATCAGAAAACACCGTGGTGGTCGAGACTATTCAGTGGAAAGGATACAATCCGCCATGAAAAGGTAAATCCATTTATGTTGACAAAAAAACAGACAGATATAGCTAAAATTATCAATTCAAATGTTGTCTGCGATGTTGACAATAAAACAGGTGTAATCACTATTGATGTTACTGATCAGGACCCATTGATAGCGGCAATGATGGCGGACTCAGTAAAGACGCGTCTTCAAACTTTTATCACAAGGTATCGTACCAATAAAGCGCGCAATGATCTTGAAAGTACAAAGAAACTGTGCATCGAAGCAAAACGAAGATACGAACGTGCTCGTCAACTCTATGGAGCCTTCAGTGATGCAAATCAGGAAGTAATCCTAGAGAGTGTACGAAGTAAGCAGGAAGATTTAGAGAACGACATGCAGTTACAGTTCAATAACTATAATGCTCTAGCTGCTAGCCTTCAGGCAGCCTATGCAAAGGTTCAGGCAGTCACTCCTGTATTTACAACTTTGCAGAGTGCAACTGTTCCAACAAAAAAAACGAGTCCACAAGGAAGTCAGATAGTTCTAGTATTTCTCTTTGTCGGCATCCTAATCCCAACCATCTACGCATTAGCTAAAGAAGGAGAACTCAAAAGAATGATAGGCATTTAGATATACTTTTGCGTGCTATATCTCTGCAATCAAATAATGCATGTGATTAAATTTCGTACAAAAGGGAGCTGAGTTACAAAATTGCTTGAATCTATGTCGAATGCAGCTGAAATTCTTCGAATAAAAAGCGCAAATAAACGAAACCACGTTCCTTTCTCTTATTTGTGTATTACGTTATTAAATAACTGTATCTCAATCTGACATTATAGAGACGAAACAATATTGTAATATTGCTGATAGTTTGAAAACTCAATATATAATGCTACAAATAAGATAATAATAACCTTTAAAATATTTAGACATGAAGAAGGAATATCAAGTAGAATTTCAAGTACATTACTTCTTAAATCAAGATGGTTTGCATACTTTTAATGCGTTTCAGCATAATACATGTGAGAAGCAATTATTACAATCTTTGAAGACTATTGCTGCGATGGCTAATTGTCGAGATCTAACTATAGAGTTGAAACCAAGCCAAGAAGGAGGATGGAAAGATATAATAACTATAGGAGGTGGTGTTGCTTCTTTGTTAGTCTTTGTTAGCGCCTATATCCCTTATTTTTTCAGTCCAGCTGTTGATAAAAATATTGATACAAAAAATGTTGTTGAAATAGCTGAAAAAATATCAGAAGGAAAATTCACAGAAGAGGAAGCCAAAATACTTGTAGCTGGTAATGAACGGCTTGAAGCTTATGCAAGCCAATATTATAAGAATCTAAAGAAAGAGCAACGAGTAGTAAAAGTAGAAGGGCAAGTAATAAATCCTGAAAGTAAAAAAATTATTTGTACTTCTACGATAAATCAGAAGGACTTTGATAGTCATATTGTGAATAGATATAAAAATAAAATTGATATAAAAGGAACTACCATACAAATTATATCCCCAATACTAGTTGATGCTAAAAGTTTTAAATGGAGAGGAAAATATTGTGGTGATGTAATATCATTTGACTTAAAAGACAAGGATTTTATTACTCAGGTCCATAATCGTGATGTGCTATTTGAGGCAGGAACATCAATTAAGTGTGATTTACAAATAGATCAAACTATTATAGAGAAAGGACCTATGAAGAAAGTAAGAAACAGTTATACTGTAACTCAAGTTTATTCATGGGAAGATGGTAATCATATACAGACTGAAACTAAAAAATATGGAAAATTAGAAAAGTAGTATTCTTATCATCGTAAAATAAAACATACCTGAATTAGTGTCAAAATACTAATGGGTAATATTGTTGATAATTTTTAGAAGCAGTTTGAAAATAAGTTATTGAATGATTTAATTAACAAAATTTGATAATGACAACAGTGCTTTGTTTGATCAATTTTAGCTGAAGTATCAAAGATAAAGAATAGTATCAATTACATAGTTTTAGTTTCTAAAAACGAGCAATAACAAATAAAATAAGTTTTGCAGAAAGTCTTTTGAAACTTAATATAAATTTTAACAAGAGACATAAATAAGATTATTAATCAGCTAATTAATGGCATAATAATCGATAAATTGACTTGTTAGATAATCGATTATTGAAATTACATATGATGGATAAAGATATAATAATAGCCGTAGCCGGCACTGGCTATGTAGGATTAAGTATAGCAACATTGTTGAGCCAACACAATAAAGTGATAGCTGTTGATGTTGTTCCTGAAAAGATAGAGCTTATTAATAATAGAAAATCACCTATACAAGATGAATACATTGAAAAATATCTTGCAGAGAAAAAACTAAATCTTACAGCAACATTAGAAGCTCGTTCTGCTTATGAACAGGCTGATTTTGTGGTTGTAGCAACTCCTACTAATTATGACTCTGTAAAAAATTATTTTGATACTAGCCATGTTGAAGAGGTAATCGAATTGGTCCAGGAGGTAAACCCTAATGCTATTATGGTAATAAAAAGTACTATTCCTGTCGGTTATACAGAAAGTGTACGCAAAAAGTATAATAATAATAATATCATATTTGCGCCAGAGTTCTTACGAGAAAGCAAAGCTCTTTATGATAATTTGTATCCTAGTAGAATTATTGTAGGTCGTCCAAACAATGATGAACGTTTAGATAAGGCTGCTCATTCTTTCGCTAATTTACTTCAAGAAGGTGCTATAAAGAAAGACGTTGATACTCTTTTTATGGGACTTACTGAAGCTGAGGCTGTAAAACTTTTTGCAAATACGTATCTTGCATTACGTGTCAGTTATTTTAATGAACTTGATACTTATGCCGAAATGAAAGGATTAAATACTAAAGATATTATTGATGGTGTTGGTTTAGATCCAAGAATTGGTACTTTTTATAATAATCCGTCGTTTGGCTATGGTGGATATTGTTTACCAAAAGACACAAAACAGTTGCTCGCAAACTATCAAAATGTTCCTGAAAATTTGATAGAAGCTATTGTTGAAAGTAATCGTACTCGTAAGGATTTTATAGCGGATCGTGTATTGTATAAAGCTGGTTACTATGATTATTCTAATAGTGGTGACTATTCTGCTGAAGTGGAGAAACCTTGTATTATTGGCGTATATAGGTTGACTATGAAAAGCAATAGCGACAATTTTCGTCAGAGCAGTATACAAGGCGTTATGAAACGAATTAAGGCTAAGGGTGCGACGATTATTATTTATGAACCTAACTTAAATGATGGAGAGACTTTTTTTGGTAGCAAAGTTGTGAATGATATTGATGAATTTAAAAAACTTAGTCAAGCAATTATAGCTAATCGCTATGATAAGTGTTTGGATGATTTTGAAGATAAAGTATATACTAGAGATATCTTTAGAAGAGACTAATTATTATTCCAATTCTATACAATATGACAGCAAAAATAAAATCGCAAAGGGATTATTCAATTGATATATTAAGATGTATCGCTTTATTGGGCATAATTTGTATTCATGTACAGCCGACTTCTGTATTTATTCAACAATTTAGAAGTTTCGATGTACCTATGATGGTGTTCCTTTCAGGCGTTGTCTTTAGTATGAGTACTAACCACCACCCAATTGATTATAGGAGATATATAGTGAAGAGATTTGTTAGGCTAATTCTACCTACATGGATATTTTTGTCTGCTTATTTTGTTTTAAGATATTTGTTGCATCCTGGTACATTACCTTTTGGGATAAACTTCTTTTTTTTATTAACAGGTTGGTATGTTTGGATAATAAGAGTATTCTTTATTATAGCTCTATTTGCGCCTTTGGTGGTAAATGTCGGAGAGAAACGATCAAATGTAGCTTTATTTATATCGATAGTATTAGGACTTATCATAAATGAATTTATTGCAATATTTATACATTCTACAGATAATGAAAGCCTAGTAGTTATGCTTGTTATGAATTTAGGATATTTTTTAGTTTTTATTTTGGGAGTTGGTATGAAAAAAATTAGTATAAGTCAACTTAACGTTATAATAATTCTAGCCATAACAAGCTATGGTATTATTGCGACTTATTTATATATTCAAAATAGTCATTATGTACAGACTAATGATTATAAATATCCTCCTAGATTTTATTATTTATCATATGCCTTAATGATAATATTATTATTATATAAATATAAAGATATATTGCTGAAGATATCCCAAAAAATTCATGTTTTTAAATGTTTTCGTTTTATAGGCTCTCATACGATTTGGATATATTTTTATCATATACCTATTGTTGAATATTTAGTTCCACGTAACCTTCCCGCATCTTGGATTTATAGATATATGCTAGTATTAGCTATTGCTGGATTTTTTACATATATTCAAAGTTACGTTGTTAATAGTTTGGCTGAAAAATTGAAAAATAAAAAGATAAGTTACTATTTAAAAGTCTTACTTGTAGGATAATAAAATTATGATAGAATTAAAATCAGATTATTCGCAGAAGAATAAGAAAATAGCAATAAATACATTAATTGTTTATGCTCGAATGATTATTGTGACGCTAATCAGCTTAATTACTGTGCGTTACGTTTTAAAGGCTTTAGGAGCGTCGGATTATGGATTGTACAATGTGGTTGGAGGGGTTGTAGCTATATTGAATTTCATTTGTACAGCTATGCAGACAACAACCCGTAGATACATTAATATAGAGATGGGAAAAACAAATCGAAATCTTAACAAAATTTTTAATGTATGTTTGTTACTTCATGTTGGCTTTGCAATTCTCTTGTTAATTATAGTTGAGACAATAGGTAATTTTTATATATATAATTATCTTAATGTAGTGCCAGAAAAATTACAAGATGCTTCTTTCGTATTTCAAATATCTGCTATAGTTTCTATTATTGGTATAATAAATGTACCTTATCAAGGACTTTTGTCTGCTTATGAAAAATTTGGAACTATTGCTTCTATTGATTTTGTTACGACATTATTAAAAATACCACTTGTTGTATGTTTGGCTTATTTTGAAGGAAATGCATTACGTTTTTATGCGATAGGAACGTGTCTTATTTCTTTTTCTTCGTTTATACTTTATAGTTTATTTTGTTATAAGCATTATTCCGATATTGTTAAATTTAAAACATATAAAGATTGGAAGTTATGCCGTGAAATAATTGCATTTAATAACTACACCGCAATAGGTGCATTTGCATATATAGGACGTACCCAAGGATCTAATATAATCGTTAACTATTTCTTTGGTACCATTATAAATGGTGCATTTGCGTTAGCATACCAGATAGAAAACAATATAATGAATTTCGTTGGTAATTTAGCCACATCTTTTGAGCCTCAAATAACTCAATCTTATAGCAATGGCGATTATAAGAGATGCTATTCTTTGGTGAGTAAAATTTCAAGATATTGTATTTTAATAATGCTATTTGTCTTGTTTCCATTAATATTAGAGTTAGAATTTATATTAAAAATTTGGTTAGGTAATATTCCTTCTGGTGTTATTTTGCTTAGTTACTTAACATTGCTAAGTTTATTTGTGAGGTCCTTAACAGGAGGTTTGCCTCCTCTAATTTTAGCTACAGGCAATGTTAAAAAATTTCAGATTTCAGCGAGTTTTTTGATGTTGATAGGATTACCTTTAGCATTTATAGCTTATATTATTCATGCCCCATATTTTATTATTATTGTTATAATGACAATTCTGGATTTAATTAATAGAGGATATATAGTTTATTTGGCCTCTATCCAAACGTCTCTTAATATATATAAATTTATATCAGAAACTTATAAACCTGTTGTCTTTATGTTACCTTTTATAATTTTATATATATTGATGGATAAAGAAATAGAGTTTGTTGGTTATACTTATCATATCGTTAATTTATTATGTGCTTTTATATTTATAGGCTCACTTGGATTTATTTTTGGTTTAGACCATAATGAAAAGAAACTATTAATAGCAAAAATTAGGAGACACAATTTATGATATTGAATTTCGTTGGTGATGTCGTTGTTAATGACGCATTAAATATAGAACTCTCACTAAAATTAAAAAAAATACTTAAATGTGGTGATTATAATGTTGTCAATTTTGAGGCACCTGTAAAAACTGCAAACCAAAAAAAAGTACATAAATCAGGTCCTTCTTTAAGTCAAGATGAAAATGCGCCACATTGGTTAATAAAAAATGGTTTTAATGTAATAAGTTTAGCTAATAACCATATTTTTGATTATGGTGACTCTGGTTATTTGTCTACAATACATTCATTTAAAGGCAATAATTTCATAGGCGCAGGGACATGGGATGAGGCATATAGTCCATTAATAATAGAACAGGATGGACTAAAAGTTGCTATTTTTTCAATGGGAGAACAACAATTTGGTTTCTTTTTTGATAAAAAAGCTAAAAGGCAAAAATTTGGCTGTGCTTGGATAAATTATGATTCTGTTAATGACATAATAATAAATACAAAAAAAAATGTTGATTATATTATTATTATGGTTCATGCTGGTTTAGAATGTGTTGATGTTCCTTTGCCAGAATGGAGAACTAGGTATCGAACCTTAATTGATTTAGGTTGCGATGTAGTTATAGGTGGTCATACACACACAGTTCAAGGATTTGAAATCTATAATAATAAACATATTATGTATAGTCTTGGAAATTTCTGCTTTACAGAAAATTTGGAGAATAATTCAAAATGGAATATAGGGGAATTTGTTAAATTAAATATTAATAAAGAAGGAATTGATGTTAAGACCTATGGAACAGAATTTTTAAATAACAGAATAGAACTATTCGATGATTTACGTTGGAATAAATTATGTCTAAGACTCAATAATATGTTGATTGAAGATAATTATGATCAATATGTAAGAGAAATTTGTTTGTCTCATTTAAATGCATATGCATCATTGTGTTCTTGGGGAGGTTATATTCATCCATCAAAAATAGATGCAAAAATGCTATTTAAATTATTCCTTAGCAAGATAACACCTTATAAAATAAAATTTGATGATGTACATATGTTGAATAATTTGCAATGTGAAACTCATCGTTGGTGTTTTGAACGAGGATTAAAGATAAAAAATAATTTGATATGATATTATGAGTAAAGTGAAAAAATTACTAAAGAAAATTAGATTTGTAACTTATCTAAATGATTTACGTATTTATTATCAGTGTTTATTATTTCCAGAATATATGGCAAAACGCATTTATATCGGAATGTGTAAGCGAATACCTAATTTTAAAAATCCCAAAGACATTAATGAAAAAATTAATTATCAAAAGTTTCATTATGATATGAAACTGTGGGCTAATTTGGCCGATAAATATTTAGTCCGAGAGTATGTTCGTGATAGGGGGTTAGAAAATATTCTTATACCTCTTATTGCAAAATATTACAGTCCGGAAGATTTTATCAATGATTTTGATAATTTACCAGAACAGTTTATTATAAAGAATAATAATGGATGTGGAGATAATATAGTTGTGAAAAATAGAGATGAAATTAATAAATCGACTTTATTGTCTCAAATTAGAGAATGGTATAAAGTCGGGAGATTTGGAGTTTTGACGGTAGAACCACATTATACTTTGATAGATGAAACGATAATTTTGGTAGAAGAGTTTTTGGTTAATACAGAATGTTCAATAAACTCAATTTCTAAATCTTTAATAGATTATAAGGTCTGGTGTTTTAATGGCAAACCATATTGTATATTTGTGGGATACAATCGAAATATTTCTGACGGTTCGGCAACATTTGACTTGTATGATACTTCTTGGAATCGTATGAATAAATATATGGTTGAAGCAAATCCAGAGCATGCTGTGTCGTCAATAGAATTACCTAAACCCCAAAATTTAGATTATATGTTGGAATGTGCATCAATCTTATCCAATGGTAATCCTCAGGCAAGGGTTGACTTTTATAATATAAATGGCCATATATATTTTGGTGAAATGACGATGACTTCACAAGGTGGATATATGAATTATTTAACACAAGAGTTTCTTTTGAAAATGGGACAACAGTTTGAAGTTTAACAAGATTTATTAATAATATGTTCAATCTAAATCAGTTTATTGGCAAATTCGTAACAGAACGTAGTCAAAGCATGTTTGCTAAAGATATTGACGCAAACAAGGAAAAAATACGCAACGAAGTTGAAGGTAAAAGCCTTTGTGTTATAGGTGGAGCTGGTAGTATTGGTTCTTCGTTTATTCGTGCTATATTACAATTTCGCCCATGTAAGTTAGTTGTTGTTGACCTAAATGAAAATGGGTTGGCTGAACTTACAAGAGACTTACGTTCAACTGAAGGTATGTATGTACCTGATGAATATCGGACTTATACACTTAACTTTGCAGACCACATATTTGAAAGAATTTTCAGAGAAGAAAAAGGTTTCGATATTGTTGCTAATTTTTCTGCGCATAAACATGTTAGAAGTGAGAAGGACAAATATAGTGTTCAGGCTTTGATTGAAAATAATGATATTAAAGCTAAAAAATTACTTGATTTACTTTCTGTTTATCCACCTAAACATTATTTTTGTGTTTCTACAGACAAAGCAGCAAATCCTGTTAATATTATGGGAGCAAGTAAGCGTATCATGGAGGATATGATAATGGCTTATTCCTCTAAGTTCAATGTGACAACAGCACGTTTTGCAAATGTTGCCTTTTCCAATGGATCTTTACCCGATGGTTGGATGAAGCGAGTAATGAAAAAACAGCCATTGGCAGCTCCTAATGATGTAAAACGTTATTTCGTTTCTCCAGAAGAGAGTGGTCAAATTTGTATGTTGGCATGTATTCTTGGTAATAATGGAGAAATATTCTTTCCCAAACTTGGTGAAGAACAGATGTTGACATTTAGTGCTATATGTGATAAGTTTGTTGAATCAATAGGATGCAAGAAAAAAGAATTTAAAACTGATGAAGATGCTAAGAAATTTGCATCTGGCATGCCTTTTGGTAATAGTATTTACCCTGTTGTCTATTTCCATAGTGATACAACTGGAGAAAAACCATACGAAGAATTTTATGTTCCAGGTGAAAAGGTTAACCTACAACGCTTTAAAAGTTTAGGAGTTATAGAGGAAGTGAAGAAGCGTCCACTTGATGATATTAATTCTTTTTTCGTCGAAATGGAAAATTTATTTTCTGAATCAGAATTTACAAAAGAAGAAATCGTGCAGTCAATTAAGAAGTTTATTCCGAATTTCGAGCATGAAGAAAAGGGGAAAAACTTAGATCAAAAAATGTAATTATGGGATATAAGAAAATTACAAACTTTGTTAAAGATTTATTTCAAGAGGAAAAAGTTCCTCTTGCGGTACCTGTTTTCGTTGGTAATGAAAAGAAGTATTTAGATGATTGTATAGACACAACGTTTGTTTCAAGTGTAGGTGCTTACGTAGATCGATTTGAAAAAGATGTAGCTGAATATACGAAGTGTAGCCATGCAGTAGTTACCGCATCAGGAACAACAGCATTACATATGTCTTTGATATTGGCTCGTGTAGAACAAGATGATGAGGTGCTTACACAAGCTCTGACATTCATTGCTACATGTAATGCGTTAAGCTATATAGGTGCACATCCAGTCTTCATTGATGTTGATAAGGATACAATGGGACTTTCTCCTTTTGCTGTGCGCGAATGGTGTGCAAAGAATGGCGTAATAAAGGATGAACAATTGTTTAATAAAAAAACAGGTCGCCGTGTAAAAGCCGTTGTTCCGATGCACACTTTTGGTCATCCAATTCATTTGGATGAGATGGTTGAAGTTTGTAAAGAATATCATTTGCAATTAGTTGAAGATGCCGCTGAGAGTATTGGCTCTCTATACAAGGGAAAGCATACTGGTACTTTTGGCGTTGTTGGAGCATTGAGTTTTAATGGTAATAAAACAATAACAACTGGTGGTGGAGGAATGATGCTATTTCAGGATGAAAAACTTGCGGAATTTGGTAAACACCTGACTACACAAGCTAAAGTACCACATCGCTGGGAATTCAAACACGACCATATAGGTTACAACTATCGTATGCCTAATATAAATGCAGCGTTAGGTTGTGCGCAACTTGAACATATAGAAGAGTATGTTGCAAGTAAGCGTAAAACGGCAAATGAATATGAACAGTTCTTTAAGAATGTACCTGACATCACATTCTTTACTGAACCTGAAAATTGTCGTAGTAATTATTGGCTTAATGTTGTTCTCTTGAAAGACAAAGTTGCTCAGCAGAATTTTTTGCAGTATACAAATGATAATGGTGTAATGACACGACCTATATGGGAACTGATGAATAGACTTCCTATGTTTGAAAATTGCGAAACAGATGGATTGAAAAATACCGAATGGTTTGCAGATAGAGTAGTTAATATACCAAGTAGTGTAAGAATATAAAGAAGAGGCGATTGTGTTAATTCTTGATTCGATTTCAACTCTATTATTTAGAGTCCCACCAATTAGTTTTTATCAATTTTTTATGGGAATTATAAGCATTAATAACTTATTAAAAGATTTAAATAATATGAGAAATATAAAAAAATATTTAGAAAGGTGGGTAGGAGCTTCTATAGGGCTACGTTACACCCTAAATAGTAGTTTGAATTTCGAAGATAGTAATTTATATGATAGATAGTAGCTCCGAGGTGAAAATCCTCCACAGCCCACTTTTTTAGATAAATAATGAGACCAATAATATTAATAGGAGGTGGTGGACATTGTATGTCGGTTATAGATGCTGCAATCAGTGCAGGTTTCTTAATAAAAGGGATACTTGATCTACCTACAGGAGTTGGTAAATTTGTGTGCGGTATACCAATATTGGGAACTGACGAAGATATATCAAAATACATCAATGATTGTGACTTTGTTGTTACACTTGGTTTCATAAAGGATGTAACCCTCCGCATTAAACTTCATGATAAAATACGTGCTCTTGGCGGTCATTTGGGTACAGTTATCGCTTCTACTGCTCATGTAAGTCAGTTTGCAGAAATAGGTGAAGGAACAGTTATCCTTCATCATGCTAATGTAAATGCAGGTGCAAAAATAGGTATTGGGTGCATTATCAATACTTCTGCAAATATTGAGCATAGTGTTGTTGTTGGTGATTATGTTCATATTTCTACGGGTTCAATGATTAATGGTGATTGCATTGTTGGAAAAGGAACATTTATTGGAAGTCAATCTGTTGTTATAAATGGAAAATCAATTTGTGACAATTGTGTTATAGGAGCTGGTTCTGTTATCAGCAAAGATATTATACTATCAGGAACTTATTACGGAAATCCTGCAAAAAAAATATAGTTATGGAAAATGATGACTTAAGGGTATCAATTAACACATCCATTATTGATACTTTAAAAAAAATGGATGCTGCTCGACATAAAGTACTTCTTGTATTTGATGATAATAATTTTGTCTCGATAATAACTATAGGAGATATACAGCGAGCGATTATAAAGGATTCTAATTTAAATAGATCTATTTGCTCTATTGTATCTAGAGATAATAAGGATTTTGCTAATAGTAATGATACAGAAGAGCTAATTAAAAAAAAGATGTTGGCTATTCGATGCGAATTGATGCCAGTCTTAGATGATAATGGAACTCTCACAAAAATATATAAATGGACAGATTTCTTTGGGGAAAATGATATAAAGAATGACTCATTAATAGATTTGCCTGTAGTAATTATGGCTGGGGGGAAAGGAACAAGATTGAAGCCAATGACAAACGTCTTGCCAAAACCATTAATCCCATTAGGCGATAAAACTATATTGGAGGAGATTATGGATCAATTTGAAAACATAGGTTGCCATAATTTCTATATGTCAGTAAACTACAAGTATGACATAATTAAGTATTATTTAAGTCAGTTGTCGCACATATATAATATATCCTTTTTTAAGGAAAATAAACCTCTTGGTACAATAGGTAGTGTTTCTTTGCTTAGGGGGAAAATAAATACGTCGTTTTTTGTTTCTAATTGTGATATCTTAATAGATCAGGATTATCGTGATGTTTATAATTATCATAAGAAAAACGGCAATGACATTACGATTGTTACTGCAGTGAAAAATATTCAAATTCCTTATGGGGTTATTGATACCACGGAAAATGGCGTAATGACAGGATTAAGGGAAAAACCAAATCTTAATTATATGATAAATACTGGTGTTTATATCTTAGAACCTCAACTAATAAACGAAATACCAGATAATGAATTCTTCCATATAACGGATTTGATGAATAAAGTCAAAAAAAGAGGAGGAAAGATTGGGTGTTTTCCTGTAAGTGAAAAATCTTGGACTGATATTGGTGATTGGAAAGAGTATTTAAAAATAATAAATAAATAAGCAAATGGGAAATCCTTTGGTTAGTATTATAACGATTACAAGAAATAGGGCGAATATTATTTCTCGAGCGATTAATAGTGTATTAAATCAAACGTATACTAACATAGAATATATTATTGTTGATGGAGCTTCTACAGATGAAACTCAAGACGTAGTAGCTTTATTTAAAGACAAACGCATAAAGTATTTTAAATTAGATGAAAATCTGCCTATCCCAGAAACAATCAATTATGGTTTTGAGCATAGTCACGGAGATTATATCTCATTTCTTGATGATGATGATGAATATTTAGAAAATAAAATAGAGCGGCAGATAGAGTTGATTTCTAGACTTCCTTCTGAATATGGTATGGTCTATTGTTGGATGAGTTATTTCGATAATGAGACCGGAGCGTTTAAGTATGTTCATAATTGCCAATTAAAAGGTGATGTCGGAATAGATGTAGTAGAACGTCCTACAGTTTCGGGTACTCCTACTTTCTTAATTAAAAGAGATGCTTTTGCTCAGAGTGGAGGTTGGAGAAATGTTGGAATAGTTTCTGATTGGGAGTATGGAGCTAGATTTTGTCAAAAATATAAAGTCGATTTCGTACCAGAATCTTTAGTAAAAGTATATGTAAATCATGGTTGCCAGAGAATGTCTGATTGGGGATATTATAGATCACAAAATAAGCATCATATACAATTTCATAAATATTTTCTTTTAGAATATGAGGATATCTTTAAAAAATATCCGAGAAAGAAATTTTTTCATCTTTATAGATTAGCTTTATTATATTTCTGTGATGGACAGATCCTTAATTTTTTTAAGTCATATCTTGAGTTGATGAAAATAAAACCATCACTAAAAAATCTATTTATTCCTGTTCGAGCAATTACAATGTGGTATGGACAAAAATATAAATGATATAAGTAATAAAGAAAAAATAGCTATTGTAGTCGTTGGTTATAATAGGATAGATTCTCTGTCAAGATTACTACAGAGTTTATCAGTATCTAAACTTCCAAATAGTGTACCTTTGGTAATTAGTGTAGACTGTAGTGGAAATGAAGAACTATATGATTATGTAAAATCGTTTAGATGGCAATTTGGTGACAAATATGTGTTTATTCAGTCAAAACGTTTAGGCTTAAAAGAACATATTTTAAAATGTGGAGATTTATCCAAGTATTTTAAAGCAATAGTTTTATTAGAAGATGATATATACGTTTCTCCTTTTTTTTATGATTATATAGAGGCTACGGTTAATAAATATTCAACAGATACGCAAATATGTGGAATCGGCTTATTTAAAAATGAGATTAATGGATATGCACAAATTCCTTTGGAATTTTTAAATGATGGGGCAGATGTTTTCCTTTGGCAAGAAGTTTGCACGTGGGGAGAATGTTGGACTTATTCTATGTGGTCAGAATTTAGAGCATGGTATGACGAAAATGAAAATTTTAGTTTTGAAAAAATTGATATTCCTCAGGAGATAAAAATGTGGAAGAATGCTTGGTCTAGATATTTATTGGCATATATGATACAGACAGAAAAATACTTTTTGTATCCACAGATATCTCTTGCTACTAATTTTAATGATTGTGGTGTACATGTCAATGAACTAAATAATACTTACCAAGTAAATATGCTCTATGGTTCTAAACAATATATTTTACCAGAATTTGCTGAATTGAATAAATATGATATTTATTGTGCAAATTCTAAGTTGTATGCATTGCTTAATATGTCACAGTCGGAACTAACGATAGATTTCTATAATTTAAAAGAAAAGAAAAATTATAAGAGATGGATATTGACGAGTGCAATATTGAATTATAAGATAGTTAAATCATTCGGTCTGAATTTGCATCCGTATGAAGTAAATATTATGGTAAATAACTCTGGTCAAGGACTTTTCTTGTATGATACAAAGATACGATGTAAGAATATAGAGAAAAATGCACTTTATTCATATTTTTATGGTAATTTGAGATTAAATATACTTATAAAAGGTATGATAGGCTTTTTAAGAAATAAGTTTATTAGTAGAATTAAACTATAGTATGATTTTTAATAAAGTATATATTGCATTAATTGCTAAAATAATAAGGTTGTTTAGCTTTATATCTAAGCGGATTAAGTCTAAATATGAAGGTCATATATTAATGTTCCATACTATATCTCCAGTTAAAGATGTCAATGATGTTTGTGATTGTTCTTATGATTATTTTGAAAAAAGAATTAATTATTTTATAAATAATAATTATGAATTTCTAAGTATGGATTCTGTAGCTGATATTATTAGTCGCAAATTATCTAAAAGATTTGTCTCTATAACTTTTGATGATACATCTTTAACCGTATTTAAGAATGCTTTCCCGTTATTAAAAAAACATAGAATTCCTTTTACAATTTATGTTGCTTATAATCTAATTAATAGTACAGGTATGTTGACAGAACTACAGATTAAGGAAATGTTGTCATCTGGGCTTTGTACTTTAGGTGCGCATTCTATGAGTCATGTTAAATTAATAGGCAAGTATATTGATTATAATTATGAGATTAAAGAAATAAAATTAAAGTTGGAAACAAAATTTTCAACAAGGATCAACCATTTTGCTTATCCATACGGACAACCATATCAGGTTTCTTTGAAAGCTATAAGAACGGTCTCTAAGGTCGGTTATAAGACGGCTGTTTCATCTGTTAATTTGCCATTAAAGGAATGTACTTCTTTTAAATATTATCTACCAAGAGAATTGAATTGAATATGACCGATTACGAATTCATTTTTTTATTATATGATAATGTAAAGTTATACATAATAGATTTATTGATATTTTCTATTATTTTCTATGCTATATCAAGACGTTATATAATAAATTTATTAAATCCATTATTAGTGGGAGTTATTGGAACTGTTTTCGCAGATACGATTCCGTTGTTTTTGTTCCAATTAGGGAAAATAGATTCTAGTATATTTTTATATTTTGTTTTATGTGAAATATCTTTTTGGCTGTTTTTTATGTCATTTTATCATAAAAATTATTTTAATAGATTTGGTTATCACATAAGTAATGAACATAATATATCCAAATTAGTATTTAATATATTCTTTGTTTTTGTATTATCGGGCTATTTGTTTGTGTTTGCTACTGGTGGAATAGGGCTGTTTATGGAGAATAGATTTGATGTATTTGCTGATAATGGTTATCTTTCTTTGGTAGTACTTATTATTAACTTGCCAAAAACGTATTGCACAATTTATTTGTTTGATAGAATTAAGACAAGTAAGTGTAGATCCATTTTACTTATTTCTTTACTGTGTTTGCTAGATCTTCTTACAGGAACAAAGTCTTTTATATTACCATTGATTGGAAATTATTTTATATATAAGGTATTTTTTAAAAAACAAAAGATCAAGATACCTACGTACGTATATCCCATTATTTTACTATTCCCAACAGTAACATTGTTAATGAATGGAATGTCTGAAGGATTTTATTCAGCTATAGGAAATTTAAGTTTTAGGTTTGTCGAATATGGAGATGGATATTGGATGGCTTTCCCTAATCATGTAATAGCAAATATAAAAATAGATAATCCTATAGAATATATATTTCATCCACTGTTGTCTTTATTACATATTTCACCTCATGTTTCTAGACCACCTATTGGTACTCTGCTGATGTATGAAGTTAGACCCGAAATGGATGGAGTATTGGGCGGCCCAAATGCTAGATGTCCAATTACAGCTTATGCATTATTTCACTATGCCGGAGTCTTATTTTCTGCAATATGTGGCTATATAGCATCTTTTTTGGCATTTAGAATTAATCGCTTTTTGCCAAGTGGCTTAATAGGTGTAAGTATTTTTGGCTCATATTACTCTACGGCATTAGTGTTAAATGCAGACCCATTTTCTCAATGGCAAAATTTAATAATATTGACAGCTGAAACTTTTGCCTTATTATATATATTAAGGATATCAGGTATAAAGATAATAAAAAATGGATAATTTGAAGGTTAGTGTGATAACAGTTTGTTTCAATGCAGAAGAGACAATAGATGAGACTTTATTGTCTGTCGTTAATCAAAGTTATAATAATATAGAATATATTGTTATAGATGGAAAAAGTAATGACTCTACATTACTGCATCTTAAGAGCTATAAAGATAAAATTGATTGCATAATTAGTGAACCTGATTATGGTGTGTATGATGCGATGAATAAAGGATTGAATGTTGCTAATGGAGATTTCGTTATATTTCTTGGAGCTGATGATCATTTCATTTCATATGATATAATTGCTGATGTAGTTAATTTAATTAGGGAAAAAGATTGTGTATATTATGGAAATGTAGTTAGAGGTAAACGGAATGATATATATAAAGGCCATTTTAACAAGTATAAAATCTCTTTAGAGAATATATGCCATCAATGCATCTTTTATCCTCGTAGTGTTTATAAGTCATATTTATATGAACTTAAATACAAAACATATGCAGATTATTATTATAATTTGCAAATATTTCCGTTGGTAAAATTCGTTTATCTGCCTATTATTATATCATATTTTAATGTAGGTGGTATAAGTTCGTCCGTTGTTGATAAAGATTTTGAAAACGATGTGTTTAAGTTAGTACTTAGACAAAATGGTTTCTGGGCTTATTTATTACGACATATATATAAATTTTATAAGAAAATAAAATGATTAGTGTTTGTATGGCTACTTATAATGGTGAGAAATATTTGAAAGAACAAATTTCTTCAATTATGTCTCAGCTTTCTGAAAAAGATGAATTAATTATTTCTGATGATGGGAGTGAAGATAAGACCCAGGCTATTATTCAATCTAATAAAGATAATCGCATAAAATTTTTTAAGAATATTGGAAGACATGGTTTTATATGGAATTTTGAGAATGCATTGAAAAATGCTTCAGGCGATATTATCTTTTTGAGTGACCAAGACGATGTATGGATGTCTGATAAGGTTGAAAAAACTATGGATGAACTTAAAACAGTAGATATGATAATACATAATGCCGAAATTATCGATTCTGAAGGTAATTCAAAAGGATATGATTATTTCAGTAGATTGCATTGTTATACAGGATTTTGGCAGAATTTATATAAGACAAGATGTCTTGGATGTTGCATGGCCTTTAAACGTCATGTGCTTAATGAGTGTCTCCCTTTTCCAAAGCATATAGTAGCTCATGATTACTGGATTGGTATGTATGCGCTTTCTAAGTATAAAGTTATGTTTTCAAGTGAAAGACTTATAAAGTATCGACGTCATGGTGATAATGCCTCTCCTTCTGCTGAAAAATCACCATATTCTTTTTTTTATCAGCTTTTCATAAAACGTTGTAATATTCTTGCTAATGTCTTATTTAGAAGAATAAGACATTTTAATTTATAGATTGAGATAATGAATGTCTATTATGGTGAATAAAAATATATTGCTGCTTGGGGGAAATGGTTTCCTTGGTAGAAGTCTTGCTGTGGAACTTAATAAACGAGAAAAATTTAGAGTTTCTGTCTTTGATTTGACGGAGCCATGTCATGCTTATGATGGAATAAATTATTACGCTGGTAATCTGAACGAGACAGGAAAAATAATCAGTATTATACAGAAAGAACATATAAATGTGCTAGTGCATATGGTCTCGACGATAATTCCTGGTTCTTCTGTTGATAATTATATCAGTAACTGTGAAATAGTCCAGATAAATACTATTCCATTGCTTGATTATTGTGCAAAGAACAAAGTTGAGTTTGTCTTCTTTTCTTCTGGCGGTACCGTATATGGTGTTAAGGGAGGAACCATTCGTGAGGATGAACCCACAGCACCTATTTCCTATTATGGTTTAAGTAAAGTTCAGATCGAGGATTTAATAAATTTTTATCATCGTCGGTACAATCTTAATTATATAATTCTGCGCCCATCAAACCCATATGGGCATGGACAGAACCTTTATGGTAAGCAAGGACTTATAGCTGTTATAATGGGAAAATTATTGAAGAATGAACCTGTGAATGTATTCGGTAATGGGGAGACTATTCGCGATTACATTTATATTGATGACTTTGTGTATTATGTGGCATCTCTAATTCATAAGGGTGTTTTAAACGAAACCGTAAATATTGGTTCTGGTGAAGGATATTCGATCAATCAGATTGTGAGTTTTGTAAATAAGATGAGTGGTGATAAACTTAAAGTTGAATATATTGATGCTCGTAAAGATGACGTGCCAAAAATGATTCTTGATACAACTCGTTTGCACAATTTCATTGATCATAAAAATAAGACAATGGAGGAAGGTATAAAATTGTTTTACGATGGAATAATGAATGATAATACAAATATAATATGATTAAATTGGCAGTTAGTATAAATAAATGCGACTCTGGTGGTCAAAAAAGTGTAATCATGTCCTATTTGCGTAATTTTGATAGAAATAGAATACAATTTGATTTGATTGTTGATTCAGATTCAAATAGTATTCCTTTTGAAGAAGTCAAAGAACTTGGTGGAAGAATTCTTGTAATACCTCCTTATCAAAGAATTTTCAAGCATATGATAACTTTGGGAAAAATATGCAGAGATAATAAATATGACGTATTCTACTCAGCGAATAATACAATGAATATATTTCCTTTATTTATTGCTTGGATTTCAGGCATTAAAGTGAGGATAAGCGAGAGTTTGACAACCGCCTCTAAATTTGAGAAAAAAAAGACCTTACTAAAAAATATATTAAGAAGGTTCTCTCTTTATTTTTGTAATTACTATATGGCTAATGGCATTGAGAGTGCAGAATATCAGTTTGGAAAAAAAACAGTTCGTGATGGAAAAGTCGCTATTTTTTTAAATCCCATTGATTCAACTAAAAATGGATTTGACTTAAATTTACGCAATAAAACTCGAAATACACTAAATTGGGACAATAAAATTGTCTACGGAACTATTGCCAGATTTGAGACACAGAAGAATCCTCTATTCTTAATAGATATAATGGCTGCAATAAAAGAGAAACAGCCTAATTCGCAATTCGCTATTATTGGAATTGGATCAATGGAGCAACAAATGAAAGAAAAAATTAAAAAATATGAATTCGGAGATAGAATGACTTGGCTTGGACGAAGAGAAGATATAAAACAATTTTATAATGCTTTTGACGCATTTTTACTTCCTTCTTTATATGAGGGATTTCCTGTTGTAGGGGTTGAGTCACAAGCTGCAGGCCTTCCTGTTTTCTTATCTGATGTTATTACTCATGAAGCAGCAATTCAAGAATTGGGACACTATATTAGTTTAAATAAATCAGCTTATGATTGGGCTTCTATTATCATATCCGAAACAGAAAAATCTATGAAAAATAGACGCGGGCGTATTGATTATCTAAAACAGCATGGTTTTGATGCTGTCATGGAAACTAATAGATTAATGGATTATTTTGAGAAAGCGGTTATAAATACGAAATAAAGATACTTTCATGAATTATATAATTACTGGTGGTACTGGCTTTATTGGTACCCATCTTACGAATTTGATAAGGGAATGTTATCCCAATGCTAATATCTATAATCTGGATATTGTAAAGCCTGGAACTCCTAATCCTGTTGTTAAGGATTATAAGCCAGCTGTTCTTTCTGGTAATGTGTTAGAGAGTACATGGGTGGAGTCTGACGTCCGTAAACCTATAGAGAATTTGCCGTTTACTCCTACAGAGCATGATATTATATTTAATTTCGCAGCTGTTCATCGTACTCCTGGGCATGAGAACTATGAGTATTTTGAAACAAATATAAATGGGGCGGAGAATGTTGTCGCTTTTGCCGAAAAATATAATATAAAGAAAATCGTTTTTACGTCTTCAATAGCTCCTTATGGTGCAGCAGAAGTAGAAAAGTTTGAAACGACTCTTGAAACTCCTAATACAGCTTACGGTATATCTAAACTTGTAGCAGAAAAGATTCATAGAATATGGCAGAATGGTGATAGCGTTAATCGTCAGTTGACTATAGTTAGGCCTGGTGTTGTGTTTGGACATGGTGAAAATGGTAATTTTACTCGCTTGTATTGGGCTATACGTGGACATAAATTTGCATACCCAGGTCGTAGGGATACAATAAAGGCTTGCATCTATGTGAAAGAATTAGTTCGCTTCATGTTGTATCGTCTAGAAAACCATGAACAAGGAGTTGAATTATATAACTGTTGTTATGAACCAGCGTATACGATACAGCATATTGTAGAGGCTATGAAAAAGGTAACAGGTGTAGGTGTATTCGTACCAGAAATACCTAATTGGATAATAATGCCACTTGCTACCATTGCAAAATGTATGGGTAGTCCTATGGGGATATGTCCGGCACGTGTGAAAAAACTACAGATTAGCACAAATATATGTGGCGCAAAACTAAAGAATTCAGGTTATGACTTCAAATGGTCATTCGAAGATGCTTTAAATGATTGGTTTGAAGATAATGAAAAGAAAGAATTGATATAAAAATATATATTGGCTAAGAAAACTAATGTGATGTTAGATAAATAATTGTTGTTGCAACTTAACAATAGTATAAAACACGTTTAGTAAGCTATAAATCTTGACTTGACTTTAAGTTTTAATGTCAAGTATGCATGAACAAACATTCGTAAATTTAAAACTATAATTTATTAAACGGATTTAAAATTTCAATAAAATACTTTTTATGTTTACTGAAGATTTGTTTACTTTACTAAAATATTCTTTGTGGAAAAAAGACGTTAATATTGTTATATCAGAAAAGGATATAACGGTAATAATGGAATTGGCAAAACGTCAGTCTGTGATTGGATTGGTTGCTGATGCTATTATAAGCAATGATATTCCTATTGGTCGCGATAATGTAATGATGCTTTTGTCGTATCTCAATGCCGTAAAGCGTAATAATAGAAATGTTGATGAGGGATTGACTGAACTTTGTTTCTTATTGAATAAAAATTCTATTGGATATTTTGTGTTCAAAGGTCAGACAATGGCGTACCTTTATGGTAAGCAGAATATTAGATGTGCAGGTGATGTTGATTTTTATTGTGCAGAAAAGGATAGGGAAAGGCTATTGAGACTACTAAAGAATGATGTTTCATTCAATGATGAAGTTTCTTTTAAACATCTGTCTTACAAAAAGGATGGCGTAGATTTCGAACTTCATTTTAAGTTGGCAAACTTTAGTGTCAAAAGGCATCAAGAGTTTTGGGACAGTTTGATTGAAGCAGAAATACAAAATAAGAAGTGTGATAATATCTGTATTAATGATATTGATGTATCAACATTGTCACCAACGACAAATGCCGTATATCTATTTATTCACATATATCATCATTTTATGAAAGAAGGTATCGGGCTGCGACAGTTATGTGACTGGGCGGTATTCTTGGATCATTATAGAAATGAAATTGATCGTAATGAGGTTGAAAAGATACTGAATAAGTTAGGATATGTGAAAGCATATTGTGCCTTTGGAAGTATTCTTATTGATAAATTGGGATTAGAAAAAGACACTTTTCCTCTTCCCGTAAATGAGAATGACAGAAGATGGGGAAAAAAAGTGTTAAAGGTTATATATCATGGTGGTAACTTTGGATGGAGCAATAGAAAAATCAATAGAATTGGATTATTGCATAGCTTGGAAACAGGATTTCTGGCTATATCACATACGATAAGATTCATGTCTTTATCACCTTTGGAAAATTCAGTGTATATTCCTCATGAAATGTATAGATCAATGCGGAAATATATAAGGATTGGAAGAGATCGAACAGATATTTTATAACCAAAAGAAATGCGATGAAGGCTATAGGTTAGTAAGTTATTATCACAATTCTGATATTAACTTTTTAATCGTAGTATTACGGTTATGCTATATTTCGATTTATAAGAGTGAACTAATCATTCCAATACTCTTATAGTCGTATTTTAGTTATCATGAAAAACATAAATTAATAATATCTTCGTAGTTAAATTTGTATATACGTCCAATGGAGAAGAATGTTTTATTAATAATTTTGACGTATTGTAAAAATAGATAATAGTATTGCAATGAATATTATAAAAACAGATATTGACGATGTCCTTATTATAGAGCCTCGTGTATTTAAAGACGAACGTGGTTATTTCTTTGAAAGCTTCTCACAGAGGGAGTTTAATGAAAAGGTTGGCAATGTGAATTTTTGTCAAGATAATGAGAGTATGTCTTCGTATGGGGTTATGCGTGGGTTGCATTTCCAACGTCCACCATATAGTCAAAGCAAGTTGGTGAGATGCGTTAAAGGTGAAGTTCTTGACGTTGCAGTTGACATCCGTAAAGGTTCTCCTACGTATGGTAAACATGTGGCTGTGAAACTGACGGAGGATAATCATCGTCAATTTTTTATTCCAAGGGGTTTCGCTCATGGATTCTCTGTGTTAAGTGATGTGGCAGTGTTCCAATATAAGTGTGATAATTTTTATCACCCAGAGGCAGATGGCGGAATAAGTATTATTGATGACAGTCTTGGCATAGACTGGAATATTCCTACTGATAAGACTATCTTAAGTGAGAAGGATACTAAACATGATTTGCTTAAGGACTTTGATAGTCCTTTTGACTATAATGTAGATTTGTATAAATAATATTTTGCTTAAAAGAATAATGAAAAGAAACATTATAATTACAGGTGGTGCTGGCTTTATTGGTAGCCACGTTGTAAGATTATTTGTGAATAAGTATCCTGAATATAATATAATCAATCTAGATAAATTGACGTATGCTGGTAACTTGGCTAACCTGAAAGATGTAGAAGATAAACCTAATTATAAGTTCGTTAAAATGGATATCTGCGACTTTGACGGTGTATTTCAACTTATCCAGAATGAACATGTTGATGGCATTATTCATCTTGCAGCGGAGAGTCATGTTGACCGCAGTATTAAGGATCCGTTCACTTTCGCACGTACTAATGTGATGGGAACTTTGACGTTGCTTCAGGCTGCCAAATTATATTGGGAGAGCTTGCCTGAAAAATATGATGGTAAGAGATTTTATCATATATCAACAGATGAAGTTTATGGTGCTTTGGAAATGACTAATCCCGAAGGATTGGAGTCTCCATTCTCAACGAAGGCTTCTTCTGAGCTTCATCATACTTATGGTACTGACTTTTTTACAGAGGATAAAAAATATAACCCGCATAGTCCATATTCGGCAAGTAAGGCTAGTAGTGATCATTTCGTTCGTGCATTTCATGATACTTATGGTATGCCTACTATAGTCACGAACTGTTCAAATAACTATGGCCCGTATCAGTTTCCAGAGAAGTTGATACCTTTATTTATTAATAACATTCGCCACCGTAAGCCTTTACCTGTATATGGTAAGGGAGAGAATGTACGTGACTGGTTGTATGTTGAGGATCACGCTCGTGCTATTGACGTGATATTCCATAATGGAAGTATTGCTGATACTTATAATATTGGTGGATTCAACGAATGGAAAAACATTGATATCATAAAGGTTCTTATCAAGACTGTTGATAGACTGCTTGGTAGGAAAGAAGGAGAGGACCTCAATTTAATTACGCATGTCACGGATAGATTAGGTCATGACAAAAGATATGCTATTGATAGCAGAAAACTTCAGAATGAATTAGGTTGGGAACCTAGTTTGCAGTTTGAAGAAGGTATTGAGAAAACGGTTAAATGGTACCTTGATAATCAGGCGTGGATGGATAATGTCACTTCCGGTGATTACCAACAGTATTATGAAAATATGTATAAAGGCAGATAATCAATTTTAGTAAAATAGTTTAATAACAAAATGTGTAACTTTAAGTATAAAAATCCATTGGATGTTATTTCTCCAAAGGAGTTTGTAGAAAATGTTGAACTTCTTTTTGATGGTGGTCCTTTTTCATATTCAATTGTAAAGCTTATTTATGATGATAGTCCAGTAATAGGACTTCGTTGGAATGTGAGTGACCATGAACAAATGGATGATGAAAAAATAAATGGGAGTAAAGAATGTGTAGGAATTCCACAATCACATGGTGTCCCTATTTGGTTTATTATTCCTAAATCTTTTTATCGATATTTACGCTTGATTATTGAAGATGAGATGAAGTCAAATGACATACATACAGGACTATCAATACAACAAATAAGCGAAAAAATAGACAACATGGAAATAGTCTAATAATAATCAATATTATTTATTGACAGTTATGGAAATCTGGTAGACATATTATATTGTTAGTTTTATATATATATGATAATAGTGTTGCATTGCTAAGTTAATTACTTATATAATTTATATTCATAATAAATTCATACAGATTCTTCGGTGTGCTATTCATAATGACCTTGAAGTTCCACGGCTGTCTTTCTTGTGTTGTTTGGATAATATGGTCTCTCAAATTTATAAGTTCTATGTTAGGCATTTATATTATGTTTTATTTAATATGGCATAATATGGTTTGTACAATCTCCAAATAGAGGACCTACTTGGAAATTGTACAGAGAACCAACAATAAATTATTTTTTCTTTTTGTTGGGGGTTTGCGTAAGAGCACTGCCTGCAGCGGTCTTACTTTTACTACTAGTTCTGCCATCTCTGAGAACGCTTGAAGCTGCCTTGGCAGCTTTTCTACTCGTAACTTTTTTGGAGTTGTTCATATTCTAAAAATTATAAATTACTTGGAACTGGCACTAATTCTTCATCAACATAGAAGTTGCCCGTCCTTTGATTACAACTGTTACAAAGTGGCACAATATACCAACTTTGATCGCTGCTGTATGCTTTCTGAACATGGGCGCCGACTAAGTCACCTCTGTGATGACAATCTGTTGCACCACATCTGTAAGCCCTATGTGATGCATGGGCATTCCAATAATCCAACCATGATGAATAGCCCGATGGGGCAGAATAACGGGCTGAACCGTTTACATTTGTAACAAACATTTTATTTTTCCACGTTAATATGTGGCTCCTAACAGTTTACCAAAAGCGTTAGTTATTTATTAAAATACGTATTAATTATATTAATAGATAGAAATATGGAATTATCTGGCGATATGCTAATGCAAAAAATCGCAAATAGGGAAAATAATGAAGATTCTGCAAAAAAAGCATTTGTTCAGTTTTGTTCAAAATATGAAGAGAGGCTTTTGCGATTAGTTGAACCACAGTGTATTAAGTATGGATATTCTCCTGATGTGGCTTTTAAATCAGTAGAATGTGCATTTGCAAGAGTTTGGAAATATCACAATTTTGATAAGTCTAAATCTAAATGTAAAAATGTGGATGATGCTATTGTTATATGGTTGAACAGAATTGCTTATACCCAGATCCTAAAATTTAAAGATAGTGGTGAATGTGCAGTTGTGAATGGAGATGAAAATTTAGCGATTATTACTAACGGAACAGAGTTTTATGAAATATCTTCTGAATATAAATATATACCAGATGACGAGAGAAAAGAAAAATCTTTAGATCTTGATTTAAGGCTTTCTTGTATGGACGAGAAACATAAAATAGTTTTACTTACATATTTAGCTTATGAAGTACAGGGGAAGAATATGCCACGTACATTATTGTTAAAATTAAGATCTCGCTTGAATTTAAAACAGTCTTCAATAAGGGTTTACAAGAAAGAAGCAATTGCTTCATTAAACGTTAAAATATAAATTATTCTTAATATGAATGACATTGAGGAGATTCATTTTATGCTTTGCACTAGTGGCTATTTGCCTCCGCGTAATGAATATGAGTTGTATGAAACAGAAAAACATAATACAAGTTATAAGTTAAGAAATTCAGACAGGCGAGTTGATGTTGAAAAGATTATCAAAAAATCGTGCTCATGTAGTATTTCTTATATGCATGCAGATGATTCATCTATGGTTACAGAACCGATAAGAAGGGCCGCAGCACGTAACTTGGAAAGTTTGCCTCAGAATATAATAAAGAAAATAAAAAGTCAACATTCCTCAAAGAATGATGAAGATAAATAAATGCATAACTAGTCTAGCTGAAGAAGTGGCTAGAAATTATGATAGCCCAATTCTTCTTAAAAAGATTGCCGATGATGAGCTCATCAATGTTATCTATGATGATTATGGTAAAGATACATTTGATGGACTGACATGTTTTGAACCATTTACTGATGAATTCTATATTCATATCAATTGTGCAAGGGCCAATTCTCTGGATAATGCTAAAGGAAGGTTCACCTTCGCGCATGAGTTGGGGCATTATTTTATTCCATCACATAGACTTGGCTTGATGAGTGGGACAATGCCACCTCATTGTTCTGTTAATTTTTTATATGATAATAGTGCATGGATGATAGAACGTGAGGCTGATGCATTTGCTTCGTCACTTTTAATGCCAGAGTATTCGTTTTTAGATTTCATTAAAGGTGTTCCTTTCGATTTTTCTCTTATAGAAAATATAGCAAAATATTATAATGTTAGTAAATCTGCTGCGGCATTAAGATATTCAGCTATTGGGAATATTCCTATTATGGTTGTTTTTGGTATCAATGGAAAAATTAGGTGGGTGTGTCGCAACGAAAATTTCCCTTTTTGGCGAATGAAGTATGGTAATGGCAGAGGTGATGCTATTCCTGAAAATACCGTTATGGGAACATTTTTCTATGAGAATAATAATAGCGATTGCTGCCAGAAAGAGATTATCTACGCCGGTGATTGTTTTGACATAAATATCAAAGAAGAAAATAACCAGGAATTCTTTGAATGGTGTATTCCATATAGGAATATGGCATTAAGTGTAATATGGGAGAACAGCAATATGCGTTGATTTTATCTTTTATTACTATACAATTTAAAAAAGATACATAAAATATGATGTATCATAGCCGATTTTATACTTATATGATTGACATATACAATAAATTCTTCCAGATTCTTCGATGCGCTATTCATGATGATATTGAAGTTCCACAGCTGTCTGTGAATGAATGGAAACAGATATACTGCATAGCCCAAAAGCAATCGTTGTTGGCGGTGATATTCCGTGCTCTTGAAAGAGCTACACCTCCGTCGGATGATGATGAAGAAAAAGATGTGTTTGGAAAGCTGGTGATAGAATGGCTCGGACAAGTTAGGGCTATTGAGAGAATAAATCATAATGTCACGGCTAATGTCATTAAGCTATCTGAAAAGTTTGCTCAAGACAAATTCCAATCTTGCCTTCTTAAAGGACAGGGCAATGGCTTGTTGTATCCGCAGCCTAACTCCCGTACTCCTGGTGATATAGATATATTGATTAGACCGAGGAAGTATGACTTAGGAAAAAGGAAAGTTGCTGATGATGTAAGGAAAATAATAAAATATGTTAGATTGCAGGAACCTGATGCAATAGCAATCTATAATCATATTGAATATCCTAGATTTAACGGAACCGATGTGGAGGTGCATTATCGTCCTTCGTTCATGTTTAATTTCATTTTCAATTCTAGACTACAGGAGTTTTTCACTGAAAACGCTGATGAACAGTTCCATAACAGAACAGAGATGGCGGATGGAGTGATTGCTGTTCCTACGTCTGAATTTAATAAGGTGTTTTTGTTGAGCCACATTTACAAACATCTGTTTCATGAAGGTATCGGACTTAGGCAGTTGCTGGACTATTACTATGTGCTAGAGAATGATGTAGAATTCAGTAATGATTATAAAGCGTTGTTCTCACATCTTGGTATTTGCCATATAGCTGGTGCAATCATGTGGATATTGACAGAGTATTTTGGAATGAAACAAGAAAAGGTTCTGGTACCTGTTGATGAAAAACGTGGGCGATTTGTGCTGAACGAAGTATTGCAAGGAGGTAACTTCGGAAGGTATGATACACGGTATAACTTCGGCAATGACGTATGGGGAAGAAATTTGCAACGTCTGTATCGTGATTGGCGATTACTAAGGTATTTCCCGTCAGAAGCAATCTCTGAACCGATATTCCGCATCTGGCATTTCTGCTGGAGGCTGAAGCATAAAAAGACAAAGCTGAAAAAGCAGGAAGACATATAGAATGTTGAATATATAACGAGCATTAGAACTTTTACCGCTAATCACCATCGACTAATTTTCATGATTGTGGGATTGTTATTTGCTTGAATAGATTTCCAAATATTTTGGAATGAAATATTTATTTATGTATTCCTTCTGGTGTTCGAAAGACATTTTTATACCTCCAAACTTAATGATCTCCTTGGCTTCAACTGAAGTCTTTGAAAATGTTTTTTTAAATGGGATATTGTTCAATGTAGCTGTCAGTCGCCACGCTCCATTACCCATTTCTGTCCATTGAATATCTGCTATAGAAATATGATAATCTTTTTGAACATAATTGAAAATAGATGGTTTGTATCCATCCAACGATGACAGTAAATCAGGATTCATCTCGGCAAAATGCCCCTCAATCTTATCTATCCAATAACTGTCTACGCTATATCTTTCGGATAGTCTTCTGAACTCTGTTACTGCATTTACCGTATTGCGTATAATATCCTCTGGATTTTTGAGGTTATTCTTTCTTCCAAAAACCAACAAGTCTTCATGGGTGATATTCATGGATTTCCCATTGACTGAAAGATAATGTGATGGATCGAAATGATTACCTGGGTTGAAACAAGAGAATGTCATATCATAAGCTGGCGTAATATGCCATGCACCATTCTCTTCCATCATAAATGAAAAATTCTGGATATGAGCATCTACATTTGTTGTCAATATATTGAAAACCATGCGTCTGTAGGTTTCTTCCTTTTCTTTGTAAGGTAAGCCCAGTTCATCACAAACGTCCATCAAATCTTCATAACTGCTAGCCTCGGGGTTCATTGCAGCCAAAGTCTGTGTATGAATCTTCTTGCCATTCTTACGGTCATAACGCTCTGTAAGAAAGTGGTAGTCTCCATCTATCTTAATCAACTCTGAGGGCATCATTGTTATTCCTGCCAATTTCGCCATTTCGCTATAAACCATCTCTATTATTGTCAAAGGATAATAGTCTTTCTCTGCAAATTTTAAGATGTAATAGGTGTATTCAGAAGGCAGCAGAATTTGTCCTGATCTGATTTCTCCTGTTATTTTGTTACGCGCGATAATGGCTTTGGTATGTTGCCCACCAGCTGAAGTGCCAACTTCGTACAAGCTTTCCAAAGAAATGTCTTTGCCTGCAACAACAGTATCTTCGCGCTTTTGTAATATTTCCTGAGCTTTATGATATAAATTATCTAAGTTGATATCGTCGTTTGTGCCAATCTGTCTTGAGGGTTCGAATTCGAGAGCTCCCATGCTTCGTTGTCCGATAAATGACAGTTTATCGATTGGTGTCAAATTTTTATCCTTAATGTTCTTCGATTGTGCCCATGCTGCAAATACTGTATTTCCCCATCTGCCAGGCATACTATCGCTGATGAAAGCTGGTAGACCATGAAAAATACTATCGTTTTGCAGTCCATAGAAAGGAAAACGACTTTTGGGATTTCGTATAGATGCAGTAAGCGGTGCTATGTCCGGTCCATTTTTTAGAAATGTAGGATTGTACTCAAAAATAGAACGATTGCGTCGGATATCCCAAGTGAGCCGTCCTACTTCCTGATTCCAGATGATAACTTTAAGATTGTTTTCCATGTCTTATTCTCTTAGGTTTACGTTCTTCTAATTTCGCCATCGCATAAGGTGACACAGGAATCTCTGGCATAATATCTGCGATTCCATCTGTAAAATCTATAGCTTTCAGCATTGAGATGAAATTTCCCATTGTGATATTGTATGAATATCCCAACTCAAAACGTCTGATAGTGAGTACGCTCACACCAGATTTCTCTGAGACCTCTTTCTGCGTAAGTCTTGAAACTAATCGATACTCTTTGAAGCGCTTGCCTAAAGCAGCTATCACTTCACTTGCAGATTTCTTGTTTATATGGTTCAGCTCATCCATGTGGCAAAAGTACATAAATTATCTGTTAACTGCAAATATATTCTATAAAGAATAATATATGAACGCAAAATAAATATAATTTTGTGCTTAGATGTAGATAATAACAAAATAACAGAGACTTATAAAGTTGTTATAGCGATAAATATAATGTTTATAAAACTAGTAGGTTGAAATAAAAATATAAAGCATTAGATAGAGTGATTCTTAAAATTTTATCATACACTGATTTATAGTATGTTATAGGCATCAAAGCTTAACTATACGTATTGGTGTTTCTTCAATTTGCATGATACATCCAAACAAAAGGATATAAACTTGCATTTATTAAAAATACTTGTTATATTTGCCAGATGCAATCGGACTTTAAAAACTCTAATATATGAAAATATTAATTGCCGGTGGTACTGGATTTATAGGAAAGAGCTTGATTCCTTTTCTTGTAAAGAATGGACATGAAGTAAATGTTCTGACCCGACGGAATATGAATGATGTGGAAAACATACATTATTTCCGATGGGATGTAGATAAACGACTTATTGAGCCGAAGGCTTTTGATGGTGTGAATGCTCTCATCAATATGACTGGAGCTAATATTGGTGAAAAACGCTGGACTATAGACCGTAAGAACGAAATCTTAAATAGCAGGGTGAAGCCGTTGGACTTTCTTTTGAAAGCCATCAGTGAATATGGCAACAGAATAGATGTGCTGATTTCTTCTTCTGCTGTGGGATATTATGGAGCAGTAACCACTAATCATATTTTTACTGAAGAGGACTATAACGGTACTGATTTCCCGGCTTATGTATGTAGGTTATGGGAAGATGAAGCGTTGAAGTTCAGAGAGATAGCCGACCGAGTGGTTATTTTACGTAAAGGTCTAGTTATCGGAAAAGATGGAGGAGTATATCAGAAATTAGCACCATTGGCGAAGTTAGGTTTGAGCGTTGCTCTAGGTAGTGGCAAGCAATATTTCCCTTTGGTATATATGAATGATCTAATTCGTGCTTATAATTACATTTTGGAGCATCACGAAATTGACGGTGTCTTCAATATTGTGGGAAATCAAAATATGACCATGAACGAATTCTCCCAAAAACTATTAGACTCTTTTGGTAAAAGAAAGTTGTTGCCAAACATTCCAGCATTCATAATTAAAATGCTATTTATGGAACGAGCTGAAATGTTGCTTCAAGGCTCAAAGATTAGTAATGAAAAGTTTAGAAGTACAGGCTTTGAATTTATGTATTAATTGACTGGTGCTAGTAATGAGTCTGTAGGCGGAAGTAGGGGATGACCGTATATAAAATAATAATATAACTTTAATTTTTAAAGCCATGAGTATTACAATTGAACAAGCAGATTCTGTTATTAAGAGTTTAAATCAAAACAATCCGGAATGGTTTTCTGCCCACGAATTCATTGGTAGATACATTAAAATGTATGAGTATAATTATATAGATATGCTGGTGGAATACAAGAATAAACATACTCTGGAGATTTTCAAAACTGTTCATAATCAAATTGCTAACTTCCTAAGTGCTAACCAAAATAAATTAGGTATTAGTTTAAATGGTCAAGTAACAGATATGAATGTTCATCATTTAGAAACACCTTGTAGCAAATGGGATATGAAGCCAGCTGAATAATTGGCATTTTATATTTATATAGATGACTGTTTTTTTAGAAAAGGTTATAGTTGCAATAATTAGGTAGTCATATCCTAATCTGGTTTTCTGTAATAAAGGATTGCAATATGTAATGCAGTACGTGTAAGATGATACTGATTCACGATAATATGAATAATGTTGATTAGATAATGGGATTTACAATCAAAAACATAAATACGATAAATGATATTGCAACATCACACGGTGCTGGAATAAAGAAGGTATTGTGCTCAAATGATGAGGCTTCTAGTAACATTACTCAAATTGCAATGTCTCGCTTGAAGGCGGGTGAACAGGTAGAAGTGCATGTGCATGAAACGATGGAGGAACACTTCATCATTGAAGAAGGCAGTCTTGAATTCATGATTGATGATAAGGTGATGACTGTTAACGCGGGTTCTTATGTTATGGTTCCTGCTGGAACAAAGCATGGGATAAAGGCGGTCACTGACTGTAAAATGATAACGGTGGGGTGCGCTATTTAGAAAAGGCAAAATATTACCTTTTAACTTGTTCTTGGCACCGAATGAAGAATATTTGCATTTGCGTTGTGTGGGTGATGTCTTGTAACCAGATCATAAATATTCTAATGAACTATTGATTATGATAATTTTTTTGATTACATTTGTAATCTGAAAATAAAATTATTTATTACTATATAATGAGTCGTAAATTATGAAGATAAAAGAACTTATGATAGAAGGACTTTTCGATGAATATGATTTTCATTGGAAATTAAATGCTAATACTACTCACGATGTGAATATATTGGCAGGACGGAATGGTTCTTTTAAATCTACAATATTAGATATCATATATACTTATATAAAAGAAACACAATCCATCAATAAATTTAAGGATATTTCAAGCCTCAGTATTAGCTTTACTGAAAGCTATAAGTATACATATTTGAGAAAGAATGAAGAATTTAACATAACTAGTGGTGCTAGTGTTACTGGAGAAAATACAATTTCTATACCAGTGCATGACTATCTTGCAACAAAGGATCATATTAAAATAAAAAACGATGATTTCAGAGATCTTGTGCTTATTGATAAAATAGCAACATTTGACAGAATGGCGAATGGAAATTTGCTTGACCTGAAACTTGATAAACTTGTAAGTGGATATGGGCATTATCTTTATAATCTATCTGTAGAAATAACAAAAACGATACAGAAAGAGAATAAAATTGATTTTAATAGACTGAACGAAATTAATAAAGCAAAGGATCTTTTTGTGAAAATAATAAATGATTCTTTTGCGCATTCAGGAAAGAAAATCAATGAGAAATCTAATGAGTTGGAATTTATTACAAGTAAGGAAAAGAAGATTGGTGTAAAACAATTGTCTTCCGGAGAAAAGCAATATCTTATTATAATGCTTACCGTATTGTTAGAAGTCAATAAGGAATATATCTTATTAATGGATGAACCAGAGATTTCTTTAAATATAGAGTGGCAAGAGACTCTTTTAGAAAACATAGAAAAACTTAATCCTAATTGTCAGATAATTATGACAACTCATTCTCCAGGTATATTACTTAATGGATGGGGACAGATGGTTACTGAAATGGATAAGATAACGATATGTAAATAATTGAATCTGATGGATTTAAAAGAATATATAACTAAAGATTATATTTATAACACAAAATTCTTCAGAGAACAAAATACTCTAATACCAGTAAAAGTCCTTGTGGAAGGTGATGATGATATCGAATTTTGGAAAAAAGTACTTTCCAAATATAACAAATATAATTTTAGTATTGCAACTAATAAAGTAATAGATAGTAGAGGTACAACTACTGTACATAATGGGAAGGATGCTTTGATGAAATGGGCCTCTCTATTATGTGAGAATTTTATAATATGTGTGGATGCTGATTATGATTTGGTGATAGATAATTATCATTCATATACGAATATACTACGTGATAATAAATATATTATAAATACGGCGTATTACTCTATCGAAAATGTTTTGTGCCATCCTGATAATCTTACAAAAATAGAAAAAGAATTGACCACTATTGATTCCTCTTTTAATTATCTGGATTTCTTAGAGCTGTTGTCTTCTTCTATATATGATTTGCTACTTTTATTTGTAGCGGCAAAAAACGAATCTATTAAAAGTCAAACAGACTCTGATTTTACCATCATGGATTTTAAGAGGGTCGTAAATTCTCTTAAATTCCGCAATAATACTTATAGTGAAGATTTTAAAGCGTTCTCTGATGAATATCATAATGATAATGCATTAAAACTTCTTCTCGGTAAATATAAAAAAGCAATGAAGGCTGCTGATGTTGCTTTATGTAGTTATAATTGTAAAGATAAAAATGCCTACAAGCTGATACAGGGACATTTCTTATTTGATAGGATAGTATTCCCTGTATTATGTTTTATCTGTTCAACTATAAGAGGATGTAGAACGCAGATAAAGGATTTATATTATAATTGTACTACTTTTGATGATACAATGATTCCTGATTCACTTGAGAGGAAACTAAATGATATTTATGTCTAATTATTAGGGAAGGGGCATTGCTAAAGGATTTACGCTTTTATGTGTTACACCTTCTTCACGATGATTATGTTGTAGAGAGGGTGGCTTTTGTAATAGCTTGTTGATTGATTTGATGTAATGGTATCTTTGTTTAGTCCACAACTCATATAGATAGTAGTTTATTACAGTTAAGATAATATTATGCTTGAACAAAATTCTTAATCTTAGCTTAAAGAGTTAGAAATTTATTGAATTAGTGTGATGAATATTTAGAGAATAATAGCATTGTAAATACTGATATTATGGCTTTCGCCATAGTATTACATGAAGAAGGAAAATGGATATGAAGAGGAAACTCTTTATATCCATTTTCCTTTTATTTTTTTATGTCCTTGAAACAAAATCCTTTGTTTTTAATTTATAAGTGAGAAAAGAATATAATCATAGTCCTTTTGATCGCTAAATGTTAATATTTATAAATAAGTGTATACGAAAAGTACAATGTTTTAAATTTGACATTATATTTGTACCATTCTTAGTAATGCTAATTGGAAATATAAAATAATCGTAAGTGATTGATATATAAGAAGAAAGTTCTAATTGTTGTTGAATCTAAATCATGTAAATAGACAAGGTCTTCACTAATATAAAATTTATTATCAATTTGATAAAAACGTGTAGTTCCTGATAATAACATATTATAAGTGTTTATTGAAAATAATTTAGAACAATAATAAAAAGGATGAATTGAGTTAATAGTGTAAGTGGCTTCATACATTGGTAAATTCAACTTTTAAAAATATAACGAGTATAAAGTTGATGTTTATACTTTGCAGTGATAGTGATAATTAGAATTGGAGTTGTTAGAATACTCATCATGATTGTTGTATTCTATTTTATTTAAAGCCATTGTATATGAAAGTATTAATAGCCGTTAGTAATGGGTTTATAGGAAAAACTTTGATTCCTTTTCTTGTAAAGAAGGGAAACGAAGTAAATGTTCTGACCAGAAGGGCAATGACAGATGTGAAAAGCATACGTTATTACTTATGGGATGTAGACCAAGAATTTATGGATTCTAAGGCTTTTAATGGCGTGAATACACTTGCCAATATGTCAGGAACTAGTATTGATGAAAAACGATGGACTGTAGACCGAAATAAAAGAATCCTTAATAGTAGAGTAAAACTATTGAATTTCCTTTTGAAATCAATCAAAAAATCCCCAAACAAAATAAAGGTGTTGATATATTCATCTGCTTTGAAATCTTATAAAGCAGTAACTACTGATAGAGTTTTAAAGCATAACGAGGTTGGCCGCGTATTAAACATTATTTCAAACGAACATTTTATCATGAACGAGTTGTTTGATAAGATGTTACATGCTTTTAATAGAAGAAGATTATACCCAAACGTTTCTGAATGGGTAGTCGAAATATGATTCTGCGAATGTTCGTAGAAAGATGATGCTATGAGTGTTTATAGACAAAGATAAGAACAATAATAAAAAGAATGAATTGAGTTAATAGTGTAAGTGGCTTCATACATTGGTAAATTCAACTTTTGAAAATATAAGGAGTATAAAGTTGATGTTTATACTTTGCAGTGATAGTGATAATTAGAATTGGAGTTATTAGAATACTCATTATAATCGTTGTATTCTATTTTATTTTAAAGCCATTGTATATGAAAGTATTAATTGCTGGTGGTACTGGGTTTATAGGAAGAACTTTGTTTCCTTTTCTTGTAAAGAAAGGAAACGAGGTAAATGTTCTGACCAGAAGAACTATGCCCGATAAGGAAAACATTCATTATTATCAATGGGATGTAGACCAAGGATTCATTGATTCGAGGGCTTTTGATGGTGTAGATGCTCTCATCAATATGACCGGAGCTAATATTGGCGAAAAGCAATGGACTGTAGACCGCAAGAATGAAATCCTGAATAGTAGGGTGAAGCCGTTGGACTTTCTTTTGAAAGCCATTATTGAATCAGGTAATAGAATAGATGTGTTGATTTCTTCATCTGCTGTAGGATATTATGGAGCAGTAACCACTAATCATATTTTTACTGAAGAAGACAAGAACGGTACTGATTTTCCAGCCTATGTTTGTCGGTTGTGGGAAGATGCGGCTTTGAAGTTCAGAGACGTAGCAGACCGAGTTGTCATTTTGCGTAAAGGTTTAGTTATTGGACCAGATGGAGAGATATACCAAAAACTAAAACCAATAGCTAAATTAGGGCTTAATGTTGCATTAGGCAATGGTCAACAATATTTCCCATTGGTATGTATCAATGATTTGATGAATGTTTATAATCATATTTTGACACATAACGAAATTGACGGTGTCTTCAACATTGTTTCAAATGAACATCTTACCATGAACGAATTCTCGGATAAGATGTTGCAATCTTTTGGTAGAAGAAGATTATTCCCAAATATTCCTGCGTGGGTATTAAAAATATTATTCCACGAACGAGCGCAAATGCTACTACAGGGATCTAAAGTTAGCAATGGGAAAATAATAAGTACAGACTTTGACTTTTGGTATTAATATATCTATGTCTGTCATGAGTCTGGCTATTTTAATAATAAAGGAGGAAAATATTATGAAATTTTTGATTGGATTACGCAATAATGTTTATGCTGATTATATTGGCTATAACTTGAGATTGTTGGGACATGATGTCATGGTCGTTGAGGGGGGAAGCGACATTCTAGATATGCTATTTAGACAGAATTGGGATGTTGTTATTGTCGGCATTCTCGTGAATTATTATAATGGTTTGGAGATTTTAGATAAATATCAAAAATATTGCCATGAAAGATTGAAAGTAGAAGATGACTTTGTAAGAGCAAAGATTTTTATAGCTAGTAGTTTTTTTGATAAAATAAGTATGCAGCAGGCTATGTCTTTAGGCGCAGCCGATTATTTTGTTATGCCTCAGGATACAGATGAACTTTTAAATAACATACTAAAAAAATAAATATTATGAAATATCTTCTTTTTGTATTTTTATTAGCGAATTGCAACATCGCGTTTTGCCAGGAAAAATCGATAGAACTGCAATCAGTAGGTGTCACAAATATGATGGAATTTTATAATAAGCCATCTAGAGTGAACTGGAATATAACTTCAATTGAAGGAACCATAAAAACGAATATCGATAGCACACATAATATTACATTTGTGCCAAAACTAAATTTGGCGCAGAAAGTTCCTATTGGTGATGGCTATTTTAAGACGGTTTATGCTCAAGAGCAATTAGAAACTTATCTGATTATATCTAAAAAGCTATCTCTATATGCTTTATATGCATATTCTTCATCAACTTTGTTTTCTAAACATTTGGCTATAGTAGAAGGTACATTTTTATTAACAAACGGATGGAACCTGACTGGAGGTAGTAAGATGTATTATTGGACAAAACCAATTTTTAGTTATACTGTTGGTCTCGAAAAATACATTGGAAATTACTTGATTACCGTGAAGCCTTATCTGGCTTATATGCATTCTAATTGCTATGGATCAATAAACGTAGGCGTCAGAAGGTATTTCAAAGATCCAAAGAATTATATTCATGCTTGCTTTTTTGATGGACATTCTGCAGAAATAGTCCCCCATTTAGACAGCGAGTATTTATTAGGTAACAACACATGGGGCTGTTATATGCTATGGCAACAAAAACTGACTTCTTCTTTTTTGCTTAAGACTGTTGCATCTTTCAGAAATGAGCAATATACAAACGGAATGAACCGTAACATACCTGGATTTACTCTTGGAATCAATTATATATTTTAATTATATGATAACGCATTTTTTTATGTCATTTGATGCAGTATTACTGCATTTGATTCGCATTGCAGTTATACTTTTCATTTTATCTGCAATAGCTGTTTCTGCTACAACTTTATTTTTAAGTTGGAGAAGGCATCTAAGTGAGTATCGAAGAAAAGTGCTTCGTCTGAAATATGAAGATGTCATTTTTGGCTTATTGCATCATAGAGATATGACCGAGATTGGTAATATCAAGAAAAAGCTAGGCAATATAGAAAAATGGACATTTATCGGCATATTAAATGATCTGAGCAGATATTTCATGTACAAGGATCAAGAAAAAATCAGGCAGATAGCTGCTGTATATGATTTGGAATCGTACATGTTAAAGAATATAAGGTGGAGACATTTTGTGTATAGTACCAGAGCTTTGAAAGTATTGGTAAACATTGGATGCACTCAGAAGTCGTATCCGATATTACTGAAGCTTAGTGAAAGTAAAAATGCTGTCACCAGATTATATGCAACTCAAAATCTGATTCTTTATGGAACCTTTGATATTGAAAAAGATTTCGTAAACTACAAATTTTACCTTTCTCTTTGGGAACAGATGAGTTACTTTTATCTATTCAAATATAAGCTGAAGGAGGTGCCGAATTTTTCAATATTCTTATATTCATCAAATACTTCAATAATACTATTTGGATTAAGAATGATGAGATTGTTTCGTCTGCCTCTGGATATTAGTAGTGAATTTCAAGAAGAATTGATGAATAAAAACGCTCAAATTCAGATGGAGTTATGTAGATTGTTAGCTGTTAATAATAAAAGTATAACTGACAAAAAAGCATTATTTACGAAAATTGGTTTATATAGCATTGAGGATATGTTATCCAATTACTCTAGACTTGACTATATTACAACTGATACAATGCTTGATATTTATTATCATACCGATAATTTAAGTATTAAGAAACATATTCTGATTTGTATTTACGATTACGTCGTTGGAGGTAAAAGTGATATAAAATACTTCGCATCCCAATATGAAACTGGGGATTTAAATGAAATGTGTAGAAATTTAATTCAAGAGAAAAATGGAAAGTAATTTTTATATAGGATTTTGGCAAATTATAAATATGCTGTTTCTTACATATTCAATGGCCATCGTGATAATTTATACAGGAATGTCTTTGGTTTCAATTTTTCATCTGTTTCATTATAAAACAAGAAATGTTGATATTAATTATGACTTCCTGCTTGCGGCGGCGGATGCTGCACCGAGTGTAAGCGTAATTGCATCTGCATATAATGAGTCAGCAACGATTATCCCTTGTGTGAGAGCGTTGCTTAATTTAAGATACTCTAATTATGATGTGATTGTGGTTAATGATGGAAGTACAGATGACACTCTTGAAAAATTGAAAAAAGAGTTTCAACTAGAAAAACAAAGTTATATTATAAATTATAAAATCAAAACAAAAAAAGTTCGTGGAATTTATCGTTCTGAAAATAGTATTTTCAGAAATCTGATTGTTGTGGATAAAGAAAATGGAGGTAAAGCTGATGCCATGAATTGTGGAATAAATATTTCATATAAGTTTTATGTTGTTTGTGTTGATGTAGATTCCATCTTAGAGCGTGATTCTTTGTTGAAATTAGTAAAAGCCATTATTGAAAAAAAGGATGGGAATGTAATTGGAGTTGGAGCATCAGTACATGTAGCTAATGGTTGCAAGTTTGAAAACGGAAGTATTAGGGAGCAACTTGTTCCTAAGAGATATTTTGCAGGTATGCAAGTTGTTGAATATTTGCGTGCTTTCTTAATAGGTAGAATTTCTTTGGGACAAACAAGAAGCCTCTTACTTATATCAGGAGCATTGGGAATTTTTAAGAAAGAGGCAATGTTAAAAATAGGTGGATATCTGACGTCTACAATCGGGGAAGATATGGAGCTAGTCACGCATATACAGGAATACCATTATGATAAAAAAATACCTCATTTGGTATTGTATATTCCTGATCCTTTGCTTTGGACGGAAGTTCCTGAGACTCTTCTGTCTCTGGGACGTCAACGGACACGTTGGACACGTGGATTGATTGATACGTTGAAGTTACACAAAAGAATGTTTTTAAATCCAAAATACAGGTCAACAGGTTTATTAGGCTACACTTATTTCTTTTTCTTTGAATGGATGGCTGCTATTGTAGAAATGATAGGTTATATTTATTTCATAATAGCTCTCTGTTTAGGATTGACTATATGGAAAACATTCTTCTTGTTGTTTGTTTTTATGTATTTATTTGGCACTACATTTTCATTTCTTGGTGTTTTTATTAATGAAACTAGTTTTCATGTATATAATAAAACTAAAGATGTAATGAGATTGATTTTTTATTCATTGTTTGAAGCATTCATCTATCATCCATGTATTGTATTTTGGTCGTTGAAAGGTAATTATATGTATCTAAGAGGTAATAAATCATGGGGGACAATGAAGAGAAAAGGATTTTAATATATTTATTGTTTCTAAAAACAATGAATATAGTACGGTATATGTAGATGTCGTTTTTTCAGATAAGAAATCAACGTTTTGCATAATTGATAGATGTTTAATCATTACGTTCTACTGGAAAAATGGATGGATAATTGGGATTACTGAAGGGATAGACGACCTTGTTAATATAATGTTTAGTTATTGTTATAATATTAAAGATGATGAGAAATGGATACCGAGAGTATCCCCCCTCATAAAGCCATTTATCTTCTTTATTAATTTTCGAATTAGAATATATAACTTCAATAGTTTGAACTCGTAATATAATGAATGATGTTTATTCTTGGGTGTCATTAATCAGAATCTTAGAGAGTAAGAATGTTCGTTAAATAAACAGTATATTTGCGACATGCTTAGTAATGCTAAGTTAGTCTAGAATATAAGTGTAAATTATGAATATGGAAGAGGAAAATCCTAGTCCTTTATTAATCTATATCGTGTGCACAGGTTTATTATAATAACAGTCATTCATAAATAATGAATGGCTGTTATTTTTTAGTTAGATGCTATTACTGTTCTTGTTTAGCCCATAATTCACCTTCTCCTTGATAGCCGTTTTGCAACCACATCTTATCGAATGCGTGTGAGAGATCTTTCCCTATTTCTGCGCCTAAACATTCAAAGGCTACGTTTCCATTGCCTTTGTCATGGCAAATCCACTCTTCGCCTTCACCTTGAACACCATCTTGTAACCATAGTTTTGCAAATGCATGTGAGAGATACTTACCTTTTTCTTTTCCAAGGCATGCTAATGCAACTCTGTTGTTAGGTCTAAGCTCTTTAATGAAGATTTCTCCATCTCCTTGAATTCCGTGTTGTAACCAAACTTTGTCCAACGCATGGCTAAGATATGCGCCAATTTCTGCTCCAAGGGCTTCTAAAGCAATAAATTCTTGTTTAGCCCACAGTTCACCTTCTCCTTGATAGCCATTTTGTAACCACATCTTGTTTAGGGCGTGTGATAAATATAATCCCGTTTCTGCGCCTAAACATTCAAAAGCAACGTTTCCATTTCCTTTGTCATGGCAAATCCATTCTTCTCCTTCACCTTGAACACCATCTTGTAACCATAGTTTTGCGAATGCGTGTGAGAGATACTTACCCTTTTCTGCACCGATGCATGCTAATGCAACTCTGCCGTTAGGTCTGTTTTCTTTAATGAAAACTTCACCATCACCTTGATTTCCTGTCTGCAACCAAACTTCGTTTTTTGCATGGCTTAAATACTTTCCACTCTCGCCACCAAGAGCTTCTAATGCAATTTTTGTCATAATTTAAGTTTTAGATTATTTAAAAAAATGGGGTGTTTCCCCTTCTCTTGTTTTTCTAAGTTTTAGTAATATAAATATTGTCTTTTTGCAAATATAATAAAAAATACATAACGTGGTATTTTAGGAATCGTTTTTTTTTTTGCAAAAAACAAGAATAACAAACTGGTTTCTTGAGTGAAACCTTAATCTTCGTGAATAAGTATCTTCTTGAATAACACTGTTTTAAAATAAATATTATATTTGTGAAATACTTAGTAATACTAATTGTGAATTAGAAATAATCGTAAATTTATAGGGACGAGGAAAGTCCTAGTCCTTTATTAATCTAAATCGTGTGCACAGATTTTATCTAAATTTCAAGATTATGAAAAAAGTTTTTAAAATTAACTGCGAAAATCGTGCAGGTTTTGTTCAAGAGTTTAAAGTAAAATGGCATGGCGGTGAGAGTGGATGGAGTGATAGATATCCTAATCCACAAACTAAATCAATTGATTTAAGAACACTTAATATTCCGGAAGGTGCTGAGGTCTGGATTGAAGTCAATGCCATACTAGGCAAAAAGAAAACTGCTGATGAGCATGTTGTCTATGATCCAAACTCTGATGATGCTGCACTCTATGAAACTACTGGCGCAACTTTGACTTATAAAATTAAGTTGATTAACTAACACTTTTATTTAGGAGTGTTTACAATTAGTTTGTCTAATGTGCACTAAGTTGCAAGTTTATTGTCAACACTCCTAATCTAATCTTTTATTTAGATTTGCCGAGAAGGTATAACGTGGTAACTTCGGGTGATGATAGACAATGTATTCTCAAATTCAACAGATGATGTTGCTATTTGAAGTATGTTATATTTTAAGATGTATAATTCAATTGAATTATCGTTTATGTGTATTTTATAGTTAACTATGGCAAAAAAATCCTTTTGGAAGTTTCTCTGGTTAATTATATCTAAAAATAAAGAAGGTAATAAAATAATGTCTATATTTGTATAACAATCTAGAGAGTTGTTTATAAAGTTACAGTGGATGATTTTTGAATCGAATGAATATTATGATTTTAGTAAACTATAGACTTAAATTAAATTCAATCCACATGAAATGACAATAGCTCTTACATATTGACTACAAATTTGATATAACATAAAAAAAAACGATTTATGAACTGTAAAAAAAACTATTTTCTGCCTGTAATAACAGCTATTCTGATTTTGTTATCATCATGTAGTGATGAAATTAATTCAGATATAATATATGATATTGCACCTATCAATTTTAATTTCAAGATAGTTAATAAAGACGGAAATAACATGTTGGACTCTAAAGGACCAGGGTATAATCCTAATTTTATAGCCAACACAAGTATTACAATCCAGTCAAAGACTTACAAACTAGGCGTGGATGCCCAAACAGTACTTACACCAAGTACTCGTGCTTATTATGCGCCTTTTAAAGGTATGATGATTGGGGTTGACAACGGTGAGACATATGCTGTAATAGGTCCATTCATGGGAAACTATAACTGGGATAATGAAAAGGTAATTATTAATTGGGGAGACAATAGTACAGACATACTGACGTTCTCGTCATTTGTTCATTACAAGAAAAGTGGAGAACCTTACTTTGATCGATCTTATATTTTGAACAATTCAGGTTCTTCAACTGTATTTGACACGGCAGGATATATTACTCTTGAGAAATAATAGAATACTTTCCAAAAGTAGTCTATTTTCTCAATGATATAAGAGTAACCCGTTGGAGGGATTAAATGAATGTGCATTTAATTCCGTCAACGGATTAGATTATTGATAATGATTATCAATTCTTATTATGAACAATATTTAGAGTGGGGGATAATATTCTAGAATGTCATTCCCACTTTTAATGCGATTGAACCGTGGCTGAGGCTTTCTTGAAATTCAGTCTTCATATATTGATTTTCAAATTGCTTCAGTCTTTCAAACTCCTGAAGTTCGTAACCAACAGCAAATAACACCTTATTCTTTTTGAAGGCCGACCATTCAACACCAATTGTCGGGCTGAAATAAAAGCCTCCGTTAGTGTTATTTTGTGGAGCGAAACTATATCCACATCCACATTCGGCGTACGGAGTGAATTTGTGAGGTGCTGAAAGTTTGTATTTCACATCTGCATATAGTGGTATCAAAGTTTTCTCGTATACAGAAACACCTGTGCCTACTCCTGCTGAAAATCTGTTGCTGATATTGTAATAACCAATCACGTGAAGAGTGACAGGAGTACGGGCTGGAGTACTCATTGCAAGTCCTGTTCCTAGATATCCAGAAAAAGAAATTTTGCTTTCTTCTTGGGCATTAACAGTCATCATACCTGTTAGCATGATGCTAAGAAATAGAATTATTTTTTTCATTGTACAGTTACTGTTATTTGTTTTACAATTTTCAGAGCAGTTGTAATTCCGCTCATATCTTTATATATTGTTCCTGAAGTTCCGTCAGGACTGCTATGCCCAATCAATTGTGCATTAAATGTTTTCTGTCCTGTCGTTAAATCTACCATAGCCTCGTATACAAGTGCAGGTTGTCCGCTGCCTTCTTTTCCTCCAGAATAATTAGGGTCACCTTCTTTAGCATTCTTTGGATAGCTATCGTTAAAGTCGATAGAGTGATTAAGTTCTACCATGACAATGAATTTCTTAAGATTACTGTTTGGTGTAATCTTCACGTCAAATCCCCTACGTGGTGTGGCTCCCGACATTGCATCAGTAAGTGGTTGATCTTTTGTAGGTAGATACAGACCGTCTGCATATTTCACGCCTCTTGCATAACACCAACATGGAAGTGCTTCTTTTCGGCGGTTGCCTTTCGCATTCTGCCAAGCCTGATGGGCAATCTTATAAGATGCATACACTGTTGTGAGATAGTTGCCATCAGGGTCTTCAATCCATATTGCAACCTGTGGAGGATTCTTTTTGTTTATGCCAAGAAAGAGTGGAAAATCGTGAAGCCAGTTGTCACCCTCTACAATCTTTACCTTAATGTCGCCCTGACTGTATTCTACTAAGTCCTTGTTGCACGACCAGAAACTGCTTATCAATAGCAGCAAGCTAGAAATTAATACCATCTTTTTCATATCAAAGTTTAATTGTTATTTAATTGTTACCAAATGGGAACATGGATGAACGTAATAGTTCAAAGTATGTTTCAACATTTTTAAAAAAGAATTTGATTTTATTTAAGTGAATTAAAAGTATTGTCAATAATCATGTCTATTGCATCAGTAATCTGTTTCCATCCTGTTTCCTGATCAATTTTAATACCATTATATATATTGCAATTATCTTCAAGCATAGCTAAATATGTTATTGATGATGTTATTATTGTAGCTATAGCAGCAAGACTCTTTTGTTGGCACATCATTATTTCAGCTATGTTCGCAATTATATTGTTACCAGCTACTTCGCGCTGCCGTCTCACCACTTCAATAATATTATTATTGCTTGACAGTTCCCAACGATATAAGCGTCTGAGCACAGAGTTAGTTCTTAATTGCATTATCATTTTATGAAACACGCTTTTAAGAAAAGCAGGTATACCTTCTTTTTCAGGAAACTTATTTGGGAAGTTAAGCCAAAAATCGTTCTTACGTATGTAGGCAGTAAGGAGCCCGTCAATAGAACCAAAGTATCGATATATCAATATCTTTGATACTTCAGACTTAGCGGCAACAGCATTGATACCGATTTTTTCGAATCCGTTTTCTTCAATCATCTGTCCGATGGCCACAATCAATTTGTTTTCTGTAGCCTCTCTATCGCGTTCCGTATTTACTGTTTTATTCATATAAATAGTTATGTTACCAATCGGGAACAAAAGTAATTTGTTTTAATGTAACTTCCAAATAAGTCTCAATAAATTTATATTTTATTATAGATTTGTGTTTATCACAAACTCATGATAGATAAGATTAACATTAGCGATAGATAAAATAAATCAAATATATTTTGATTTATATTTAACTTGCACTATCTTTACAACCAATTAACATAGTCAGCATTAGGAAAAAGCAAAATTAAAACGTGTTTTTATTTTGTATTTCCACTGATTTGCTCTATCGTCGTTGAAGATCTATTTAAATTAAAAATACAATTATGGCAAAAGTAAATTTTCAAGGAAGCCCAGTAGAATTGACTGGTGAACTTCCAAAAGTAGGAGAAAAAGCACCAAAGTTTGGTGGAGTTAAAGCAGATTTGAGCGTTGCTCATATTGGTGATTTTATTGGTAAAAAGGTTGTGCTCAACTTTTTCCCAAGTCTTGATACACCTGTTTGTGCTAACTCTGTAAGACGTTTTAATAAAGAGGCATCTTCTTTACCAAACACAGTTGTTCTGTGTGTTAGTAAGGACTTACCATTTGCACAGTCTCGTTTCTGCACAACAGAGGGCTTGGAAAATGTAGTATCACTTTCAGCATTCCGCTGCAACAGTCTAGAAGATAACTATGGTCTTGGTATTACTGAAGGTCCTTTGAAAGGTCTTTTGGCTCGTGCAGTTGTCGTTGTTAACGAGGAAGGAAAAATTATCTACGAAGAATTAGTTAATGAAATAACTAATGAACCTAACTATGAAGCTGCTTTGGCTGCTTTAAAATAAAATTAGTTAGTTCTTAAATTGACACGAGAGAGGTTGATCATTATATTTAATGTTTTTCCTCTCTCGTGTTGTTTGTGAACCTTTATTTTTCTGCTTTGCAACATAATTTGATACGTTTTTCAGTTATAGAATTGGAAAAGTGGAAAAAAAATATTTAATTTGCATCTATGAAAGTTATACACATCTTGACTTCAGTTTGGCGATTCTATCGCGATGGCTTCCGTAACATGACGTGGGGGCGGACTCTATGGCTCGTGATAATTATCAAATTGTTTATCATATTCGTTGTATTACGAATGTTTTTCTTTCATCCTGCACTTAGTGGCATGAGCGACAAGGAAAAACAAAATAAAGTGGGAGAAAACCTCATAGATAATATAAAATAGAATAAACCTAAAGAAAAATTTATAAAAGATAATCTATATGTTAGACACTTCACTAATCGACTGGTCGAGAGCACAATTTGCTTTGACGGCATGCTATCATTGGCTATTTGTTCCACTGACGCTAGGCTTAGCGATTATCATGGGAACAATGGAAACTCTTTATGTTATTAAAAAAGATGATTTCTGGAAACGTGCCGCACGATTCTGGATGAAGCTTTTTGGTATAAACTTCGCTATCGGCGTGGCAACGGGAATAATTCTGGAGTTCGAGTTCGGAACTAACTGGAGTAACTATTCATGGTTTGTCGGTGATATCTTTGGAGCGCCATTGGCTATAGAGGGTATTTTGGCTTTCTTCATGGAGGCGACGTTTATCGCGGTGATGTTTTTTGGTTGGAATAAAGTTAGCAAAAGTTTTCATCTGGCATCTACTTGGCTTACAGGTATAGGTGCTACACTGTCGGCATGGTGGATACTGGTTGCCAATGCTTGGATGCAACATCCTGTGGGAGTGGCATTTAATCCGGTAACAGTGCGCAATGAAATGACCGATTTTTCTGCTGTCGCTTTTTCTGCTGCACCGGCAATGAAATTCCTTCACACCGTAAGTAGCGGTTGGTTGACTGGATGTGTTTTTGTGATTGGAGTGAGCTGTTGGTTCCTGTTGAAAAGGCGCGAACAACCTATGGCAAAGGCAAGTATAAAGGTGGCTGCGATAATCGGATTATTCTCTGCCCTGTTCGTTATGTTTACTGGCGACCAATCAGGCTTACAGATGGCGAAAAACCAACCTATGAAACTGGCTACTGCTGAGGGACTGATGGAGGGAGGAAAGGATGTGCCTTTTTCTCTGGTGCCAGGTTTGAAAATTCCAGGTATGCTTTCTGTTCTCGCCACACATGATACAAATGGTTACGTGCCAGGTATTAATGATTTAATTAATGGATACACTGATCCTGTAACTGGCGAGAAACATTTGTCAGCAGATGAAAAAATGGTTAAAGGAAGGTTGGCTTTGAATGCTTTCAGAGATTTCAAGAAATATGAAAAGACTGATCAGACAAAAAAAGATTCAGCTCAGTTAGTACTGAACAAAAACATGAAGTATTTTGGTTATGGATACATCAAAGATAAACATGAACTGATACCGGAGTTTAACTTTAATTTAATCTACTGGGCTTTCCGTATTATGGTTGGTATTGGTATTTTACTCATATTAGTTATGGCTTCGATGTTATGGTATGGCTACAAAGACAAATTAGAAAATAATCGCTGGTTGCTGTATACTGCAATTTGCTCAATACCTTTGGTGTGGATAGCAGGGCAGTGTGGTTGGATTCTGACGGAAGTTGGTCGCCAGCCTTGGGCGATACAGGATATGTTACCATTGTCTGCTGCTGTTTCTGGTGTAGAAAGTAGCTCGGTAATCATTACATTCTTCCTGTTCTTATTACTGTTTACAGCTTTGCTTGTTGCGGAATTGACAATCTTATTGAAAGCCATTCGTAAAGGACCAGAGCCTATTGTTGAATCAAAATAAAAATGTTGCCTTATGATAACTTATGAATTTCTGCAACAATATTGGTGGTTCGTAATTTCGCTATTGGCGGGATTGCTAGTGTTTTTGATGTTTGTGCAAGGTGCAAACTCTCTAATCTTCGCTGTTGGAAGAACGGAAGAGGAGAAGAAGCTGATTGTAAATTCCACAGGTCGTAAATGGGAATTTACTTTTACCACCTTGGTAACATTCGGTGGCGCTTTCTTCGCATCATTCCCATTGTTTTATAGCACAAGTTTTGGCGGTGCTTATTGGGTGTGGATGTTAATCTTGGTTAGTTTTGTATTACAGGCTGTGTCTTATGAATTTCAATCCAAACCAGGAAACATTTTCGGATCGAAAGTATATCGTCGTTTCCTCGTTTTTAATGGTGTCTTCGGACCGTTCTTGATAGGTGTAGCTGTAGCTACATTCTTCGACGGGTCAAACTTCATCGTAAACAAGGCATCAATGGGACTGCTTGACAATAACACAATCAGTTATTGGGCGAATGCTTCTCATGGACTTGACGCATTGCTTGATCCATGGAATTTGATATTTGGATTTGCAGTGATGTTCCTCGCTCGTATGGAAGGATCATTGTATATGATCAATAATATCAACGACAAAGAATTAAATGGTAAGTTGCGCTTGCAGCTCTTGCGTGACACTGTTCCTTTTTTGATACTATTCCTTGCATTTTTGGAACATATATTAGTTAAAGACGGTTATGGTGTTAATGCTGCCGGAGTGGTTAGCATGGTGCCGTATAAGTATGCCTTAAACTTGTTGCACATGCCCGTGGTAGGTGCAATGTTCCTTATCGGAGTGGTATTGGTATTATACGGTACGATTCGCAGCCTTATATCGAAGAAATATATGCGTGGCATCTGGCCTGTAGGAATAGGTACCACTCTGACAGTGATAGCATTGTTCCTTGTTGTAGGTTACAACAATACGGCCTATTATCCTTCCAATGCAGACTTGCAAAGTTCGCTTTATTTGAGCAATAGTTGTTCTAGTTATTTCACGTTGCAGGTTATGTCTGTAGTCTCAATACTTGTACCTTTCGTGTTGGCATATATTATTTATGCATGGCATGCTATTGATAAAAGATCTTTGACAAAAGATGAGTTGAAAGAAGACGGACAACTATACTAGAATTGAAACTAGACAGTGGTAAGTTTTTTTAAATACGGAATTTTTTGATTAATGTTATAGGTTCTTATTCACTTTTGGTGATGTCAATCTGTTTTATAAAAGTTCTCACATAAATGTTGTGGTGAAGCAATAAATTGATATTACAAAAAGTGGCTAAGAACCATTTTAAATTAGGTTATAAGCCATAAAGATGTGAAAGTAGAACCTTTATACCTATAAAAATAAGGATAATACCTCCCAGTAGTTCTGGTTTTAATTTCTTAGCGATAGGTTTGCCAAATCTTACCCCCAGTAATACGCCTGTTATAGACATTACAAACGAGACAAAGCCTATTATCAATAGTGGACATACAAGCATTTTAATATTTGAGAAGCCTGTGCAGGCGAAAGATATGCCAACAGCAAGAGCGTCTATACTTGTGGCAATGGCGAGAACAACTTGCGTTTTAAGTTTGCGTGGTTTTATTTTCTTTTCTTCTTCTGGGAGAAAAGATTCTCTTATCATTCTGCCACCCAAAACGGTGAGTAAGCCGAATGCAATCCAGTGGTCTATATTCTCAAGATATGATGTAAATGTACTCACTCCAAACCAACCTATCAATGGCATTGCAGCTTGAAAGAGACCAAAGAGAAAAGCCATTCTTATTATCATTTTCCCTATATGTTTCTTCACGATGATGCCACTTGCTATAGATACAGCGAAACAGTCCATGGCTAGTGCCAATGCTAAAAACCAAATATCGAGTTGATTCATTTATTCTTATATTTTATTGCAATATTATTGTCCTGAAATAATCCCTTAATACACCTTTGTAGCGATTCTGACTGTCAGCGCAAAGTATGATGACTTGACGACCATCAGACAATTTAGGCCCTAGGCACATACCTTCGTAGTTGGCAAAGTTGAAACTCGTCAGTTGTAAAGATGTGCGCCAAAAACATACAAGATGTTTGGTTGGATTACCTGGAACGATACGGAATATGCGGTTTATAACCCAACTGCCCAATTTCATAGGAGTTATATACAATTCACGCTCGAGAACAAGTAGGGTAGAATCGTTGAGTGAAAGTAGTTCGGAAACGCCATAGGCGTGTCTATCTTGTGGAGTGTCGGCAGGCTTTAAAGGCTTTTCTATGAAATATGGAAATTCTTTTTCTACGGTCAGGTCTGTATTCAACTGTTTTAGGCGTAACATTCTACAACTGTCACCTATAAGTGGTGACTCGTTGATGGTAAACAGTTTGTCACGAATCTTATCATAAGTAAGACTCTCTATGCTTCTGTTTGGGCTGCAATGTTTCTTATAATCAGTAATCTCTGCAGAGCGAATAATATTTTTTGAATTAACATCATATTCTATGATATTAGATGGTTCTTCGTTGCCAACATATATACGATGTGTCTCAGGATTGAAAGTTATCGCTTCCTCATCAAGATTACTTCCATTTAGATTAATAAAATCCTTGTTTGTTATATTTGTTATTTCGCCGTTGTTATTGATTTCTATATGGAAAATATAATACCCCTCATTGTTGCCCTTATCTGAAACAACAGCATAGTCGTCATTGCCTATATTGGCAATGCCACTGTAGTTGCCAGGAGGTATGGCTGAAAAATAATGTTGTGGCATAATACTAACTGAATCATAATCCTTCAATCTTTTTTGCCCCTGTATAGAAAGACTCAGTAAGATTATTATACCGAATAGAATATTTTTTTTCATATTCAATCAATTGTTGCCTTCTTTATGTTGTCCTTACAGAAGAAACGGTGCAAAGTTAATAAAAAAATCCAGATATGAACTGTTTGAATTTGTATTTTATGTATTTGAAATATTAAAATTCATGTCATGGTGCAATATATAATTATAATAGGCGTTATTATACTGATTTTCAATTTATATACTACAAACGTAAACTTCCAATTAGGGTTAATTATGATTAAATCTTATATATAAGATGTTGATATATCAAAAAAAATCATTACCTTTGCAAGCCTTTTAATAAGGTGTGAATACGGATATTGCTGATAATCAGGAAGTTAAGAAAAAGAAATAGGTAAAAGGATGAGACAACTTAAAATTCAGAAGAGTATTACAAACCGTTCAAGCGAAGCCTTGGATAAGTATCTCGTAGAAATTGGACGTGCACCACTTATCTCCATTGATGAGGAGATAGATCTTGCGCAGAAAATCAGAAAGGGAGGCGTTGAAGGAGGACGCGCCAAAGAGAAACTTGTTACAGCCAACTTGCGATTTGTTGTTTCTGTTGCAAAACAGTATCAACATCAAGGACTTTCACTTACTGACCTTATAGATGAGGGCAATATCGGTCTTGTGAAAGCAGCTGAGAAGTTTGATGAAACTCGTGGATTTAAGTTCATTTCTTATGCCGTATGGTGGATTCGTCAAAGTATTCTACAGGCTATCGCAGAGCAGAGTCGTATTGTTCGTTTACCATTGAATCAGGTTGGTTCATTAAATAAAATCAATCGTGAAATCAATAAGTTTGAACAAGAGTTCCAGCGTAAGCCTTCACTTTCTGAACTTTCTACTGTAACTAAAATAGAGGAAGAAAAGATTGACCAAAGCCTTATGGCTGATAGTCATCATGTAAGTATAGATGCACCTTTCCAGGATGGTGAGGATAATAGTATGGTTGATATAATGGCTGGTGGCGATGATAGCCGTACAGACCGTCAGGTAGATCATGAATCAATGGCACTTGAACTTGAATCAGTATTGAAGAAGGTTCTTAAAGAACGCGAGATTACTATTATACGTGAATGTTTTGGAATTGGATGCCACGAAAAGGGACTTGAGGAAATTGGAGATCAGTTAGGACTTACTCGTGAGCGCGTCAGGCAGATTCGTGAGAAGAGCATTGCTAAGTTGCGTGATAGTGGTTATGCAAAGATCTTAATGAAATATCTTGGATAAGATATAAATATGATATGAAAGGTAAGAGAAGAGTAGTCTTCTCTTATTTTTTTTGAGGCTAATCATAAATAGAGTGTTGTCGAATAAAACAGAGAATAAAACAAACTAATATATAGAAACAAACTAATTAAGACACAATTATGATTATAGAAGACACAAATTCATTTCATGTAGTCGATGAAGGCTTCACAATGAAAGAAGCTATAATTGAGGCTAAGAAATGTTTGAATTGTAAGACCCCACTATGTAGAAAAGGGTGCCCGATAGGAAATAACATCCCTGATTTTATTCATGCTTTAAGTATGGGCAACATGGGGGATGCTATGAGCATTATTAATGAAAAAAGTAATCTTCCAGCTATTTGCGGTCGTGTATGTCCGCATGAAAAACAATGTCAGGGCCATTGCGTTCTAAACAAGAAAGGTGAACCTATACAAATAGGTAAATTGGAACAGTTTATCGCAGACTTTGATACAAACATGAATCTTATTCGTAGAAAACTGCCACAGAAAGATCGTGGAAAAATAGCTGTTATCGGTTCAGGACCTGCTGGATTAACAGTAGCTGGAGATTTGGCAAGACAAGGTTTTAACGTAACAATCTTTGAAGGACAGAGTGAACCCGGTGGTGTGTTGATGTATGGAATACCAGAGTACCGTTTGCCAAAGAAAGTAGTACGTGCCGAGATATCAAAGATAGAGGCATTGGGAGTATACTTTGAATGTAACACTCTTGTCGGCGAGAATGGAGTAAATGTAGACAGTCTGTTTAGGCTGGGGTATGATGCAATCTTCATGGGAACGGGAACTGCTGTTCCGCAGAATATGGACAGTACGCCAGGTGCAAAACTTCATGGAGTAAGTCAAAGTACGTATTTCCTTCATAATGTGAGCAGTTTTAATGAAGGAGCAATAGGTAGAAACATGGTACCTTTAAAAAATGGTGAAAAGGTAGGCGTTATTGGGTGTGGAAATGTAGCTATGGATGCAGCTCGTACAGCGATAAGGCTTGGAGCAGATGTAACAGTGCTATACCGCCGAACTCAGGAAGAAATGCCCGCCATAAATTCAGAATATAATGATGCGTTGAAAGAAGGCGTGAAGTTTGAATGGGAAACAAGCGTAGAAGAATTTATTCAAGGAAAGAATGGACGTCTTGCTGAATGCAGATTAAAGACTCCGCAAGGAGAACGTATAGAGAAATTCGACCGTATATATCTTGCTATCGGAAGTAGGCCTGCAAATAGAATAGTTAGTACTACAGCGGGAATTGAAGTTGATGAAAAAGGGTATGTGAAAGTTGTTGATAGACCTTGCGGAATGACCACTCGTAGAGGTGTTTTCGCGGGTGGAGATGTTGTACATCGTCCGCAGACGGTGGTGCTCGCAATGAAAGCCGCAAAGAACGTTGCTCAGGGCATAGCGCAGTATGTGGATGCCATGAAACTGCTTCAAGTTGCTAAAAAAGTTGAAGAAGATCACAACGCAGACAAATAAAACACAATTTTTTATCAATTTCGTGTTGTCTATCAGTAGTTTTTAGTAACTTTGCGGGCAAATATATTAATATATTCAAATAATGGCTGAAATAAAGACAATTAAGACCGCTTTGATCTCGGTCTTCCACAAGGATGGTTTAGATAAATTGCTAGCTAAACTTAATGAAGAAGGTGTTAAATTTCTGTCCACAGGCGGTACTCAGAAGTTCATCGAGTCACTGGGTTACGAATGTCAGACAGTAGAGAGTGTAACAACTTATCCGTCAATACTCGGAGGTCGTGTCAAGACTTTGCACCCTAAGGTGTTTGGTGGTATTCTTGCACGTCGTGAGAATGAAGGTGACATCGCTCAGATGAAGGAATATGATATCCCTTCTATTGATCTTGTTGTTGTTGATCTCTATCCTTTTGAGCAGACTGTAGCAAGTGGTGCTTCAGAAGCAGACATTATTGAAAAAATTGATATAGGTGGAATTTCTTTGATTCGTGCAGGAGCAAAGAATTTCAAGGATGTTGTAATCATTCCTAGTAAGGCAGAATACTCTGTTTTGCTGGATATTCTTAACAAGAAGGGTGCTAATACAGATATTGAAGATCGCAAGATGTTTGCAGAGCGTGCTTTTGGAGTGAGCAGTCATTATGATACAGCAATCCATAACTGGTTTGTTAAATAATAAAATAAATATGGGATTTTTTTCTTTTATTCAGGAAATAGCAATGGACCTCGGTACAGCTAATACTATCATCATCAGTGATGATAAGATTGTTGTAGATGAGCCATCAGTTGTTGCCCTAGACCGTCGCACGGACAAGATGATTGCCGTAGGTGCGAAGGCAAAGATGATGTATGAGAAGACTCACGATAACATACGTACAATACGTCCTTTGCGTGATGGTGTTATCGCAGACTTTACAGCTTGTGAACTGATGATGCGTGGACTTATTAAAATGGTTCATTCTGGCAGCCGCTTGTGGTCTCCTTCTCTTAGAATGGTTATCGGTGTACCTTCTGGTTCAACTGAAGTTGAGTTGCGTGCTGTACGTGACAGTGCCGAGCATGCTGATGGACGTGACGTCTATTTGATTTTCGAACCAATGGCAGCTGCTATCGGTATCGGTATCGACGTTGAGGCTCCTGAAGGTAACATGATTGTTGATATCGGCGGTGGTAGTACTGAAATTGCAGTAATATCTCTTGGTGGTATTGTCAGCAATAACTCTATTCGTACAGCCGGTGATGATCTTACAGCTGATATTCAGGAATATATGAGCCGTCAGCATAATGTAAAGGTAAGTGAGCGTATGGCTGAACGTATTAAGATTCATGTTGGTTCTGCTCTTACAGATCTTGGTGCAGAGGCTCCTGAGGACTTCGTAGTACATGGTCCTAACCGTATAACAGCACTTCCAATGGAAGTTCCTGTTTGCTATCAGGAAGTGGCTCATTGTCTTGATAAAACTATTGCAAAAATTGAAAATGCTGTTCTTTCAGCACTTGAAAATACACCTCCTGAACTTTATGCCGATATCGTAAAGAATGGTATCTATCTTAGTGGAGGTGGTGCTTTGTTGCGAGGCTTGGATAAGCGACTCACAGATAAAATTAATATACCATTCCACATTGCTGAAGATCCATTGCACAGTGTAGCAAAGGGTGCAGGCATTGCACTAAAGAATGTAGACAACTTCTCATTCCTAATGAGATAACATATAGATGTAAGGTGTTGATTGACTTGTATTCTCAAGTTGTCAACACCTAACATTTAACTCCAAATTCAGATATGCGTAACCTTCTTGATTTTCTGGCAAAATATAATCACTGGTTTATCTTTATTCTGTTAGAGGTGATAAGTTTTGTCCTTCTCTTCCAGTTTAACAGTTATCAGGGCAGTGTTTGGTTTTCTTCAGCCAATGCTGTTACGGGAAAGGTGTATGAGACAGAATCTGAAATTGGCTCGTATTTCAAGTTGTCAAAGGTTAACCAAGAGCTTACTCAACGTAACTTGTATCTTGAGCAGCGACTTAGAGAACTTCATCAGCAGATAGGTGATTCCATTGGTGATTCAATCATGGAAAACAGCCGAATCTTGAAAAGTTTACAGCCTTTTAGACTTATTCCTGCAAAGGTAATAACTAATTCTGTAGACAAGCATGATAACTTGATGACTATCAATAAAGGTGAGGCTGATGGTGTGAAAAAGGATATGGGAGTAGTTTCTGGAAATGGTGTCGTAGGTATCGTATATCTAACTTCCACACATTATTCTGTTGTTATTCCAGTACTTAATTCACAATCAAACATTAGTTGTGTCATTCAAGGACGTGGCTATTTCGGTTATCTTCACTGGACAGGTGGCGATGCTTCACAAGCTTATGTAGATGATGTGCCACGTCATGCTCATTTTAAGTTATATGATTATGTCGTGACAAGTGGATATTCTTCGGTATTCCCAGCAGGAGTAATGGTAGGAAGAATAAGACACGTTTATAATTCTGCCGATCAGATGTCGTATAGACTAAAGGTGATACTTTCGACTGATTTTGGAAAGTTGCGTGACGTATGTGTTGTAGACAACACTATCATGGCTGAACGCCTTCAAGTATTACGCGCTGCGCAGGATTCGATAAAAACAAAAGAAGAAAAATAACAGAATAGGAAAGTTATGAATGTTCAGTTGCTTAGAGGCTTTTTTGCCTTTGCCATATTATTGTTGGTACAGGTGACGGTGTTGAATCATATACATTTGTTCAATTGCGCCACACCGATGCTTTATGTATATATGGTGTTGCTCTTTCCACGCAATTATCCGCGTTGGGCTGAATTACTGTTATGCTTTATTATGGGACTACTTGTGGATGTATTCTCTGATACCCCAGGTGTATCTATGGCATCTATGACTTTTCTTGGACTCATACAACCAACTATGTTGAAAATGTTTTTGCAACGTGATAGCGCTGATGACTTAGCGCCGTCGATACGTAGTCTGGGAGCATATAAGTTTGGATATTATGCCATAATAATGGTTTTGATATATTGTGCCTCATTTTTCACTCTTGAGACATTTAATTTCTTCAATTGGCTACAATGGTTGGAATGTGTTTCAGGTAGCACTATCTTGTCTGCCATATTAATATTGGCGATAGAAAATTTCCGTTCAAAATGATTTTGTCATTTATGACGTTTTCTGGAATTTCCATTTAATTAAATTACTGTACGGTGAAGGATTTTAATCTTGAAAACAGACGTTTTGTCATTGGTGGAGTGGGTATAGCTATTGTGCTCATTTATACCATTCGTTTGTTTACTCTGCAATTGCTGAGTGATGACTACAAGAAAAATGCCGACAGTAATGCATTTCTAAAGAAAATAGAATACCCTTCGCGAGGTTCTGTATATGATCGCAATGGTAAGCTGATGGTTTATAACCAACCTGCTTATGATATTATGGTTGTGATGAATGAAGCTCGTGGGCATTTAGATACACTTGAGCTCTGTTCTGCTTTGGGAATGACCAAGGCTGAGTTTACAAAGCGTATGAGCGATATTAAGGATCGAAATAAGAATCCTGGTTATAGTCGTTTTACACAGCAGCTTTTTAAAAGTCAACTTTCTGATAAGGAATTTAGTGTCTTCCGTGAAAAAATGTTCCGTTTCCCTGGATTTTATGTCCAAAAACGTAGTATCAGACAGTATGAGTATCCTTATGCAGCCCATGTGTTGGGGGATGTAGGTGAGGTTTCTGATGCAGATATAGAGGAAGATGATTACTATCAGCCTGGTGACTATATTGGTAAACTAGGTGTTGAAAAGGCTTATGAGAAACAATTACGTGGCGAGAAAGGCGTTCAGATTCTCCTTCGTGATGCTCATGGGCGAATTCAGGGCAGTTATCAAAACGGAAAATTTGATAAAAGGCCAGTTGCAGGTAAGGATCTGACATTGAGTATTGATGTTAATTTACAAGCTCTTGCTGAAAGAATGTTACAAGGAAAGATTGGAAGTATCGTTGCGATTGAACCTTCTACAGGTGAAGTTCTTGCACTTGTATCTTCTCCTACTTACGATCCAAGGACACTCGTTGGTAGAATGAGAAGTAAGACACATAGAGCTTTGTCACGAAACGTCTGGAAGCCACTGTTGAACCGTGCTATAATGGGACAGTATCCTCCTGGCTCAACTTTCAAAACAACACAGGCACTTACATATCTAACAGAAGGTATAATAACACCGTCAACTATGTTCCCGTGTAATCATGGATTTTCTTATCATGGATTACATGTAGCATGTCATAGTCATCCGTCACCGCTAAATCTTATAGATGCAATAAGTACGTCATGTAACGGATATTTCTGTTGGGGTCTTTATCACATGATGAGCAATCGCATTAAATACAAAAATGTGAAGGATGCCATGAATATATGGAGAGACTACATGGTGAGCATGGGATTTGGTTACAAATTGGGCATAGACTTGCCTGGAGAAAAGCGTGGACTTATACCAAATGCAACATTCTACGATCGGGCTTATCATGGTTCATGGAATGGACTTACAGTGATTAGTATTGCAATAGGACAAGGTGAAGTAAATCTTACTCCTTTGCAGATTGCCAATTTGGGAGCTACGATTGCTAACCGTGGTTATTATTATGTACCTCATGTAGTGAGGAAAGTACAATATGAACCTCTAGATACAATTTATATGCGTCGTCATCGCACAATGGCAAATGAAAGGGCATATAGGGCTGTAATTGCAGGTATGCGATCATCGGCACTAAAAGGATCTAGTAAAGCTTTGGGACATCTTCCGTTTACAGTCTGTGGTAAGACAGGAACAGCACAAAATAGAGGGCAGGATCACTCTGTATTTATGGGTTTCGCGCCAATGAACAAACCTAAAATCGCTATTGCTGTATATGTTGAAAATGGTGGATTCGGAGCTGATTTTGCAGTTCCTATAGCAGGAGTTCTGTTTGAACAATATATAAATGGTAAACTATCACCGTCGGCTATGAAAGAGGCGGATGAATTACAGAAACGTAGAATTGCTTATGGCTCGCGTAACAGATAAACAACCTAGTGTACTTGGTTCACTTGACTGGTGGACTATCGGCATCTATATTGCATTACTGATCTTTGGATGGATCAGTGTGTGCGGTGCTAGCTATACATACGGAGATACTGATATATTCAGTCTTTCCACACGATCAGGTATGCAGATTGTATGGATAGGAACATCTCTGTTTCTTGGGCTAGTTATATTGTTGCTTGATGATAAGTTTTATGATACGTTCTCCTATGTCATATATGGTATATTCTTAGTATTACTGTTTCTAACTATATTTAATCCGCATGAGATAAAAGGCTCACGATCATGGCTCGTTTTAGGTCCGTTGCGTCTGCAACCAGCAGAATTTGCTAAGTTTGCCACGGCATTGGCGATATCCAAGCTCATGGGATCTTATGGTTTTAATATTCATCGCTGGAAAGATTTTACTGCAGCATCCGCCGTTGTTGTCTTGCCAATGTTGTTTATTATAGCCCAAAAGGAGACTGGATCAGCATTGGTTTATCTGTCTTTTTTCCTTATGTTCTATCGTGAGGGAATGCCGGGAAGCGTCTTGTTTACCGGTTTGGCTATGGTTATATATTTCGTGCTTGGAATAAAATACGAGAATGTAATGCTGTTTGATACGCAGACATCTGTTGGTAAGTTTATCGTGTTATTGCTTGTGCAGATATTTTCAGCAGTGCTTATTAATGTATATTGCAAGGACAAGAAGAAAATGCTGATAGTGCTGTATTCATGTTTGGGAGCTACTTTGATATGTTTCTTGTTCTCGGTATATGTAATTCCATCATTTAATATTGTATGGGTACAACTTATAATTTGTCTGGTTCTTATCGGATATCTTCTTTACAATTGGCTGCGTACTCACTTATCAAATTATTTTTATATATTAGCATTTACGATAGGTTCTATCGTGTTTTTCTATTCAGCCGACTATGTTCTCAATAATGTAATGGAGCCGCACCAGCGTGTACGTATCAATGTGTTGTTGGGACTTGACGAAGATATAAGTGGTGCTGGATATAATGTGCATCAAAGTGAAATAGCAATAGGCTCGGGCGGATTGCAAGGAAAAGGATTTCTTAATGGAACTCAAACTAAATTGAAATTTGTTCCAGAACAGGATACTGACTTTATTTTCTGCACGGTAGGTGAGGAAGAAGGATTTCTTGGTTCAGCAGGAGTACTATGCCTATTCCTTGCTTTGATATTAAGGTTAATGTATCTTTCAGAGAGGCAACCATTTGCATTCGGACGAATATACGGTTATTGCGTGTTGGGCATATTTCTGTTCCACGTCTTTATAAATGTAGGTATGGTGTTAGGATTGACACCGGTAATCGGAATTCCGTTACCTTTCTTTAGTTATGGAGGCTCCTCCTTGTGGGGATTCACGTTGCTACTGTTTATCTTCCTGCGAATAGATGCAGGAAGAAATCTAGTGCGTACTTAGTGAATATCCAATGTCGCTGATACCAGGAAGTATCTCGCGTTTCATATTATGTCTTATGCTTACAACCAAACTGTCACCTTTGTTAAGGCTAACTTTGTCTATGTCGAAATTGTATTGGTAGTAGCTTATCCCTAATCCTTTGCTATTACCGTTCTTGTCGATAAGCTGACAGTTTATGGTGTCACTTTTTGTGATGTGTGACGGATATATAGTTTGATCAACAATAAGTGTGAGTCCCATAAATGGATAAGAGCTATTAATTCTCAATCCTAGATTAGCAGCAAATACACCATTAATATTCATTTTAGGTACCTCGAATTTCAAAGTGTCATTCTTTTCCCATCCAGAAACAGGTGTATGCTGATATTTGTCATACACCTTATTTCCAGTACAGGAACTTATAACGGTCATTGCCATTATAATCAATACCGTAAAGATATTCTTTCTCATCTTATATTATCCTTCTTGACCGTTGTTCTCAACTTTAGGCGGATAGTTTCTTTTTCTGTTGTTATTACGCTGAGGACGGCTGTTCTTGTCGTAGCCGTTGTTGTCAGCATTGCCATTTTCAGTATTGGTTACTTGCGGCTTAATGTTGTTATTTGGAACATTACGGTTCTTGTTCTTATTTTTCTTTTTTCGTTTAGAACTATCGAAGCGGTTAATATCGTCTTCAAGTAGATCTTTATGTTTCTTTGGTGCCTTTGCCTTATCGTTTTCAAGAAGTGATAAAGGTTTTTCACCGTGTCTGTTCATCTCAATGATCTCATGTGCGCGCTGTGCAGTAACAGTCTCCAGATTAGCTGCCATGTTCTTGTCTGTAGAGTAGGTGATGAGACCTGAAAGGATGTCACTCTTGAACAAATGATAGTCGTTGTCCATAGTTTGCAGCATTATTTCTCTGCTAGGAATCTTCTTTCCTGCTTCAACATATCCATCAACTTCATAGTTAAGACAACATTTTAGTTTTGCGCACATTCCTGCTAGTTTTTGTGGATTCAGTGATATATCCTGAAAACGTGCTGCATTTGTACTAACGCTTACAAAGTTTTTCATCCATGTGGCGCAGCACAGTTCACGTCCACAAGGACCTGTACCGCCGATTCGCCCAGCTTCTTGTCGAGCACCAATCTGCTTCATTTCAATCCTTACATGGAAAGCGGCAGCTAAGTCTTTAATAAGTTGTCTAAAGTCTACTCTTTCGTCAGCAATATAATAAAATATGGCTTTGTTTCCGTCACCTTGATATTCAACGTCACCAATCTTCATTTGCAAATTAAGATTCTTTGCAATCTGACGACTTTGAATCATTGTATCGTGTTCACGTGATTTTGCTTCTTCGTATTTTTCAATATCAACAGGTTTTGCAATTCGGTAAATACGCTTTACATCATCGGCTGATTTTAGATTAGCCTTCTTTATCTGTAGCTTTACCAATCTTCCTGTAAGGGTTACTATACCGATGTCATGCCCAGGAGTTGCTTCTACAGCAACGATGTCGCCTTTCTTCAACTCCAGTCCGTTAACGTTATGATAATATCCCTTACGAGTGTTCTTAAATTGAACCTCAACTAGGTCTGTGCTCTCTGCGTTACCAGGAACGTCTGCCAACCAGTCACAAGTGTTGAGTTGTCTGTCCTGTCTGCCGTAAGCTCGGCAACAGAGTCCATGGTCACAACCCTTAGAGACCTTGAATTTCATATTTTTATAATCCATACGAATTGTTATTTTCTAATTATTAAAACAATCATTTGCAGAGCCAAATCGAAAAATACTATTTTCCCGTTGGCATTCTGCCCTATATCTTTTCTAGCCTTCTGCAATAGTTCTGAAATCTCTATCACATTGGCTTCATTAATGAATCTTGCAAAATTGCTAGAGAAGTTTTCCTCCTCTTGAGTCATATAGCACAACTCGGTTTGTTTAAAGTTATACATAAAGTTTTCTCTAACCATTCTAGAGAAATAGTTTAGCATACGACGTTGCTTTTCCCTTCCATAGTTTGAAGATGCAATCTCACTCCATTTCTTTAGTTCCTTGATGTCGCGCTGATACGACAGCCGCATAAGCATTATGAACATGTCGAGGAATTGACGATTTTCGTTTCCTGCATCAAGATTCTCTAATGCGCGCATCCAGTTGCCGTTAGCTATACGTGCAATTCTGTGTGCAATGTCTTGGTCTAGTCCACGTCGTTCTGTCAACGCTTTTTCTATGGCATCGTCGTCAATCTTCTTTATGTCAATTCTTTGTGTACGACTTTTTATCGTATCAAGCAGCAGTTCCGGTTCTTCACAAACCATTATGAATACCGTCTTATGTGGCGGTTCTTCCAATAGTTTCAATAGTTTGTTTGCACATTCGGCATTCATTCTCTCCGGCAGCCATATAATACTTACCTTATATCCTCCCTGACTTGATTTCAAACTCATTTTTCTAGTCAGCTCGTCGCTTTCTCCTGCACCAATAATAGCTTGCTGGTTGGCAGCATCCATCTTTGTAAGCCAGTTGTCAATGTAGAAATATGGACCTTCAGAAATCATCTCGTGCCATTCTCTGGTAAAGTCGTCACTAATCATCTTGTGATCGGCAGACATTCCTGCGGGTTTTATAACAGGATAAGTGAAGTGAAGGTCGGGATGTTCCCAATTCTTCAGCATGGCTTCAGCGTTTCTTATTGACATCTGGTCACTCAATAATGAATTGTCTCCGTCACGCTCTCCTAAGAGATATGACGCGAAAGCCATTGCAAGAGCCATTTTCCCGCTTCCCAACGGGCCGCATAGCATCATTGTACTCGGTACTCGTTGTTCTTCAACAAGTTGTCTGAGTCTGCCTATTGCCTCTTCTTGACCTATAACATTACTGAACTTCATCTGTCTATAATATATCCTTTGCTATTTCTTTTACGCTATCTACTGCCGAAACAGTGTAGAAGTGTATCGTTTCAAATCCTGCAGCATAGAGTTCTTTGCATTGTTGTGTGCACCATTCTATACCTAATTTCTTTGCGTCATCATCTGTCTTGCACTTTATAACTTCCTCAGCCAGAGCTTCAGGCAAGTCGCATCTGAATGTTCGTGGTACGACTGTTAGTTGTGAAAGTTTTGCCAAAGGTTTAATTCCTGGTATGATAGGAATGGTGACACCAATTTCTCTCGCTCGTTTAACGAAATCAAAAAACTTATTATTGTCATAAAACAGTTGTGTTACAGCGTACTGTGCACCAAGATCCTGTTTCATTTTCAGGTATTTTATATCCATTTCCAAATTCGGAGCTTCTTCATGTCTTTCAGGATAAGCGGCTACACCAAAAGTGAATTTCTCTCCAGGATGCTTGATAATTGTCCCATCATTGAAGAAACCATTGTTGAAATTGTTAACCTGTTTGATAAGTTCTGTTGTATGTGTATACCCACCTTTTGTTGGGGTAAATATTCTGTCATCTTTTGCCTTGTCACCACGAAGCAGCAGTAGGTCTTCGATGCCGAGAAATTGTAGATCAAGTAGTTCGTATTCAATATCTTCGGCACTGGCTCCACTACAAATTATGTGTGGAATTACAGGTATGCTATATTTATTTCTTATAGCAGCAGCTATTGCTATTGTGCCCGGACGCCTACGCACTCTATTGCGTTCAAACTGTCCATTAGGAAGTTCCTTGTAGACGTATTCGCTATGATGAGTGGTAATATTTATATAAAGCGGGTCGAATACTTTCAGTTTATCAATTGTAGCAAAGAGATTTTCCGTGCCGTTTCCTTTTAAAGGAGGCAGCACTTCGAATGATAATTTTCGTTTACCCTTATTTTGGTTTATTATTTCTATTACTTTCATGTTTGTCGGGCGCAGGTACAATTTGTTGCAAAGTTAGTAAAAAACTATATAAAAAACGAAGAAAACAATAAAAATGACGTTAAAGGTCTTGCAAACAAGTTAGTTGAACTTTTTCAAGTATATCACTTTATTTATGGTCAATCATAAAAATAGAATGATGTAATCATATAATGAAACTAAAATAAAAACAGAAACTTTGTCAATTAAGGTACGTTATCCTCTATAAATGAATTTGGATGCTCTACCAAAAAAAGTTTTTTTAATGTCACTAATGTCATAATGTCACAAACCCTTTGTTTATAAGGGATGAGCGAGTGACATTAAGTGACATTATCGGTGTAAAAGTGGCATTAAATAGTAAATCATAACTGTTTTTGGCGATTTGTTACCAAATATGCTGTACATGTATAGACACTTTTTCGTTTATGATGATCTTTACTCGTCATTATGTACGCTATACTTCGCAATATGTTTAGTTTTTTATCTCAGAAGTCGACTGCAAAAAAGTGGTAATTATCATCAATCTTATTCTTGTCGTCTTATTGATAATCATTTGTTTACCTGCGCTGGGTAATAGCCTTTTTTACGTTAGGCAATTCAATTACCTAACGTGGGTAATTGAGTTGTTCACGTTGTGTAACCCGATTACCCACGTTGGGTAATCGGATTACACATGTGCTAAGGTAATCTTATTGCACACCCACTAATGTAATCGAATTACCCAAAAGCTGAGATAATTTAGGTAAAAGTTTGTGTGCTCAGTATTCCAAATGCATTTACATCCTTTAAATTCATTCTCTCATGTTCATATATGTATGACGTCGATTTTTGAATTATTCATGTTGTTTAGGAAACTAGCCTTTATATTCAACAAAACTCCATTAGCACAAATATGTATTTATACAAATAGCATAGTTGCGAAAAAAACGCTAAAAATAGGTACGAATTGGAGTTTAATGTCACTTTTACCCCGATAATGTCACTTAATGTCACTGGTTAAAGCCCGATAAACAAAGGGTTTGTGACATTATGACATTAGTGGCATTAAAAAAACTTTTCTGGTAGACCTTTCTCTGAATAAATGAATATAAAGCTTATGGAGTAGTAGTCAATCCTTTGAATACGACAGGAATTACATATTCTGTACGTACTGGGTGTCCCTTTTCTGTTCCTGGTTTCCATTTAGGCATTTTTTTCATAACGCGAAGTACTTCGTTATCACAATCAGGATCCAATGACTTTATAATTTTTATATCAGAAATGGTGCCATTTTTATTTATTATGAAACTTACTACAACTTTCCCGTCAATTTTCTTTTCTTCTGCAGATTTAGGATAACGGAGATTACGAGTAAGCCATTTCATATATTCTGTGGCACCTCCAGGAAATTCAGGAAGCTCTTCAATCACTCTAAACAATATCTTATCAGTGTTAGCATTAACACCATTGTGAGTTGTCGTTTTATTAGCAAAACCAGTAGTATCAGCTGGTATGTTTACTGAATTTGACTCTGTGCCTTTTGAAGCGTCACCGTTAGTAGCAAGCCCTGAAGATGTAACGTCTTTGTCTAGCATGATAACTGGAGCAGTAAATGCTGTGCGTTTGCCATCTTTTTTTGATATCTTTTTATGCGCTACATTAAGTAACTTAGGCGCAGATAACTTGTATTTATTTTCGGCAGGCTTCATTTCTGACAATACTTGGTCAAGGTCCATGTTGTATTTTTCCTTTGGAGTGAATAGTATAGTCAGTAGTATAAATAAAAAAGGCAATGCTACAATCGCTACCATAACAATCGTCACAATAGTATTGCGACGTGCCGAGTCAATGCGCAACTTGTATGCACCATACTCTTTGTTTTTTCCTTCAAAGATAATATCACACCATTCTTTGGATGTCATGTCAATTTTTCTCATCCCAATATTTGCCTTGTTATGATATGGCTTTTGCCTATTGTGTCAATTGCCCGATTTCAATTAATGTTATATATTTTTTATAAATGCATGCGAATATAGTTATTTTTTCACATCAAAGAAAAAATATCGTTGTTTTTTCACTTATTTTATACGCTTTGATCTAGTTTGACTTATCTTTGTAGTCAAAATATTAAGTAAAATGGATATACAACACGCAAAACTTATAGCCGCTATGACGGAATATGATAAAGGCGACGCTATGAGAATTCAGCATTTTATGAAAGTGCATGATTATGCCGTCACAATAGGAACTTTAGAGGGGATTGGTGAAAATCTGATGTCTATTCTCGAATCTGCTGCAATATTGCATGATATCGGAATACATTTAAGCGAAAAAAAATATGGTTCATCTAATGGTAAATATCAAGAGAAGGAAGGACCGGAAGAAGCTCGTAAGCTTCTTTCTTCACTAGGTGGGTATAGTAATCAACAAATTGAGAGAATATGCTATCTTATAGCTCATCATCATACGTATAATAATATTGATGGTCTTGATTATCAAATTCTAGTTGAAGCAGACTTTCTTGTAAATATATATGAAGACAATCTGTCATCTCGGGCTATAGAGAATGTCAGGGCGAAAGTATTCCGCACAAAACCAGGACTAGACTTGTTAGATAATATGTATGATGTTATCAAAGAACAACCATAAAGCATTTATTTTAGAGTGAAAAAGTGAGGCTAAATAGCTTTACTGTCTTAAAATAATCACTAATAATTTAAAATATTATAAAGGGAGTAAACATTTTATTGTTTTATGCGTCTTATAATTATATTTGCAACCATAATGAACTTAAAATTTATAGATATGAAGAAAAAAGTTTTGATGCTAACACTTATAGCTGGAACATTGCTAGTAAGCAGTTGTGCAAGCAAAAAGGAGTTACTGAATTGCCAGACAGAAAACAAAGAACTGTCTTCAAATTATCAGGATTCAAAAGAGCAGCTTGCTGCAACCAAGGCTCGTGTTGCTAGCCTTGAAGATCAATTGGCACAGCAGAAAAGAGACTATGCATCTTTGCAGGGGTCTTTGGATAAGAGTTTAACTAATGCAAACTCAAACAATATCAACATCTCAAAGCTTGTTGATCAGATAAACGAAAGCAATCGCTACATTCGTCACTTGGTTGAGGTGAAGAGCAAGAGTGATTCTCTAAACTTGGTACTAACCAACAACTTGACACGTTCTTTAAGCAAGGACGAGATGAAGGAAGTTGATGTACAGGTTCTTAAGGGTGTTGTCTACATATCACTTGCTGACAATATGCTTTATAAGAGTGGAAGCTATGAAATTAACGACCGTGCTGCCGAAACATTGAGCAAAATTGCCAAAATCATCATGGACTATAAAGACTATGACGTATTGATTGAGGGTAACACCGATAACGTAGCAGTAAACACGATGGCTCCTAGCATGAAGAATATTCGTAACAACTGGGACCTTTCTGCACTTCGTGCATCTAGTGTTGTTCAGTATTTGCAAGATCATTATGGTGTAGATCCAAAACGTCTCACAGCTGGTGGACGCGGTGAGTTTAATCCAATCGCTACAAATGATACTGAAATCGGAAAGCAGCGCAATCGCCGTACTCAGATTATCATCACTCCAAAGCTAGACCAGTTTATGGACTTGATAGACAAGGCACCTGAAGAAAAATAAAGAATATTAAAAGGTAAAAAGGTTATATTAATGGCGTGGGACTCAATAACAATGAGTTCTGCGCTATTTTTTTGTTTTCATTGCTTGGATAGCATATTTAATGTAAAAGCTATCAATTAACAACAATTCGATAGCTTTTTTCGTTAATGTGAAATCTTTTTTCTACATTTGCAAACACTATTGATAATTTAAGTATAGCTTTTATGGAAAAGATTAAAATGACCACACCATTAGTGGAAATGGACGGTGACGAGATGACACGTATTCTTTGGAAGATGATCAAGGATGAACTGATTCTTCCTTTTGTCGACTTGAAGTCTGAATACTACGATCTCGGTCTGCCCAACCGTGATAAGACTAATGATAAAGTAACAATAGATTCAGCTAATGCCGCACGCAAATATGGTGTGGCCGTGAAATGTGCAACAATAACTCCTAATGCTCAGCGAATGGATGAATATCATCTGCATAAGATGTGGAAAAGTCCTAACGGTACGATACGAAGTATTATGGACGGAACTGTATTCAGAGCTCCTATAACAATACCTTCAATTCGTCCAGTTGTGAAGAATTGGGAACAACCGATAACTATCGCTCGTCATGCTTATGGTGATGTTTACAAGAGCGTGGAGATTCGTGCTGATGAACCAGGAGTGGCAAAACTTGTGTTTGAAGGCAAAAGTGGAAAGAAGCAGGAGGTAGAAATTCATAACTTTGACGGTGCTGGAGTTATTCAGGGAATGCACAACACTGATAAGAGTATAACATCTTTTGCTCATAGTTGTTTTAAATTTGCGATAGACACAAAACAAGACCTGTGGTTTGCTACAAAGGATACTATTAGTAAAACTTATGATGCGCAGTTCCGACAGATCTTTGAAGAAGTGTATGAGAAAGATTATAAACAGGAGTTTGAAAAACTAGGAATTGAATATTTCTACACTCTAATCGACGATGCTGTTGCACGAGTAATCCGCAGTAAGGGCGGATTTATATGGGCATGTAAGAACTATGATGGTGACGTAATGAGCGACATGCTATCAACGGCGTTTGGTTCACTTGCAATGATGACATCTGTATTAGTTTCTCCTGATGGTAAGTATGAATATGAGGCTGCTCACGGAACAGTTACAAGGCACTATTATAAATATCTGAAAGGTGAAGAGACAAGTACAAATCCTATGGCAACGATATTCGCATGGAGTGGTGCGCTTAGGAAACGAGGTGAACTTGATAATATAAAAGAATTGGTTGAGTTTGGTGACAAGCTCGAACAGGCATGCCTTGACACACTTAATTCTGGAATAGCAACAAAAGACTTAGTAAATCTTATGGAAGGTGTTGAGGCAAAACAAGCCAACAGTGATGAGTTTATTGCTGCTATAAGAAAGAACTTGGAGGTTAGTCTTAGTAAATAATATTAAATAGCTCTTTGACTATAGAATTTATATAAAAAGTCCGTTGTAGCATTTTTTGCTACAGCGGACTAATTCTTTATTCCTGAAAATAATTTGTTAATCTTGAATCATTACTTTATAAGTTCTATTTATTAGCCGAGTCCCATTTGTAAGTGGCATCACATGTGATCTTTGCCGTTAGATTGTCTATCATAAGATTAAAATCTCCCTCTTCAAGAATCCATTTGCCATCATATCCAACAAATGCCAAATCATTTGCAGAAAGACTTATTGTTACGGTTTTAGTTTCTCCTGGTTGCAGTTCCACTTTTTCAAAGCCACGTAGTCTACGTCCGTCTGGAGTCATAGAGGCAATGAGATCTGAACTGTAAAGAAGAACACTTTCTTTTCCCAATTTATCACCAATATTCGTCACATCAACAGAAACATCAATGGTGTCATCTTTCAAGAAATGTGTTTTGTTGATTCGCAAGTTACTATATTTATACTCAGTATAACTTTTCCCATATCCAAATGGCCATTGTTGAGTTATCTTAGCATTATAATCATAAGCACCCTCCATTGTTGCAACTTCCTGACTTTTCTTGAAATCATAATTAGCAAGTGAATTTATTTCACTAGGATATGTGTATGGAAGTTTTCCTGAAAAATTACGTTCTCCAGACAATAAATTTACTAAAGCATCAGCCCCATAATTTCCCGGAAGCATTATATCTACAACACCATCTGCTAATGGTACTATATCAGAGATGATACGAGGGCGACCTTCATTGAGAATAAGAAGTATAGGTTTGCCAGTCTCTGCAAGCTTTTTTACAAGATTTCTTTGATTCAAAGATAATGTTAAATCTGTGAGATTACCTGGAGTCTCCGTATATGAATTTTCACCTAAGCAAGCCACTATTACATCCGCAGATGCTGCTGCATTAACTACAGTTTCAAAATCAGACACGTTCTCGTCGTAATATTTTCCTTGTTCGTTATAAGTTACTCCTTGGCAAAGTTTTACATTTTCCTTTCCATATTTATTGCAGAAAGCCTCATATATAGTATTGTATTTTCCTGCAAACTTATCCGTTAGATTTCCTTGCCATGTATAACTCCAACCACCATCAAGACAGCGCATTTGATTGGCGTTGGGACCGGTCAATAGTATTCTCTGTCCTTTTTTCAATGGGAGTATAGATTTATCATTTTTTAGAAGGACTATACTTTCTGTTGCTCCTTCTAAACTCAGGTTGGCAAATTCGCTACCTCCAAATTTAGGATAATCACAGAGCTTTTGTGTTGGATGATCAAATAATCCTAAACGATACTTCATACGAAGTATGCGTTTTACAGCATCATTAATTCTATCAATAGAAATACTACCATCTAAAACTAATTCTTTCAGGCTATCACATGTGGTAGGATCGTATGGTTCCATTATCATGTCAATACCAGCGTTTATGGCAATTCGCAATGCGTCTTTTTTATCTTTAGCAACCATTTCGCGCGTATATAAATTATTTATATCTGCCCAATCAGTAACAAGGACTCCATCCCAACCAGTTTGATCTTTTAACCATGTAGTAAGTAATTCATGATTTGCATGAACAGGCATTCCGTTTACAGATCCTGAATTAACCATTATTGAAAGTGCTCCACTATTGATTCCTGAAAGAAATGGTGCGAAAAATTTTTCACGCAAGTCTGCTGGAGAAATATATGCTGGTGTTCTATCTTTTCCTGTCCAAGGAACGCTATATCCCAAATAATGTTTAAGAGATACCGCAATATGGTGATTGTCTATATTATTAGGATTATTTCCTTGAAATCCTAAAACCATAGCCTTAGCCATTTCTGCATTCATGAAACAGTCCTCACCAAAATTTTCCCATATTCTCGGCCAACGAGGATCACGTCCTAAGTCAACAGTAGGGCTATAACTCCATGGAATACTTATCGCACGTGTTTCATAAGCTGTAGCTTCTGCGCAGCGACGTGCCAGATCTCTATTGAATGTGGCTGCTACATTAATGTTTTGTGGAAAAAGAGTTCCATCTTGCGTATATGTAGAGCCATGATTCTGATCTAGTCCATAAATACATGGTATACCTATACGTTTAATCGATATTTTCTGAATGTCAGACAAATACTTTTCCCAAAGCTTCGCTGTCGGAGCTATTGTATTTGGGGCATTCAGAATTGATCCAATCTTATAGCGATTGAATATGCTGTCAGCCTTTTGTAAGTCAATATGGAATACTCCGTTTTTATCATTACTACCCAAAAGGTCAACAACTACTTCCATCATTTGTCCTACCTTTTCGTCGATAGTCATCTTATTGAGTGTGTTGTTGACTTTTTGTTCTATTTTCACATCTTCTTTTATTACCGGTACGGCTGCTTGTATTTTACAAGCAGCCATTAAAATAACCGGTAGTATTATTAATTTATTCTTAAAGAACATATTTACTTCTATGTGTATATGTTTATTCTACAGTAACTCGATCTACATAAAATCCATGACCTCCGATAGCTAAAGCTCCTTGATTCATGATAAGGTTGCGGTCGTTATCGTTAAGTACAAATTCCCAAACACCGTCTGCAGCGATATCTTTCTTTGTACCTACAGATAATATGGTCCAACTCGGAGTCATAAGTTGTATTTGATGATAAGAATCGCTAGATTTAAGCGAGTAGTAAACTCTGACGTGTGCACCAACCTTTACATTTTCAAACATAGAAGATACTGTACTTTGGAAAATTTTGTTTGGATCTCCATCAGGAAGCTCCCATGAAACATAACTGTGTCCTTCCCATAAAGTCTTTTCTGATGTAACTGTAAGTTTACCAGTAGCAACAAAGGCCTTGTCTACATAGAACATTACGTCATCACCGGCTTTTGTCTTTGCTGTCATTACATAATCTCCTGCTTCTAAATCTGGACATGTAAATGTTAAAGATGTAGCTGTCTGCGCTACAAACTCTGTAATAGTATTACCGTTTATAGTGATAGAAGCTATATTCTCCATATTGATACCATTAATCGTTACTGGAGCCTTAGCGCTTGAACGTATTGCTGCATCAACAACCATAGTCTGTTTGTTAATCGCAATTTTATCAGCACCATACATCTTTCCGTCAGAAGTTACCATTGTTACCCGATAGCTACCATCGGCAAGAGTTGTTGGAACAGTGTAATTTAATGAATTTCCATCAGCTGCAGGTTGTGCGTCAATCGTAACACCACCAATGATAAGACTTTTTACGTTGGTGAGCTTTCCACCGAAAAGAGTTGCATTACCTCCAGAAGCGACGATACGTTCTACCCCAACAGTAGATGTATATGGATCGCTGTCCAATGGTTTAACCTTTACCAACCCCTCACGGAATGTAGACTTTCCCTCAACTGTGGTTGCAATGACTTTAACGTCATAAGTTCCTGCGAGAAGAGTTGTGTCTATTGCTGTACCTGTGTGAGATTCCTGACCGTCAAAGTTCCACGTAACTGTAGTGAACTCGGCAGGCGTTACTGTAACTGTCATTGAGAAACTTCCGTCACGATTGAATTCTGAAATTACTGGAAGTTCTCCATTAACCCTGTTTGCAAATACTGGATCCAAAATGTGCGGATTATCATTTGATGTAGCTGTGGCAAACGGATCATTGTCACTGCAAGAAGTAACGGTAACCGCCATTGTGAGAACTGCCAACAACATAAAATATATCTTTTTCATATTATTCTAAATTTTAATATGTCGTTTAATTTACTATTACTTTACATCCCACCATACATGGGTATGCCAATCATCTTTTCCTCCCATTTGTTGCAATGCGTCATCATAGCCTTGCTTGTTATAAGAAGATTCAAGAACAGGATAACAAAGACGAACAGGTATGTCATCACCACCGGTCAAGTACTGTCCGAATCCATAGTCTTTTGGCGATTTCATAATAGGATAGCCTGAACGACGTACGTTTGCCCAACATTCAGCTGGATTAGTAAAGTGCAAAATCCAAGCTTGGGTATTTATAGCTGCCTTAGCCTGTTCCTCAGTATGGCCGATACCGTTGTTGGAAATGTATGTGTTAAAGTCTGCGTCAGAAATTTTGTCACATCCATAATTATCTGAAAGAAAGTCCATTGCTGCGCGCACGCCTTTTGTGTATAGTTCTGTAACAGTTCCTTTATTGCTTATCCATCCTTTCAATGTAGCCTCTGCTAAAAGAAAATCTACTTCTGCTGAAGTAATTACGACGCCAGGATTGTCGCTTTTTAAAAAGTTATTGGCTAGTTTAGGCTCAACCTCACGGGCCACATTAGGATCTACATCCGGATTATTCTTTGCTATCTCTGTTAACTTGTCACTCTTGAATCCTGTAGGCCAAGGCTCCCAAGAAAAAGCACCTGGAACATTAGGCGTAAACTTGTTATTACTCTTAACCTCATCGGTTATATCAATGCGGCCTTCTGTTCCAGTAGAACTCATCAACTTGTCATAATAGCAGCGTGACATCATAAATGTCCTTGGGTCGTTGTTATCGTTTAACTGATTGAAAAGAGTAGAGCAAATGTAGCTAGGATTATTTGTTGGATCATTACCGAAAAGCAGTTTTGAAAGTGCATTTCCACGGTAATCAGAATAGCTTTCCTGACCAAAACTGAATGCGATAGACATATAATTTATTAATGCGTCATCGGCAGAATTTTCTATAATACCACCATCAGCATTAAGAGCTTTGATAAATTCAGTCTTAGCCTTATCAGGTTCTACATCAGAAATTCTCATAGCAAAGCGTAGTCGAAGAGAGTTAGCTAGCTTTTTCCATTTTGTAACATCACCTTTGTATATGACATCACCGCTAATCTTGTCACCAGCTGCATTAAGCATTGTTGTAGCAGAGTCAAGCTGTTGAAAGAAGTCAGCATAGATATCTTTTTGTAAGTCAAATTTTGGATTTGTTATTCCGTTATAGAATCCAAGCCCTGCCTCTGAATATGGTACATTTCCATAAGTATCTGTTATTACAGACATAAGGTAAACACGATACACGCGCATTGCTGCGTTTATATTTGACTTGGCTGCATTGCCGTTAGTACGTATCTCACCATCGGTAAGATTCTTTATTGCATTAGGATATAGAGTCGTCCACATGCGGCTCATTTCCTGATTATCAATGGTATGTCGTCCTCCATAGTTTGTGGTGTTCCAACATCCCATCAACTGCTGTGAGAAAGCATAGAAATAGTTACGATATATTTCAACCATGCTCAGGTCGCCATAAGTTTGCAATTCGGCAGTTGTTAGCTGTGCGTTAGGATCTATTGTAGCAGCCTTTGACGGGTCTGTATTCATGTCATTCATGTAGTTGTCACTACAAGAAATGGTGATAAGCGGAGCTACAGAAGCCAATAATATTATTAAATATGATTTATATTTTTTCATTTTTAAATCTCCTTTATGTTATAAAAGAACTATTGTATTAGAATTTCACGTTCACACTGATACCATAACTCTTGCGTGATGGCAGAGAACCATATTCTAGTCCCATACCAGTTGTGTTGTTATAGTTTGAATCAGGGTCAATGTTAGGAATGTTTTTCCATACAATAAACGGATTACGTGCCACAAGAGATATCGTTAAACCATTGATAGCTTTCTTCAACCATTGTTGAGGTACATCGTAACTCAATGTGAGTTCACGGCACTTTATATAAGAGTTATCATAAATGAACATTGATGGAGCATTACGGCATACGTTCATCCAATAATCTTCTGGATTTACATAAATATCGTTTTTACGGTAAGTTCCGTCACCATTGTCTATGACTCCAGGAGCGATAAAGCCACCTGTAGGTTTCCAACTGGCTGAACCTTTCGCAATGCCAGCTTCCTGACGCTGTTCTTCTGATTTATACCAATCTTCACGACCAGCCAAAGTTTCTTTTGCCTTTCCTGATTCGTAAGATGCACGGGCTGACATGGAATACAAGTCTGCACCAACTTTTACGTCAAATATTGCATTTAATGACAAGTTCTTATATGTAAGAGTCGTAGTAATACCTCCTGTCCATTTCCAAGAAGCATTTCCCAAAACGTGATTGCTTTTGTCGTATTCAGGCAAACCCGTTGATGGATTAATGAGAATCTGTCCTGCATCGTTTCTCTTGAAATCTGGACCAACAATAGAACCGAAGTTCTCACCAACTTTAGCTGCAACTTGAACATCAAGCCAAGAGGCTTTTTCAAGTTCAAACATATCCATGTTGTCAACTAATCTTTTCACCTTATTACTATTCTTAGAGAAATTGAGATTCAAATCCCAAGAGAAGTCTTTTGTCTGTATGGGGCGTGTGTTAAGTGCTATTTCAACACCTTTGTTATCTATTTCACCTGCGTTAATCAATCTATATGTATAACCTGATGTCCATGATGAAGCCATACCCATAATTTGGTTCTTACTTTTCTGTGAATAGTAAGTGATGTCAAGTCCCATTCTGTTGTTGAGGAACTTCGTTTCAACACCAATTTCGAAAGAGTTTGTTCTTGTTGGCTTTAAGTCTTTGTTTGGAATTGTATTGTTGTTGATGTATCCTATAGTGTATCCTGGATATGTAAACTTAGATTTAGTATATACTAGTCCAAGCTGATATGGATCTGTATCACTACCTACCTGTGCCCACGACATGCGCAACTTACCATAAGGAAGTAGATTGCCGAGTTTTGTTAATTCAGAGAAAACGAAACTTCCCGAGAATGAAGGATAAACATATACGTTGTTGCTTGTTGGTAGGGTAGAACTCTGGTCGCCACGTAATGTTGCGTCAAGATATAAAAGATGTTTCCAACCAAGGTTTACAGAACCATAAAGAGAATTAATTTGTTTACGATATGTATTCTGCTCCAAACTAATCTCATTGAAACTCATCAAAGCTTTGACATCACGTATCTGCATGTCTTGCGCTGTGGTTATAGTCGTGAGATTATTCACTTTATATATACTTCCACCAAGTGTCGCATTGAGGTCAAAGTCGCCCCAGCTATTGTTGTAAAGGGCAAGAGCTTCAAAGTTATACATGCGGTTGCGGAAGTTACTGTCTTGCATACGACCAGCTTCAAATCCTGGTGTTGTTGGAGCCTTGAAATCCTCGAATGTAAACCAGTTGAGGTCGGCACCCATCGTTGTCTGTAACTTCAAGTGTTTGTCTATGTTCCAAACAATCTTACCTGTAAGACGGAATTGGTCTTTTTTAGAATCGTTGGAATTTTTATATACATCCCAATATGGGTTCACATTATATGGGTCCATTCCGTTCCAGTTGGCATAATCTCCGTTGGCATCCTGATAAGTTTTCAACCAAGCCTGATTGTATGTAGTAGCCAAAGTCATTAGATTCTTTCCAATGTTTGACTTGCTGTCACCTAGAGCTGGACGGTTTTTAACATCCTCACGTGTGTAGTTAGCGCTGAAATCGAAGTCAACATTACCTACAGATGTGTTGGTGCGCAAGTTGAAAATGTCACGACTCATGTGAGTCTTTGGCACAATATCCTTGTTGCGCATGTCGGTATATGTGAAACGCATACCAGTCTTTCCGTTGTTAACTCCAACAATTGCTGTGTTTGTCGCAGTAAAACCAGAACGGAAGAAATCTGAGGTGTTATCTGGTATAATCATATATGGACGTTGTACACCATCAAAATATTTCAGGCTGTTAAGTGCATCGGCTTTAGGTCCCCAACTCTTGTTGGTGTTTGACACAGCATCAATACTATATGTGCCGTTACTGCCCATACCATAAGTCTGCTGGATATTATTCCACTTAGCCAATTGGGTATCCATTGTAACGGAACCATTGTATTCAACGCTGAATTTATCTTTTCCTGCTTTTTTAGTTGTGATGAGTATCACACCATGAGAAGCACGGCTACCATAGAGTGCAGAAGCCGCTGGACCTTTTAATACAGACATTGTCTCTATATCATCTGGGTTGATACTTGATATTCCGTCACCAAGGTCAAATCCTCCTGATGTACCAGCACTACCATAATTGGTATTGTCCAAAGGGACACCATCTACTACATACAATGGTTGGTTGTTACCTGTCATCTCTGTGCTACCACGAAGAATTACTCGTGTAGAACCTGATGCACCACCTGCAGTCTGACTGACAACTAGTCCTGGAATCTTACCAGCGAGAGAATTTATTACGTTTGTCTCTTTAGCCTTAGTAAGTTCTTCACCTTTGACCTCGCCGATTCCATAACCAAGAGCCTTTCTGTCACGCTTAATACCTAAAGCCGTAACAACTACTTCATCAATCATCTTTTTGTCTTCAGCAAGTACCACATTCATGTTGTTATTTGCTTTAACGGTCATGGTTTTGTATCCTACATAGCTTATTTCCAATAATGTACCAGGTTTAGCATCAAGGCTGAAATGACCATTGGCATCAGTTACTGTGCCCATACCTTTACCTTTTACAACGATACTAGCCCCGATGATAGGTTCGCTACCGTCGGTAACAGAACCAGAGATATTCTGAGTCTGCTGTACGATAGTTACACTTGGTTTAGCCTGCATTTGGATAGTTCCGGCTAGTGGTAAAGTCAGACCAATAGCAAGCATGTGAACTAATTTCCGATTACTTTTCTTCATCTTCTTAAATTTAGGTTTTTATTATTTATTAGTTATTCTTATTCTATTATTTTCTTACCGTTGTGGATGTATATTCCGTCCCAAGAAGGTTTGCCATTCAATTTCATACCATTTATTGAATAATATGCTGTGTCTTTTTTCCCTTGGGTATATACATTTTTCAGTCCTGCAGTTTCCTGTGTATAGACATTAACTTTTCCTTCTTCCTGATATATCCTTACATAGTCAATATACATTTTAGCCTCACAACCTTCTGTAGGTAGTGCGGTGATGTTTTCTGCGTTGAGAATATTTGGATAATCTCCACCAACAGCCATATTAAATAAAATATAAAATGGTTTATGGAAATAATTATATGAGTCATACTCGTTGGTTATTGTAGCCTCATAATATGGTTTGGTTGAATTATCAAGATAGAAACGCAGATAACTGTCATCCCATACAGCCGTGAATATATGATAGTCACCTGTTATGTCATATTCACTGGTAACGGCACCTGTCGTCCACATGCGGTGGTCTGTTAAACTGCTACCCCAATGAATGCAACCTGAGAATAATCGCTCTTGAGTTGAATTCTTAATACCATCTGAATGTCCGGCTTCCAGAATATCAATTTCTCCACATGCAGGCCAACCTACATTCTGCGGATCTTCACCCATCAACCAGAATGCTGGCCACAATCCGTTTGCTAATTTTGGCATCTTTATTCTAGCTTCAATCTTTCCATGTTTGAAGTTCACCTTTGTGCTGGAATTTATACGTCCGGAAGTAAAAGACTTTCCGTTGTGTGATTCCCTGCGGGCGATAATAACAAGATTGCCATTCTCTATATTTACATTGGAACTACTATTTGTATAACACTGAAGTTCGTTGTTGTATGGATTGTCTAATACTTCAACATTCCAGTTCTTATTCAAAGAGTTTTCATTAAATTCATCACTCCATACAAGTTTGTAGTTTTGTGCATGAATAGATAAAGGAATAGTGTAAAACAGTAAATAGATTATAAACTTTATTTTCATGATTGATTTTTGTTACCAAATTCGTGGCAAAATTAATCCAATACTTCATAGCATAGGTTTCAAAACAAACAGAAAAAGTTTCAATACTGACATATAATCAGTATTGGAATTTTGCCATAATATAGTAAAGTGCTTATTTACAGATATTTACTTGGAGAAACTCCAAAATGCTTCTTAAATGTGGTGCTGAAGTGTTTTACGTTCGCAAAGCCTGTCATAACAGAAACATCTAATACCGAATTACCTTCTTTTATTAAAACGGCGGCACGTTCGAGACGCAAAATCCTTATAAAATCCTGTGGAGTCTGAGACGTAAGAGCTTTTAGTTTGCCATAGAACAGAGTACGGCTCATAGCCATTTCTATACATAGGTCGTCTATTTTGAAATCAGTATCAGATATTTTATCCATAACTATCTTTGTGGCTTTCTCAATAAACTTACGGTCGTTATTGTTCATGTGGCTAATTGTACTATCATCAGGTTGCACGTTCCTTGCCATGTCAATAGATCGCCCCATATAATATTTGCTAAGTATGCGTCTGTTTCTTAACATACTTTCTATCTTACCCTTTAATATTGCTACGTCAAATGGCTTTGTGATATAATCGTCTGCGCCTACATTCAATCCACCGATAACGAAGTCTCTGCCTGACTTGGCTGTTAATAAAATAACAGGTAAAAAAGATGTATCTGGATTTTCCTTTATGATTTTGCAGAATTCATCTCCGTCCATTCCTGGCATCATAACATCAGATACAATAATATCGCATACTTCATTATCAAGATATCTCTGCGCCTCTTCTGCACTCTCCACTGTGACAACATTATAATTATTTCGAAATGTCATGCTGATATAATTACGCAGTTCGGCATTATCGTCAACAAACAGCATGATGTCTTTTGATTTATCATTTGTCAATTGTACATCCTCTTCTCTAGCTATAGATTCTATTGGTAATATGTCTTTGTTGTTATTCCTATCTGCATCCTGTTTATCAATAAAATCCATGAGATGTTCAAAGCCTCTTTTCAGTCTTATATGGAAAACCGTTCCGCTATTCTCCAAACTATTGAATGTGAGACTTCCTTTATGGAGTTTTATAAGTCTGTGCGTTAGCATAAGTCCTAGTCCGCTTCCCGTCTCATTGGAATTGATTGCATTATCGGCTCTGTAGAAATTCTGAAATATATGTTTTTGTGCCGTTTGTGGAATACCGATTCCATTATCAGCGATATCTATGCATATCTCATTATCTTCAATCCGTGCGCATATATTTATATATCCACCTTCTGGAGTATATTTCACTGCATTTGAAATCAAATTTTCAAATATGCTGTCTGCCATATTTGTATCCATCCATACATTTTCTTCTTCTGGACATGATTCTAATGCTATTATTATATTTTTTTGAGATGTTCGTGGAACAAATTTTTCTATTTGTGTTTGTAATAATTGTTTAAGATTTAATGGACTTACGCACATGTTTACTTCATCGTTGTCGGCTTTCTGGAAATCAAGTAATTTTGTAACCATTTTCAACAACTTTCCACCATTTTGCCTTGCTACATTCAGATACTTTCTAGTTGTATCGCTGAGCGAATTATCGGCAGCTATATCATTGAGCGGTGCTAGGATGAGGCTAAGAGGTGTACGAATATCATGGGCTGTATTAACGAAGAAGTTTATTTTTTCGTTAAAATACCTACGTTCCAAACGTTCCAAATAAAATCTCCAAGCAGCATAAGCTAAACCGCACATTATACATATATATATAAACCATGCAAAAAATGTGTTCCACCATGGTTGATTTACAGTTATGTCCAACGACTTTGTATCAAGAACTCTGCCGTCATTGCGACTAATACTTCGTATCAGTAACTTATAATTACCAGAAGGAAGATTTGTGTATTTCACGTTTTGTGCTTCGGATGGTGCACTCCATTGCCGGTCAAAGCCATCAAGCATATACTGATAGACTATATCATGTTGGTATTTGTAGTTTATGCTTTCAAAATCTATCTCAAATGTATTCTTGTCGTAATCCAGCGTTATGTCTCCTGAGGCAAGCATATCATAAAGTCTACCGTTAAGATCAGAGTCTTTATCCGTGGTATTGTCGTTTCCAAGAAGCGATATTTTAGTCAAAATTAGTTTTGCATTGTATGTAAGGTGTGATATTCTGTCCGGATTTATCACCACAGCACCGCTGCTGCTACCGAATACCATTTTCCCGTCGGAAAGTCTGCACACCGACATTCGTTTGTATTCCCTATCAAGCCCTCTTACAAAATTTATATCAATAACGTCATTTCCCTTTTCTGGAAGAATGAGCGATAATCCCATATCTGTACTTGCGAATATGCGATTTTGGTTGTCTTTTTCTAATGTGTAAACCGTATTAGACGGTAGTCCGTTGGCTTTTGTTATTGTTTGTTTTATCACATGTTTCTTCATGTCATAGATATAGATTCCTCCGCCGTCTGTAGCTATCCATGCCGTATTATGGTTGACAAACAAGATAGACTGTACATAAGAGTTTATATCTTTACCCGGAAACTCTGAAGCTAGAAAATACTGTTTAAAACTACCGCTTTCCTTGTTTACCGCAAAAAAACCATTTACCGTACCAACAGCTATTCGTCCATCTGGCATGTCGGTAATGCATTGTACTAACTGAATGGGATAATACTTTTTCTTGTTTCCGTCAACTTGCACAAGGTCTCCGTTAAGACACCCAATCCACAGCGTATTGTCATTGTCTTTCCACAAGGAATATACATAATCAGTTTTTAAAGTACCTTTACTGACACTATATATACTGCATGCCCTTCCTTCACTGTTTATTGAATATACTCCGTTCCCATAAGTCCCAGCAAGAACACCGCTAGCATTACGGCATAATGTAAGTACAACCTTGTCTGTCATTGCATGATGCCATATACCTAATTTCTTGTTATATATACTCACGCCTCTGTCTGTGGCAAACCATATATTACCGTCTTGAGTCTCAAGAACATCATTTACGTTATTATTTATCAGCGACTGGTTATTTAGATATTCATGCTGAAATAATTTCATTACATTATCTGTTGGATAAGCGATGTCAATACCTCCTGAATATGAGCCAATCCAGATGTTGCCATAGTGATCCCTACATATATCATATATGCCATTACCATGAAGAACATTTCCGGTATTATCATCGGCATTGAACAGCAGACTGACGGTTGTACCGTCTCTTTTTGCAGCATACACACCACCTCCGTCAACACCAATTAGCATCATCTTTTTATCCATTGGAATAATACTTCTTACAGGGGTCTTTGGTAAATTGTCAAAAGCTTTAAATTTTGAAATCTTGTGATGGTGCATATCATATATCTTGATACCTTGTTGAAATGTACCTATCCAAAGGTATGATGTAAGTTTATCATAATAGGTCACCTGTGCGTTTATTTTATTTAGAATATTTGCCGCTTTATATCTTTTGGTATCAACAAATATAATTCCGTCATTGGCGCATGCTATAAGGGAATTTCCTACATGATTCAATTTATTTATATATCTATTTCTAATAACTCTTATAAGTTTTTTGTTTGGAGTAATAGTATATAGTCCTGTATTCATGGCGAACCATATATTATAGTTCTTATCAACGTAAACATCGTTTAGTATAATCTCTCCATGAATAAGACTATCTAGAGATAGCTTGTTTTCAAAGCTATCAAGTCTTCTGTTATATATAAATAAATTCCCCTTGTTATCAAAAGCGTATATGCTTGCATTAGCAATAAAAACTCTTACGTTACGCCCGCTTGCATCGCTATACATTTTTGTGGTCTTAAAATTGTAGTTCTTTATCTGAATTCCGTTGTAGCGGTCTATTCCGTTTTTTGAACTGAACCACATTCCCCCATAAGGACCTTCAATTATAGAATATATTCGCTGACTCGAAAGTCCGCTACTCATACCTAGATGATCGAAAATAAACATGTCGCGACTATATTGTGGCAATACATTTGCATGCAATATACTAGCTATACTAACTGCGATTACAAGGCATATAGTTCTTAAATTTCTCATATGTAAAAAATTACGGCTCAACTTTCAAAATAGATTAATGTAAAATCACTTACAATTGCAAAAATAGTAAATTAATCTGATTCATCCTAAAAATCTGTTATTTTTGTAGAAATCATCTGATTCTTCATGGTTATAATAGCATTAATTTGATATATTTAACCCAACAAGTTTTAAGAAAATATAAAGTAACGGTGGTATTGTAAGTGATTGTCTTTTTTAACTTAACTTTGTGCAAGATATATATAATTGAATATGAAAATAAGGATACTCCCAATATTGTTTATACTTTGTGCTTTGACAAGTAATGTTGATGCTCAGGTAAAGGGCGTACTTATTGATATAGAGACGAGACAGCCGATAGACGGTGTAGCTATTTATACCAATACGAATAAAAAAATCTACTCTGACAAAAACGGACACTTCTTTATCTCTGACCCAAACTGTACTAGCATAACGCTTACTCATAATAGTTATGTTAGAAGAAATATGGAACTTAAGAACATGAAAGATTCAACTTTCCTTATTCCAAAAGCAATAACAATAAACACAGTCGTGATAACAGCTAAAGCTCCCAAGATAGGCTTTAGTACAAGTAGCATGGTATCTAATTTGTTTAATGATCCAATGACTTCTCCTAAAGGTCCTTCAGGAATAGACTTGTTGAGTATATTTGAAAAAAGTAGGAGTAAGGTGAAAAAAAGTGTGATGAGAAGGGCACATGATGCTGTGAAAAAATATTAGAATTTTGTTTCATAAACAAAATCTTCTAGGTATTTGATATTTTGAAAAATGTACATAGGTTTTGCAAAAAGATAAGCGTCTAAATGTCTATTTATTGGTAATCAGTAAGTTAGATAGCTTTTAGTTGAAAACATCGTGTCTGCATAATGTCAAATATGATTTCCTTTTCCATATAGAAACGTAAACGTTTGATCGTAGAAACGCAAACTTCGTATCGTAGAAACGTTAACGTTTGATCATAAGAATGCAGACGTTTGTTCGTGAAAACGATTTTCTATCCGCAGTAAGTCGTAAAATCAATAAAATCACACTATTAGAGCTGAGTATATTCATTGTATAATCGAGATTAAGTCTAAGTTTATATGATAAAACCGCATTTATTGCATCACTAAAAACGGCATTGTAACGTCACTTGATTATTGTAGATTTACAACTTAGTATGCTGATAATCAATGCTTAGTCACTACGACGCTATATTTTTCTAAAATCATATGTGCGCGCATGTGCGCATACATTATATAAAGTGCCTCATATTTTTATTTTGTATGATTTGCACTACCTTTAAATAAAGTAGGCTACGTCACGACAATAAAAATAAAATTAGCATTTTATTTTGTATTGTGTGTGATTTGCACTACCTTTGCAAAGCGAATATATCACCTACAAAAATATAAAAAAGTATGATTCTTTTTTTTAGAACTCAATCTAAGAGTGTTATTGCTACTGAATTCGATCATCAGCCAGACAAGAACGAAATCAGTGAACTTTGCTGGCTTTACGGCGATGCAAAGTTGGAAGAAACCCAAAAATTGGAAGGCTTCTTTGTTGGACCGCGCCGTGAAATGATTACCCCTTGGAGTACAAATGCCGTTGAGATTACCCAGAATATGAGTCTTAGCGGCATTTTGCGTATAGAGGAATACTTCCCTGTTGATTCAGAGGGAGCTGAACATGACCCTATGCTGCAACGTATGTATAATGGTCTTGATCAGGAAATATTCACAGTTAACCACAACCCAGAACCAATCAAGTATGTTGACGACCTCGAAAAATATAACAACGAGGAAGGTCTTGCATTAAATGATGATGAGATTGCCTATCTCCACACACTTGAGAAGGAAAACGGACGACCACTAACCGATTCTGAAATCTTTGGTTTTGCACAGATAAACTCTGAGCATTGTCGTCACAAGATCTTCGGCGGACAGTTTATCATTGACGGGAAAGAAATGGAATCTTCGCTTTTCAGTATGATAAAGAAAACCACTAAAGAAAACCCTAATAAGATTTTGTCTGCATACAAGGATAATGTAGCTTTTGCTCAGGGTCCTGTAATAGAGCAGTTTGCTCCTTCAGATCAAAGTACTAGTGACTATTTTCAAGTAAAAGATATAGAGAGTGTTATTTCTCTAAAAGCTGAAACTCATAATTTCCCAACTACTGTTGAACCTTTTAATGGTGCTGCCACTGGAACTGGTGGTGAAATCCGCGACCGTATGGGTGGAGGTGTCGGTTCATGGCCTATCGCTGGAACTGCATGCTACATGACTGCATACCCACGTTTGAAAGATGAAAATGGAAAAACAGATGTTGAGCGTGACTGGGAAGATATACTTCCTGTACGCAACTGGTTGTATCAAAGCCCTGAACAGATTTTGATTAAGGCTTCTAATGGTGCCAGTGACTTCGGTAACAAGTTTGGTCAGCCACTTATTTGTGGTTCTGTACTTACTTTTGAACATCAGGAAAATAATGAAAAATATGCCTACGACAAGGTCATTATGCTTGCCGGTGGTGTAGGATATGGCAAAAAACGCGATTGCCTAAAGAAAGAACCTGCAAAGGGAAACAAAGTTGTCGTCGTTGGTGGTGATAACTATCGCATTGGTCTTGGTGGAGGTTCTGTATCTTCTGTTGATACAGGTAAATATAGCAACGGAATAGAACTAAATGCTATTCAGCGTGCAAATCCAGAGATGCAGAAACGTGCTTATAATCTCGTTCGTGCATTGGTTGAAGAGGATGAAAATCCTGTTGTTAGTATTCACGACCATGGTAGTGCAGGTCACTTAAACTGTCTTTCTGAACTTGTTGAAGAATGTGGCGGTGAAATAGATATGACTAAATTGCCTATCGGTGACAAGACTCTTAGCGCTAAAGAAATTATCGCGAATGAAAGTCAGGAGCGCATGGGACTTCTTATTGATGAGAAGTATCTTGACCATGTTCAGAAGATTGCTGAACGTGAACGTGCTCCGATGTATGTTGTCGGTGAGACAACGGGTGACGCTCATTTCAGTTTCAAACAGGGTGATGGTGTAAAGCCTTTTGACCTTGATGTAGCTCAGATGTTCGGTCACACACCTAAAACCATTATGGTTGATGAGACTGTTGAACGTAGATATGACGATGTCACTTATTCACAAGATAATATAAACGAATACCTTAACCGTGTTCTCCAGCTTGAAGCTGTAGCTTGTAAGGACTGGTTGACTAATAAGGTAGACCGTTCTGTAACTGGTAAGATTGCACGTCAGCAGGGACAAGGAAAAATCCAACTTCCATTGTCTGACTGTGGTGTTGTAGCTCTTGATTTCCGTGGAGAAAAAGGCATATCTTCTTCTCTTGGTCATGCACCACAAGCAGGTCTTGCTGATCCAAAGGCTGGAAGTGTACTCTCTGTAGCTGAGGCTCTTACTAATATAGTATGGGCGCCTCTTGCAGAAGGACTTGATAGTCTTAGTCTAAGTGCTAACTGGATGTGGCCATGCCGTTCTCAGAAGGGTGAGGATGCACGACTCTATGAAGGAGTAAGGGCATTGAGTGATTTCTGCTGTGACATTAATGTAAACGTACCTACAGGTAAAGATTCTCTATCTTTAAGTCAACAATATCCTAATGGTGAGAAGATTATCGCTCCTGGAACTGTTATTGTAAGTGCAGGCGGTGAAGTCAGTGATGTGAAGAAAACAGTAAGCCCAGTACTTGTAAATGATAAGGATTCAAGTCTTTATCATATAGATTTCAGTTTTGATGAACAGCATCTAGGCGGTAGTGCATTTGCACAGAGTTTGGGCAAGGTCGGAAGTGATGTTCCAACAGTGAAGAATCCTGAATATTTTGTAGATTGTTTCAATGCTATTCAGGAACTTGTAAAGCGCGGTTGGATAATGGCAGGTCATGATATCAGTGCCGGTGGTTTGATAAGTACTCTTCTTGAAATGACTTTCGCAAATGAGAATGGTGGTATCAATGTTAATCTTCATGACATCGCAAGCGATGATATCGTTAAGACTTTATTTGCAGAGAATCCTGGTGTTGTCATTCAGGTCAGCGATGCACATAAGGAAGAATTGAAGAAATTCCTTGATGACGAAGGTATCGGATATGCTAAGATTGGTTATCCTACTCCTAATAGTCGTAAGATTATTGTTAAGAACGGAGATAAAGAGAATGAGTTCGATATAGATTCTCTTCGTGATACTTGGTACAAGACATCTTATCTTCTTGATCGTGATCAGAGTATGAACGGTATGGCAAAGAAGCGTTATACAAACTATAAGAAGCAACCTATTGAAATTTGCTACAATAAGGATTTCAAGGGTACACTTGCAAGTTATGGTATTGATATTAATCGCAGAAAGTCAACAGGAGTTAAGGCCGCAATTATACGTGAGAAGGGTACTAATGGTGAGCGCGAAATGGCTTATACAATGTATCTTGCTGGTTTTGATGTAAAGGATGTAATGATGACTGATCTTATCAGTGGTCGTGAGACTCTGGAAGATGTCAACTTTATCGTATTCTGTGGTGGTTTCTCTAACAGTGATGTTCTTGGCAGTGCCAAAGGATGGGCTGGAGCTTTCCTTTATAATCCTAAGGCAAAAGAAGCTCTTGATAAGTTCTATGCCCGCGAGGATACTTTGAGTCTTGGTATTTGCAACGGCTGTCAGTTGATGGTGGAATTGAATTTAATCAATCCAGAGCATGAACACAGAAGTCACCTATGCCATAACAACTCTAAGAAGTTTGAGAGTGCATTCTTAGGATTGAGTATCCCTCAAAATAAGAGTGTTCTTCTAGGAAGCCTTAGTAATAATAAACTAGGTATATGGGTAGCTCACGGAGAGGGTCGCTTCTATCTTCCAGAACCAGAAGACCATTATAATGTAGTAGCAAAATACAATTATGCTGAATATCCAGGTAATCCAAACGGCTCTGATTATAATGTAGCTGGTATCTGCTCTGACGATGGTCGTCATCTTGCTATGATGCCACACCCTGAGCGTGCTATCTTCCCTTGGCAGAATGCTTATTATCCACTTGACCGTAAAAATGATGAGGTCACTCCTTGGATTGAGGCATTTGTCAATGCAAGAAAGTGGATAGAGGAAAAAATATAAATATGTATTGGACATTATTCAAGACATTTATTAAGATTGGCTTAGTCACCTTTGGTGGTGGCTATGCCATGATTCCAATGATAGAAGCTGATGTTGTTGACAAATATAAATGGGTAGACAAGGACGAATTTGTTAATCTTGTCGCAATAGCTCAAAGCTGTCCAGGTGTATTCGCCATCAACATCAGTATCTTTATTGGATACAAACTGAAAAAAATATCTGGAGCAGTCTGCACTGCTATCGCTGCGGCATTACCGTCTTTTTTCATTATACTCCTAATAGCGATGTTTTTTCATCAGTTTCAAGACAACAAAATTGTGGCTTCCATATTTGCTGGCATACGTCCTGCAGTTGTTGCTCTTATTGCCGTTCCAACATTTAATCTTGCTAAAAGTGCGAACATCAATATTTATAATTGTTGGATACCTACAATAGGTGCTATTGCTATCTGGTTACTTGGTGTTAATCCAATTTGGGTGATTGTAGCTGCTGGTTTTGGTGGATTTCTCTATGGTAAGTATATAAGACCTACTGAATAAACATTATTATATTGAAATCAATATTATGATATTCATACAACTTTTTATAGCATTTTTTGAGATTGGCTTGTTTGGCTTTGGTGGTGGTTATGCCATGATTTCTCTTATACAGAGTATGGTCGTGACACGCTATCATTGGCTCACTGTAAGTGAATTTACTAATGTCATAGCCATTAGTCAGATGACTCCAGGACCTGTTGGCATAAATTCGGCTACGTATTGTGGATATACTGCTATACGCAATGCTGGATTTTCAGAATCTATAGGAATACTTGGCTCACTTACCGCTACAGCCGCAATCATTCTGCCTTCATTAGTATTGATGATTGTGATAAGTAAGATGTTTATGAAATATATGGATTTACCTATAATACAGGATGTGTTTTCTGGTTTAAGACCTGCTGTTGTTGGTCTTCTTGCTGCGGCTACTCTTCTACTTATGACTCCTGAAAATTTCTCTACTCCTTCTGATCCTTGGACATTCTGGATTAGTGTTGGATTGTTTGCCACAACGTTTATAGGAACAAAACTAGTAAAAATTAATCCTTTGAGCATGATATGCTGTGCTGCTTTCGCTGGATTGCTACTGCTATATTAATATAGGCTACGATTGCCGATAGTCTGCCATAGAAAAACAACAAGACTATTTGTATATTTTAAAGAGGTTTTTATGCTTTTTTCATAGAATATTATGGGGAACCAAGGTGTTTAAACGTAATATAACTATTAAATGTACATATAATTATAAATCTAATAAAACATGGGACAAAATCAAAAAGGGTCAAAAGTATACCTTGTTTCTATTGTAATGGTTGCCGTACTAGGAGGGTTACTCTTTGGCTACGACACTGCAGTTATTTCTGGAGCCGAAAAAGGATTACAAGCATTCTTTCGTGGAGCAACGGATTTTGAGTACACCGACTTTATGCATGGCTTAACTTCGTCGAGCGCATTAATTGGATGTATTATCGGTAGTTCGCTGTCGGGGCTTTTTGCGATGAGGCTTGGAAGAAAGAATTCTCTCGTGTTTGCGGGTATATGCTTTTTTATATCAGCATGGGGATCTATGTATCCAGAATCATGGATACTAACGAATGGTAAACCAACTCTGAATTTACTTGTCGTTTTTAATCTGTATCGTGTCCTTGGTGGTATAGGTGTTGGTATGGCTTCTGCAATTTGTCCAATGTATATTGGTGAAGTTGCTCCGAGTAACATAAGAGGTATGCTAGTAAGTTGGAATCAGTTTGCTATTATCTTCGGTCAACTTGTTGTTTATTTCGTAAATTTCATAATTCTTGGAGGTCACTCAAATCCTATATACAACGCAGCAGGAGCTATTGCGAATATGGCAGATGCACAGTGGACTATTACGACAGGTTGGAGATATATGTTTGGTTCAGAATGTATACCAGCTGCATTGTTTACAATTTTTATTTGCTTCGTTCCGGAAACACCTCGCTATCTTGTAATGATAAAACAGGATAAAAAGGCTCTTGACGTGCTCACGCGCATAAATGGGACAGAAAAAGCGATAGAAATTTTAAGTGATATTAAGAATACAATCTCAGTAAAGAAAGAGAAACTTTTCTCTTACGGATTTATGTGTATCTTTATTGGTATTATGCTTAGTGTTTTCCAACAGGCCGTTGGTATTAATGCTGTTTTGTATTACGCACCTCGTATATTCCAGGATATGGGTATGGAAAATCCTATGGTTCAGACAGTAATAATGGGAATAGTGAATATATCATTTACTCTTGTTGCTGTGTTTACTGTTGAGAAACTTGGAAGAAAACCACTTCTTATATGTGGATCTATTGGTATGGCTATCGGTGCTCTAGGTGTTGCGATAACTTTTGGCAATCCTTCACTCAACATTTTGACAATGCTTAGCATTATGGTTTATAGTGCATCATTCATGTTCAGTTGGGGACCTATTTGCTGGGTACTCATCGCTGAAATATTCCCTAACACCATACGTGGTACAGCTGTAGCTATTGCAGTGGCATTCCAATGGATATTCAATTTTATTGTCAGTTCAACTTTCGTTCCGATGTTCAATATGCATTTGTCTCATGGAGACAACTTCGGACATTGGTTCACTTATGGCATTTACGGTTTGATTTGTGTAATCGCCGCAGTCTTTGTTTGGAAGCTTGTTCCTGAAACGAAAGGTAAGACATTGGAAGATATGACTAAACTTTGGAAAAAATAACATAAACTTACGATTTAAAAGAAATAAATCCCGAGAATAATTTCTTGGGATTTTTTCTTGTGTGAACCTTCCAATATGCTGACAAAAAAGCGTAACTTTGCAGCATGCAATATTTGGGTGAGTTAATATCTTTGGGGGTAGCCTTCTCGTGGACGATAACGGCAATTCTTAGTGAGTATGCAAGTAAACGCTTGGGAAGTATCACTCTCAACATGTTGAGAATGGTTTTTGCTCTTGCTTTTTCAGTTGTTATGTTTCTTGTTGTATTTGGCAGGCCGTTGCCGGCTGAAGGATCTACTGAGGCTTATTGCTGGATGGCTTTGTCTGGCTTTGTTGGTTTTGTGATGTGTGACTATTGTTTGATGAAATGCTACACCATTATTGGCTCGCGTTTTGGACAGTTGTTTATGACATTAGCTCCGCTTTCGGCAGCTATCACAGCATGGATATTGCTTGGACAGAAGTTACAAATAATGAGTATATTGGCTATGTTTGTTACTTTGGCTGGAATATCAATATCCATACTAGGACGTGGCGACAATCATCTGCTTTCTTTGAAGTTGCCGTTAAACGGAGTATTTTATGCGGCTGTTGCAGCTGTGTGTCAAGGTATTGGATTAGTAATAAGTAAAGTCGGACTTGATAGTTATCAGGCAAGTATGCCGCATGATGTGGCGATAAGCACTCCGTGGATGTTGCCATTCTGTGCAAATTTCTTCAGATGTCTTGCCGGTTTGGGCGGATTTACTGTATTGATGATATTCAATAAAAGTTTTGGAAAGTTTCGTAATAGTTTTCGTGATGGCAAAATAATGGTTGCAGTTATAGCGACAACAATATTTGGTCCTTTCGTTGGTGTGGCATTTTCTCTTATGGCGGTGCAATATACTGCGGCTGGAATAGCAAGTACACTGATGGCACTTACTCCGATTATTATATTGCTACCGTCGCGATATATGTTTCATCAGCATATTACTTGGAAAGAAATAATGGGTGCTTGTATCTCTGTAGTAGGAGTTGCAATGTTTTTTCTTGGATAAGTTATTGATAATAACGAAAAATAATTATCTTTGTGGCGATCACGAGAATAAATTATAGAATATGAATATACTTGAAACGATAAAAGGTTGGTTTTCGTTTATGCGCAAATCAAAGGATGTAGCACTTGTCCTTGGTGGAGGGGGAGCTCGTGGAATTGCGCACATAGGAGGAATAGAAGTTTTGGAGGAACGAGGATATAATATAACATCTGTTGCAGGAACATCGATGGGAGCACTTGTCGGAGGTATGTATGCCTGTGGCAAACTGAAAGAATTGAAAGATATTATATTAGGAATAGACAAGAAGCAGATGCTTTCTATTATGGATATCTCGTTGGGACTTGATCATGTGGCAAGTGGCAAGCGACTTATGGAAATCATAAATTCAATTGTTGGTAATACAAAAATAGAAGATCTAAATATAAAGTTTTGTTGTTGCGCCTCTGATGTGGTAAGCGGTGAAGAAAAGGTTTTTAGAAATGGATTTTTGAAAACGGCTATCCGTGCTTCTGTTTCTGTACCATGTTTCTTCAAGCCAATGTGCGATGGTGATAATCATATTTATGTTGATGGAAGTGTACATAATATATTACCATTAAACAGGGTAGATAGGAAATCGGGTGATAAACTTATCGCCATTAATGTGAATGGTCCTGATAATACGCCTTTTGATGCTTATGTGAAAAAGAAAAAAGATAATAATAAAGCAATGCGTGTATTGCGTTCAATGTTATTTTTTTTAAAACCAGACCTGTCTGGAAATTATATGAATATGGCGGTAAGAGTTGTTCACATGTCAATACAGGCAAATTGCAAGTTAGCAATACAATTAAATCCACCTGATATTTTGGTGGAACTACCGATGGATAAATTCGGACTTTTTGACTTCTCACAAGCAAAGGAAATATATCAATATGGACGTGACGAGATGACTCGTAAACTTGATGAATATGAAAATAAATAATTTTATAATGAGAAAATTACTAATAGCCTTTCTTTTTACTGTCATCAGCATCAATAATGCTAATGCTCAGGATAAAAATACTTTTTGGTTGGGAGCAGACATAAGTGGAACAACCCAGTTGGAAAGTAGTGGAGAAAAACTTTATAACACTAAGGGCGAGATTAGGGAAAATACAGCTCTGATGAAAGAATTGGGATTGAATGCTGTTAGACTCCGTGTATGGGTGAATCCTCGTGGTGGATGGTCTGGAGCAGAAGATGTTTTGGAAATGGCAAAACGTGCCAAATACTATGATATGGCTATTATGATAGATTTTCATTATAGTGATTGGTGGGCAGATCCAGGCAAACAGCACATTCCTGCAGCATGGCAATATATGAGTTATGATGAAATGAAAAATGCTTTAGCTGAACATACAGAAGATGTTTTGTCACTTCTGAAAAAAAATGGTATTGACGTGAAATGGGTTCAAGTTGGAAATGAAACTACAAACGGTTTCCTTTGGCCTATGGGACGTGCAAGTGATAATATGGAAAAATATGCTGGCTTTACAGAAGCTGGTTATCAGTCAGTAAAAAAGGTGTATCCAAATGCTCAAGTCATAATACATCTTGATGGAGGATGTGACCAAAAACGATATGATTTTATCTTTGATGGATTGAAAAAATATGGTACACATTATGATATGATAGGGCTAAGTGTTTATCCTTATTGGGATGTAATGGCTAAATTGGAGAGTGATTGGAAAGGTACTGTTCGAGATTGTACAGCCAATATAAAACATCTGTATGAAAAATATGGAAAGGAAACCATGATTGTCGAGACTGGTGCAGAAGCAAAACATCCAAAAGAAGGGTATATCATTATGAAAGCTCTTATAAATGCAGCTAAAAATGATTGCGGAGGACATTGCCATGGAGTGTTCTATTGGGCACCTGAACTTGAGGGACAATATCCGCTAGGAGCATTTGACAATCATCGTCCAACAGAGATAATGAAGGCTTTTGCAAAATGATAAATCGTTGATATTATGACGTTATAACTTATCAGTGGGTGAAAATAATAAATAAAAAAGAATTTTATTTTGTTATTTCATTTGTTTGCGGTAATTTTGCAATTAAAATATAAATATCATACGATGACATATTCTATTGAAAAAGTAACCACACTGATAGGTGCGCGTCGTTTTGGCGAGAGTGATGCTAATATAGGATTTATCCTTACAGACAGTCGCTCTCTTTGTTTCCCAGAGGAAACGTTATTCTTTGCCCTTAAATCTGAGCGAAATGATGGTCATAACTATATACAAGAACTTTACAGACGTGGAGTTAAAAACTTTGTTGTCGCAGATGTTCCAGCAAATTATGATACATTATATAAGGATGCGAATTTTCTGAAAGTCATTAATGTTCTTGAGGCATTGCAGCGCCTAGCTGAGAGACATCGTGACGAATTTAATATTCCTATTGTCGGCATTACTGGGAGCAATGGAAAAACAATGGTTAAGGAATGGCTTAACCAACTACTTGGTGATGATCTGTTTGTTACTCGCAGTCCCCGTAGTTATAATTCGCAGATAGGTGTGCCTTTGAGTGTTTGGCTTATGAATGAACATACTCAGGTAGGTGTGTTTGAAGCTGGCATTAGCAAACCTGGCGAGATGTTGGCTTTGCGTGATATCATACAGCCAACTATTGCTGTTTTGACTAATTTAGGTGAGGCTCATCAAGAGAACTTTTCAACGAAAGATGAAAAATGCAATGAAAAGCTAGTGCTATTCCATGATGCTCAGACCGTTGTGTATAATGAAGATGATGATATTGTAAGTAAAGCTGTTTCTGAACTTGATGACTTTAAGGGTGAAAAACTGTGCTGGTCGCTGAAGGATAAGCATGCACCAATGTATGTTAAAAAAATAGATAAGCAAGAAAATACCACAACAGTTACATATATATATAATGGTGAAGAAAATAGTTATTCTCTGCCTTTTATAGATGATGCTTCTATTACCAATTCTATTATCTGTGCTGCTGTAGCATTGAAAATAGGCTTAGTTGCTGATAGGCTTGATAAAGGTATGCAGAAGCTTGAGCCTATAGCTATGCGTTTGGAAGTTAAAGAGGGGCAACATGGATGCACTCTCATTAATGACAGTTATAATTCAGATATTAATTCTTTAGACATCGCTCTCGATTTCATGAATCGCCGTCCTGATCATGAGGGACGTATACATACATTGATATTGAGTGATATTTACCAAAGTGGCATGGCCGCTAAGGAATTATATAGTGAGGTGAGTGAATTGTGCAATAAACGTGGAGTAGTTAAGTTTATTGGAATTGGTCCTGAACTTTCTGCTAATGCTGATGTTGTCACTGTTGGTGAAAAGAACTTTTTCCCAACCGTTGATGAATTTGTTGCAAGCGAGGTGTTCAAGTCTTTGCATGACGAAGTTATTCTTGTAAAGGGTGCACGTCAGTTTGGATTCGACCAGATAACAGAGCTTCTTGTACAGAAGGTACATGAGACAACTTTGGAGGTTAATTTAAATGCAGTAGTGAATAACTTGAACTGGTATCGTTCTTTTATGAAGCCAGAGACAAAGTTGGTTTGCATGATAAAGGCAGATGCTTATGGTGCTGGTAGTGTAGAGATTGCGAAGACTCTTCAAGATCATCGTGTTGATTATTTGGCAGTTGCAGTTGCGGATGAAGGAGTTACTCTTCGTAAGAATGGTATCACTAGCAACATAATGATAATGAATCCGGAGATGACTGCTTTTAAAACCATATTTGATTATGATCTCGAACCAGAAGTTTATTCTTTCCGTTTACTTGATGCTCTTGTAAAAGCAGCTGAAAAAGAAGGTATAACTGGATTCCCTGTACATATTAAACTTGATACAGGTATGCATCGCCTGGGCTTCAATCCTGATACGGATATGGAAGAACTTATTAAAAGGCTCAAACATCAGAATGCGATAATACCACGTTCTGTGTTTAGTCACTTCGTTGGTTCTGACTGTGATGACTTTGATAAATTCAGTGCTCAGCAATTTGAACTGTTTGAGAGAGGAAGCCGTAAACTTCAAAGTGCTTTCGATCATAAAATACTTCGCCATATTGATAACAGCGCTGGTATAGAGCACTTCCCTGAAAGGCAGATGGATATGTGTCGACTTGGATTGGGACTTTACGGTATAAATTCACGTAACAACGAAATAATAAATAATGTAAGCACATTGAAGACTACAATTCTTCAGTTGCGTAATGTTCCTGCAGGTGAAAGTGTAGGATACAGCCGTAAAACAATTCTGGATAAAGATAGTATTATAGCTGCTATCCCAATAGGATATGCTGATGGACTGGACAGGCATCTGAGTAATCGTAATGGATATTGTCTTGTTAATGGTAAAAAGGCTGATTACGTTGGAAATATATGTATGGATGTGGCAATGATTGATGTCACAGGAATAGACTGCAAGGAAGGTGATAGTGTCGAAATTTTCGGTGACAATTTGCCAGTAACTGTATTGAGTGATATTATCGGAACTATTCCTTACGAAGTGCTTACAGGTATAAGTAATCGTGTAAAGAGAGTCTATTTTCAAGATTGATAAATAATAGTTATAATATGATAAACTGCGAATCTATAATGAGATCCGCAGTTTTTTTGACACAAATAATATTAAAACGTAAACGTTTAAGTATATCTATTTGATAATTTGTATCGTTATGTGAAAAGTTTTTGTTAACTTTGCGAGCAATGGGTGAAAAATGCGCCCATGATTTTAAAACCTATAGAAAGCGAAACTACAAATTATTAATCGAAAATTTAAATGGAACAGATTTTCAGCTATATCATTAGCTTTGGTGCCAGTGTGATGATGCCTATTCTTTTTACCATCATCGGCTTGTGTATTGGAATGAACTTTGGAAAGGCTTTGAAGTCCGGACTCTTTGTTGGCGTCGGCTTTGTTGGCTTGGGAGTTGTTACGGCTTTGCTCACAACTAATTTTAATACTCCTTTGAGTTCAATATCAGATTTCTATCATCTACAACTTAAGGTGTTTGATATGGGATGGCCTGCCGCTGCCGCTGTAGCTTATAACACAGCTGTTGGTGCATTGATAATACCTATATGCTTAGGTGTTAATTTTTTAATGCTCGTCACAAAGACTACACGTACAGTTAATATTGATTTGTGGAATTATTGGCATTTTGCATTTATAGGTGCTGTCGCTTATTTTGTTATGGGTGAGAGCTTACTTTGGGGATATTTTGCAGCTATCGTTTGCTATATTATAACTCTTGTATGCGCTGATATTACAGCAGAAAAATTCCAGAAATATTATGATTTGGAAGGTATTTCTATTCCTCAGCCTTTCTGCCAAAGTTTTATGCCTTTTGCTATTATAATTAATAAGGTGCTTGATAAGATACCTGGCTTCAGTAAGCTTGATGTTGATGCAGAAGGATTAAAGAAAAAATTTGGTGAACTAGGAGATCCTTTGGTTCTTGGTGTTATCGTTGGAGGATTGATTGCTCTTTTCGGTGAAGCTGGACATATTGCAGACTTTAGTGGTTATGTTAAGGAATTGCAACAGGCAGATGCCACTACAACGTCAACAGATGCAGCTATGACAATAGTAAAGAATATCTTGTCACTTGGTGTTATTATGGGAGCCGTTATGGAACTTATACCACGTATCACTAAATTGTTTATAGATGGTTTGATGCCAATTTCAGAAAAGACAAAGGAACTTGTAAACAAAAAGTTTAATGGTAAAAAAATATATATAGGTATGAGTCCTGCTTTGGTTATCGGACATCCTACAACATTGGTTGTTTCCTTGTTCCTTATACCAACAATCTTAGTCTTAGCTGTATTCCTTCCAGGTAATCAGTTCCTTCCATTGGCATCTTTAGCAGGAATGTTTTATTTATTTCCTATGGTATTGCCTTATACTAAAGGTAATGTTGCTAAAACTTTTGTTATTGGTTTAGTGGCTTTAATATTTGGTTTGTATTTTGTTACAGATATGGCTCCTGCGTTTACAAAGGCTGCAGCATCTGTTTTCGCTGAGACAGGTGATAAAGCTGCTCAGATTCCTGATGGTTTTTCAGGCGGTGCTCTAGACTTTGCTTCAAGTTTGTTCGGCTGGATAATATATAAATGTACCAGTTCTTTACGATATGTTGGTATGGGGCTGTTGACCGCTGTAACATTAGTACTGATGCTTATTAATCGCAGACGCATTGTGAAGAGTGAAAGTAAAAAATAAATATAATATGAAAAAGATATTTTTAACAATGGCTTTATGCCTAACAGCTACATTTGGAATGGCACAGACAAATTATGAAGTAAGATGGGCTAGTAACCCTGAAGATGCTAAGCATTATGATACACAGCGTCTTCGTAAGGAATTTGCAATAGAAAAAGTTTTTGCTCCAGGGGAAGTTAACTGGGTGTATAGTATGTATGACCGTTTTCTTATCGGAGGTGCAGAACCTGTTAATGCTCCGATAAAACTTGAGGCTATTGCTCCTTTGAAAGTAGATCATATTCTTCATCAGCGTGAGCTTGGTATTATTAATATCGGTGGTGATGGAATTGTTACTGTTGATAATAAAAAATATGAACTGAAATTTAAGGAAGCTCTTTACATTGGTCGTGGTGATTACGAAATCACTCTTGAATCAAAGGATGCTGCAAAACCTGCAAAGTTCTATATGAATTCGGCTACTGCTCATCAGGCTTATCCGATAAAGAAAGTTAGTATGAAGGATGCTAAGGTTATCAATGCCGGTAGAGCAGAGGATAGTAACCTTCGCACTATTAATCAACTTATTATTGATGGTGTTGCAGGTGTTCATACATGTCAGTTGCAAATGGGACTTACTGAATTGAAACCAGGGAGCGTTTGGAATACAATGCCAGCACACACTCATTTGAGAAGAATGGAGACATATTTGTATTTTCAAGTTCCTGAAGGTCAGAAAATATGCCATATAATGGGTGAACCACAAGAAACTCGTCCTATTTGGTTGAACAATGAGCAAGCTGTTATCTCTCCACAATGGAGTATTCATTGCGCAGCAGGTACTAGCAATTATATCTTTATATGGGGCATGGCAGGAGAAAATCTTGACTATGGTGATATGCAGATAGTTAAAATACCAGATTTAAAATAAAAACAGACAACATCTTTCATACCTAATAACAACGAAAATGAGCAACTTAAATTCTGGTTCAGATGGTAATGCTATGACAAAATACCGCTGGACCATAGCAGGTCTACTGCTGTTTTCTACTACCGTAAATTACATGGATCGTAATGTGATAGGCTATCTTAAAGACTATTTCTGCGATCCTAATGGATTCGGTTGGACATCTACTGATTATTCAATACTAACTTCTGTTTTCACCGCTTTTTATGCAGGTTTTACATTGATAGTTGGTTTTATAATTGATAAAATTGGTACACGACTAGGACTTGCAGCTTCTTTGATTTTATGGTCAATAGCAGGCTTCTTCAGTGCTGCTGCTGGTAAAAGTCTTGGTGCTCAGTTGGCAGCACGAGGACTATTTGGAGCAGGTGAGTCTGGTAACTTCCCAGCATCCATTAAGACTGTAGCGGAATGGTTCCCTAAAAAGGAACGTGCACTTGCTACTGGTATCTTTAATTCTGGTTCAAATGTAGGTGCAATGATTTGTGCTCTTGCTATTCCGCCAATTCTTGCTGCATGGAATCCTTCTATTAACGGTCATCATCTTTTTATGGGACTGTTTCATGGTTGGCAGATGGCTTTCATTATAACTAGTCTTATTGGATTTATCTGGTTGATATTCTGGTTCAAGCTATATGCTTCACCTGCTGATATGCTGAAAAAAGGTAAGATTAATCAGGCTGAATTTGATTATATCAATAGTGATGAGGAATTTGTTAAGCCTGTAGTAGAATCAGAACATAATACTCCTGCAAAAAAAATACCATGGTATAAAATGTTATGCTATCGCCAGACTTGGTCTTTTGTTCTTGGTAAGTTCATGACTGATGGTATATGGTGGTTCTTGCTCTTCTGGTTGCCTACTTATATTAAACAGCAGTTCTGTTCTGATATGACCCCTGATGATACAAAATATACTGTGATGATTTCAACATTCGTTGTATTTGGTATTGCTATTATCGGTTCTGTTTATGGTGGTGCTCTTCCAATGTCATTTATTAACAGGGGATGGAAGACATATAAAGCGCGTATGACCTCATTGTTAATTATAGCTTTCTTCCCATTACTTCTTATCTTCACTCAGACTGTTGCTAAGTTTAACGGAATGAACGGACTTATCGCTGCTGTCGCTGTTATAAGTATTGCAGGAGCTGCTCATCAGGCTTTCTCTGCAAATTTATTTACTACAGTTTCTGATATGTTTCCAAAGAAGGCAGTTGGTTCTGTCACAGGTATCGGTGCTGCTGCTGGAGGATTAGGTGGCGTTTTTGTTCAGATAACGGCTGGACGCCTAGAAGATTACTACCGCGTAGCTAATAATGGTGATGTATCTACTGCTTACGCAATCATGTTTGGTGTTTGTGCTTTTGCATATCTTATTGCATGGTTATTGATGAAGGTACTTGTTCCTAAGTATAAACCAATTGCTGCATAATGTAATCATGAAATTATAATTTCATGAATTTCTAAATATAAAGTGCCCCCCGAAAGTTATATAACTTTCGGGGGGCATATTGTAATGTTACTACCTATTTAATGTTTGTATTGAATAAAGCGAAAAGCTAATTTATTAAATGAAACCTTGTTTCTTTAATGCATCAATCATTCCCTTACTCATTATCTCATTGTCTTTTTTCGTATATCTTATGTCTGTGAAAACTTGTGCAAGTGTTTCTTTCTTGTTTATTTCAACGAACTGAATATTCTCTTTAAGATTTTCTTTCTCGGTATAATAATCATTTATTTTCTCAGGCGTGTAGTCTTCATAATGCTCGTTGTGTATTATAGCGCTTAACGGAAGTCGATCTGATATGTTCGGTTCCTCATTAGGCCATCCTAATGTTATCGTTGCAATAGGAAAAACAAGCTTGGGTAATTTTAGGGTGTCTATGATCATTTGTGGCATATAGATAGTTGTGCCAAGATAACATGTGCCAAGCCCTTCACCTTCAGCAAGATTACAGAATGACTGAGTGTATAGTAACGCATCTGTTGAAGCATTCATGAATGATAGAAAATTATCATATCCAGGTTTTGCTTTTCTGTTCTCAGCCCACGTGCTGGTACGTCGAAAGTCTGCACATATAGTGAGAACAACTGGTGCTTCAGTCACCATCGGTTGATTGAAATGAGTAGGTGCGAGAGCTTCTTTACCATCTTTACTACGTGTAACAATCACGCTATATAATTGTAAATTCCCCATCGTAGGTGTATGCTCAGCTTCTTCAAGTAACTTATTAAGTAGTTCTTCGCTGACAATCTTATCTGAGTATTTTCTTATAGTTTTTCGATTTCTTATTGACATCATAATATTATAAGTTTTATTTTTAACTTCGCAAAGTTACTAAAAATAATTTGCAAGTTACTGATTTTGTGAAACTTTTGATTTTTACTTCAAGCAAAAGTTTTCTAAAAGGAAAATTTATTTGAAAAAATAACAGGGGAATCGTTTCATTATATCAAAATATTATCCTATATTTGCAATTACAATTTACTGTATTTACAAATAATGGAAAACAATAAGACCTTCTCTTTCGAGGATGCGTTTAAGGCAGCCTTAAAGTACTTTGGTGGTGATGAACTTGCTGCAAGAGTATGGGTGAACAAGTATGCGATGAAGGATAGCTTTGGTGCAATCTATGAGCAAAGTCCTGTGGATATGCATTGGCGTATATCTAATGAAATCGCCCGTATAGAAAATAAGTATAAGAATCCGATGTCTGCTCAGGAGGTTTTTGAACTTCTTGATCATTTCAGGTATATCGTTCCTGCCGGTAGTCCAATGACTGGCATTGGAAATAATCATCAGGTGGCAAGTCTAAGCAACTGTTTTGTTATCGGTCTTGATGGTGATGCAGATAGTTATGGTGCTATAATGCGAGTAGATGAGGAACAAGTCCAGTTGATGAAGCGTCGCGGTGGAGTAGGACATGATCTTAGTCATATTCGCCCGAAGGGTAGCCCTGTAAACAATTCAGCTCTAACATCTACCGGTCTCGTTCCATTCATGGAAAGATACAGTAATTCTACTCGTGAGGTTGCTCAAGATGGTCGTCGTGGAGCTCTTATGCTGTCAGTAAGTATTAAGCATCCTGATAGTGAGGCTTTTATTGATGCCAAAATGGAAGAAGGGAAAGTTACAGGAGCAAATGTGTCTGTAAAACTTGATGATGAATTCATGAAGGCAGCTGTTAGTGACAAGCCTTATATGCAGCAATGGCCTATTAATGCAGAAACACCTAAATTCAAAAAAGAAATATCAGCCCGTAAGTTGTGGGAAAAAATAGTTCACAATGCATGGAAAAGTGCTGAACCTGGTGTGCTGTTTTGGGATACCATATTGAAGGAGAGTATTCCTGATTGTTATGCCGATTTAGGTTTCCGTACAGTAAGTACAAACCCATGTGGTGAAATTCCTTTGTGCCCTTATGATTCATGTAGATTGCTCAGTATCAATCTTTATAGTTATGTTGATCATCCATTCACAAAGAATGCTAAGTTTAATTTCGATAAATTCAAGAAACATGTGCAGTTTGCGCAGAGATTAATGGATGATATTGTTGATCTTGAGATGGAGAAGATTGACCTTATAATGAAAAAAATAGCTGATGATCCTCAAAGTGATGAAGTTAAAGGCTCTGAATATAATTTGTGGAAGAAAATACAGCGTAAGAGCGGTATGGGAAGACGTACTGGCGTTGGTATCACTGCAGAAGGTGATATGCTTGCTGCAATGGGACTACGTTATGGTACACAGGAAGCGACTGACTTCTCTGTCATTGTTCATAAGACGTTAGCTATTAATGCTTATCGTTCTTCTGTTGATATGGCAAAAGAACGTGGAGCTTTTGAGGTTTATGATGCAAAGCGTGAGGAGAAAAATCCTTTCGTTAATCGTATAAAGGATGCTGATCCTGAATTATACTCAGATATGGTGAAGTTTGGTCGTAGAAATATAGCCTGTCTTACAATTGCTCCTACTGGTACAACTTCTTTGATGACTCAGACAACAAGTGGCATAGAACCAGTGTTTATGCCTGTATATAAGCGTCGTCGTAAAGTTAATCCTAATGATACTGATGTTCATGTAGACTTTGTTGACGAAGTTGGAGATAGTTTTGAAGAATACATTGTTTATCATCGTAAGTTCATTGAATGGATGAAGGTCAATGGCTATGACACAGAAAAGAAATATTCTCAGGAAGAAATAGATGATCTTGTTGCAAAATCTCCATATTATAAGGCTACTGCGAATGATGTAGACTGGCTTATGAAAGTCAAGATGCAGGGTGCTATACAGAAGTGGGTTGACCACAGTATATCTGTTACAGTAAATCTACCTAATGATGTTGATGAGAATTTAGTTAACAGGTTATATGTTGAGGCTTGGAAGAGTGGTTGCAAGGGCTGTACTATATATCGTGATGGCAGCCGTGCTGGTGTAATGATTTCTGTATCTAAGAAGGATAAGAAAGAAAGCGGACATGCTGAAGGTGCAGACGTTCAGGAAGATCAACCTAAGGGACATCCTTGCGAACAACCAGAAGTTACTGAAGTTCGTCCTAAAGAATTGGAGTGTGATGTAGTTAGATTCCAAAACAATAAAGAAAAATGGGTTGCATTCGTTGGACTACTCAAAGGTTATCCTTATGAAATATTTACTGGTCTTCAGGATGATGAAGAAGGTATTATTTTGCCAAAGAATATAATTAAGGGAAAGATTATCAAGTCTACAAATGAGGATGGTTCTCATCGTTATGATTTCCAGTTTGAAAATAAACGTGGATATAAGACCACTGTAGAAGGATTGAGTGAGAAGTTCAACCCTGAATACTGGAACTATGCAAAACTTATTTCAGGTGTGCTAAGATATCGTATGCCTATTGATCATGTACTCAAGCTCGTTGCTTCTCTCCAGTTAAAAGATGAGAGTATCAACACTTGGAAAAATGGTGTAGAGCGCGCATTGAAAAAATACATAGTTGATGGTACAAAGGCTAATGGTCAGAAATGCCCTGTCTGTGGACATGAGACGCTGGTATATCAGGAAGGTTGCCTGATTTGTACTAATTGCGGTGCAAGTAGATGTGGATGATATATGATAATTAAAGAAAGTTACATAACACTTACTGACCTGCGGTTTCATGCCTTTCATGGCGTGATGCCGCAGGAACGGTTAACGGGAAATGATTATAGCGTGAGCCTAAGGATTGGTTATCCAGTCTTTGACGCTTGCTTGTCAGATGAAGTTGATGATACGTTGAATTATGCTTCTGTATATGATATAGTCTCTCAGGAAATGAATGTGCCAAGTCAACTTCTTGAACGTGTGGCATATCGCATTGCTGATAGGTTGTTCAGAAAGTTTAATCTGATAACTGTATTAGATGTAAAACTTAACAAGCTTAATCCTCCTTTTGGTGCAGACTGCTATGGAGCTGGGATTGAACTTCATTTAATAAATGATAAAACCGAACTGTAAAGTTAGGTTTTCTAATTATTTTTTATTATTTTTGCCAAGAATATACTGGTATATGAGTAAAAAGAAGGTATTCTTACTGATAACAATGTTGTTGTTTACTGTTACACTATTAGCAGCAAACCATAAGTTTACACTTGTAATAGATGCTGGGCATGGTGGTCGTGATCAAGGTGCCCCTGGTCTTTATTCAAAAGAGAAAGACCTTACATTAAAATACGCTTTGGCGTTTGGTGATTATGTAGAACGTAATTGCCCTGACGTAAAAGTTATATATACACGTAAGACAGATGTGTTTCTTGAACTTGTTGAGCGTGCTAGAATTGCGAATAAGAATAATGCCGACTTGTTTATGTCGTTTCATATTAATGCCGTTGATGGTTCTAGGACCGCTCACGGATTTCAGAGTTACACATTAGGACGAGGTGAGCATACTGGAGATAAAGGAATAATGCAGAACCTTGAAGTTGCTAAACGTGAGAACTCTGTAATTTTTCTAGAGAAGGATTATAAAACAGTATATAAAGGCTTTGACACAAATTCTGCCGAAACTGACATAATGTATGAATTCATTGTTGATCATAATCGTGCTAGAAGTGTAGAATTTTCACGTATGTTACAACAGTGCGTATGTGCTTCTACAGGACGTCAAAATGGAGGCTCACATCAAAATAATCTTGCTGTGCTGAGACTAACCTCTATGCCTAGTTGCCTATTGGAATTAGGATTTATATCATCTCCTGACGAAGAGGCGTTCATGAATTCAGATGAGGCTGTACCTATGTATGTGAGAGGAATATTCAATGCGTTTATGAAATATAAACAGAAATATGATATTGATATATCTGTTCCGTATAAGGCTCCTGATACTGATGATAATCCTACAGTAGATTTGCCTCAGGTGGTTCCTCCTTCTTATAAAAATAGTAGTGAGGATAAACCAAAGATTGAAACTAAGCGTGTTCGTAGGGTAAAGCGTGCCCCTGTTGCAGTTAAGAAAGAAGACAGCAATGACTCTGATAAACCAGTATTTAAAATTCAGATTCTTGTCAGTAAGGGACAACTGAAAAACGATGACAGTCAATTTAATGGGCTAACAGACATTAGCTCATATACAGAAAACGGCATGATTAAGTTTACTTATGGAGCGTCGTCAAACTATAATGAAATATATCGTTTACGTAAGCAGATATTAGATAAATTCCCAGGTGCTTTCATCATAGCATTTAAAAATGATGTGAAGATGGACGTAAATGCCGCCATAAAAGAATTTAAGGCAAATAGATAATTGATTAAGATAAAATATGAAATTTACAAAGGAAATAAAGATTGCACTTGTTGCCATACTTGGTATTCTTGTGCTGTTTTTTGGACTCAACTTTCTCAAAGGTATGACCATTTTTTCAAATGATAATACTTACTTTGTATCGTTTAAGGATATTAGCGGCTTGTCTTCTTCTAATCCAATTTATGCTGACGGATATAAGGTCGGAGTTGTAAAGCATATCAACTATGATTATGATAATAATGGCAATATTATTGTACAGATAGATTTGAATAAGGATTTGAGAATTCCTAAGGGGAGTTCGGCAGAGATCAATAGTGATTTAATGGGAAACGTAAAGATGAATCTACTGTTAGCGAATAATCCACGAGAGCGAGTTAATCCAGGTGATACAATTGTTGGTGGTATGAACAGTGGCCTTATGGGGAAAGTTGCTGCCTTAGTTCCAACTGTTGAAAAGATGTTGCCTAAGATGGATAGTATTCTAACTAGAGTTAATACTCTTTTGGGTGATCCTGCAATAGCACATTCATTGCACAATATTGAGGGTATAACAAATAATCTTAATACAACATCGCAGCAATTAAATATATTAGCTACAGGCTTGAACAAAAGTGTTCCTAGCTTGATGCATAAGACTGATGGTATTCTTACTAATACAAATAAGTTTACGTCAAATTTAGCATCTGTAGACGTTGCTGGAACTATGGCACAGGTTGATGAAACAATCGCAAACTTAAAGTCTTTCACTAATCAACTGAACAGCAAGGATGGTACTCTTGGACATTTAATGTATGATCCTGCTCTATATAACAATATGAATAGAACCATGATTAGCGCTGATTCTCTATTGATTAATGTTCGTCAACATCCAAAGAGATATGTTCATTTTTCTGTTTTTGGAAAGAAAGATAAATAAATATGAATTTGGCTTTAATTAAAATTAGTCTAAATAATAGATAGCAATGTTTCACGGCTTTCGGTAGATACCGGAAGCCGTGTAATATTTAATGTTTAGCTATGATTTCAACGATGTTTCACTATCAAAGTGTTCGATATGGTAAAAATAGCTGTAATGCTCATAAAATCAACACTTTGCAAATTTGCAACACAGTCACTTTAAGCTAGTTTAATGTTAAATGCGTAAATCGCACTAAATGAGTGATTTATAACGTACCTTCGTAAAATTATTAAATTGTGCGATTTGCTTTTATGATTTTCTTTTATTAAATTTGCACTCGCAATAATGCTATAAGTCGAAAGACATACAATTTATTATTTTTTATAGATGAAAGTAAATCCTAATAACTGTTGGGGTAAGGCTCTTGAGCTCGTTAAGCAAAACGTCACGCCTCAGCAGTTTGAAACATGGTTCAAGCCTTTAGTCCTTGAAAATTTCGACGAAAATACAAAGACTATATTGGTACAGGTACCCAGCCCGTTTGTGTATGAGTATCTGGAGGAGAACTTTTTGGGTTTGCTAAGAACGGTTCTTTGTCGTACTTTTTGTGAGGGAGCACAACTTGCATATAGGGTAGTTACAGATAAAGAAAATAAACTTACACAAGATATTGAGGCAGATCCTGCTGATGCGGAGCCTAAGAAATCATATAATCATGCGAACCAGCCACCTTCATCTCTTGATGTGGCTATGCCTCAGGAAATTGATTCTCAGCTTAATCCACATCTTACTTTTAAGAATTATGTTGAAGGCTCAAGTAATAAGTTGCCAAGAAGTGTGGGTATGTCGATAGCAGAGCATCCTTCTACTCCTCAGTTTAATCCAATGTTTATTTTTGGACCTTCTGGTTGTGGAAAGACTCACTTGATGAATGCTATTGGTGTTCACTGTAAACAGATGTATCCCGAGAAGCGTGTACTTTATATCAGTGCTAGACTGTTTCAGGTACAGTATACTAATGCTGTGCTACAGAATACAATTAATGATTTCATCAATTTCTATCAGACTATTGATATGCTTATTGTTGATGATATTCAGGAATGGGCTACTGCAACGAAAACACAAGATACATTCTTCCACATATTTAATCATCTGTTCAGAAATGGTAAGAGAATTATTCTTGCTAGTGACCGTCCTCCGGTTGAACTTAAAGGCATGAACGAACGACTTCTTACTCGTTTCTCTTGTGGACTGATTGCTGAATTGGAAAAACCGAATGTAGAACTTTGTGTAGAAATCTTGAATAGTAAAATACGCCGTGATGGATTGCATATTCCGGTTGATGTGATTAGTTTTATTGCATCAACAGCAAATGGAAGTGTTCGTGATCTTCAAGGTGTCATTAATTCTCTTCTTGCATATAGTGTTGTGTATAATTGTGATATTGACATGAAACTTGCAGAGAGAGTCATTAAGAGGGCTGTAAAGATTGATGACAAACCACTTACAGTTGATGATATACTGGATACAGTTTGCAATCATTTTAATGTGACTACTTCTGCTGTAAACGGTAAGAGCCGTAAGCGTGACCTTGTTGTTGCCAGACAGGTTTCTATGTATCTTGCACAGAAATATACAAAAATGCCTGCTTCTAGAATTGGTAAACTTGTTGGTAATAGAGATCATTCTACTGTTATTCATAGTTGTTCTCAGATAGAAAAACGACTTAAAGTTGATGTTGCTTTTAAGGATGAACTTAGTTCTATTGAAACGTCTTTTAGACTAAAGTAGTACTTGTATTTTAATTATATAAATGATATCTCCAGTCTTATTGACTGGAGATTTTTTATGTGTTAAACATTGTGATATTTGTATTTCGTATTGAATAAAAGTGTATATTTGCCACTAAATCTATTAGTAACCAATTATTTTGCATGAGAACTAAAAATTTATTATTTTCAGCTATGTTGATGATGGCTATGCAATCGTCAGCTCAAGTAAATATCAATGTTGATGTTTACAATAAAGGTGTTGTTATGTCTCCTAATCTGTATGGTATCTTTTATGAGGATATTAATCATGCAGCTGATGGAGGATTGTATGCCGAACTTGTCAGGAACCGTTCTTTTGAGGATAGTAATACCGAAGCAGTGGCTTGGAACTCTGTTGGTGGAGCTACTATGAAGCTTGTTAAAACAGGCTTGTTGAATAAGGCACAAGCGCAAGCTTTAGAGGTTGGCTTTGCTGGAAATGGTAAGGCATCAGGCATTAATAATGATGGTTATTGGGGAATTAATGCTGTTCAAGGACGCACTTATAAACTGTCTTTTTGGGCTAAAGGTAACCTTGATGGTAAGTTGAATGTATGTCTTGGTAATGATAAGAAAGTAGTTGCCGTTACCGAAATTTCTGATATTGTTACCGGTAACTGGAAGAAATATAATGCTGAATTTACTTGTCAGGAAAATCAGCCTAATTCTCGTTTATGGATAACTTCTGAAGGCAAAGGTAATGTTGTGTTTGATGTTGTTAGTTTGTTCCCTCCTACATTCAATAATCGTGAGAACGGATTAAGACCAGACTTAGCTTCTATGTTGTTGGCACTTCATCCAAAGTTCTTGCGTTTTCCTGGTGGCTGTTTCGTAGAAGGACAGGAAAGTTCTGAAAATGCTTTCCATTGGGAACGTACAATTGGACCGATTGAAGAGCGCAATGGTCATAAAAATGTAAACTGGGGATATCGCACAAGTGACGGTCTAGGTTTCCATGAATATTTGCAGATGGCTGAAGATTTTGGTGCAAAGCCTCTTTATGTAGTAAATGTTGGTATTTGGCATGGCGGTTTTACACCGTTGAAGAAAATTCAGCCATGGATTGACGAAGCTTTGAATGCTTTGGAATATGCAAATGGCCCTGTTACATCAAAATATGGTGCCCTTCGTGCAAAGAATGGCCATCCAGAACCTTTCAATATTGAGTACTTGGAGATTGGAAATGAAAATAACCAACCTGAACAAAAAAATCTGAGTGATAAATACTATGAGCGTTTCAAACTTTTCAAGAAAGCTATCTTGGCAAAGTATCCTAAAATGCATCTGATTGGTGACGTTGCAGCATGGGGTACAGATGATCCTAGATGGAATAATCCAGAGAAGGTTGAACTTGTTGATGAGCATTATTATCGCAGTCCTGCTTGGTTTGCACGTAACTTTAATAAATATGATAGTTATCCACGTGATGGGCAAGGTATATATGTTGGAGAATATGCGGTAACACAAGGATTTGGTGTAAATGGTTCTCTAGATGCTGCTTTGGGTGAGGCAATATATATGATGGGAATGGAGAAGAATTCTGATGTTGTTAAAATGGCATCGTATGCTCCTATCTTCGCCAACTTGAATGATTTAAAGTGGCGACCAGATATGATTCAGTTTAACTCAAGCAACGTTTTTGGAACTCCTTCGTATTATGTTCAGAAGGTTATGGCTGATAATGTTGGTACTCGTGTACTCAATGTAACAATGAATGATCCATATACTAAAAATTTGATGGCACGAACTGTTGCTCCTGAAGTTAGTAAGTTTGGATTTGCTACATGGGGAACAAAAGCTTCTTTCAGCTTCGACAGTTTCTCTTCTGAAAATGCTTCTCAGATTAGTGTTGATGCAGCTAAACCTATGCTTGAAATTAAAGGTGATTGGAAATCAGATGGTAATATCGTATCTCAGACTTCAGACAAGGAGGGTTGCATTGATATTGTGAATGCTGATATTAAGTCTAATCAATATACCGTTAAAGCTAAAGCACGTAAAGATGGTGGTGCTGAAGGATTCATCCTTGTCTTTAATTATGTTGATAAGGATAATTACAGCTGGATTAATTTTGGTGGTTGGGGAAATACTCAGCATGGACTAGAACAGGTTGTTAATGGTTCCAAAATGCAACTTGCTACTAAACATGGTAGTGTCAAGACCGGTAAATGGTATGATATTACTTTGAAGCAGAATGGTGACAGTATCAAGTGCTGGTTGGATAATGAACTTGTTTTCGATACCAAACTGCAACAGAATACTGCATTGGGAGTATTCTCAACAGCTTCTTATGATGAGAAGACTGGAGATGTTATCGTAAAGGTAGTAAATACAACAGCTGAAGCCAACCAAACAAATATAAACCTTGGCAATTATAATGCAAAGTCTGCTAAGTTGATTTCGTTGTCTTCTTTGAAGGGTACTAATGAGAATTCTATTGATAATCCAACTAATGTTTATCCAATGGAACGTTCTTTGAGCCCTGCTGATGGAATTGTTTCTCTTGAGATTCCGGCTTACTCGTTGAGCATTGTTAGAATAAAGTAATTATACTGATTCGTCTGAAAGTATTTTCAGACGAATCTTTTTTATATGGATGCAATAAAAAAAATAGCGCTGCAATCTCACGATTCCGGCGCTAGGTATTTACTAAAATAAATTAACTCAAGTGTGTTTGACTTCTTTCTCACGAGTTCTGTCAAACTTGTAATATATATGCGAAAAATTATATTCTATTTGCGTTTGATATAATTACATATCGAATGCAAATATATAGTATTATTTTCAATTTATCAAGTTATTGATATGATTTTTTAAGTATTATAACAGTATTAACTATCTACATTCTCTTGATAAATTATTATCAATAGCTGATTTTTTCCATTTATAATACCCAGCGATTGCTATACAGACGTATAAACCATACAGAAGTGCTTTAAATGGAAGTCCTTTATAAATGTAGAGATAACAGCTGATTGCATCAACAATAATCCAGAATAACCACTGTTCAACATACTTTCTTGCCAAAGCCCACAAGCCAACGAAACTCATGGCGTTTGTAAATGCGTCAAGCACTGGAACGTTTGAATCTGTATAGTTTTTCAGAATCCAATATGTTATTCCCCATGCTATGAAAAAGAAGATTGTAGCTGGAATGTATAATTTCTTTCTCATGTGAGTAATTGGCAATACTTCGTCTTTTCTTTGTCCGTACTTCTTGCCGAATTTCCATATTGCATATCCATACATGGCGGCTATTGTGTAGTAAGCAGCCATGCCCGCATCTCCATATAGCCCATGACTTGCATAAAGCCATATATCAAGTGCTGGCATGATAATACCAACTATCCATAGTAATATACTAGCACGATACTCAAGCCAGATGTAAACCAGCCCGAGTATCGTTGTAAATATATCTAATCCGTGTGCGAGTATAAAATCCATCAGAATTTTAGTGTTATATATCCCATAGCGGTAAATCCAGCATTAGGGATGAATCCTATTTGATAATAGCGATTTTCATTTGGATGATTGTATGAGTCTATGATTGATGAGTACACCCATCCACTTGAAGCATAGTGTCGGTCGAAGATGTTATTGAAGTTAGCACCTATAATCAACTCTTTCATGCCAATCACTTTCTTTGCTATCTTAAATGTATAATTTAGATTTATGTCAGTTTGTGAATAGCAAGGCAGTGAACGATCGCTGTTCTGTGTATTGTCAAGATATTGACTGCTTACGAAGTTTGTGTGCCATATTGCTTGTACGCCACGGTAGTGCAGATTCACAAATCCGTTTAATATCGTTGAAGGAGAGAAGGCTAGGGTAGAATTGTCATAGTGTATTGTACGGTATGAATCATCCCAGTCTACACTTGCTGACTCATCAAAATTCTTGATTCTATTTCTGCTTAGTGCTGCATTGCCTTCAACTGTCAACCATGATAGTGGATTCCAGCCTGCTGTAATTTCAGCTCCCATACGATAAGAACTCTTTACGTTTGTTGTAAGATTCTCGCCTATATCACTCTTTGCACCTGTCTGAACAAATTGGTTGCTGTAGTACATGTAATAAAGGTTTATCCCAGCATGCCATTTGTTGCCACTATATTCATATCCTAGTTCTATGTCGGTAAGGCGTTCAGGGGTAGGGAAAGGATAACTTCCGTTGTCGGTGAAATTGTTACGTTCTGGCTCGCGGTTGCTATATGCTATAGAAGCATAGGCTTTGTGTCCATTGTTCATATATGTGATACCTGCCTTAGGATTAACAAAGTTATAATGCTCATTAATATCAAGCTTCTGGTTGCTATATGTTCCGTCTCCATTGCTTATAAACTTGTCATTAATACCTTTTGTCTTGTATTCAACTAATCGCAACTGTATATCCATGAAGGCATCCCAGTAATTATTGAAGTGATAGTCTGTTTTGAAAAAACCACTGTAATCATATTTATGTGCATCAGAGTCATAATACTTGTAGTTTCCGCTAGACAGATACTTTTCGCTCATCTCTTTGTTTGCAATATAGGTAAGATCACCGAAGTGATTTCCGTGGAATTGCTGAAGGTTTACACCTCCTGTTACATTCCATGTTCCGTCGTTATAGTTTACGTTGTATATGGCTCCGTATGTGTTTTCTGTTAATCCTTTCTTACGTACAAAGTCGGTCTTTTTTACAGTTTCTCCGTCTGAAGTTGTGAAGTTTGTAAGTCCAAATTTTTTAAGTTTGTTATTTGGGCGGAACTCTTTATAATATCCATATCCGTAAGTATAGTGGATGGCAATATTATGGCTCCAATGTTCACTAGGTTGCCATACAGCAGAAAGAATGTTGTGGTTTTGATAATAATTATCAGTAGTTTTATCCCAATAGCTTCCGTCATTCATCTGATATCTCTCTGTTATATATTTCCCGTTAGCATCTTTGGCGAAATTACCCTTATCATCGTATTTAAGAGTTTCGTAAAGAGTATTGTATTTGCCAAGACCAGCTTCATACATATCTTTATATGTCTTCACTCCGTAGTCCATAAGTGACATGTCGTTATCACCAGCAGTGACTCCGTTCCAAGCTTGACCTGTTTTCTCAAAGTTACCAATGTTTTTGTATCTTATCTGGAAATTGTCACCAATCCATGTTAGTCCACCATAATATGAACCAGAACGTCCGCCTGTTCCGTGGATGTATCCATCTGTAGCTGTCTCATGGTATGCACCGTCAAATATAAGATGTTTTCCCATAAGTCCTGTAGAGAAGTTTGCTCCAGTGTTGTATGTGTTGTATGAACCGTAAGAACCTGTTAGCTCAAAGCTTGGAGTATAAGATGGCGCTAGTGTTGCCAAGGATACTGTTCCGCCAAAAGCTCCGTCGCCATTTGTTGAAGTTCCTATACCACGTTGTATCTGTGCACTACGTATAAGCGTTGCATAACTGTTCATGTTTGCCCAGAATACCGTTTGGTCTTCAGGAGAGTTCAAAGGAACTCCGTCAAGCGTTACGTTTATTCTTGAATCAGCTGCACCACGAATGCGAAGGTGTGCTGTTCCTGTACCCAATCCATTTTCTCCCCAACCTATTACACCTGGTGTTTGAGCCAATAGAAATGGTAATTCCTGACCGCTCTTAGAGAATGTTTCCAGTTTCTTTTGGCTTATGTTAGCTACGGCATAGGGTGCGTTTTTCTGTGCTCTTACTCCGTTAACAACAACATCTTGTAGGTTTACCGTCTTTACGGAATCTGTAGTTTCTGCCTTTGTTGCGCCTGCGGCTAACAAAGCTGCAATGATAATCAAATCTTTTTTCATTAAGCTTATTTGTTAATACCTAAATTTTTGTCTATACGTTATCGTCTCTTTGCGATAGGGGTACTATTATAGAAATAAACTCGTGGATTTTGTTGTTGTTCCTGCGTCGGCATTATCCGTTTCAGGTTCCATGGGTCTGATCTCAGCATCCGCAATAGCGGTAGCACCCCTTGACATTAAATTCTTTATGTCGATGCAAAAGTAATTAAATAATGTCATACTACCAAAAAAACTTTTATTATAATGCTTTTAGTAGAATTTGTATATGAGAATGTCTTTAAACAAAAAGAGAACCCTCCAAAGATGGAAAGTTCTCTCTTAATGATTTATCTTAATGATAAGTTTGCTTATTTGCTGCAGCTACAAGCTGTCCAAGGCTTAAGTTCCTTGAAAAAATCGTGTCCCTTGTCATCTACAAGAATAAAGGCAGGGAAATTTTCAACATCAATTTTCCAGATAGCTTCCATTCCAAGTTCTGGATATTCAACACATTCAATACTCTTGATTGAACTCTGTGAAAGTACAGCTGCTACACCACCGATAGTTCCTAGATAGAAACCTCCGTGTTTTTGGCATGCGTCTGTAACAGCCTGTGTGCGGTTACCCTTTGCTATCATGACAAGACTAGCACCGTGATCCTGGAATTCATCTACATACGGATCCATACGATTCGCTGTAGTTGGGCCCATTGAACCGCAAGCATATCCTTCTGGTGTCTTAGCTGGTCCAGCATATAGAATTGGATGATCCTTGAAATATTGTGGCATATCCTCTCCTGCATCAAGACGGGCTTTAAGCTTTGCATGTGCGATGTCACGAGCAACAATGATAGTACCCTTGAGGTTTACACGTGTAGATACTGGATATTTTGCTAGTTCTTTGCGAACTGAGTCTATTCCCTTGTCTAGGTCAATCTCTATTCCTGTTGCGCCTTCTCCTGGCTTACTAAATTCTGCAGGAATTAGTTCTGATGGATTTGTATCCATCTTCTCCAACCAGATACCGTCAGCATTGATTTTTGCCTTTATATTACGGTCAGCAGAGCAAGAAACACCCATACCGATAGGACAACTAGCACCGTGACGAGGCAAACGTACAACACGGATGTCGTGAGCTAAAGCCTTACCTCCGAATTGTGCGCCAAGACCAATCTTGTGAGCTTCATCAAGAAGTTTATTCTCAAGATCAATATCTCTGAAAGCACGACCTGTTTCGTCGCCTGTTGTAGGAAGATTGTCGTAATACTTGATAGAAGCCAACTTAACTGTAAGAAGATTCTTCTCTGCAGATGTTCCGCCAACAACGAATGCAATGTGATAAGGAGGACATGCTGCTGTTCCAAGACTCTTCATCTTTTCAACAAGGAATGGCAGAAGAGTACCCTCGTTCTGTATTGTAGCCTTTGTCATAGGGTAGAAATATGTCTTGTTTGCAGAACCACCACCTTTGGCAACCATGACGAAACGATATTCTGCACCCTCAGTTGCTTCGATATCAATCTGTGCAGGAAGGTTGCATTTTGTGTTTATCTCATCATACATGTTTAGTGGCGCATTCTGTGAATAGCGTAGGTTATCTTCTGTAAAAGTGTTGTAGACACCGCGTGAAAGAGCTTCCTCATCTTCAAAGCCTGTCCAGATTTGCTGACCTTTCTCGCCGTGGATGATTGCAGTACCTGTATCCTGACAGAAAGGAAGAACTCCCTTTACTGCTGTTTCTGCATTACGAAGGAACTGGAGTGCTACATACTTATCATTCTCGCTTGATTCTGGATCTTTCAGAATCTCGGCTACTTGTAGGTTGTGCTCACGTCTAAGCATAAACTCTACATCGTGGAATGCCTGTTGTGAAAGAAGTGTCAATGCTTCTTTTGAAACCTTTACAATCTGTTTACCTTCAAACTCACTTTTTGTAATACCCTCTTTTGTTAGAAGACGATATTCAGTATCATCCTTGCCCACTTGGAACATAGGAGCATACTTGAACTCAACTTTGTTTGCCATATTTGTTGATAATATTTATAATAAGTGTTTAAATTTTGCAGTTTTCTAATAACCGAATATATCTTTAGTAGAGATACGCTTTATTGGTGCAATCTTTTCTAATGCATTCATATTCAAGTTTTTCTCGTCACCTAGTATGATATATCGATATGGTTTGCTAGCCATATTTTGCTTCTCGTAGTCAACGATATCTTTAAGAGTTACCGATGGAAGTGCGTTATATATTCTCCTGTTGATATCATAGTCCAAACCTTTTTCCTTTGCATTTAGATAAGAGTTAATGATATTCATCTTTGTAACACGCATACTTGCGAGTTGCTTTTGCAGACTTTGCTTAGCTAGGTTGAAGTTGGCTTCGTTTTGTGGAATTGTATCAATAATCTCGTTGAATACGCGTATACAGTCCATCATCTTGTCGTTTTGTGAGATGATGAATGTTGTTCCATATTGTGTGTGATTCTTTATAGGCATATTGTAATAATATGCGCTTGCACTGTATGCTAATCCACGTGCTTCACGAAGTTCCTGGAATACAACCGTGTTCATTCCGCCACCGAAATACTCGTTGAATACAGCTGCAACAGGAGCTTCTGCTGGATTAAACTTCTTACCTTCGTTGTGATACATCGTCATGTAGATGTTCTTTGCGTCATAAGGGGCAAGAAGTATTTCATTCTTTGGAGTTTGTTGCTCCATGTATGGCTTGTTCACTGGTACGTCAGCTAATTTTGTTGCAGTCTTATGCTCCTTTGTTATAAGGTTGTTCAACTGCTTTTCTGTTGCAGGACCATAATACAATACTGTATGTTTGTAGTTGCTGAGTTTCTTTATCAATGCCAACATGTTAGCTGGATTTGTATTCTTCAACTGGTCAGCAGTGAGGTCGTTTCTCACACTATTATATGTTCCATACATACCGTAAGCTTTAGCAGCAGTGAAATTGCTCCTCTGCTCTTTCTTAGTATCTTCACGGTTCTTTAGTACCATTGCTACATAGTTTTTCCATGCAGTGTTGTCAACCTTTGCATTTTTTAATACATTCTCAGCAAGAGCTACAGCCTGTGGCATATTCTCTGCAAGTCCACTTAATGATACTGTTATAGTCTTTCCGTTAACATTGATTCCGAAGTTGCATGCAAGTTTGTAGAACTGTTGTTTTACCTGCTCTGCACTAATCTTATCAGTGCCTAATAAATCAAGATAGTTGGCTGCGTGTGAGTATCTTACGTCGGCTTCATTTCCGAATTCGTATCTCATTTGCAGATTGAACAACTTGTCTTCGGCATTCTGTTTCATTATAATTGGAAGTCCCTTACTAGTCTTTCCGAATGTAAGATCTTTCTTATAGTCAATAAATTTAGGTTGGATAGGCTTAACCTCTGATGATGTTATATCACGTAGGAATTGACTGCTTTTATCCCTGTTTGTCGGGATTGCTGTAATCTGCGGCTTATCAATCTTCTTCTGATTCTTGTCTTCTCCTATGCGTTTGTAGACGCATGCGTAGTTGTTGCCAAAGAATTTGTTAGCAAAGTCAACAATATCTTTCTTTGTAAGTTTTGAAATTCTGTCAAGTCTATCTACTTGGTTCTTCCAGTCAATACCGTTGATAAATGATTCAACGAATTTATTTGCACGGTCCTTGTTGTTTTGTAGAGAGGTATAATAGCTGAGTTTCATATTGTTTATGACTGAAGGAATGAGGTCATCACTGAACTCACCTTTCTTCAGTTTTTCAATCTGCTCAAGCATCAATGCGCGTACATCTTCTAACTTCTGACCTTCTTTAGGTCCTCCTTGTAGAAGAAACTCGCTGTAGTCGTTTAAGTTCTCAAACCAAGCTCCGGCATATTGAACCTTCATGTTTTGGTTTAGGTTCAGATCGAACATACCAGCTTGCCCATTATATAGGATTGACTTAATAACGTCAAGAGTATCGCATTGCAAATCGCTAGCTTTGTTAGCTTTCCAGCCAAGCATCAGGTTTTCAGCCTCAAGACCAGTAACCGTTGAGTCTACAGCTGCGGTTAGATTTTTTACTGGTGCATATTCTGGGCGTGAAAGATTGTCGCTCTTCTTCCAGTCACCGAAGTATTTGTCAATAGTAGCTATAACTTCGTCAGGGTTCATGTCGCCAGCCATACATATTGCTATGTTGTTAGGCACATAATAGCGTTTGAAGTAATTTTTTATATTTAATATTGATGGATTCTTCAGGTGCTCCTGTGTTCCAATTGTTGTCTGTGTTCCATAAGGATGTTTAGGGAATATAATAGCGTTAAGTGCGTCATATTCTTTTTCTCCGTCGTTTGAAAGAGATATATTATATTCCTCGTATACAGCTTCAAGTTCGGTATGAAAACCACGTATAACCATGTTCTGGAAGCGGTCGCCTTGAACTTTTGCCCAATTGTCAACTTCGTTTGCAGGTATGTCTTCAACATAGCATGTAACGTCGTTGCTTGTGTATGCATTGCTGCCCTCACTTCCTATAGAAGCCATCAGCTTATCATATTCGTTAGGGATATTATATTTTGCAGCAACTTGTGATATAGAGTCTATCTGGTGATAGTATGCCTTGCGCTTTGCTGCATCGGTAATCTTTCGATAGATCTCAAATCTGTTTTGTATAGAATCGAGTAGGGGTGCTTCTTTTTGAAGATTAGAAGAACCGAAATGTGTTGTGCCCTTAAACATAAGGTGCTCTAGATAGTGAGCTAGTCCTGTTGTTTCTGCAGGATCGTTGCGGCTTCCTGTACGTACTGCAATATAAGTTTGAATACGTGGCTTTTCTGTGTTTACGCTCAGATAGACCTTCAAACCGTTGTCCAAGGTGTAGATGCGTGCTTGCATCGGATCTCCCTTGACGGTGGTGTAGTGATAGTCCTTGGCTATGGCTGTTGAAGCCATTGTCAAAACTATAGACGCTAAAATAATTCTAAGTCTCATGTTATGTTTTTTAGTTTTCAAAATCTATTTCGTGATCCAGATTGTTGATGAAGTCATCGAGCACGTGTTCCTCTACGTCGCCCATGGCATACTCTTTCTCTGCGTCCTTCTTTATTTCGGCAATCCATGCTCGGCGTGCCTTAACATAGTCTATACGGATACGTTCAATGTCAACTTCTGTTATCTCGTCGAGCTTGTAGTAGTCAAGTATCATCTTATATGTCCATGCCCATTGATACTCACGATAATTGTCGTTAATCTCTTTAAATCTTTCTATAACATCTTGTATAGTTTCAATGTCTCCGCTTTTGATATCCTCTAACAAGCGGAATTCCTCGCTTTCAGGCAGTAGAAGACCGCTGAGATCGTTCCATTTACCTAATCCAATGTTATCGGTAGGAGGTTCAATTGCTCCAAAACGCTTTACAACTCGTTTCAAAACTGCTCCCATATAAATGCGGAGCGCTATGTCGTAGTATTTTATTCCCTTATTCAGAGAATCTGCGTTTATAACGTAATTATGATATGTGTAAGCTGTAACATTTGTTCCACTAGCGTCAAGGAGTTTTTCAAGAATAGCCTTGCCTTCTAGTATCTCACCTACTGAAAATGGAGACAACCAATCAAAGTTTACAATACTTTTTTGACTTCCGATAGCTCTTACATCTCTCTTTGGCCATTTGCGGATGTCACGATACAATCCCACTGTTGTGATGTTTCTTCCTGGAGAGAGATACATCGTGTCACCGTAGGCGATGAGGTATGAAAAAGGAAGATTACGTGTGTCAGGGTGGTACATCAGTTTGCCGAAACATACTGAGAATGTACCTATGTTTGCTGGCATCAATACGTAAGCACCACTTGCAGTCTTTGTTCCTCTTTCTAGAACTCCATAATGCATTGGTCCCATTTTGTAGGCGTGGTTTGAGAAGTTCGTAGCACTTCCTGCATTATAGAATGAGAACATTCCACCGATTAGCAAGCTGCTCTTATGGTGACTGGCTGTAAACGGGCCGCAGAATGCGGCGCAAGCCTCTCCGTTGCTCATGTAAGAATTGGCGAAGAAAATGCTTGATGAAGCAGTGAAACCATTGCTAATTTGGCATGCTTCACCTACAAAACAGTCTTGCATCTTAACGCTGTTAATGATGCTTGAACCTTCACTGATGATTGAGTTCTCGCAGATTACTCCAGTTCCAATATATACATTTGAATTAGGAGAACTAAGGATTGTGCAGTCGCTTAATCGTGCCGCACCATTTATCTCGCAGTCATCATTGATTACAGTGTTGGTGATTTCTTTTGTATTTACAATTTTTACATTGTTTCCTATACATGCCTGATCTTGGCGGTTGCGAGCAACTTCCTCATTTATGAGACGACGAATGGAATCTTTCAGAGCTCTGTCATTAAAATGCTTTACCATGAAAGCTGCAAACTGACTGTTTAAATCACTGAATAGAATTACGTTTCCGTCGCCGACTTCATTTAAAACAGATATAAGATTACCTTCTCCGTATGTAGCGCCTTCAGTGGTTTCCATTGAACTGACATTACTTATATGGCAGTCATCACCGATAGTGTAGTTGTTGATAAAGCTACCTATATTTTCTATCAGGCAGTTATCGCCGATTGTGACATTACGTAATGTGGCATTATTTATACCTGAGTGTTTCAGAAATCCACGACTCACTTCTATATTCTTGTCGAAAGCCCCTATATTTATTTGTCCATACAGCATCACGCGATGCATGTAGTTAGGCTTGAAATCTTCAGACACGTGAACGTTGGTCCAGTCCTCAGCCCAACAGCTGCGGTCTTCAAGAATAGTAATTTCTTCGTCTGTAAGTTGTCTCATAATTATGGATTGTTAGTCTATTTTTGGATAGAGAAAATCATTGTAAGGGTACTTTTGCACATGCAACTCACGCACTTTTTTATATAATATCGTACGGAATTCGTCAACGTTTTCCTTCTCCTTAGCACTTATAAACAGACAGTTGTCGTTAAGTCGTGCCATCCATGTTTTCTTTAGCTCCTCAAGAGTTATATTCTCTTTGGTCTCTGGAGTAAGATCGTCTGGTTCTTTGTCAAGCCAATGATAGTTATCTATTTTGTTAAATATAATCATTGACGGCTTTTCGCTGCAATCAAGGTCCTTAAGTGTCTTTTCAACCACCTGTATCTGCTCTTCAAAGTCAGGGTGAGAGATGTCTACAATATGTAGCAGAATGTCTGCCTCTCGTACCTCGTCAAGCGTACTCTTGAAAGAGTCTACAAGGTCGGTTGGCAATTTACGGATGAATCCAACTGTATCGGCAAGAAGAAACGGTAGATTCTCAATAACAACCTTGCGTACCGTTGTGTCTAACGTAGCGAAAAGTTTGTTTTCTGCAAAAACATCGCTCTTAGCCAACATGTTCATAATCGTACTTTTACCAACGTTGGTATAACCCACGAGTGCTACACGTATCATCTGTCCGCGGTTTTTGCGCTGGGTAGTCTTCTGCTTGTCAATTTCTATCAGACGCTCTTTTAGTAGTGTTATGCGCTGTAGAATTATTCGGCGGTCCATTTCAAGCTGGGTTTCACCTGGTCCACGGAGTCCTACCGAACCTTGTCCTCCACCAGAGCCAGAACCACCACCCTGTCTTTCAAGGTGAGTCCAAAGTCGTTGCAGTCGTGGAAGCATATAGCGGTTTTGAGCCAATTCAACCTGAGTCTTGGCGTTTGCTGTCTGCGCACGCATAGCAAATATATCTAGTATCAGCGATGTGCGGTCAAGGATCTTAACCTGCAATTCGTTTTCAATGTTTCTCGTTTGCTTAGCAGACAATTCATCATCAAAAATGACCATGGCGATAGGTTCTTCGTTCTCTTCGCAGTCTTTAATATATTGTTTAATCTCTTCAAGTTTTCCCTTACCGACATACGACACGGAATTAGGTCCGGTTACTCTTTGAGTATACCTTTTAACCGTTACTGCACCGGCTGTGTCTGCAAGAAATTCAAGCTCGTCAAGATACTCCTTAGTTTTGGATTCATCTTGATTACTTGTGATAAGACCAACTAAGATAGCGGTCTCGTTCTTGACTTCGGATATAACTAATTCTTTCATTAATTGTATATGTATATAATTATTGTGCAAAAATAATAAATTCGATTGACAATTAATATAATCCTATCTATTATTTTTTATAATAATGTAGGTGTCGTTATGATAAAATAGTACCAGTCGAATAGTGTGATGACACTTATTTCGTCGCAAACGTTTACGTAACTTTTTACGTAAAAAAATGATAGCCATTTGATTTAAATCAATCTTTTGTATATCTTTGCATCATTATAAAACTGATTTTCAATAAGATCATAACTACATAAAGCAAACTGCTGAAACATTAAAAAATGAGAAATTGCTCCGACGTGATGTCGGAGCTTTTTTCATTTACGAAGGTTGTTTCAGTGAGACATCGCAAGTATTTCTAGTTCTTAATAAATTTTGATAGTGCCATTTATGTTGATCACCATTAAAGTACTTGTGATTTTCTAATCATGTGATTTTTTTATTACCTAGCGAATAATTAAGAATAAAAAGATTACCAAAAAGTTTAAAATAGCCAAAAAACCTCCACGGTTAATATAACATGCTGAAATATAATGTTTTATCGGTGGAGGTTATCTTCCACTATCCTCCACTAACCTCCACTATTTTGTAAAGTATTGGGAAATATATAGCTGATGTGAAGTTTAAATATTGATTTTAAAGAATCAATGTAACTTTAAAAATGTTTACATGGAGCACTGAAACAAAAAAAACTCCGCCATATTTTAGGGGTATTATGATATTTTGAAATCATACCTAGTATTATATGTGCATGCAAAAAAGGAATAACTTGATGTGCTTGTTATTAATTTAGCAACCTGTTTTACGTAGAAATAGACATCGTTTGATCGATGAAACGCAAACTTTATGTCGTAGAAACGCAAACGTTTGATCGATGAAACGTAAACTTTATATCGTAGAAACGCAAACGTTTGATCGTTAAAGTTGATGTCAAACGTGATAATTCTATTTTAATTTGTAAAAAAGTGGAGGATAGGTGGAGGATAGTGGAGGATATCCTCCACCGCTAAAGTATTGATTGATAGTTGATTACTCTACTAGTGGAGGATATTTTGAGAATTTGAACAAAAAAAGTTTTTTTTATTTATGATAATAGTATAGGATGTGGTCCTTCAAATTAAGGTACGATGTATATGATTATATTAAGAAAGTACTTGTAGTAATTGTATATCTTGATAATTACTGTGCGTATTTGTTGGAAATGGTGATAAATGTATCAACTATAGAAAAATATAGCGGTGTTTTATTTTGCTTTTAGGCTCGTTTTTTGTATATTTGCAATATCAATATAGATAATCTAACCAACATATTGCGCATGAGATTAATTATAGAAAAAGATTACGAACAGTTGGCGGAATGGGCTGCCGAACATGTCATTAAACGAATTAATGACTTTAACCCAACACCGCAAAAAAAGTTTGTGTTGGGACTTCCTACTGGGTCTTCACCTATCGGTATGTATAAGAAACTTATTCAAGCATATAATGAAAAGAGAGTTTCTTTCAAAAATGTAGTTACGTTCAATATGGATGAATACGTGGGGCTGCCGGTGGAACATTCAGAGAGTTATCATTCTTTTATGCATAACAATTTGTTTAAGCATGTTGATTGTCCGAATGAAAATATTCATATCCTTAACGGTAATGCTGCTGACTTGGAGGTTGAATGTGCCAACTATGAAAAGCAGATAGAAGAAGCTGGGGGGATAGACCTGTTTATAGGTGGAGTAGGCGTTGATGGACACATTGCGTTCAATGAACCAGGCTCTTCTTTGAGTTCACGTACACGACAAAAAACACTGACACAAGAAACACGAATTGTAAACAGTCGCTTCTTCGGCAACGATATGAATAAAGTTCCTGCTTATGCTCTGACAGTGGGAGTTGGTACGGTTATGGATGCACGTGAGGTTATGGTTCTTGTGAATGGTCACGCTAAGGCACGAGCTTTGCAGGCTGTAGTGGAAGGCGGAGTAAGTCAGATGTTTACAATATCTGCATTACAGATGCACCAGCACGGTATCATAGTATGCGATGAAGCTGCAACAGATGAATTGAAAGTAGGAACATATCGTTATTTTAAGGATATAGAAGGATTATGAAATTAAGTCTAAGTTCACAAATAGTATTAAACAAGGTGCCAGAGGAATTTTATCGTCCTAGCACCGCTGTAGAACGTTCGGAGATTACACGCTGTGAGAAGATTCCCACAGACATATTCCCCAAAGTCGAAGAAGGTGCTTGTAATATTGCCGATGAGATAGCGAAGATTATTTCCAATCATGCTAGCGAAGGACGCAAATGCGTATTGGGACTAGGTACAGGAAAGTCTCTTGTTCCTGTATATGATGAACTGATTTCAAGATATGAGAAACATGAACTTAGTTTCAGTAATGTAATCGTGTTCAATTCTTATGAGTATTTTCCACAAAGCGCAAAAAGTTCACACAGTGCCATAGCGCAATTGCATGATATGTTGCTTGATCATATTGACGTGAAACCTGAAAACATATTTTCTCCAGACGGTACAACTCCACAGGATAAAGTGTTGGAGCAATGTCGGTTGTATGAAGAGAATATAAGGAACTGCGGTGGTATAGACGTCATACTTCTTGGTATTGGAAGAATTGGTAATATTGCCACAAACGAACCTGGTTCAGGATTAACAACAACATCACGACTGATGCTGATAGACGCAACAAGCCGTGAAGAAATGACAATGAGTTTTGGAACTCAGGAACCTGTGCCACCATGTTCTATAACAATGGGTATCGCCACAATCCTTTCTGCACGCAAGATATTCCTTACGGCATGGGGCGAAGAGAAGGCGGATATTATTCAGCAGACAGTGGAAGGTTCTATCGCAGAGTCGATACCTGCCTCATTCTTGCAGACGCACAACGATGCTCATGTGGTGATAGACCTTGCAGCGGCGGCAAAACTTACACGTATAGTTCATCCATGGTTGGTAACAAATTGCAAATGGACTGATAAACTGATACGCGCAGCCCTTACTTGGTTGTGCCAAAAACTTCATAAACCAATTCTGAAACTTACTAATAAGGATTATAACGAAAATGGTTTGTCAGAACTTCTTGCATTGTATGGTTCTGCTTATAATGCTAACATAAAGATATTCAACGATCTTCAGCATACTATCACGGGATGGCCAGGAGGTAAACCGGATGCTGATGATACGTCTCGACCGGAACGTGCCAATCCATATCCAAAGAAGGTGATCGTGTTCTCGCCACATCCAGATGATGATGTTATTTCCATGGGAGGTACAATCAGAAGACTTGTACAGCAGAATCATGAGGTACATCTTGCTTATGAGACTAGTGGAAATATTGCTGTTGGTGATGAGGAAGTGACAAGATTCATGCATTTCATAAACGGCTTCAATCAGTTGTTTATAAATAGTGAAGATGCTACTATCACAAAGATGTATAAGGAGATAAAGGAATTCCTGGCAAACAAGAAAGACGGTGAGATTGATACTGTAGAGGTAAGAACGATAAAGGGATTGATTCGCCGTGGAGAGGCTCGTACCGCATGTACGTTTAATCATATACCGCTAGATAATGTGCATTTTTTAGACCTTCCTTTTTATGAAAGTGGCAAGATAGAAAAGTTGCCGATGACAGAAAAGGATGTAGAAATTGTACGTGCCCTATTAAAAGAGGTGAAACCGCATCAGATATATGTTGCCGGTGATCTTGCTGATCCGCATGGAACCCACAGAAAGTGTACGGATGCTGTTTTGGCTGCACTTGATCTGGAGAAAGAAGAAGGTGCAGAATGGCTTAATGACTGTCGTGTGTGGATGTATCGTGGGGCATGGGCTGAATGGGAAATAGAGAACATCGAAATGTGTGTTCCGATGAGTCCGGAAGAGTTGCGTGCAAAGCGTAATGCGATATTGAAGCATAGTTCGCAGATGGAAAGTGCACCGTTCCTCGGAAATGATGAACGTTTGTTCTGGCAGCGTGCCGAAGACCGTAATAGAGCTACCGCAAAATTATATGATGATTTGGGCTTGGCTTGTTATGAGGCTATGGAAGCGTTTGTGGAATATAAAATGCTGTGATAAAATAATAATCCCGGATTCGTTTTGAATCCGGGATTATTATTATTCGTTGACGATGATGCCGCCCATTGGAGCTATCGTTATCTTTGTCTTTCCGTTCTTGCTTATCTTTATGTTCTTCAAACTTGGTGTAGGCCATAGCTCACCTTGTTTTTTGTTTCCGTCTGCATATAGTTTCACTGTCTTTCCGGCAAACATGTCAAGATTCAATGTGATAGTTATTGGTTTGTCTGTACCGTTAATACCACCTACATACCATTTGTCACCAGTCTTTCGTGCTATAACAGTATACTTTGAAGGATATCCGTCTAAGAACTTCACGTCATTCCATGTTGTAGGGATTTGTTTCAACCATTCCTTCTCAAAATCAGGTAATGTTTCAACCACGTTTGGTGTTACCTCAACGCAGTTTACACTTGTCTGGTTTGTGATAGCGGTTGCCATTTCAAATATATCACCAGTGAATCTTTGATGACGGCTCTTGTTGTCCTTACTCATATATTTGTTCATGATAACACCACCCCAGTCAAAGCTGGCTACGGCATTTCTTGTATATGGGTACATGTTCATTTCAAAGCCTTCTTTCTTTGCGTGATAGTCAGAGAAGTAAACGTTCTCGCTGGCAAGTGCAGCTTCGCTTGCAACATAGTTAGGATACATGCGCTCCCAACCTCTAGGGATTGTGCATCCGTGGAATATTACCTGAATGCCATAGTCATTGGCATCACTCAGAATATCTTCATAAAGTTGCATTGTATGTTGTTTGTCTCCGCCAAAGAAGTCTACCTTTATACCCTTTACACCAATTTTCTGCATCCAAGCCATGTCTTTCTTTCGAGCGATAGAATTACTCATCACATTACGTGGAGTTTGTGGCGCATCGTTTTCAAAACCGTTACTGTTATACCATAACAAAAGGTGTACACCTTTGCTTTGAGCATACTTAGATAGTTTTTCCATTCTGTCTCTACCAATCTGTGTATCCCAGAATCCATCAACAAGTACATACTCATATCCCATCTTTGCTGAGACATCAATAAATGCCACTTGGTCATCATAATTTACACTGTTGTCTTGCCAGATAAGCCAGCTCCATGTATATCTTCCTGGTTTATAATCATATTTTGTTTCATACAATGGGTCTACTACATCGTATGGAATTGTAGTCTCAACGATAGGCTTCAAAGAACTACCCACGGTGATTGTACGCCAAGGAGTATTTCCTGGAAGAGAAATTGCAGCATATTCGCTTCCGATGCCATTTGCTTCTCCCTTTTGTGGATATGTAACGCTAAAGCCTTTTCCAGCTTCATATTCAGAAAGTCGGCTTCCTGGGTATTCTCCAGTCACTCCTGTTTCTGATATCAGCACCCAGTTGTTTCCCTTTGCATTTGGAATTCGATACAAACATGGGAAGGTATAGCCGACACCATATTGTGACGGATCTGTTAGCTTAGAGTCTGGTCTATATTCCTCTTCATAGCTAGGCTTTGTACGTTCCCATCCCGTCATAGGTGTTATCTGTGGAGAAAGGAAAGTCCTTGTTTGAGAAGGAAAGTTGAAACCGCTCACCTCTTTATATATAATAGCAGCCTTTGGATTGTCATTTTTCGGACGAGGCAAAGAGTATCTGAAAGCGATATCGTTGTTAGATACATTGAATGTAATCTGCATTGGCAGGTTATCTGCGTTTACAAGATCAAGAGTAATTTGGTTAGCGTTATATTCTACATGACTTTTTTTAGTGCGAGTCATGTCATAGCTTTTATTTACTTTTGATTCTTCAGCATTAACAATTTTCAAATTTTTGGTAAAGTCACCATAATTGGCATTTAGTCCTAATGCAGAACGTGATAATATTTCCGCTCCGTTGTAGTTTACTGAGTAGGTTGCTAGACCACCGTCGTCATTGATGTCGACTTTAAGTTTACCGTCTGGCGAACTAACAATATGATTATCGGCAAAGGCAATGGTTACCGATAATAATGCCAATGATATTAAAGTTGCTCTCTTCATGTTATTGTATTTAATTAGATTTCTTTTACAAAGGTAGTGCAAACGAGTGGAAAAGCAAAATAAAACATCGTTTTAATTTTGTTTTCCCGAGCGCAGCCTATCTTCACCAATGGGTAAAGGTAGTGCAAACGAGTGGAAAAGCAAAATAAAACATCGTTTTAATTTTGTTTTCCCGAGTGCCGCCTACCTTCAACTGGGTTAAAGGTAGTGCAAGCCGAACACAATACAAAATAAAATAGGAAATTTTATTTTTATTACTTATATGAATTTCATTCTCACCCCAAATACAATTACTTATTTCTCAGTTCGTCAAAATTTGTTGAGGCGCAGTTTACCTTAAATAGAGTCTGTTGTAGTGCAAATCTTATATAGAATAAGATTGATTTATTCATTCTTTATCTTATGATACTGTTTGATTTGAAATTAAAGTAAAATAATGCAAACTAACACTGTATATAATTTAAAAATGATATATTTGTGGTTTTCGTCATCTTTATTTTGTGAATGTCAACTAATTATATGTTAATTGTGTGATTACAGTTTAATATTGTTAGTAGGAAATGCTTTTTGTCAGATGCTAGAAAGTCGATTTATGCTAATTTTACATCGATTTAAGGGTAAAAAAGAATATTTTTAGTTAAAAGGTCAGTTTATTTTGTTATAACAAAAAAATGTTTATATCTTTGCACGATATTATATGACAGCTAAAAAAAGAGCTGTGTTACAGGCTCAAGAACTAGTAGAGTTGAGTTCTTCTATAAAGTGATAATTATTAGTGATAAGTAAATGAGTTTTATTCTTGATGTGAAACTACAGAATAGGTGTAGATTATTGTGTCCTATCTATTCATGCATTAGACGTTATCCATTATTGGCAAACATTAGGATTGTAAGATACTTGGGTGTTTGCAAAAGTAATGTGTTGCGCTTTTTTATGCTCGTTTCTCTGATGCTTATCCTGATTAATCCTAATGCTAAAGCGCAAAATTTTGCCTTGAAAACTAATATGCTTTATGATGTTTTGTCTGTTCCTTCTTTAGGTTGTGAAGTTGCTGTAGAAAAGCATTTTTCGGTCAGTCTTATGTGTACTTACAACCCGATAAAATACGGAGATAAGAAGTGGAAGAACTTTTCTTTCCAACCGGAAATAAAATATTGGTTTCACCGTAAATTCACAGGACCCTTTGTCGGAATTAATATGATTACTGGTGGCTTCAATGTTGATAATTTGCACGCTTATGGATTATATGGTAAGCACAGACAAGGTCACTTTGTCGGTGCTGGTATAAACGTTGGCTATAACCTAATACTGACTAATCATTGTAGTATTGAATTCTCTTTGGGTGCAGACTACGTCCGTACTAAATTTGAAAGATTTCGAGAGGGGGATAATCCTTATAAAGAAGGTGACTTTACTGGAAATACCGTATTGCCTACGGGCACTGGGGTTACTCTTGTATACATAATAAAATAAAAATTAAAAAATATCTAGATATATGAAATTTCATAAATTAACACTGCTGGCTCTAGCCCTAAGCTGCGTTTGCTGCTCTTTAGCTCAAACTGCGTATAAGGGGCAACTTTTCATCAACAACGAGAAGTTTACGATTCAAGGAAGTCTTCTTCGGGTCCAACTTCGTGTAAGTTACAACGATGACGTTCTTAACAATGGAGAAATGCTTAATTTCACCCCTGTTCTGAAAAACGGATTTCAGTCTCAAGCGCTTTCATCTGTAGTTATCAACAGTAAGGAACGTCTGAAGTATGAAAACAGAAAGGATTATTTTAATGACTTGATCCGTACAAATGTACCTGTTGTAACGAAAGACCCAAGACATGGTACTAGATATTTTATCTATGATACCACTATCCCTTACAATGACTGGATGAGAAATGCGTCTTTGTTTATCGAGAGTGAAGAGCGTGGATGGGGACATACACCTCATGTATATGAGGATAAGGTATTTAAACAGATCGTTCTTAACACTGTTCCTACATCAACTTCTGATTTTACTGTAGACGAGGTATTTGTAAATGGTGGTTCTTCTGCTAAAGCAGATTGGGTGCAATTTCTTGACCCTACGAATGTTTACAGTTCTGAACTTTCAATGAGTGGAGTAATTCCTCTTATGGACAGCAGAAAAATTGGAAAATTGAGTAATCGTAAGTTTAATAAGGCTATATATGAAGAATTAAAGAAATCACTTGATTCTCAGTTGCAGGTTCAAGGTACGGTTGTTCGTAATGTAGCTATTGTTGGTTATGGTGCACCTATCGGTAATTATAAGAAAAATGAAATAGAATCTAATGAGAGAGCTCTTAGTTTGAAGCAGTTCTTGATGAAAAATAATTCTACAGCTACTGATGGTCTTACTGTTACTTGGGTACCAGAAGATTGGGATAGCATAGCTAGTCTTGTTGATAAAAGTAGTATGAAACTCAGTGGAGCTGCTTTGGATATCATCCGTACAGAGGATGTTGTTGCAGGACGTGAAGATGAATTGAAAATGCTCGGTGACGGTGCTCCTTATGCTTACATGAAACACTATGTGTTCCCAGAAGTATGCAGATTGAAATATACTGCGATTCTTGAACGTAAGTCTAACGGATATAATTCTGGTAATACTGCCTTCAATAATGCTACTGCAGTTTCTGTTTCTCAGATGTATGCATCTGCTAATAACTTTAAGGTTGGATCTTCTGAATTCAATGATATAATGGACCTCTCAGCTCGTCTGTTCCCAGATAATGTTGAAGCTAATATTGATGCTGCTGGTGTGGCTTTGATTCGTGGTAATATTGCTCAGGCACAGAACTATCTAAACCGTTGGGAGACAGATCCACGCGCTTATAATAATCTTGGTGTAATGTATATGCTACAGGGTGATTTGTCTAAGGCAGAGGTATATTTGAAGATGGCTGCTGCTGGTGGAGTACAACAAGCTAGAAAAGTGCTTGATTATCTTAGCAATGTGAAGAAGCTTAAATAGGATTGAGAAGATTAAATTTTAATAAATAATAAATTACAAATAATTTTTCTTATGAAAGGAATAATAATTAAAATTCAGACTCTGCTACTTTGTGGAGTCCTAATCACTGGACTTTTTTCTTCTTGTGCTAGTGATGACAATATTGAGACTGGTACCAAGGTAAATCCTGGAGATAAGGTGTTGACTCTTACTCTCAATACTCCGAAAGCAACAACTACTCGTGCTACTAACATGACTGCAAACACCACAGAAGATCAGATTAATAGATTGACTATTGGTATATTTAGTTCTGATGGTAATACAGTTAGAACTATTCAGGAGTTGAGTTCTGATGCTGCTATAGGAACTACAGGTACTTTTTTTACAGATGGAACTAAAAAAGAAACGACTGCAACTTTGGTAACAAATTCTTTGGCAGATGGGGATATGGTATTGGTAGCAGTTAATGCTCCAACTACGACTTTTAATGGTTGCACCAAAGCATCTGACTTTGAGGACAAAACAATAGCTATAGATGCGGCTCTTGCTACTGACGACAAAAATAATATCGGAACTGCTGAGGCTAAAAATAACATACCAATGTATGGTTCTGGCAATATAATAAAACCAGCTACTGGATCAACTACCTATACTGCAAATGTTAATGTTAATCATCAGCTGGCAAAGATAACTTTAAGCGATTTAGCTGTTGCTTTTGATCCGAACGGTCCTTATAAGAATGCTATTTTTACACCGACTAGTTTTTTCTTGATTAATGTTCCTGAAGATTTAAAATTCAATTCAGATGCATGGTCTGGTTCTACTATAATTTACCACGGTAATGATGATAAGGCAACTACATATAAGGAGTACCTCGGTACAGGAAGTGTAACTGTTAGCCCTTTGCAAGTTGCTGCTTCAAAAACATCATCTGTTACCCTTAATAAATTTTTTTATACGATGCCTAACAGTGATGTAGCAAATAACACTAAATTGGTGATTTGCGGTACATTTGATTCTGATGGTGATGGTACGCCTGATCCTGGCAATACGTTTGATTCAAATGGTGATGGTACGCCTGATACAAATCCTGTATACTATCCAGTAAATATAAATTGGGTATATGATACTGCAACAAAGAAATCAGGTCCTGCCGATAAAGCTGTGGGCATTATTGCTAAGCAGGTTTCTCCTAACAAAAATTATATCTGCAATGTTAAGATAAAGACTAAGGGTGCAGCTTCTCCAACTGCAACCATAGATCCTGAGGACGTTTCAGTAACAGTTAAGGTTGCATCATTTGATAATGTGTCACAGGAAACTGTTTTTGAATAAATAGTTAAAAGACTTTGAATAAGTATTATCATTATGCGTAATGGAATTAAGACAATATTAATTGGACTTTTGCTGTCAATGATTATGGCATCATGCATTTACGATGAGTATCCTGATCGTAAACAATGTGATTTGATGCTTAATATCGTTGATAGCACAGGTTCACATTCTAATATACCTGATTCTGTTGCGCATAAATATGATGTTTATTGGTTTGTAAATGGTATCTACAAACAGACAATAAGTGCAGAAGATGATGGCTTATACAGATTGTCATTTGACAAGGGGGATCGAATTACTTTCGTTGCTATTGCTGCGAAAGATACTGCTGCTTGTAAGATGAATGTACCATCCGTGGGGGAGTCAATAAAGAATGTTTGGCTTCAACTCAAAACTAGTAGTAATAATATTTCTCCTCAACCTAGTGCTATTTATTACGGTAGTATTGATACCACGGCTACTGCGTCTGATCCGACAAGTAATAGATATGTTATATCTATGAAGGATGTTCGTTCTAGAATTAGTGTAAGAGTTAATGGACTAAGGGAGCGTTTTGGTGATGGTAACTATCGCATAGTTGTAGAGGGATTGCGTAGTGGTATTGCTTATGATGGTTCAACTTCTGGTGAATTGATAAACTATGAGTTTACTGGTAAATTTGATTCCGAAGGTAATTATGTTACAGGAAATGCAATGGTTTTCGCATCTGGTTCCGATGAGAGGGTTCGTGTTCGTGTTTATAAAGAGGATGGTGGAATGCTCTTCGATAGGGATGTTGATGAGGATAATAAACCTCTGATTGTGAATAAGCGTGACAATATCGTTTTTGTGATAAACGCCAGTTACTCTACAGATATGACTATTAGAATTGTGCCTTGGGATGAGGTCCCTAATCCTGGTGTATTCCAATAAGTTGACTGAATGTTAAATTTTATGACATTAAACAGTAAACATAATATATTTCAAAAAGTTGTTTTCAGTTTCATTGTTCTTGTCTCTTTCACTGCATCTTTTTTGATGCAGTCTTGTAGTGAGAATGATAATCCTGAAGATGATAAGGCTGTTGTTGTGTTGACATGTAAGTCTTTAGATTCTGAAACATCAACGAAACAGGACAGCAGTGTTACGCGTGCGATTACATCGACAACAGAAAATCAAATAAATAATGTTACTGTATTTATTTTTGATAGTAATGGTGATGTGATAGGTAGTGGTTATGGAGCTGGTGATATTACTCATACTGGTGCTAGTGTTACTATTACAACCAGACCTGCCGTAGGATGTACAATCTATGTGGTTGCAAATGTTAGTAGTGGAACGTTTAAAGGTGTGTATAATAAAACTCTGTTTGATCAGCAATATGCTACTATAACAGCCCCTTCTTATCTTCAAGATGATAAAACCAATATTGATACTTATCCTATCATGTTTGCTCAAGAGGCAGGAGTTGAAATAAAATCTGGAACTAAATTAGAGAAAACAATTGCTGTTGCGAGGTTATTGAGCAAGATAACGTTTAATATAAAACCAAAAAAGACTTCAGCGAGTCTTTATCCTATTACAATAGATGGTTATCAACTGCACCATGTACCTTTGGCTTGTTATTATGTTGATACTTATACGTCAGAACCTAATACAGTTTCTTATGGTGATTTTGATCCTGTTGCACTAACGACAAAGACAACCGATGGTAACACGCTCTCTTTCACATATTATGTGTATGAAAATTTGGCTGGCAAAAATTCAGCTTCTACTACATGGAAGGATAGAAACAAAATTAACACTTCAGGCCTCAATGTATCTTATCTGACAGTGGATGCTCATACTGATATCTGGAAAAGTAGATTCTATATTTATCTAGGTGGAAAGATTCTTACTTCAACTGGTACGAGTGGTGCTACCTATGATTATTCTGATTATAATATCTATCGTAATACTAATTATACAGTTACGGTGAATATTACTGGTAGTGGGGCTAGTGAAGATGATGTGAGAGTGGACTATGATGCTAATATCTATTTCGATGCGCCTGGGATTAAACAGTGGACTAATAATTCAATAGACGTATCGATGTAGTTTTATTCTACAGCACTTATTATGCGCTCGTTAGCAAAGTCGATACGCCTGTTGTCCATTGACTTCAGATATATTCTTGTAGTCTTCTCTGATGTGTGACCCATTCCGTCGCTTATCACGTCTATAGGAATTTCCATATCTAATGCTGCGCTTGCCCATGAGTGTCTTGCTACATACATTGTAAGGTTGCAGTCTAATCCTAGTTCTTTAGCTATCTTTTTTAAATTGTTGTTTATTGCCCTTTGACGACTGCGATATTGTGTACGCTCGTTGTCTTTGTTTGAATTCACTATCGGCAATAAATATGTACTGTCATTGCATGGATAGCGTTGTATGATGTCGCGCATGCATTGTTCCAATTTTATAGACAATATTTGACCTGTTTTCTTTCTTCGATAGGTGAGAAAACCATATTCAATATCTGTTTTCTTTAGGAATGCCATATCAACAAACGACATGCCGCGCGTATAGAAACTAAACATGAACATGTCTCTAGCAAATTCCATTGATTTTCTTATTTTTGTCATGCTTCTGATCTTACTGATGTCTAGTGTTGGTATAGCACGCTTCAAAGTCTTGTCAACTCCTGTATAAACATGCCTAAATGGTCTACTGTCAAATATTAACTCGCTGTCTACAGCTCTATTGTAAACAGCTCGCAATATGCGCATATAAAAAGAACTGGAGTTCATTGTGACACCTCCAGAACGCAAAAAAGTCTCGTATGATTCTATTAGCATGCAGTCTATATCCTGCATATTAATATCTTTATTCTTTCTGAATTTTTTAAAACTGTGTAGTGTACTAGTATATGTCTCAGCAGTGCGGTTATGCCCATTTTGAGATAATTGAGTAATAACATTTTTCATAAATGCAAAAAGAGAATGTTTATCTACTTTTTGTTTAGGTGTATCGTTTGTTATGTGACCTATACCTTTATCATCTACCTTAATTACAATGTCTTTACCCTTCTTAATTGTACCTTCAGAAATATCAATAATAATTTTTACCATAAATCCCTTAATCTTGAAGGTCCAAAGGTAAGATAAAAATTGGATATATTATTATAATATTTGTAATATAGTTGTATAAATTGAAGAAAATATTCATTAATATTGTCAAATCGGCATTTATTTCAGATTATTTATGCAGTTTGAAACTCCTGTTTTTAATAAAAAAGTCATGGAATAAATGTGATACGTGCATAGCCGTTGCCAGTATGTCCTGTTTCATTGCCTCCTCCTGGTGCAGGCAAAGATGTATTGCCTGCAATCATGGTTGAATTTGTAAATACGTAACCACTATAATGATTTGGAGTATCTGAAGGTTCTATAACAGTAGCTGTTGACGTTGCTTTAATGGCATTGCACCCTGTATAGCCCGATACAAATGAAGATCCCCCAGAGCCACCACAATGGGCAGCATTGCTTCCTGCATAATATCCACCACCTCCGCCAGTTTGCGTATTTCCATCACAATAACCAAAATGACCAGTTGACACAGTTGAATTATATACAAATGTGTTGCTTGTTGTATTATAAGTATAATATATATAATACCCTCCTGCTGTTTGTGTAGCCCCGAAACTGTTGTTATATCCGTAAGATCCACCAGTAGAAGGATTTGTGTGATTTATAGAAGTACCATTTCCTCCTATTAATGTTCCTCCGTATCCTCCATTTCCATCACCATACCATACTTCGGTTGCAGTATTTGTACTATTTCTATTGTTTGCACCACCACCACCAGCTGCAACCATAATCCTAGATTTCAAGCTATTAAAATCATTCCATGCTCCTGATGTAAGTCTAATATCTGATGCTCCACCTCCATTTCTTCCCCATTGATATTGGGCATTATCGTTGATTAAAGTAGAACCAGAATTAAAGGGGGTGGATGTTGCTACTAATGTACTACCTTGTTGTCCTACATAAATGTATACTGCATTGTCTTTTTGTAAACTAATATTTCCTATGGTATAAGCGCCATGCCCTCCTAAAAATCCGTTTATATCTCCTCCTGATGCTCCCCAACATTCAAATTTACTTGTTCCATACAAAGGTATAGTAAAACTTTGAGCAGCACCTGTATAATTGAAGTTTGCAATAAACTTATAAAACGTTCGGCTTGTATTTGTCGCTGTCAATGCAGAATAACTTCCTGGTGAGATAGTTGTAGAAAGAGGAGCCGACCATGCATCATTATTTGCTGTAATGCTATTGAATGTAGTACCCGAACCTGCCTTCGCTATATAATAATACTTATTATTGTAAAGCAAAGGTTGATTTCCCGAAAAATTACTTGAGGCAGTAACGGTTGTCTTATCTGAAGAGTCTGAGAATGTTGAATTTCCTCCCGTATAGGTCCTTGTTGTAGGAACACTTTTTGTTCCTAGAGTTATTACGGCAAGCCCCATTTTGTGTGCCATATCAAATGTGATACTGCTTGCTGTACTGCTTATTGTTCCCATTGCAACTTGCAGGTCATTTGCTTTAAAATCGTTTGTTGTGTTTTGAATTGTCGTAACAGACCAACCAGAAATGAGATTAGTAAAAAATGCGTCAGCTGTAGTTGCAGTAGCAGTAACGCTTGATGTTTGAGATGATTTATATGGATAATAAGCGAAATACTTATACTGTGGGGAAAACAAAATATTATTATCTAAAATCCAACTACTGCCATTATAAGAAGCTTTTACATTTGAATTCTTTATATTGTTGTTCTGATCCACTACATATATGCCAACGGCTTCTGGATTCTGGAAACTTGAAACTGGGGCCTCAGTTCCTCCCCAAGAACTAGGGTAGGAGATAGCTCCTAATGTCATTGTGTTAACCGAAGATGTAGACAACTTATATATAATGGATGTACCAGAATCCCATGTAGTTCCTGCCAGAGGTGCTTTGAGAGTCTTATCTCCGTTCCCATTATTGAATACCGCTTCTATATATGCGGTGCTGCTAGGCGAGAAAGTTTGTGGAATCATCATCATAGTACTTGTTCCACTGGTAAGCGCTACGTCTGCAGTGCCATCAATGACTATTCCTGTTGTTCCGTTGAGAGTAATACTTATATTACCTGTACTTGTACCATTGCTTGTATCCCAGGCGTTTGTGCTCAAATTATACGTTGCGGTTGTTATAGCCCCTTTTATAGCTATACTCTTGAATACACCAGGCACCATGTCCTTACCTACAGCGAATGTGATTGCCGTGAGAGCATGATAGAATGACATATCAACTCCTGCCGCAATAGACGTGGTATTTCTTGTCTGATTCAATGTCTTGGCAACCATCAGGTCTGGTTGTTTTGTCACATCAGTATTAGCTGTATATGTGATAGATGGCGTACCAGTTGACGAAGCACTCGCAACGGTCACATCACTGTTACCAAAAGGAGTATAGGCGAAAAAAGACAGTTTATCACCATTGTCAGGCCAAAAGTAGTCAGTACCCGTTTTCCAGATACTTCCAGAAGTGCTAACTTGTTGATTATTTATGAAATCGGGTGCGATACCGCTTAAATCAGTAGCAGAACTAGTACTGCGATAAGCGAGTAAGCCAAATGAGCTTCCAATAGAAGATGAAGTGTTTGGTGCTCCACGAGTAGGTAGCACCTTATCTGTAGATTCATCAATTATAACTCTTCCGCTTTTAGTTATAGGAATATTATTAGCTGTTTGAATATGGGTTCCTATTTGTGTTATGGGGTGAAGGTATAGTGGGGTAGGGATGTCAGATTTCACTATTAGTGGTTCTTTCTCATTACTTGACAAAACTGCTCGCGATTTCGCCTGTTGTCCTGTCCATCCTTCTACTGTCCGTGTGGTAAATAATATCTTATTTCCCGATAGATCATTATACGCAAATTCTCCGCTTTCTCGGCAAGACGATAGGGTTAATGCACATATACATACTATACCAGTTAAACACTTTTGTAAATCATTGATACTCATAATAATCACTATAACAATTTTCAATAATTATCACTCAAAAAAATGTCCCTCTCTCCGCGAGAGAAGAGATTTTTTAATTAATAATGGTGCAAAAGTAGATTTTATTTATAAACAATCCAAATTTTTAGAAACTTTTTTTCATCAAAAATTACAAGTCGACTGATTTTTAACACTTTACATATTATTTTATGCCTAAACATGAACAAAATAGTATATAATATCTGTTATATAAATAACAAATTATATAAGGTTTAGCATTAAAAAAACAGTGATATTCCTTTGATATAAATTTATAGTCATAAATAGAAATACTCTTCATGCTTAAATCAACAACTATTTCTTTTAAACTTTCATTTTGTTATTTAGAACTTCCACATTATTTATTAATAACTAAAGGAACTTTCATAAGTATTATCGAAACTAATACTGCATGCATTTATATTTATAATAAGATATTCGTATATTTCTATTCTCTCGCGGAGAGAACAGAATTGGATCGAGTTATGGAAAAGAAGTTTTTGCTTAGGATAAATGTATCACTTTTACTATTGATTATAATTTCTCTGTTTTCTTCATGTACTGGCGAAGCAAACATTATAGGCTGTGATAATAATGAACAAATTAACTTTTCAGTATTAACTCCAGAATGGCAAAATATAGATTCATTGTCTAGCACCAAATCTTCACGCGCAATACCAATTGTGGATACTTCATTTGGTACTGATAAAAATTTCAACTTGATAGCAGATCAAAATGACGGAGTTGGCAGTTACAGTATCTTGATAGATAAAGAACCTGTATCTTTCATTAATAGCATGTGGCAGACTACAAATCCTCATTATTGGCCAGGAATCACTAATAAGACGGTTAACTTCTACGCATACTACCCTACTAGTATTTCTGGTAATATTTCTCATACCGTTGGATCTGCGCCAACACTATCATATATAGTCCCAAATGATGCAGTCAACCAAATTGATATAATCACAGCTACTGCTAATAATGTTAGTGGGAATACTAATTCTGCTACGCCATTAACTTTTAATCATGTTTTTGCGGCAGTAAAGTTTGCTGTAGGTACTAGCGGATTGCCTAGTGGAACTATTAAATCAATAACGATAGATGGGATAAAGAATTCAGGCACATACACTTTTGGAAGTGGATGGGCTCTTGGTTCAACGATATCATCATTTACAGTATCACCATCTGCAACAATAACTGGTACTAGCGGAGAAAATATCACATCTGACGCCTTTACTTTAATGATGATTCCTCAACCTTTTACGAATGCAACCATCACGCTTACATATAATACAGGGACAACATATAAAAAAAATATATCTGGAAATTGGACCGCTGGAGCATCATATACTTATAATTTATCAAAACCTGTAAATATTGGTGATTACTATTATAGCGATGGTACTTGGGGAACAATTGCAGAGCATTCTAGTTCTACAGCATTACCAATAGGAATAATATTTTACAATACAACAAGCTCGATTGATAGTGGACATGGGTGGAAACATGGTTATGCTATGGCTTTGCAAACAGCAGCGAAATCAATACCATGGGAAAGTTCTAATGACGGTATAGTTGACAACAAGGATGTTAACACCAATTTTCCGACCACTTTTGATAAAATGAAATTGGATATGGATGGCTATACTCATAGCCTTTCAATGAAAACTTATGGTGGCAGTAATTCTAAAATTTTATCTAATTCAAACTATCCTGCTTATTATTCTGCTCTTAATTTTGGAAATGGAACTTATGGAAGTGTTATAAATGCAGCACCAAAAACAAATAATAGTGGATGGTACCTTCCTAGTATCGGCCAATGGTATTATTTTATGCTGTATATTGGCAAAGCATCTTTCATAAACAATGGAACTAGTGGATCATCTTCTCAAGCATCAATCATTATAGAAAATTCAATTAATACATATATTAATTTAGCAAAAACATATAATAACACATCAGAAACAGTTTACTCTATTTCTTGGAATTGGTGTAGTTCTGAGTATAATGGTTCAGTAGCTTGTGATGCGGCTTTTTCAGGAGATGCTGTATATATAATAGGAAACTTATCAAAGGAATATGTTGATAATATGGTTGTAAGATCAGCGATAGCATTTTAAGAATTATATAGAGCACATATGATTAAAAGATTTTTGATCGTTTGAGAAATACTAATGATACTTATTTGTAAAACTGATTTAACTTTATCCCCCCTAAATATTTTTAAAACGAACCTTTCTCTTCTCTCGCGGAGAGAAGAGAAAGGATTGAGTTATGGTAAGAAAGTTTTTGCGAGGTATAAATGTATCACTTTTATTATTAATTATTATATCTTCGTTTTCTTCATGTGCTAACGAAATGAATGTTTTTGAAGATAATAAACAAATAAACTTTTCCGTATCTGTCCCAGAATGGAAGAGTACTGATTCTTCTACTACTATGAAAAGTTCACGCGCAATGCCAATAGCAGGAACATCATTAAGCACTTCTAATACATTTAACTTAATAGCAGACCAAAATGACGGAGCTGGTAATTACAGTACATTGATAAATAGTCAAACTGTTACTTGTACCAATAATTTATGGAAAACATCAAATAATTATTATTGGTCAGGGATAGCTACTAAGACTATAAACTTCTACGCATACTACCCTACCACTATTTCTACCAGTATTACTCATACAGTAGGCTCTGCGCCAATTTTATCCTATACAGTTTCTGATAATGTATCTAATCAAATAGATATAATGACAGCGGCAGGGACGAATGTTAGTGGGAATACTAATTCTGCTACGCCATTAACTTTTAATCATATTTTTGCGGCCGTACAATTTAATATAGGCAGTTCGGGTATGCCTAATGGTACAATAACAGGTATTGCGTTGAATAATATATTATATAAGGGAACTTATAACTTTAATGGAACTTGGACTCAAGATGCAACGGTAAAAAAGTCTTTCTCACAAACAGTATCATCTTCTACAAGTGCCGGTACAGCAATAACATCAGGCACTACGACCTTTATGATGATACCTCAAACACTAGCTAGTGACGCAAGTATAACCGTGACCTATAGTAATGGTGGAACACTTACAAAATCTATAGCAGGAACATGGAATGCTGGAAAAATATATACTTACAATATTTCAAAAACTATACCTGTAGCGAATTTTGATTATACTGGTAATGTTCAGACTTATACAGTCCCTCTTACAGGAACTTACAAATTAGAAGTTTGGGGCGCTCAAGGTTCTTCGGGATGGTCTGGCGGCATAAGTGCAAATGGAGGTTATAGTTATGGAAATATTTATCTAACGACTGGAGCAGTACTTTATATCTATACAGGAGGATCTGTAGCTTATAATACTTTTAATGGCGGTAGTGAAACCTATAATGGTGGAGGAAAAGGTGCTGCACCTGGAGGAGGTGCTTCTCATATAGCCACAACAAACAGAGGGGTATTAAGTAATTATAAAAATTATCAATCAGAAGTATTGATTGTCGCTGGAGGTGCAGGAGGAGTAGAATGGAGTGGTACCGGTGGCTTTGGCGGAGGTTTGAATGGAGGAAATGGAAATTCACAACAAAGTAGTGATTTTGCAGCTTCAGCATCGGCATATGGTGGCAGTCAAACTTCAGGTGGTGCTTCCGTAGCTCAATCTACATCTGTCTATCCAAGTCCTAATACATTAGTAGATGGTAGCTTCGGGCAGGGGGGGGATGGATATCAAAGTTCTCTCAATGATTATGGTGCAGGCGGAGGAGGCGGTTGGTACGGTGGCGGAGGTACCTCATATTCTGGAGCTGGTGGCGGTGGTTCCGGACATTTAGGTTCAAATTTAATAAGTGGAACAACAGGTATGAGCAATGGCGTTCGTTCAGGTAATGGCTACGCTAGAATAACTTTCGTTTCAGCCAATTAAATTCCCGTTCTCAATCCTTTTCTCTTCTCTCGCGGAGAGAAGAGAAAAGGATTGAGTTATGGTAAGAAAGTTTTTGATAAGGATAAATGTATCATTTTTGTTATTAATTATTATTTCTCTGTTTTGTTCATGTACTGGTGAAATGAATATACTTGAAGGAAATAATAATAAACTAATTAACTTTTCTGTATCTGTACCCGAATGGGAAAATAACGATAATAATTCAAATCAGGATTCTAGAGCTACTCCAATCTCAGGAATATCATTAGGAACGTCAAGCACTTTTAACATGATTGCTGATGTCAATAATGGAAGTAATAGTTACAGCACAATAATCAATAACGAAACCGTTTCTTTCATAAATAGCATGTGGCAGACCACAACTCCTCATTATTGGTCTGGAGTTACAAATAAAACTGTTAACTTCTATGCATACTATCCAAGTAACATTAGTACTATTTTTCATACAGTAGGCTCTGTACCAACATTATCATATACAGTTCCTACTGAATCTAGCAACCAGATTGATATAATTACTGCTACAGGTAATAATGTAAGTGGCAATACTAATTCTTCTACCCCATTGACATTCAATCATATTTTTGCAGCAGTTAAGTTTGCTGTTGGCAATAACGGGCTACCTAGTGGGACTATAAAATCCATAACAATAAGTGGAATAAAAAATACTGGTACATACACTTTTGGAAGTGGGTGGACTCCTAGTTCAACAACATCATCATTTACAGTATCACCATCTACAGCAATAACAGGATCGGCTGGAGTAAATATTACATCTGATGCTTATACCTTGATGATGATTCCTCAAGTTTTCAGCAATGCAACAGTTTCATTAATTTACAATAACGGTACTACTTTTTCTACTACAATATCAGGTACGTGGAATGCTGGCAATTCATATACTTATAATTTATCCAAAACAGTAGTATCCAATTTCGCATATACAGGAGCATCACAAACTTTTACGGTACAATATGCAGGAACTTATAGAATACAATGTTGGGGTGCTCAAGGAAGATGCCAAGGTGCATATACTTCAGGAGATATTTATCTAAATAAAGGAACAAATCTATATGTTTACGTTGGAAGTGCAGGGGTACAATCTTCAACTTCATTATCATCTCCAACTGTATTTAATGGAGGTGGAGGATACACAAGTGGCTGTCTCGATTATAACAATTCTACAGGTGGAGGAGCTACTGATATAAGGCTGGTAAATGGAAGTTGGGATGATTTTTCTTCATTAAAAAGTAGAATAATAGTAGCGGCCGGTGGTGGTGGAAATATAGCTCCTATGACAAAGCCTGGATATGGAGGAGCCTTAACTTCTGCTGATGCTGATGGAGCTTATCCACAAAGTACATTTCCTAGCGATTATGGAACTGTTAGCGGTGTAACACAAACTAGTGGATATAGTTTTGGCATAGGACAAACAGGAAATTCCGGAGCAAATTTAAGTAGATCTGGAGGAGGGGGAGGATATTATGGCGGGTACGCTTATCATTGTGCAGCCTCAGGAGGTTCATCATTTATATCAGGTTATCCAGGTTGTAATGCGATATCAGCTTCATCAACATCAACAAATATTATACCAACAGGCTCTCCTAATCACTCTTCAGGGTATATTTTCATAAATTCGTCAATGATAGCAGGAGATTCTTCTATGCCTTCACCATCTGGTAGTGCGGAAATTGGTCATTTGGGTGCTGGCTACGCTAGAATAACGTTTATTTCTGCTAATTAAATACTTATTCTCATTCTTTTCTCTTCTCTCGCGGAGAGAAGAGAAAAGAATTGAGTTATGGGAAAGAAGTTTTTGTTAAGGATAAATGTATCGCTTTTGTTATTAATCATTATTTCTTCGTTTTCTTCATGTGCTAACGAAATGAATATGTTTGGGTGGAATAATAATGAACAAATTAACTTCTCGGTATCTACCCCTTCTTGGAAGGGTAATGATTCTATAGCTAGCCATTCTGTTAAAACAGAAACACGTGCAACTCCAATAACAGATGCTTCTCTTGGAACAGACAAAACATTTGGAATAATTGCAGATATTGTAAACGGAAGTAATTATACAACAGAAATAAACAAAGAAGTAGTTTCGTACAATACAACTAATAAGATTTGGGAAACAATAGCTGATCATTATTGGCCTGGTGCAAACAAAACGGTTAATTTCTATGCGTACTATCCCGCAAGTATCACAAATGGAACTATAACTCACACAGCGGGTACAACTCCGACATTAACATACACCGTTCCTGCAGACGCAACCACTCAAGTAGATATAATAACGGCTACAGCTAATAATATTAGTGGTAGCACAAATTCTTCTACACCATTAACATTTAGTCATATATTTGCTGCTGTACAGTTTAGTATAGGCAGCACAGGTATGCCTACAGGAACAATAACCGGTATTACTCTGAACAATATATTATATAAGGGTGCCTATAACTTTAATGGAACATGGACTCCCGATGCGACGTCAAAAACATCTTTCTCACAGACTGTATCAGTACCAACCAATGCTGGTGCTTCTATTACTTCAGGGATATTGACTTTTATGATGATTCCACAGACTTTGGGAAGTGATGCAAGTATAACAGTTACTTATAGTAATGGTGGCACACTTACGAAATCTATATCAGGAACATGGAGTGCAGGAAAAATATATGCATTCAACATTTCAAAAACGATTTCCGCAACTTTTAACTATACAGGCAATGTTCAAATGTATACAATACCTTTGGATGGAACATATAAAATAGAGTGTTGGGGGGCTCAAGGGGGATGTTGCGATAATGGAGATGGTGGCAAGGGCGGATATACTAAAGGTGAAATTTTGCTGAAAGCAGGAACCACCATCTACTTTTATGTTGGACAAAATCCATCCAAAAACAGTTTGCTAGGAGGGTGGAACGGTGGTGGCAATGGGAGCAGTCATGCCGATGGTAATGGTTTACAAACGGGCTGTGCCGGTGGAGGCGCTACAGATCTTAGACTTGTTTACTCACAAGATTCTCAGGATTTTAATAGTTTAAAATCTAGAATAATGGTTGCTGGAGGTGGAAGTGGTACAGGATATTGTGCAGTGTATACTCTTTACTGTGGAATTGCTGGTGCTGGTGGTGGTCTTAATGGTATGGATGGTAATGATATTAGTCAAAATGGGAATTTGGATTATACCGCTTCAGGTGGAACACAAACATCAGGTGGAAATACTAAAAATGCGTTTGAGTATGTTGATGGAGACCCTAATAAAAGCTTAATAATAAATTCTGGATTGAATAAGGGTGGATTTGGATATGGAGGAACAAACAATGGATATAAATCCGTATTAGGTGGATGCGCAGGCGGTTCTGGATATTACGGAGGAGGAGCCGCAAATAGAGCACATGGTGGTGGTGGTGGTGGATCCTCTTTCATATCAGGCTATCCTGGTTGCAATGCCATAGATCAATCATCAACATCAGATAGAATTACACATACAGGATCTCCTGTTCATTATTCAAAGTATGTTTTTACCAATTCACAAATGATTGCAGGTACCGCTTCTATGCCTTCACCTACAGGTGGCACCGAAACAGGTCATACAGGCAATGGATATGCTCGTATAACCTTCGTTTCTGCTAATTAAATACCTGTTCTCAATTCTTTTCTCTTCTCTCGCGGAGAGAAGAGAAAGGATTGAGTTATGGTAAAGAAGTATTTGCGAGGTATCAATGTATCATTTTTATTATTGATTATTATTTCTACGTTTTCTTCATGTGCAAACGAAATGAATATTTTTGAAGGAAATAATAATAAACAAATTAACTTTTTGGTATCTGTTCCAGAATGGAAAAATACAGATTCATTGGAAACGACGAAAACTTCACGTTCCACACCAATTACGGATACATCGTTTGGTACAGATAAGACTTTTGGAATGATAGCTGATGTTAGCGATGAAAGTAGTTATACAACAGAAATCGACAAAGAGACGATTAAGTATAATACTGTAAATAAGATGTGGGAAACGACAGCTGATCATTATTGGTCAGGAACTGCAAATAAAACCATGAACTTCTATGCATACTCCCCTACTAGTATTTTCACTAACATTTCTCATACAGCAGGCTTTGCTCCTACTTTATCCTATACAGTTCCTGATAATGTATCTGATCAATTAGATATAATGACAGCTACAAATAATAATGTTATCGGCAATACTAATTCTTCTACTCCATTAACTTTTAATCATATATTTGCTGCTGTGAACTTTGCTGTCGGTACTAACGGATTGCCTAGTGGAATTATAAAATCAATAACGATAAGTGGAATAAAGAATTCAGGCACATACACTTTTGGAAGTGGATGGACTCTTGGTTCTACAACATCATTATTTACCGTATCACCATCTACAACAATAACAGGTACTAGCGGAGAAAATATTACATCTGATGCTTTTACATTAATGATGATACCTCAAGTTTTTACTAATGCAACCGTTTCATTAGTTTACAATAATGGCACTACGTTTTCTGCTAAAATATCGGGAACATGGAATACAGGTGAGGTTTATACTTATAAGCTTTCTAAAACTATAGTTTTTAATTATGATTACACTGGCGCATCTCAGACCTTTACAGCTCCATGCACAGGGACATATAAAATTGAATGTTGGGGAGCATCAGGAGGAAATGATGATGCAGATGTCGTTATTGGTTATGGAGGTAAAGGTGGATATACAAAAGGATATATAAAAGTAAATTATGGACAAATATTTTATGTGTGTGTAGGTAGAGCTGGTATTTTAGTAGGTTCTGATTTTTTCAATGGAGGAGGAATCTCTAATGGTTCAGCCTCTGGAGGAGGAGCCACAGATATTAGATTAGATTATACCAATTGGAATGATTTTGAAAGTTTAAAATCAAGGATAATGGTTGCTGGTGGAGGAGGTGGTGGTGAAAATGCAAGTAAAGATGGTGGCGCTGCTGGTGGAATAAATGGTTATAGTAGTAAATCTGGAGTAATATCAGGCGGTGCTCAAACTGCAGGATATGGATTCGGAATAGCTTTGTATACTTTATATAATAATATTGATTGGGGGGGTGGAGGAAATGGTTATTACTCAGGATACTCTGCTACAGCAGAAACAGGCAACACCCATATTGATGGTGGTGGTGGCGGTTCTTCTTTCATATCAGGTTATTCTGTTTGTAATGCTATTGATAAATCATCAACATCTGGTAATATTATACATACAGGCTTACCGAATCACTATTCTGGATATATTTTTACTAATTCACAAATGATTGATGGTGCTTCATCTATGCCTTCACCTACAGGTGGGACAGAAACTGGGCATGCGGGCAATGGTTATGCAAGAATAACCTTTGTTTCCGCTAACTAAATGTCTTTTTCCATTCTTTTCTCTTCTCTCGCGGAGAGAAGAGAAAGGATTGGGTTATGGTAAAGAAGTATTTGCGAGGTATCAATGTATCATTCTTATTATTGATTATTATTTCTACGTTTTCTTCATGTGCAAACGAAATGAATATACTTGATGGAAATAATAATGAACAAATTAACTTTTCTGTATCTGTACCGGAATGGAAAAATAACGATAATAATTCAAATCAGGATTCTAGAGCTACTCCAATTTCTGGAACATCATTAGGAACGTCAAGCACTTTTAACATGATTGCTGATGTCAATAATGGAAGTAATAGTTACGGCACAATAATCAATAACGAAGCAGTTTCTTTCATAAATAGCATGTGGCAGACCACAATTCCCCATTATTGGTCTGGAATTACAAATAAAACAGTTAACTTCTACGCATACTACCCTACAAGTATTTCTAGTAATATTTCTTATGCAGCAGGCTCTGTTCCAACTTTATCATATACTGTTCCAAATGATGCAGTCAACCAGATTGATATAATGACTGCTACAGCTAATAATGTTAATGGAAACACAAATTCTTCAACATCTTTAACATTTAGTCATATATTTGCAGCAGTACAGTTTAGTATAGGCAGCGCCGGTATGCCTACAGGAACAATAACTGGTATTACTTTGAATAACATATTATATAAAGGTGTTTATAACTTTAATGGAACATGGATCCAGGATGCGACGTCTAAAACATCTTTTTCACAGACCGTATTAGTACCAACCAATGCAGGTACTTCTATCACTTCTGGAACACTGATCTTTATGATGATGCCACAGACATTAGGAAGTGATGCAAGTATAATTGTGACCTATAGTAATGGTGGAACACTTACAAAATCAATATCGGGAGTATGGACAGCGGGTAACATATACACATATAACATTTCAAAAACTATATCTGTAGCTAATTTTGATTATACTGGCAATATGCAATCTTATACAATACCTTTAAATGGAACTTACAAAATAGAATGCTGGGGAGCTCAAGGTGGTCCAAATGGTTGTAAAGGTGGATATACTTCAGGAGAAATAAAACAAACAGAAGGTTCTGTTTTATATATATATGTTGGCCAAAAAGGGCAAACATGTCCAGGATTCTCAACAGGCGGTGCAGGTTGGAATGGTGGAGGTAATGCTAATACAACAGCTTCAACAGCTGCCACAAGAGGCGGAGGTGGTGGGGCTACTGATATAAGAACTATCTCTGGTATTTGGAATAATTCGAATTCGTTGAAATCAAGGATTATGGTAGCCGGTGGTGGTGGAGGTATAGGACAAAGTTACTATGCCCTTTATGGGTATGCTGGTGGAATTAGTGGTGGATATATAGGTTCTATAGGTCCTGCCGGAAAAGGAGGTACACAATTATTAGGAGGGGCTGGAGGGTACGATTCTAAGTATGGCACCGCTTTTTCTGGAGGATTTGGATATGGAGGACAAGGGTTAGCCTTTGGAAGTGGTGGAGGTGGTGGATATTATGGTGGTGGTGGTGGTGTTCAATCTGATTCTGGAGATGGTGCAGGCGGTGGTGGTTCTTCGTATATATCGGGACATTCTGATTGTGCAGTTTATTCTTTAATATATACATTTTCAAAAACTATCATAATTGATGGCAACACTTCTATGCCATCACCTTCTGGCGGAACAGAAACTGGACACACTGGCAATGGTTATGCAAGAATAACCTTCGTTTCAGCTAATTAAATACCTGTTTTCAATTCTTTTCTCTTCTCTCGCGGAGAGAAGAGAAAGGAATTGAGTTATGGGAAAGAAGTATTTGCTTAGGATAAATGTATCGCTTTTGTTATTAATTATTATTTCTACTTTTTCTTCATGTACTGGCGAAACGAACATGCTTGATGGGAATAATAATAAACAAATTAACTTTTCTGTATCTGTACCAGGATGGAAAAATACAGATTCATTATCTAGCTCTAAAACTTCACGTGCAACACCAATTCAGGATGCTTCATTTGGTGCAGATCAAAGTTTTAACTTGATAGCAGACCAAAATGACGGAATTGGTAATTACAGTACATTGATAAATAGTCAAGCTGTTACTTGTACCAATAATTTATGGAAAACATCAAGTGATTATTATTGGTCAGGAACTGCAAATAAAACTATTAACTTCTATGCATACTACCCTACAAGTATCTTTAACCTCATACCACATAGCTCAGCAGGCTCTACTCCTGCTTTTTCATATACTATACCTGATAATGTAGCAAACCAAATTGATATAATTACAGCAACGAGCACCAACATTCCTGGAAATACAGTAGTACCTACATCTTTAACATTCAAACACATATTTGCTGCGATTCAATTTTCAGTAGGAAGTGACGGAATTGGTAGTGGAACAATCTCATCAATATCAATAGGTAATGTTGCTAATTCAGGAACATATACATTTGGTAGCGGATGGTCAAATGTAACAGGTTCTAAAACATTCACCATATCACAGTCAAAGACAATTACGGGAACTTCAGGAGAAGATATTTATTCTGGCACATATACTTTGATGATGATTCCACAAACTATAAATAATGTTACTATAACAATTACTTATAGCAATGGTGGAACATTAACAAAAGTTATATCAGGAGGATCATGGGAAGCTGGAAATATATATAATTACAAACTAGCTTTTATAAGAGAATATAACTATACAGGTGCTGTCCAATCTTTCACTGCACCAATTTCAGGAACATATAAAATAGAATGTTGGGGTGCACAAGGAGGTGGTATTACAAATAAAAATATATCAGGTGTTAGTTCCATATATTCATATCTAGGTGCCAATGGAGCATATACAAAAGGAAATATATCACTTAATGCAAACGAAGTATTATATATTTATATTGGTCAATGCCCTGGTTATGGAGATCTAAACATAGATCCATCTGTTTATTATGGAGGTTATAATGGAGGCGGCAATGGCTGGAATTCTGTTAATGAAGGTCTTGGTGGGCAAGTAGGCGGTCCCGGTGGCGGTGCAACAGATATAAGATTAATAAATGGGACTTGGAATAACTTCACTAGTTTAAAAAATCGTATTATGGTTGCTGCAGGCGGTGCTGGGACTGGAGCTTCGTCCTTTGCAGGAGAAGGTGGAACTTTGACAGGATTAGATGGTGTTGATATTGCTGGTGCAAACGCTGTTAACAATATGTACAGGGGTACGGGTGGATCTCAAACTTCTGCCGGTAATTGTGCCGATGATAAAGAATCCATAAATGGTGTAACTGTAACAAACACACTTTTTTATATGGGAGGTTTTGGCTATGGAGGTAATTCATATACAGGTTTTTTTGAAGGTGGTTCTGGTGGCGGTGGTGGCTATTATGGTGGCGGTGCATCTTGTAGAGGGCATACCAATGGCGGTGGTGGCTCTTCATTTATATCTGGATATACAGGATGTAACGCTATATCAGATTTATCTACTGAAAGTAATATAGTTCATACAGGTTCTTCGAATCACTATAGTGGATACATATTTACAAATTCACAAATGATTGCAGGTAATGCTGTTATGCCATCACCTTTTGGCGGAACAGAAACCGGACACACAGGCAATGGTTACGCTAGAATAACCTTTGTTTCAGCTAATTAAATACCTGTTCTCAATCTTTTCTCTTCTCTCGCGGAGAGAAGAGAAAAGGATTGAGTTATGGGAAAGAAGTCTTTGTTAAGGATAAATGTATCACTTTTGTTATTAATAGTTATTTCCATGTTTTGTTCATGTACTGACGGAATGAATATTATAGATGGAAATAATAATGAACAAATTAACTTTTCAGTATCTGTACCCGAATGGAAAAATACAGATTCATTGTCTAGCTCTAAGACTTCACGTGCAACACCAATTCAGGATGCTTCATTTGGTGCAGATAAAAGTTTTAACTTAATAGCAGATCAAAATGGCGGAGTTGGCAATTACAGTACATTAATAAATAGTCAAGTAGTTACTTGTACCAATAGTATATGGAAAACATCAAGTGATTATTATTGGTCAGGAATTGCAAATAAAACTATTAACTTCTATGCATACTACCCTACAAGTATCTTTAACCTCATACCACATAGCTCAGCGGGATCTACTCCTGCTTTTTCATATACTATACCTGATAATGTAACTAACCAAATTGATATAATGACAGCAACGAGCACCAACGTTCCTGGAAATACAGTAGTACCAACATCTTTAACATTCAAACATATATTTGCAGCGATTCAATTTTCAGTAGGAAGTGGGGGAATTGGCAGTGGAACAATCTCCTCAATATCAATTGGTAATGTTGCTAATTCAGGTACATACACATTTGGTAGTGGCTGGTCAAATGTAACTGGTTCTAAAACATTCACTATATCACAGTCAAAGACAATTACAGGAACTTCAGGAGAAGATATTTATTCTGGTACATATACTTTGATGATGATTCCACAAGCAATAAATAATGTTACTATAACAATTACTTATAGTAATGGAAGTACATTAACAAAAGCTATATCAGGAACATGGGGAGCTGGGATTGTATATAAATATAATCTGTCTTATCTACCAAGAAACTTTGCTTATACGGGTGCAGTTCAAACCTACACCGCACCAGTTACAGGTACATACAAGTTGGAGGTTTGGGGAGCAGAAGGAAGTGTCAAGGGTGGATATTCTTCTGGAACAAAGTCTTTGAATGCAGGGCAAACTATATATATTTATGTTGGAGGAAAAAACAGTGATGGATCATATTTAAATGGTGATGGAGCTACAGATATAAGATTAAATGGATTAATATATACACCACCATTAGCATACCAAGGAAATGTAAATGCATGTTATTATGGACCATATTGGCGAAATTCAATAGGAACCTATCAAGTTGATGCGACAGGGAGTGGATTTGACAAATGTTCTTTTACGGCATACAATTATTCTCCATCACATTCTTTTACGGTTACCAATGTTACAAAAACTGCATATCATTTTACTGCATATATTAATGTTGATATAGATGTGTCATCTGCAAGTTATTCAGGAATAGAATTAATAGTTGCCTGGGATGGAACTAAATATAATGTTACAATTTCAAATATTGCTATATCAAAATTATCAGATCGTATAATTATTGGTGCCGGATATAATAGTAGTAACTCTACCAGTGGTGTTGCAAATGGGACATCTCAAGAACATATCAATTCGGGTAATGGCATGGCTAAAATAACGTTACTATCTGTTCCTTAACATACTTATAATATAAACTTTTACATATCATCCATTGCCAAACCTTTATAAGAAATCTCATATTTTTTATATTCTCCAACTGTTTTAAAGAATGATGCAGCCTTCGAACGAAGTATTGAAAGATCTATATCTGATTTTTGACGCTTCACTTCTATAAACTCAACTTTCTTACATAAATCATCAGAGGCTATTATGTCAATTTCGTTTTCTCCTTTACGATCTCTCCAGTTACCAATACGAGTATAATTTTCTGATTCTATCATCATTCTTCTAAAGTATCCTTCAAGAATCTTACCACTATATGATTCATAGTCGCGTTTAACAATCTCTCTCAACTTTTTGAATGCACCGACCTCTATCATATAATTGTATTTGTATATGAAACGGAACCAAAATCGAAGAAAATTATCTTCTATAGCATAGTGAACATTTTTATTTGAAGATTTCTCAAAAAGAGGCTGATTTTTTATAATTAAATTATAATCCTTCTCTAGCTTTGTAAGATAGCCGCCAATTTCACTTTTTAAGATTCCCTCTATATCACCCCTAGTGTTATGTCCTTGAGCTATGAGAGTAAGTATTGAAAAATAAATGCCATAATCTTTACCAAATTCTTCTATCAGCATATTTTTACCTTCAGTTATGAATGGAGAATCATTATCAATTATTCGGTCTATCATTTTGGAATAACTTGTAGCCCCACTATCAATTAACAGTTCTATATATTTGGCAACTCCCCCTGTATAAAGGTAAAGTGATAGCAAATCTTCTTTGGTATAGGAAGGATTATATTCATTTAGAATCTCTTTTAATACAGATGGCGGAAATGGTTCTACCTTAAGAGTTACTGTCTGTCTTCCATATAAAGGTTCATGACTGTCTTTAAACAGTTTATTCATAAGTGAGTTTACAGAACCACAAACAAGAAGATTAATTTTAGAATTTTGTTTATTTAAATCCCAAATACGTTGCATTTCTGAAAATACAGATTTATTGACGCGGAGAAATTCTTGGAATTCATCAATTATAAGAGTAAATGATCTTGTCTTTGATAATTTCATTATATATTCAAAGATTAATGAAAATCTATCTGTACCTCCTAATATTGGAATATTAAGTTTTTCTTCTATTTCATTAGCAAAATCAACACATAGCTCACTTTCTGCCTTGCGTGACACAAAGAAATACAATACAGGTTCATCAGTATATGCTTTAAGCATTAGAGAAGTTTTGCCGATACGGCGACGTCCTGTAACAACTGTAAACTGAGCGACATTGTGTGACAGTTCACGTATTTCCCTAAGTTTTTTAATTTCTCTTTTTCTATCAAAGAATTTCATAAGCTATGTTATATAAGAAATGAACAGTTCCGAAATGTGCATTTCGATACTGCAAAGATATTGTTTTATTTCATACAAACCAAATGTTTTTAGTCTTTTCTCTTCTCTCGCGGAGAGAAGAGAAAAGAATTGAGTTATGGGAAAGAAGTCTTTGCTAAGGACAAATGTATCACTTTTGTTATTAATTATAGTTTCTCTGTTTTGTTCATGTACTGGTGAAATGAATATGCTTGTTTGGAATAATAATGAACAAATTAACTTTGCTGTATCTGTACCCGAATGGAAAAACACAGACTCATTGTCTAGCTCTAAGACTTCACGTGCAACACCTATTACGGATGCATCATTAAGTACTTCCAACACATTTAACTTAATAGCAGATCAAAATGACGGAACTGGCAATTACAGTATATTAATCAATAAAGAGACTGTATCTTTCACTAATAACATATGGCAGACAACTCCTTCGCATTATTATTGGTCGGGAATTGCAAATAAAACAGTTAACTTCTACGCATACTACCCTACAAGTATTTCTGGTAATATTTCTCATACAGCAGGCTCTGCTCCAACTTTATTATATACAGTACCTCCTGATGCTAGCAACCAAATTGATATAATTACAGCAATTAATCCTAATATATCAGGAAGTACAGTTACATCAACATCTTTAACTTTCAATCATATATTTGCAGCTGTAAAATTTGCAGTAGGAACTAACGGACTACCTAGTGGAACTATAAAATCGATAACTATAAGCGGTATAAATAATTCTGGAACATATACTTTTGGTAATGGGTGGACTCCTGGTTCAACAACATCATCATTTACAGTATCACCATCTACAGCAATAACAGGATCGGCTGGAGCAAATATTACATCTGATGTTTATACCTTGATGATGATTCCTCAAGTTTTCAGCAATGCAATAGTTTCATTAGTTTATAATAACGGTACTGCGTTTTCAACTACAATATCAGGAACGTGGAATGCTGGTGGGGTTTATACTTATAATCTTTCTAAAACTATAATATATAACTATGATTATACTGGTGGATTACAGATATTTACAGCTCCATACACTGGTACATATAAACTTGAAACTTGGGGAGGAGGTAGTAATGGGGCCTATAGTGGAGGCTTTTCTAGTATAGGATTGGGGGGGTATGCAGTAGGAACAATATATATTGCATCTGGCACTAAGTTATATATATACATAGGTGGAGTTGGAAAGACAAATAACGGATTAACAGGCGGGGCTGGTGGATATAATGGAGGTGGAAATGGAGAAAACGGAACTAGTTATGCAGGAGGAAGTGGTGGTGGAGGAGCTACGCATATTGCAATTACAGATAGAGGCGTACTAAATAACTATTCGTCATATAAAAACGAATTATTAATTATTGCGGGGGGGGCAGGTGGCAGTGCAATAAATAGCAATGCAGGTACTGGTGGTGGACTTACTGGTGGTAGTGCAGCAACAGCTGGATGGAGTTCTGGCGGAGTAGCTAGCATAACAATTAATGGGGGAACACAAAACAGCGGATACCTTTTTGGCAAGGGACAAGATGGTGGTACTAAATCAGTTGGTGGAATGGCTGGAGCAGAAGGAAACGGTGGTGGTGGTGGCGGCTGGTATGGTGGATTTTCATACACTGGTTCTGGAGATGGAAGTTGCTGTGGCGGTTCTGGAGGTTCTGGATATATTGGAGGGGTTTCTGGCGGATCAATGCAAAATGGTGTACGTTCAGGCAACGGTTATGCTCGTATAACCTTCGTTTCTGCAAATTAAATACTTATTCTCATTCTTTTCTCTTCTCTCGCGGAGAGAAGAGAAAAGGATTGAGTTATGGGAAAGAAGTCTTTGCTAAGGATAAATGTATCACTTTTGTTATTAATAGTTATTTCCATGTTTTGTTCATGTACTGGAGAAATGAATATTATAGATGGAAATAATAATAAACAAATTAACTTTTCAGTATCTGTACCCGAATGGAAAAATACAGATTCATTATCTAGTTCAAAGACTTCACGTGCAACACCAATTACGGATGCATCATTAAGCACTTCCAACACATTTAACTTAATAGCAGATCAAAATGACGGAGCTGGCAATTACAGTACATTAATCAATAAAGAGGCTGTATCTTTCACAAATAACATATGGCAGACAACTCCTTCTCATTATTATTGGTCAGGAATTCCAAATAAAACAGTTAACTTCTACGCATACTACCCTACTAGTATTTCTGGTAATATTTCTCATACCGTTGGATCTTCACCAATATTATCATATACAGTACCTACAGAATCTAGTAACCAGGTTGATATAATTACTGCTACGGGTAATAATGTAAGTGGCAATACTAATTCTTCTATCCCATTGACATTCAATCATATATTTGCAGCAGTAAAGTTTGCTGTTGGTACTAACGGGCTACCGAGTGGAACTATTAAATCAATAACAATTAGTGGAATTCATAATTCTGGAACATATACTTTTGGCAGTAGCTGGACTCTTGATCCAACAACATCATCTTTTACAATATCGCCATCTACTATTATAACAGGTGCTAATGGAGAAAATATTACATCTGATGTATATACCTTAATGATGATTCCTCAAGCTTTAAGCAATGCAGATGTTTCATTAGTTTACAATAATGGAACTACGTTTTCTGCTAAAATATCGGGAACGTGGGATGCTGGTGGAGTTTATACTTATAATCTGTCTAAAACTATTGTTTTTAATTATGACTATACAGGTGCATCACAAACATTTACAGCTCCTTACTCTGGGATATACAAGTTAGAAGTTTGGGGAGCACAAGGTGGAAGTATGGTAACATCACCATGGACTGGTAAGGGTGGAAAAGGTGGTTATACGACTGGAAATATAAGCTTGCAATCTGGTTCTATTCTATACGTGTATGTAGGAGGGCAAGGTCAAGGGTTTGTAGATGTCAATACATTACCTAATAATTGGGGTGGATGGAATGGTGGTGGAACTTGTTATCAAGGTGCTTCTGGTGGAGGTGGCGCAACAGATATAAGAACGGTTTTGGGTGCTTGGAATAACACCACAAGTTTAAATAGTCGAATTATTGTAGGTGGTGGTGGTGGTGGTTCTAACGATTATACAGAAGGTGGTGGTGGTGGTGGTTTGATAGGAGGAAATGGTTCTGCATCATCTGATGTTACTAATCCCATAATTGCAACAGGAGGAACTCAAACATCAGGAGGAATTGGATGGATAAATGGTTCATTTGGTATTGGTGGAGGTGCCGCAGATGCTAATGGAGATGGTGGCGCTGGTGGTGGAGGTTGGTATGGTGGCGCAAAATCACAAGGCTTTAATGTAAGTGGTGGAGGTGGATCTTCATATTATGGAAATCTTCAAAATGCAAACACAACAGCAGGTGTTCGTTCCGGCAATGGTTATGCAAGAATAACCTTTATTTCTGCTAATTAAATACCTATTATCAATTCTTTTCTCTTCTCTCGCGGAGAGAAGAGAAAAGAATTGAGTTATGGTAAGAAAGTTTTTGCAAGGTCTTAATATATTATTTTTATTATTAATTATTATTTCTACATTTTGTTCTTGTACTGGCGAAATGAACATGCTTGATGGGAATAATAATGAACAAATTAACTTTTCTGTATTCGTACCAGAATGGAAAAATACAGATTCATTGTCTAGATGTAAGACTTCACGTGCTACACCAATTACTGATGCATCATTAAGTACTTCCAACACATTTGACTTAATTGCAGACCAAAATGACGGAACTGGTAATTACTGCACATTTATAGATAAAGAAGCTGTATCTTTCACTAATAGCATATGGCAGACAACTTCTTCTAATTATTATTGGTCAGGAATTGCAAATAAAACTGTTAACTTCTACGCATACTATCCTACTAGTATTTCTGGTAATATCTCTCATACAACAGGCTCTGCACCAACATTATTATATACAGTTTCCGATGATGTCACAAGCCAAATTGATATAATAGCAGCAACAAGTAATAGTGTTCCGGGAAGCACTACATCTTCTACCCCATTAATTTTTAATCACATATTTTCAGCTGTTAAGTTCAGTGTAGGAGCTAGTGGATTACCTAGCGGTACAATAAAGTCTATATCCATAAGTGGAATTCATAATTCAGGAACTTATACGTTTGGAAGCGGATGGTCAAATGTAAAAGGCTCTAATACATTTGTGATTTCACCATCAACTGTAATAACAGGTACATCTGGTGTTAGTATTACATCTGATACATACACATTAATGATGATACCACAAATATTCAGCAATGCAACTATTTCATTAGTTTACAGTAATGGCACAACGTTTTCTACTACAATATCAGGAACGTGGAATGCTGGTGGAGTTTATACTTATAATCTGTCTAAAACTATAGTTCGTAATTATGACTATACTGGTGCAGCTCAAACATTTACAGCTCCTTACACTGGAACTTATAAAATAGAATGCTGGGGAGCTCAAGGGGGAACTATTTCTAATCAAAATTTTCCTTATCCAGATGGTGGACTTGGCGGATACACGTCAGGTAATATTTATTTGTTATCAGGAACAGTATTATATATTTATGTCGGTCAAAAAGGATCTTTACTAAATGAAATGTATAGGACTTACAATGGAGGTGGTATGGGAGCGGCCAATGATGGTGCTTGTTCTTCAGGCGGAGGTGAAACAGATATTAGAATAATTGGTGGTGAATTTGGTGAATTCAATTCTATAAAATCAAGAATCATGGTTGCAGGTGGCGGTGGTGGATGCGAAAGATCTTATTTGGCAGGTGCAGCAGGAGGACTTGTCGCTTATAATAGCAATAACACAAGCATTAATAATTTTATTGTGAATCAAACAAATGGTTATCGTTTATGCTTTGGCGAAAATGCAGATTTAAGTATTACTGCTAGTGGAGCTGGAGGAGGTTATCAGGGGGGGGTAACTGGTGATGCTATAGGTATGGGAACTTTATATTTAGGATCAACAGGTGGAAGTTCTTTTATATCAGGTCATAATGGCTGTAATGCAATAAATTATGATAAAACAATTACAGGAACAAGAACTGTAAACTCGTTAAATGAGACTTATGATATATGCTCATTTACTGGTCAAAGTATTCTTTATATAAATGGAGTTCCTTATGTCTTTAATAATACAAAAATGATAGATGGACAAGGATTTAATTGGACAGATACAAAAGGAACTTTATATGGTATGCCTTCACCTACTGGTGGAACCGAAACAGGTCATTCAGGTAATGGATATGCTAGAATAACCTTCGTTTCAGCTAATTAAACATCTATTCTCATTCTTTTCTCTTCTCTCGCGGAGAGAAGAGAAAAGGATTGAGAAATGTATAGTAAGAATAGATATAAGAAGAAAGGCTCATTATTATCATTATTTATAGTATCAATTACAATAGTACTTCTATGCTCATGCTCAAATGAAGACTTTGTATATTCTGATTTATCCACGAATAAGATTTCGTTTAAAGCCATTGCTTCAGCCTCTTGGAGTGATGGTAATTCTAATAGTTCATCCGCGGAATCCAAAATAAGTCGTGCCGTTTGTCAAAGTAATGAACATGGTCCTATTATTGTGAAATCAGAGCTGAAGCATGCACTTTACCTGCACCCTGTAACACAAATAGGAATACATATACTGAATTCCAAAGATAAACCTGTAACTAAAAGTGGAACACGCATTCTGGACGAGTCAACCGAAACTGTCGTTCCTACCCGTGGAGCACCTTACGTATCTGCCAATATGATTAATTCATTTGGCGTTCTTGCTTACAGAATACCAAGTACTGCTACAGATGTAAGTGGTACAGCGCCGGATTTCATAAATAATCAACAAGTTAGTACTTCTGGAAGCATCTGGAAAACGGGTGCTGACTATTTCTGGCCTGACGATGGTGATAAACTGTCTTTCTTCGCCTATGCTCCTTTTGGCAACAATGATGTAACCGTTGCAAGTGCTTCGTCAACTGGTACCCCATCTATAACATATACTGCTAACACTGACGTGACAAAACAACCTGACCTGATGGTTGCCAAGACATTGAATCAGACAAGAAATACCACATCCATTGCGGCAGGAGTTGATATGTCATTCTATCATGCTCTCACGGCAATCACATTCTCTGTTGGTAAAGACATGGTACCTGGTGTTTTCAAGAGCATTGCTATAAAAGGGGTTATAACAACCGCAACATATAATTTAAGTACAAACGCCTGGAACACAATCAATGGTACAAGTACAGGGGACATAAGTATTACTCTCAACGGAACAACAGGAATAGTTATTGATGGCACTGCAGACGTAGCGCTTACCAGTGGAACAAGTACTATGATGATGATTCCACAAACTTTCTCGTCTGGCAGCACCGCATATATAGAAGCTGTATTCAATAATGGAAACGGAGACAAGACTCTTACTGCCTCTCTGGCAGGAACTACATGGAATTCTGGTACATCTACAATATATAAGTTGTCTACATCTTCGGTTAACACAATGACATTAGGAACTATCTCCTACCCTAGTTCTTGGGGAGGAACAGTGGCGCCGATTTCAAGTTTTAACAGCGGAGAAGCTGTTGGCATATATGTAGTGGATCAGAACAACAATATAAAGAATTCAAATGTAAGAGCTGCTTATAATGGCAGTAGTTGGATTTTAGATAATAATATTTTATTTTCTCCACAGTATAAGTATTTCGCTTATTATCCGTATAAATCATCTCAAACATCAAGCGTTACGGCTGCTGCAACTACAGCTGACGCATTTTTTACTAATCTCATTTCTGGTTGGTCTGTTACCGCAAATCAAAACACGACAAGTGATTTTAAAGAAAATGACCTGCAAGTTGCAATGGGTACAATAAGCAGCACAGCAAGCAGTATTACTTTTGATATGGCACACAAAATGGGACTAGCTGTTATAACTCTAGGAACAAAGAGTGTTCCTACAACAAGGACATACACAGGAGGAAATTCAACATTTTCAGATTCTTCTGATAAGACAATAGTTACCGCATCAAGTAATTTCTCTGGAAATCAACCTTTGCTTTACAATAATAAGTATTATTATATAGCAAAGGCAGGCTCAGGTACAACATTCAACAGCATTACAGCAGATAATGATGCATGGTCGGCTCCTCTTTCTGCAACTATCTCATCAGGGAGCTATTCTGCATTAACAGCAACTAATACAAGCCGTACTTTTTATAAATTCATTGCAAACTTCAACTATACAGGTGCTGTTCAAAGTTTTACAATTCCTTTATATGGGACAAGTAAATTAGAAGTTTGGGGAGCACAAGGTGGATCTACAGGTATATCAGCTTCATATACAGGGGGGTTAGGAGGATATTCCTATGGAAATACTTTTTTTTCTAAGGATAAAAATGTATATATATATGTAGGAGGAGCAGGAGTCGGAGCAACTGATATGTATCAATCATTAACTGGAGGATACAATGGAGGTGGTAATGTCACTGGGAATAATTCTGTTAATCATTATACTAGTTCTGGAGGTGGAGCAACTCATATTGCAAATATTCCTGGTTTATTATCTACCCTTAATTCCAATAGGTCTGCTATCTTTATAGTGGCAGGAGGAGGTGGTGGTGCACGTGACCAAATTAATTTAGAGCCTGCATCTAGACACGGGAATGGAGGTAGTGGTGGAGGTTTGTCAGGAGGAGGAGAATGTGGAGGAACGCAAACTACAGGATATTCTTTTGGATTAGGTCAATCTGTAATAGGAGATTCTGCTGGTGGAGCAGGTTGGTATGGTGGATATAGTGGTTCTGGTGGTTCGATATACGTAGGTTATGGTTCAGGCGGTTCTGGATATATTGATGGTGTTACTAATGGGGGAACATCAGACGGTATACGGACAGGCAATGGTTACGCTAGAATAACCTTTGTTTCAGCTAATTAAATGCCTATTCTCATTCTTTTCTCTTCTCTCGCGGAGAGAAGAGAAAAGGATTGAGAAATGTATAGTAAGAATAGATATAAGAAGAAAGGCTCATTATTATCATTATTTATAGTATCAATTACAATAGTACTTCTATGCTCATGCTCAAATGAAGACTTTGTATATTCTGATTTATCCACGAATAAGATTTCGTTTAAAGCCATTGCTTCAGCCTCTTGGAGTGATGGTAATTCTAATAGTTCATCCGCGGAATCCAAAATAAGTCGTGCCGTTTGTCAAAGTAATGAACATGGTCCTATTATTGTGAAATCAGAGCTGAAGCATGCACTTTACCTGCACCCTGTAACACAAATAGGAATACATATACTGAATTCCAAAGATAAACCTGTAACTAAAAGTGGAACACGCATTCTGGACGAGTCAACCGAAACTGTCGTTCCTACCCGTGGAGCACCTTACGTATCTGCCAATATGATTAATTCATTTGGCGTTCTTGCTTACAGAATACCAAGTACTGCTACAGATGTAAGTGGTACAGCGCCGGATTTCATAAATAATCAACAAGTTAGTACTTCTGGAAGCATCTGGAAAACGGGTGCTGACTATTTCTGGCCAGACAATGGTGATAAACTGTCTTTCTTCGCCTATACTCCTTTTGGTAACAATGATGTGACCGTTGCGAGTGCTTCGTCAACTGGTACGCCATCTATAACATATACAGCTAATACTGATGTGACAAAACAACCAGACCTGATGGTTGCCAAGACATTGAATCAGACAAGAAATACCATATCCATTGCGGCAGGAGTTGATATGTCATTCTCTCATGCTCTTACAGTCATAACTTTTGCCGTTGGTAAGGATATGGTGCCTGGTGTTTTCAAGAGTTTATCAATAAAAAACGCAATAACTACAGCAACTTATAATCTTTCTACTAATACTTGGAACACAAGTAGTGGTACAAGTACAGGTAATATGACTATAAATCTGAATGGTACTACTGGTATCACCATTGATGGTACATCTGATGTTGCTCTAACAAGTGGTACAACCACAATGATGATGATACCCCAAACTTTTGCATCAGGTAGTACTGCTGTCATTGAGGCTGTGTTCAATAATGGAAACGGAGACAAGACTCTTACTGCCTCTCTGGCAGGAACTATATGGAACCCTGGTACATCTATTATATATAAGTTGTCAACATCTTCGGTTAACACTATGACATTAGGAGCTATTTCCTACCCTAGTTCTTGGGGAGGAACCGTGGCGCCAGTTTCAAGTTTTAACAGCGGAGAAGCTGTTGGCATATATGTAGTGGATCAGAACAATAATATAAAGAATTCAAATGTAAAAGCTACTTATAATGGCAGTAGTTGGATTTTAGATAATAACATTTTATTTTCTCCACAGTATAAGTATTTCGTTTATTATCCGTATAAATCATCTCAAACATCAAGCGTTACGGCTGCAGCAACTACAGCTGACGCATTTTTTAATAATCTCATTTCTGGTTGGTCTGTTACAGCAAATCAAAACACAACAAGTGATTTTAAAGGAAATGACCTGCAAGTTGCCATGGGAACAATAAGCAATACAGCTAGCAGTATTACTTTTGATATGGCACACAAAATGGGACTAGCTGTTATAACTCTAGGAACAAAGAGTGTTCCTACAACACGGACATATACGGGAGGAAATTCAACATATTCCGATTCTTCTGATAAGACAATAGTTACCGCATCAAGTAATTTCTCTGGAAATCAACCTTTGCTTTACAATAATAAGTATTATTATATAGCAAAGGCAGGCTCAGGTACGACATTCAACAGCATTACAGCAGATAATGATGCATGGTCAGCTCCTCTTTCTGCAACTATCTCATCAGGGAGCTATTCTGCATTAACAGCAACTAATACAAGTCGTACTTTTTATAAATTCATTGCAAACTTCAACTATACAGGTGCTGTTCAAAGTTTTACTATACCTTTATATGGAACAAGCAAATTTGAATGTTGGGGAGCACAAGGTTCCTGTGGCGGTGTAAGTGGCAACTTTGGCACTGGTGGTAACGGAGGTTATGCTAGAGGTTATACTAATCTAGTAGGAAGTAGTGCGCTAACTATCGTTATAGGTGGGCAAGGTTCGCAATCAAATGTTTTTCCTAGCCTTTCACCTTACACTGGAGGTTACAATGGTGGTGGAAACGGGCAAGAGGGCGGCGGCGGTGCTACCCACATAGCAAGTTATAATCGCGGTCTATTATCTAACTATGTCAACAATCAGTCAGAGGTTTATATAGTTGCTGGCGGTGGCGGTGGTCCAGATGGTGGAGATAATGGTGGTGCTGGTGGTGGAAGTAACGGCGGAAATGGTATTGACATTCCTAATACATACAATACTCAAGGATATGGATACGGAGGTACTCAGTCCGAAGGTGGTATTGGAGGAAATAAAGGAACTTTTGGTAGGGGAGGAAATTCATATGATAGCGGAACTGACTCATGCGGCGGTGGTGGTGGCGGCTGGTATGGTGGCGGAGGCGGAAAAGATGTTTCATCCCCTGGTGGTGGCGGTTCTGGTTACATCGGTGGAGTATCAAGTGGTTACATGGACAGTGGAGTACGTGAAGGTAACGGCTATGCTGTAATAACGTGGATTCCATAAAAATAAATGAAATCAGTTTAACAATGGATATGCTCGTATAACCTTCGTTTCTGCTAATTAAATACCTGTTCTCAATTCTTTTCTCTTCTCTCGCGGAGAGAAGAGAAAAGAATTGAGTTATGGGAAAGAAGTATTTGCTTAGGATAAATGTATCGCTTCTGTTATTAATCATTATTTCCATGTTTTGTTCATGTACTAACGAAATGAATATGCTTGATGGAAATAATAATGAACAAATTAACTTTTTTGTATCTGTCCCTTCTTGGAAGGGTAATGATTCTATAGCTAGCAATTCTGCTAAAACAGAAACACGTGCAACTCCAATAACAGATGCTTCTCTTGGAACTGATAAAACATTTGGAATAATTGCGGATGTTGTAAATGGAAGTAATTATATAACAGAAATAAACCAAGAAGTCGTTTCGTATAATACAACCAATAAGATTTGGGAAACAGTAGCTGATCATTATTGGCCTGGCGCAAACAAAACGGTTAATTTCTATGCGTACTACCCCGCAAGTATCACAAATGGAACTATAACTCACACGGCAAGTACAACTCCAATATTAACATACACAGTTCCCGCAGACGCAACAACTCAAGTAGATATAATGACGGCTACAGGGACTAATGTTAGTGGAAACTCAAATTCATCTACACCTTTATCCTTTAATCATATATTTGCAGCAATTCAATTTTCTGTAGGAAGTGCTGGAATTGGCAGTGGAACAATCTCCTCAATATCAATAGGTAATGTTGCTAATTCAGGAACATATACATTTGGTAGTGGCTGGTCAAATGTAACAGGTTCCAAAACATTCACTATATCACAGTCAAAGACAATTACAGGAATTTCTGGAGAAGATATTTATTCAGGAAATTATACCCTGATGATGGTACCTCAAAATATTAATAATATAACAATAACAATCTCTTATAGTAATGGAGGGACACTTACTAAAACTATATCAGGCACATGGGAAGCTGGAAAGGTATATAAATATCATTTATCTTATGCACCAAAGACTTTTGATTATACGGGTACAGTTCAAACCTACACCATACCAGTTACAGGTACATATAAGTTGGAAGTATGGGGTGCGCAAGGCGGAGGCGGTGGATATGGTGGATATGCATTTGGGAATATATATTTAACTCAAAGTTCTTTATTATACTTTTGTATAGGTGGAGCTGGGACTTATAATCTTAATGGAAGTATTTTGTCTAATCCTCTTACCGCTGGATATAATGGTGGTGGTTATGGACAATGTGGAGGAGGAGGGGCCACACATATTGCGATAACTAATAGAGGAGTTCTTAAAAATTATCTATCATATCAAGCAGAAATACTACTTGTTGCAGGTGGTGGTGGTGGTGGTGATGGTACCCCAGTTGGTGTTGGTGGAGGTACAACTGGCGGAGATGGAACCTCCAGTGGTTCCGGAGGTACACAAACCACAGGTGGTACAGGCATAGGAAGTGGCTCTTTTGGACAAGGAGGAAATATTGGAACGACGAATAACGATTCCGCTGGAGCTGGAGGTGGTGGTTGGTACGGTGGAGGATCGTCAGGACAACCTCAGATTGGCTCAGGAGGTGGCGGTTCTGGACATATTGGAACTAGTTTAATAAGTGGATCTACAGGTATGAGTAATGGAGTACGTTCTGGTGATGGCTATGCAAGAATAACTTTCGTTTCAGCCAATTAAATGCTTGTTCTCATTCTTTTCTCTTCTCTCGCGGAGAGAAGAGAAAGGACTGAGTTATGGTAAAGAAGTATTTGCGAGGTATCAATGTATCATTTTTATTATTGATTATTATTTCTACGTTTTCTTCATGTGCAAACGAAATGAATATTCTTGAAGGAAATAATAATGAACAAATTAACTTTTCTGTATCTGTACCCGAATGGCAAAATACAGATTCATTGTCTAGCTCTAAGACCTCACGTGCAACCCCAATTACTGATGCATCATTAAGCACTTCCAACACATTTAACCTAATAGCAGATCAAAATGACGGAGCTGGCAATTACAGTACATTAATTAATAATGCGGCTGTATCTTCCACTAATAACATATGGCAGACAACTCCTTCTCATTATTATTGGTCAGGAATCACTAATAAGACGATAAACTTCTACGCATACTACCCTACTAGTATTTCTGGTAACATTTCTCATACCGTTGGATCTGCGCCAACACTATCATATATAGTCCCAAATGATGCAGTTAACCAGATTGATATAATGACAGCTACAGCTAATAATATTAGTGGAAATACCAATTCTTCTACCCCATTGATATTCAATCATATTTTTGCAGCTGTAAAGTTTGCGGTTGGTATTAACGGACTACCTAGCGGAACCATAAAATCAATAACTATAACAGGAATAAAAAATACTGGCATATACACTTTTGGAAGTGGATGGAGTCCTAGTTCTGCAACATCATCATTTACTGTATTGCCATCTACTACAATAACAGGATCTGCCGGAGCAAATATTACATCTGATGTTTATACATTGATGATGATTCCTCAAGCTTTTAATAATGCAACTGTTTCATTAGTTTACAATAATGGAACTACGTTTTCTACAACAATATCTGGAGCATGGACTGCAAATGATATTTATACTTATAATCTGTCAAAAACAATAGTTTTTAATTATGATTATACAGGTACTGTACAGACATTTACTGCACCTTACACAGGAACATACAGGTTAGAAGTTTGGGGAGCACAAAGTGGAGGGTGGGGATCACATACAAATGCTCCAGGTGGATATGCTGGCGGTTATAAAAGGCTAACACAGGGAGATATCTTATACATAGTTGTAGGTGGTAAAGGTTATGATGTTAATTACTATGCTGATGGAACTAGCTATAATGGTGGCGGTATCGGATCTATACCTGAAGGAAAATATGGCGGCGGAGGTGCTACTCATATTGCGACACATGCCGGTCTTTTAAAAGATCTTTCGGCCTACAAATCAACAGTTTTAGTAGTTGGTGGAGGAGCCGGAAGCAATGGTTCATGGGCTGATCAAGACATATCAAAATATTTAAGTGGCGGCGGAGAGGTTGGATTAGGTAGTAATACCATATATTATTTAAATGCTAATACAACAAGCACTACAAAAGGAAATACTGGTGGCACTCAGACAGGAGTTGGTCCTGATGGTATAAAAGGTGGATTTGGATATGGTGGTAACGCTGCTGATTATGGTGGTGCCGGAGGTGGTGGGTGGTATGGCGGTAATGCCGCAGGAGATGGCGGAGTCGTAATAGGAACAAATGGAGGTGGTGGTTCTGGTTATATCGGTGGAGTAAACAATGGAGCTTTTCAGACTGGAGTTCGTTATGGTAATGGTTACGCCCGAATAAGCTTCGTTTCAGCTAATTAAATGCCTGTTCTCATTCTTTTCTCTTCTCTCGCGGAGAGAAGAGAAAGGAATTGAGTTATGACAAGAACGTTTTTGCGAGGTATCAATGTGTCATTTTTATTATTAATTATTATCTCTACATTTTCTTCATGTGCAAATGAAATGAATATTTTTGAAGGAGATAATAATAGACAAATTAACTTTTCTGTATCTGCACCCGAATGGAAGAATACAGATTCATTAGCAACTGTAAAAGCTTCACGTGCAATGCCTGTAGGTGGCACATCATTAAGCACTTCCAATACTTTTAACTTAATAGCAGACCAAAATGATGGAGCTGGCAACTACACTACATTGATAAATAGTCAAGCTGTTAGTTATACCAATAATATGTGGAAAACATCAAATAATTATTATTGGTCAGGAACTGCAAATAAAACCATGAACTTCTATGCATATTATCCAAGTGACATTAGTAATATTTCTCATACAGCAGGCTCTGCACCAACTTTATCATATACAGTTCCAAATGATGTGGTCAACCAGATTGATATAATGACTGCTGCAACTAATAATGTTACTGGCAACACAAATTCTTCAACATCTTTAGCTTTTAGTCATATATTTGCTGCGGTACAGTTTAGTATAGGTAGCGCCGGTATGCCTACAGGAACAATAACCGGTATTACTTTGAATAACATATTATATAAAGGTGTTTATAACTTTAATGGGACATGGACTCAAGATGCTACAGTAAAAAGCTCTTTTTCCCAAACAGTATCATCTTCTACAACTGCCGGTACCGCAATAACATCAGGGACTACAACATTTATGATGATGCCGCAGACTTTAAGGAGTGATGCAAGTATTACTGTTACATATAGCAATGGTAGTACACTTACTCAATCTATAGCTGGAACATGGACTGCAGGAAATATATATACATATAATATTTCGAAAACGATACCTGTAGCGAATTTTGGTTATACAGGTAATGTTCAAACTTATACGGTTCCTTTCACAGGAACTTATAAATTAGAAGTTTGGGGGGCACAAGGAACAAGCTATATTAAAGGAACAGGTGGTAATGGTGGATATTCATATGGCACCATTTCACTAACTAAAAATAAAGTCTTATATGTTTGCGTTGGCGGGCAAGGAAATTCTCCTACATATTCTTCAGATTATTCTTATAGTGTTTCTGGTAAAAGTTTAGGTGGAACTGGTGGGTATAATGGTGGTGGAAACGGAGGAGATGGTTTCACAGCTTATTCTGGTTGTGGTGGTGGAGGCGGTGCTACACACATTGCAACATATAATGGCGTATTAAAAGAACTATCATCAAATCAAGCTTCTGTTGTTATAGTTGCAGGTGGAGGAGGTTCTACTAGTGAAGCTGCAGGTGGAGGTATAAATGGCATATCTAGTACAAATGGAACATATACTAGCGCTGGTGGTGGGCAAACTTCAGGATATCAATTCGGACAAGGCCAAGCTGGTTATACTAAAACTGCTTATGGTAGTTCTGGTGCAGAAGGTAATGGAGGTGCTGGTGGTGGTTGGTATGGTGGATATTCATATCAGACAGGAAATGGAAATGGTACAAATATTGGTGGTGGAGGTGGATCTGGACATCTTGGTTCTGGAGTTACAGGATCCACTATAGCAGGTAATACTTCTTTTACAGATTATGATGGAACAACTGTTACCGGACATGCTGGCAATGGTTATGCAAGAATAACATTTGTATCAGCAAATTAAATTTAATATACTTATGTCATAATAGAAATATTGTGAAACAAAACATTCTATGAATTAGAATCTATCAATCTGTATTATTCAGTTTTTCACAACGTTATTTTAATGCAATAATAATTTATGTCTTATCAATAATAATAAAAATTTGTTTTTTATTTTGTATTGTGTTTGACTTGTACTACCTTTGCCTTCATGAGCAACACATTTATACCTGATGCCAGCCAGCAAAAAGTGATAGATATCAATAATGGATATCATTTGGTTTTGGCACCTCCAGGATGCGGTAAGACGCAGATTTTAGCATGTAGGGTAGGGCACGCACACGATGTTGGAGTACCATACAGTGAAATGCTTTGTCTAACGTTCACAAATCGTGCAGCTCGTGGTATGCAACAGCGAATAAACGACAATATAAATGATGATACATCCGACTTGTTTGTGGGTAACGTACATCGTTTCTGTTCACGTTATCTATATGATTCTTGTATTGTTGCGGCATCATCATCGATTATTGATGATACCGACGCATTAAGTATAATGTGCCAATATACTAATGATGATGAACAGGAAGTGACTGCAAGTTATAAGCGAATGCGAGAATATAATGAAGCTATTTTCCTTTCGCATTTGATGTACCAGATAAACCATGAATATCCACGTGACCTAAGACTTCATGCTGATTGCTTAAATAGTGATGATGTTAAGGTACTTGACGCTATTTGTAAATCACATAAAATGCCGTTTACTGCAAAGTCGATGAATGACATTTATATGAATACTGATTTCTATAGAGATAGTTGTAGTGAACTAGGTATGCAGCAGATCATATATGTGACGCTGAAGAAAATGCAGTTGGCTCGAAACTATGAAAAATACAAAGAAACAAACAATCTTCTTGACTTTGAAGATATCTTATTATTGTCTTATGACAGTTTAAAGAATAAATCTTTAGAGACGACGAAAGAATCGAAATCAACATATTCATGGATTCAAGTTGACGAAGTTCAGGATTTAAATCCTCTCCAATTAGCAATTATAGATTTACTTTCTCCGCAAGAAGATAATAAAGTTGTAGTATATCTAGGTGATCCGCAGCAATCAATATTCTCATTTATGGGGGCTAAAATGTCAACATTAGAATTACTTAGCAACCGCTGTAAGAGGAATATACACACATTAAGTCATAATCACCGTTCTCCAAAATACCTGCTTGACACATTTAATGCTTATGCAGTTGAAACTCTGAATATTTCACCAGACATCTTACCAACTACAGATTATGTTCCACAAACTATAGGTAATGAATTGCAATTGTTTCAATCCGAAACGATAGATACTGAATATCTGGATGCAGCACAACAAGCGATAAGACTGGGGGACGAATCGGCAGAAGACACGACTGCTATTATCGTGAGTTCAAACCGTGATGCTGACGCTGTAAGCAATGCTTTGAAGACTATGCATGCAAGTCATTTCAAAATATCAGGCGATGATTTATTTTCGTCGCCGCAGATAAAACTTCTTTTTGCGCATCTCACGATATTATCTAATGAAAATAACTTTATTGCATGGGCCAGACTATTAAACGGAATGAAAGTCTTTCAGACCACAACTGCTGCACGTAATTTTGTGCAGTCATGTGAAGATCGTGCTATGTTGCCATTAGACTTCTTGTTATATGAAGATTCCACTTATATACAGCAGTTTGTCAGAGCCTATGAAACAAAAGAAATAACGATTTTTGATACAGAAACAACTGGATTAGACGTATTCAATGACGATATATTGCAGATAGCAGCGGTAAAGATACGCAATGGAAAGATTGTAGATGGTTCGCAGTTGTCTATTTACTTGGAAAGTGATAAGCCAATACCAGAGATGCTAGGTGATATCGTGAATCCTATAATCGAGGAGAGAAAACATCAATCGCTTGTGTCACGTAAGGATGCGTTAAAGAAATTCTTGGATTACATTGGAGACTCCGTACTCCTAGGTCATAATGCAGATTACGACATAAATATATTAAAAAACAATGTAAGACGAGAACTTGGTGAAGAAGAAATCAACGATAAATTGATGTCACCATACATAGATAGTTTACGATTGATAAAACTATTACGTCCACAGTTGCGCCAATACAAACTTAAATACCTGTTGGAAATGCTGCATCTTGAAGGCGAAAATAGTCACCTAGCCGACGCTGATGTTGATGCAACACGCAGTCTTGTGGAATATTGTTATTCAAAAGCAAAAGAAGTTGTGGATAGTCAGTTGCAATTTATGCAACAGAAAAGAGTAAAAGACAGAGTAGAGACTTTGCGTGATAATTATGGTAAAATATATGCTGAAACACGCAATATGCTTTGGAAAGAGACAGGAGATAATAAAATATTGGTTTCTAAACTGAAACAGATGTATGACAATCTTTTAGCAGCAGATATCATTCAGCCATTAGATAATATATCATACATATTCAATTATATAGCATCAGACGTTATTAATTCATCAGATAATTCAGCATTGATCACCCAATTGAGCAATCACATGCTTGAAATAAACACTTTGAAAGAAGCTGATTTGTGCGGTAGTGATACGATAAATGAAAAAATATTCGTGACAACAGTGCACAAGGCAAAAGGATTGGAGTTTGACAATGTAATCGTCTTTGATGCAATCGAAGGCAGATATCCTAATTATTACAGTAAGAATAATAAAACAATGCTTGATGAAGATGCTCGAAAATTTTATGTTGCAATAACAAGAACTCGAAAGCGACTCATCATTATGCAGAGTTGCTTTCGGGTTGATTATCGTGGATATAGGCAACCTGTGCCTCTTACCAGATTTGCCGATTCAATAAAGAAAAGTTCAAATATCTGGTCGGTTGTATCAAACAAAAAATAAAGAGTGATTACATTGCGAAGATGTTGAAACCACCGTCAACAACAGCTACTGTACCAGTAACAAAAGTGGCAGCGTCACTCATCAAATACTGAATAGTACCGCAAAGTTCCTCTGGTTTACCCATACGACCGAACGGAGTCTGTCTGATAACATCCTGACCACGCTGAGTATAACTACCATCAGGATTAGTAAGCAAAGCACGGTTCTGCTCTGTGATAAAGAATCCTGGAGCAATAGCGTTTACACGAATACCCTCGCCAAACTTCATTGCTGTTTCGTGAGCCATGTATGCTGTGAAATTACTAATTCCTGCTTTTGCTGCAGCATATCCGCAGACACGTGTCATTGGACGGAATGCTGCCATACTTGAGAAGTTGATTATACTTCCCTTGCCCTGTTCAACCATAGGTTTCAAAAATACCTGAGTAGGAATAACTGTACCGGTAAGGTTTAGGTTTAAAACTTTCTGGAACTGTTCTGGATCCAAGTCAAAGAAGTTTTGGTCAGGACCGATAACTGCACCAGGCTGGTTACCTCCGGCAGCATTCAGCAGTGTGTCTATGCGACCATATTTCTCTAAAATATCTTTGCAGTTCTGCTCAACTACAGCCTGATTCATTACATCCGTTTTAAAGAAGCAAGCATCACCACCAGCTTTTTTAATATCATTAACGATAGCGTTACCTACCTCTTCTTTACGACCGAGAATAGCAACTTTCGCACCATTCTGTGCTAAATATTTAGCGATGCAGCGACCCAGAACACCTGTTCCGCCAGTGATAACTACAACGTAGTCTTTTATATCAAATAGATTTTTCATAATGCATTTTATTCATTAATTGTTTTTGCTTTTTCACGACTTCAATTTAATCAGTCAAAAAATCCAGGTTGTTTGTATTCAATACCTAGTTCTCGGTCGACAGTTGCAAGCACACCCTGAATCTGTCCCATTGCGAACATACGTCCCAAGAAACTATAACCAGCATTATATCCACGTTCCTCGTCACCAAGCATAGTCATACCATGGTCAACCCTCATCGGAAGTTTAGGATTAGTCTTCTCGAAAATTCGTGCAAGTTCAATAATGTCCGCTCTTCCGCCTAAGTGACTAGCTTCAGTGAAGTCTCCATTAGGGAAAATATGGCAACTGCGTAAGTGTACAAACCAAGTACGGTCTGCATATTTTCGTGCAAGTTCTACAGGGTTGTTGTGTGCTCCCGCAGATATACTTCCAGCACAGAATGTCAATCCATTATGTGGATTATCTACAGCTTTTAGGAACCAGTTTATATCCTCGTCGCAAGTAACGATACGTGGCAATCCCAAAACTGGGAATGGTGGATCATCTGGATGTACACACATATACATGTCGCATTCGTCGCATGTAGGCATGATTGCAGACAAGAAATAGCGCATGTTTTCTCTCAACTGTTCCTTCGTGATTCCCTTATATAAATCAAGCAGTTGTCTGAACAATTCAACAGGATGTTCATCACCCTCCTTAAAGTTACCAGAAACAAATCCTTGAGTTTTGATGATTATATTTTCAACCAGTGCGTGGTCTTTTTCCGCAGTCATAGTCTTTTTCAGTTCTTCAACTTCGGCAAGAATATCACGGTTCATACTTTTGCCCATTTCTTCCCAATCCTTTTCTGCACCTTCACGTTTAAGAATATACTGATCAAAATAAGCAAATTCAGGGAAACTGAAATAAAGGTTTGTAGATCCGTTAGGATTAGGATGCGACAAATCTGTGCGAGCCCAATCCAAAACAGGCATGAAATTATAGCAAATCGTATGTATGCCCTCTGCAGAAAGATTTCTAAGACTTTCCTTGTAGACCTCAATTTGCTGGTCACGATCAGGACCGGCATACTTAATCGTCTCAACAACAGGAAGTGATTCCACAACCGACCATTTCATGCCGAATGATTCGATATAAGTTTTTAAGTCGTGGATTTTTTCTCTACTCCAAACTTCCCCCAATGGTACATCGTGTAGAGCGGTGACAACACCTTCTACACCGATTTGTTTCAGCATGGCAAGTGTAATCTTATCATTTTTGCCAAACCATCTCCAGGTTCTTTCCATAAATGTTTATAATAGTTTTAAGTTATTGCTTAATTTTTGGATATTATGATATAAATCATGAAAGCCCGATATTTTAAGTATTGCGTGATGCAAATGTACAAAAAAATAAGTTAGGAGATAACTATGTTCCTCTATTTTTTCATTAATTCGTATAAATGTATTAATTTTGCGTCTCGTTTCAGGATAGCGTCCGCATATTCATGTCAATGATATATGGACATGTGCCGTTTTGAATAAAAAGACGCCCACATTTTACAACATTATGGATAAAACAAAAATTGAATATCAAGAAGCTTGCTATACTCCTTACGTAGCTGAGCCCCTTTTCTCAGAACGTGATGTTAATTTCTCTTTATGTCGTGATGGCGAGAATCCTCGCCCAGTTCGTCTATCGTTTGTCGTGTTTGCCGAAGATAAAGATGGTGAATGGGAAGATGACGCACCTATTGGTGAATGCTATGCTACAGTGCTAGGTGAAAATGATGATGACTTCGTAGAACCAGTTAAGATATATAATCTTGGTATATCAGCATCAGATTTTGTGACGATAGTACGTTCCGATTCAAAGTCGACAGTGTTTCGCATCTTCTGGCCTTATGGTACAGTTGAAATAGAAAACGCCAATCGTACGGAAGAAGGTCTTGAAATATCAAAGATAGACCTTGGAACTGGTGAGCATATTAATTGTACTCTGACTCCAAAAGATTCAGACCATAGTTTTAATCTCACGTTGCAGCTTCCTGTTTTCGGTTTCTCAATTCGTGATATTGACGCAAATATTGTCAATGACATGCTGGAAATCAATGAGGAAGAATTATCAAAATATGAATATGTCTTTGCGGGAACCGAAAACGATGATCGCATAACAATTCATTCAGATGCCGACCATATAACATATAAATATGTGTGGAATCAAGAGGGATACATTACTGTGCGCAACATGGCTGATATAAATGTTATCGTGGATAAAATCCCTTCAAGAGGAAATCTTTTACAGTTACTTCTTGGTTCTGAATATGTGCGAGGACTGATGCAGTTTTCTTCAGAAATACCAGTAAAAGAAAATATAGCATTTGTTATAAAGCAAAAAGATCAGCGTTGGCGTATTAAGATCAGTTCGTCGGTTGAAGAACATAGCGATGATGCTACGCTCTTAGAGCCAACAGAACTCTGTAAGGATGTGCTTGGTAAATTGATTAATCTACCCGTTGGCAGCAATGAACAACTGATTAATGAGCTTATGAAAAAGCAAGATCAAAGTGTTTTTCAATGGCTTTGGTTGCATGAGAATGATTGGGCTTACGTTAAATTGGAAGAACATTTCAACACCCTCGTTGATCCAGAAATGGAAATGATGAAGCGTGCTTTGGTATTCAACGACTTTGATAACTTTATGCATCGTCTACGTCTAGCATCTCTTGATGACAGAAGTCCTATTCAGGCAGACGCACTGCTTGCACGAAATGCTAAGCGAAAGATAATACGAGTGAAGACCCTGATTCAGGAACACAATAGTGGTGTGTCTTCATTATGGTCTTTGCAGCGTGAAGAAAGGATGAAAATATTATATTATTGGCGAAATTTCCATTCAAGTTTTGAATGATTTCATAAGTCGCTATTTTATTCTAATATATTCGAGGTGCATTTTATGTGAAGTGATCCCCAAAAGTTTTTGTTTAACTTTTGTGGTTCATATCACATGATGCGCCTCTTTTTTCTATTTGCTTATTACAAATTTCTTTCCGTCTTTTATGTATATACCCTTTGTAAGGTTTGCGGTGTTATTTCCTACACATTGTCCCATCATATTGTATATAGGTTGATGGAGGGTATTAGATGATTTGTTTATTTCTGTGATGTCAGTGTCTGTGCGGTTCTCCTTGTTCTTTATAACAGCAACGTCATCAATAATTAGGCGACCTGTAGTGACAAATTCGACTACAGTTTTTCCACTGTATTCAAAATCAAAAGAGAATGATGTCCATTTACCTGATTTGTTTTCTAGCATAGAAAACGATGTGTTTCCTGCATGAACATCAAGACTTTTTTCATCTTTGTCGAATGTAGCAACTCTAAATGTGAGAGTAGCTTTACCATTCATGTAAAATTCAGGAGAAGCTGTAGTTCCGCTTATTCTAGTAGTTCCGAATTTTGCGCATTTATAACCCGAATAAACATTTACGTTGCTCCATCCTTTGTGGTCAGGATTGAATGATCTTCCAAGAAAATAGCGCCCAGTCCAGTTATTATCGTTTCCACCTTTGCCCATACATTTATCAAATGATTCATGAAACAATGTATCTCCAGCTACTTCACTTTCTTGAAAATTATATCTTTTGAACACAAAATTAATAGTGCTGTCTCTATTTGAATTAATATCATTCAAACCCATGTCTAAATGGTTGCTTCCATTTTTTCCTTTATTGTATATATCTGCTGAAGGTACAGAATTAGCTGTGAGACTATCCTTAACCCAGATCGCAGATATTCTGTGGTGGTCAGTTTCGCTGTTCACGATGTTGTTTTCCCATGCCTCTTTCGAATAGTCTATGTGCATAGCAAGCATACCACTGTTTGGCAGATATTTGTCCCAACCAGTGCGTTGTCTGTTTTCTATGATATAATATTCATCATTGTTTGCATCATTATAAATAATGTAAGCTTCTCCGTTGTTGTTTGTTGTATTAAGATTTGATATTATTGTATCATTATTCAGTGTCTTAGGACTAATCCATCCGCATGAAGTCTTTTCATAAGCCGAATATCCGCATGGGCAATATCCACCTCCAAGATAACTTCCTGCTGCCATTAAGCTGTTGTAACCTATTCCATTATCCTTGGTGTTCTTGGTGTTATACATATCAGGTAGTCCTAGACAATGAGAAAATTCATGGCAGAAAGCACCTATTCCCGAAATATTCCCAAAAGAGTTTAGTTCCGAGGCACAAGCATATATATTAATCTTTTCGCCACCTATTTTTAATACCTTATTATATGATGAGGCTGAAAGCGCCCATTTGTGTGGCCATACCAAATTCGTGTCGTCATAATCTGCTTCTCCATGGCCGGCATAAACAATAAATACTTGTTCTACTTCGCCATCTCCATCCCAGTCGTATTTACTAAAATCAGTTGTGCTGGCGATAGCTTTACAAGCCTCAATTACCATTTCTTCTGGATGTCCATCATCGCCGTTGCTATCATTGTTTGCACCATAGTAAGCATAAGGATGACCAAGAGTAACCGGACCAGCAATGTCAAAAGAAAGATTAAACAAACCGTTGCTTTGATTCATAAAGTAATCATGAGCTGAACCTTTAAAAAGATCATTTCTAAATCCTGTTTGGTTTAAAATCTTGTTATATAGGTCTAAAGTAGAACTTTCCTTAAAATGGGTGTCTTGAAAATTCACAAGTATAACTAGAGCCTTTTTGTTGCCTGTTGAACTGTGTGTTGTCTTAACAGAATTCAGCATTCTCATCGTCCTTTTTTGTAAAGCTATATTGATTCTTTTGGCAAACAACTTTTTAGAAAGTTTAGAGTATATACCTTTTTGTGGCATATATTCATATTGTTCACCGTTGGCAGACTGCCAATATTTAAAGGACTCGTCACCACATAATTCTGCGGTTATCACTTTGTTGTTGCCTATGTTGATTCTCTTGGTACGTCCAGGCATTACTGGTATCGAAAAAGTCTTCATGGTAATAGCAAAAAGATACATTACTAAAGCTATTTTACGCATTTTTGTCTAATTACAATGCAAATGTACGACTTTTATTTTGTTTTTAGCCCAAAATAGGATATCTTTGTGCATATTTTTTGAATTATGGAAAAAGGTAATAAAGAGCAAGAGGTAGTGCAACTGCCAGAGAACGCCTTTCGAGAATTGAAAGAAGGCGAGGAATACAAGCCTGTGATGCAGGCAGATAAAGTTTATCCTGAAGTAAATCCATGGTCTGTGACTTGGGGAATACTGATGGCAGTGTTGTTTTCTGCAGCTGCAGCCTATCTTGGTTTGAAGGTAGGACAGGTTTTTGAGGCAGCAATACCAATAGCCATAATCGCTGTTGGAGCTTCTACTGCAGCAAAGCGCAAGAATGCTCTTGGTGAGAATGTCATCATACAGAGTATTGGAGCTTGTTCTGGAGCAGTTGTTGCCGGAGCCATTTTCACATTGCCTGCAATCTACATTCTTCAGGCAAAATATCCTGAAATGACAACATCGTTCATGAAAATATTTCTTGCTTCGGCATTAGGTGGTATTCTCGGAATTTTGTTTCTTATTCCTTTCCGTAAATATTTTGTAAGTGATATGCATGGAAAATATCCTTTCCCAGAAGCTACTGCTACTACTCAGGTACTCGTTAGTGGTGCAAAGGGAGGCGATCAAGCAAAACCATTGCTTATTTCAGGACTAATTGGTGGACTTTATGATTTTATTGTTGCCACTTTTGGTTGGTGGAATGAGAATTTTACTAGTCGTGTTGTTGGTTGGGGAGTCGATTTAGCAGATAAAGCAAAGGTCGTTTTCAAAGTAAATACAGGCTCTGCCGTACTTGGTCTAGGATATATTGTTGGACTTAAATATGCCCTTTATATATGTTTCGGTTCTCTTGCCGTTTGGTGGCTTATTGTTCCTGGTATGTCGTTAATCTTCCACGATCAAGTGTTGAATATGTGGGATCCAAGTATAACAAAAGCCGTTGGTGCAATGAGTCCTGAGGACATATTCAAGGCTTATGCTCGTAGCATCGGTATCGGTGGTATTGCAATGGCTGGTATAATCGGTATTATTCGTAGTTGGGGAATCATTCGTGACGCTGTTGGATTGGCAGCTCGTGAACTCAAAGGCAAAGGTGGAAGCATTGATGATGTAAAACGTACGCAGCGTGATATTAGTTTTAAGATCATTGCTGTTGGTAGCATTGTTGTATTGTTGCTTACATTCGTATTCTTTGTCACAGGAGTAATGCAAGGTAATCTGTTGTTTGCTGTCGTTGGAATACTTTTGGTAGCAGTGATAGCATTTCTGTTCACAACAGTTGCAGCCAATGCAATAGCGATTGTAGGAAGTAACCCTGTTTCTGGAATGACATTGATGACTCTTATTCTCGCAAGTGTTGTTATGGTGGCTGTAGGCTTAAAAGGCGCAGGTGGTATGTTGGCAGCACTCATTATGGGTGGTGTTGTTTGTACAGCTCTTAGCATGGCAGGAAGTTTTGTTACAGACTTGAAGATAGGATATTGGCTAGGAACAACTCCAAAGAAGCAGGAGAGTTGGAAATTTCTTGGTACACTTGTAAGTGCCGCTACGGTTGGTGGCGTTATGATGTTGCTTAATCAAACTTATGGTTTTGCAAATGGTAGTCTTGCTGCTCCTCAGGCAAACGCAATGGCAGCTGTCATAGATCCTTTGATGAATGGTGTTGGTGCTCCTTGGATATTATATGGTATTGGTGCAGTGTTGGCAATCTTACTTACCGTATTCAAAATACCTGCACTGGCATTCGCCCTTGGTATGTTTATACCTCTTGAACTGAATGTACCTCTTGTTGTGGGCGGAGCAATCAACTGGTTTGTTACTACTCGTAGTAAGGATGCAGCTGTTAACAGGGAACGTGGAGAGAAAGGTACTCTTATCGCCAGTGGATTTATTGCTGGTGGTGCCCTTATGGGGGTAGTGAGTGCATTGCTTAAATTCGGAGGTATTGAACTTTCTATTGCCGATAAATGGTGGAGCGATCCAATGAGTGAGTTTTGTTCACTTATAGCTTACATATTGCTTATCACCTATTTTATAAAGGCTACAAAGACCAAGAAGAAATAAAACAGGATTACTTTTATTCTGTTGGGAAATGCCAAATTGACGCTTTGATACGTCAATTTGGCATTTTATCTTTTATGGGCATATAGTTTGTGTAAAGTAATGTATAATCAATAATGGAGGGAACAAATATGACATTTGACAAATACACAATCAAGGCGCAGGAAGCAGTGCAAGCTGCATTGCAGACAGCACAGAGAGCAGGGCAGCAGAGTGTTGAGGCTGTACATCTGCTAACTGGTATAATAAGTAAGGGACGCGATATAACCAACTATGTATTCCAAAAACTGGGAGTAAATTCTCAAGGTGTAGATATTGCGTTGGAGCAGGAGATACAACATCTTCCGCGTGTTCAGGGTGGTCAGCCATTCTTTAGCAATGAAACTGCTCAGATATTTAATTCTGCAGAAGAGATTTCGCAGAAGATGAGCGATGAGTTTGTTTCATTAGAACCATTGCTATTGGCTATAATGAAAGGTAAGAGTACTGCCAGCCGAATTCTTAAGGATGCTGGTTGTACAGAGGAAGGAATGCGCAAGGCTGTTGATGAGTTGCGACAGGGACAAAAGGTACAGAGCCAAAGTGGTGACGAAAACTATCAGGCTTTGGATAAATATGCTATCAATCTTATTGAACGTGCTAGAGCGGGGAAACTAGACCCTGTGATTGGACGTGATGAAGAAATAAGACGAGTATTGCAGATCCTTAGTCGTAGAACAAAGAATAATCCAATTCTAATAGGTGAGCCAGGAACAGGAAAGACTGCAATCGTAGAAGGTTTGGCTGAAAGAATTATGCGTGGTGACGTACCAGAGAATCTAAAAAATAAGCAACTCTATTCTTTGGATATGGGACAGCTTGTTGCTGGTGCTAAATATAAAGGTGAGTTTGAGGAACGCCTGAAGGGTGTTATTAAGGAAGTAACCAATGCGCAGGGAAATATAATACTGTTTATTGATGAAATACATACACTTGTTGGCGCAGGTGGAGGAGAAGGTGCAATGGATGCCGCAAATATTCTTAAACCAGCTTTAGCAAGAGGGGAACTTAGAGCTATCGGTGCCACAACACTTAATGAATATCAAAAGTATTTTGAGAAGGATAAGGCACTTGAAAGACGTTTCCAAATGGTAATGGTCAAAGAGCCAGACGAACTTGATGCAATAAGTATTCTTCGTGGATTGAAAGAACGCTATGAAAGTCATCACAAGGTAAGAATACAAGATGATGCTTGTATTGCAGCTGTAAAACTCTCTGAAAGATACATCTCTGACCGTTTTCTTCCAGACAAAGCGATAGACCTTATGGATGAGGCTGCCGCAAAACTGAGAATGGAACGTGATTCTGTTCCTGAAGAGCTTGATGAAATGGAGCGTACTTTAAAACAGAAGGAAATAGAGAAGCAAGCTATCAAGCGTGAGAACGACAAGGAAAAGATTGCACTTCTTGACAAGGAAATAGCAGAGCTGCGTGATCAGGTAAAGGCTTTCCGCGCTCGTTGGGAAGCTCAAAAAGCTGAGGTTGATCATATTCAACAGATAAAACAACAGATGGAATCTCTTAAACTCGAAGCTGAAAGGGCTGAACGTGAGGGTAACTATCAGCGTGTTGCTGAGATAAGATATGGTGAATTAAAGCAGATGCAGGATCAGATAGATGCAGCACAGAATAAAATTCATAGTGAACAGGGTGGTGACCTCTTGATAAGAGAGGATGTAACTGCAGATGATATCGCAGAGGTTGTGAGCCGTTGGACTGGTATTCCTGTAAGCAGAATGATGCAGAGTGAACGAGAAAAGCTGCTTAATCTGGAGGCTGAACTTCATAACCGTGTCATCGGTCAGAATGAGGCTATAAATGCTGTAAGCGATGCTGTGCGTAGAAGTCGTGCTGGTCTTCAGGATCCTAAGCGACCTATTGCGTCATTCATATTCCTTGGTACTACGGGTGTAGGAAAAACAGAACTTGCTAAGGCTCTTGCAGAATATCTGTTTAATGATGAAAACATGATGACACGTATCGACATGAGTGAATATCAGGAAAAATTCAGTGTTACCAGACTTATTGGTGCACCTCCAGGATATGTAGGTTATGACGAGGGTGGACAGCTTACTGAGGCTGTAAGGCGCAAACCATATAGTGTTGTCTTGTTTGATGAAATAGAGAAAGCTCATCCAGATGTATTCAACACCCTTTTACAGGTGCTTGATGACGGACGTCTTACTGATAACAAAGGTAGACTCGTTAATTTCAAGAATACAATCATCATCATGACAAGTAATGCTACAAGAGAGCAACTCTCTGCAATAATGCGTCCTGAATTCTTAAATCGTATTGACGACATCATAACTTTCCAACCACTTACAAAAGATGAAATCATGCAAGTAGTAGAACTACAGATGAAGGGTGTCAAGAAGATGATAGAACAGCAGGGGTACACATTAACTTGGACAAAAGAAACGATAAGTGATTTAGCTGATTTGGGATATAATCCTGAATTCGGTGCTCGTCCAGTAAAGCGTGCTATACAGGAGTATGTACTCAATGACTTGAGCCGTAAGATTCTTGCTGGTGAAGTTGGAACAAATATAACTCTTGGGAAGATAGTTAAGTAGTTGCCGTTTTTCCATAAATAATATGTCCGCTGTTGCATTATGCGACAGCGGACTTTTTTGTATTGTCAAAAAGCAAATTTATTACATCTGCACGATAACTTCATGTTTTCCTAATTCAGCAGGAATGATATTACCATTTATGGTTTTGCCGTCTACCGTTATAGACTTAATACCCTTTTGGTTTCCTTCTGGATTGTTTACCGTAATATGGTATTCTCCACCTCTGAACTTTCGATTAACCTCGTAGGTCTTTGTCGTAGAAGGCACACATGGATCGATAAGCAGTCCGTCGTAACTCGGTTTGATACCAAGAATGTATTCACTTATGGTGTACCACATCCATGCGGCAGTACCAGTAAGCCAACTGTTTTTTCCCTCACCAGGTCGTGCTGAATCTTTTCCTGCTACCATCTGGCAGTTTACGTATGGTTCTACTTTGTGAAGAGTCTGATATTTCTCTTCCACGTAGCTAGGCAGAATCTTTTTATAGTGATTCCATGCGTCGTCACCACGTCCGTCTACAGTCTCGCCGATGATTACCCAAGGATTATTATGGCAGAAGATGCCTGCGTTTTCCTTGTAACCTTCAGGATAAGAACTAATCTCACCCATTTCAACATGATATGTTGTATATGCTGGATTGTTTAAAACAATACCATGTTCACATTCCATGCGCTCCTTCACACTGTCGAGAGCCTTATCGCATAATCCTTCTTTTAGTCCTATGCCTGCCATTGTGCACCAGCCCTGTGACTCAATGAAAATCTTTCCTTCATCATTCTCGTTGCTTCCAATCTTTTCGCCATAGAAATCGTAAGCTCTTAGGAACCATTCACCGTCCCAACCATGAACTTTTACGGCATTCTCCATAGCTTTTACGGCTGTTTCCATGCGGTCGGCTTCGTGTGGTTTTCCTAGTCGGCGACAAAGTTCTACATAGTCTTTTCCGGTAACGACAAACAAACCTGCTATCATTAGACTTTCAGCCTTGCTGCCCTTGCCTTGGTTCTCGGTGGTTTGGAAACTCTCATTAGGATCCCAACTGAAACAGTTTAGGTTCAAACAGTCGTTCCAGTCAGCTCTGCCGATAAGTGGAAGCCCGTGAGGACCAAGGTTATTGATTACATGGTCCATACTAATCTTCAGATGGTCAAACAGTTTAACTTCAGTTCTTGGTTTATTGTCAAACGGTACCATTTCGTTAAGGATAGAGAAGTCGCCAGTTTCTTTTATATATGCAACAGTTCCGAAAATCAACCAACATGGATCGTCATTGAATCCACCGCCTATATCATTGTTGCCTCGTTTAGAAAGGGGCTGATACTGGTGATAGCAACCTCCGTCGGCAAATTGTGTTGACGCAATATCAATTATTCGTTGGCGAGCTCTTTGCGGAATCTGGTGTACAAATCCAACAAGGTCCTGATTGCTGTCACGGAATCCCATTCCACGTCCGATTCCGCTTTCAAAGAAACTTGCAGAACGGCTCATGCAGAATGTAACCATACATTGATATTGATTCCATATATTTACCATCCTGTCCAGTTTATCATTACCGCTCTTAACTGTGAATACAGACAGTAAATTATTCCAGTATTCATTTAGTTCTTCGAAAGCCTTGTCAACTTTTTCTGCTGTGTCAAACTCTGCTATAAGTGCGTGTGCTTTTGCTTTGTTGATAACCTTCTTGGACTCAAATTTCTGTTCCTGTGGATTTTCCACGTATCCCAGAATGAAGACTAGGTCACGGCTTTCACGGGGCTTCAGTTCTATTTCAAGATAGTGTGAAGCGATAGGACTCCAACCGTGAGCGAAACTATTTCTTGCGTGTCCCTCAGTAACAGCATCTGGAGCAGCTTTGTCACTGTAAAGTCCCATGAAAGTTTCACGGTCGGTATCATATCCTTGTATTTCTTGGTTGACATGATAGAAAGCATAGTGGTTGCGACGCTCTCTGTATTCTGTTTTGTGATATATTGTTGAGTTTTCTATTTCGACCTCGCCTGTTGAAAAATTACGTTGGAAGTTTTCCATGTCGGTGGCTGCATTCCACAAGCACCATTCTTGGAAAGAGAAAACTTTAAGATGCTTTGTTTCGTTGCTTTGATTACGAAGCGTCATCTTTTGTATTTCACACCATTTGTGTAACGGAACAAAGAATAAAACGCTGGCTTCAACTCCGTTTTTCTGTCCACTTATGCGTGTATAGTTCATACCATGTCGGCATTCGTATGAATCTAGTGGGGTACGGCAAGGCTTCCAACCAGGATTCCAAGTAGTGTCACCATCCTTAATATAAAAATATCTTCCGTCGTTGTCCATCGGTACATTGTTGTATCTATATCGAGTTATACGGCGAAATTTAGCATCTTTGTAGAAGCTATATCCTCCTGCAGTGTTTGATATGAGTGAGAAAAAATCTTCATTGCCAAGATAGTTAATCCATGGCCATGGTGTCTTTGGATCGGTGATGACATACTCGCGGTGGGCGTCGTCAAAGTGTCCGTACTTCTTGTTTTCCATATTTTTAAAAAGTTGGTTTTGTATGTTTCGTTTTTAGATATTAGTCTTTTAAACTGCTTGCAAAATTACACAAAATAATGAGAATTATGTAGAAATATAAATGATTTCTTTCATTATTATTGGTTGAATGATTTATTTGTTTACTCATCTTTGATAATAATATTATTCTAATTATTTTCTAATTTCAGATAAGAACAATGTAATTGTATTTATGTGGGATGAAAATAAAAAGAATGTAAATTTGCAATTTAATGTGTATGGAATGATACTTGTTAATCTTAATTTATTAACTTTGTAACTGCAATCCAATTTTATATTTATAATTTATGGCAAAAATATTATTGGTAGAGGATGAGGTAAACATAGCTTCGTTTATAAAGCGTGGACTGATGGAACTTGGTCATGAGGTAACAGTGGCTTATGATGGAGAGGAGGGCTGGAATATTGCACGCTCTGATAGTTTTGATTTCTTGATTTTAGACATTATAATGCCTAAGATGAATGGACTTGATATGTGTGCTAAATACCGTTCTTCTTATGGTTACAAAACTCCTGTTATCATGCTTACAGCTCTCGGAACTACCGATGATATTGTAAAGGGTCTTAAAGCTGGAGCCGATGATTATCTTGTTAAACCTTTTAGTTTTACCGAACTTGAAGCGCGTATAGAGGCTTTGCTAAGGCGTGCTTCTGATAATGGAGTGAACTCAGAATTGCGGTGTTGCGATTTAGTACTGAATAGTCGCAATCATAAAGCTACACGTAATAATATAGATATTGATCTTACCGTGAAGGAGTATAGATTGCTGGAATATTTTATGTCTCACCAAAATGTTGCCATAAGTAGAATTACTTTGTTAAAAGAGGTGTGGGATAAAAATTTCGATACCAATACGAATGTCGTCGATGTTTATGTGAATTATCTTCGAACAAAAATAGATAAAGATTTTACGCAAAAACTAATTCATACGGTCGTTGGTGTTGGATATATTATGGCAGAATAAATAAGATATATAATGAAAATAGGTCATAAGATAGTGCTCTTTTATACGTGTCTTACGTTTGGCATAGCAATGTTTATCATTTTAATATTCTATGTGTTCACGTCAAGATATGTAGACAGAGTGTTTGAAGCAAACCTACGTGATAAGATCTACCTTTCGGCGCAGAGAAATTTCAAAGCAGACGAAATGGATTCTGATGAATACAAAATGTTGCAACGTAATTATCGAGAATTGTTGCCGCGTGCCAATGAATCAGTGATCAAAGTTGATGGCAATGAAAAAGCATTGAAAGATTCTCTTGATAAATATCTTACAGAAAATGAGCAGAGGGCTATCTATAACGGCAATCCTGTAAATTTTTCAAAGGGAGTTCTTAATGGTGTAGCATTGTATTATCCTGATAAATTGGGGAGGTTTGTTATTCTTGTCACTGCGCATAATAATTATGGCTATAAAATACAACAGCATACGCTTTATCTCTCGTTGATTCTCCTCTTATTAAGCATTACTATTACAGTACTAATGGGACAGCTCTATTCAGGAAGAATACTGAAACCTTTGAAGTCGATATTGGATCATCTTAAAAGCATTCGTGGTAATGATATGGATGTGAGGTTAGAGGAGACTGGAAATAAGGATGAACTTGATGCGCTTGTGCATAATCTTAATGATATGCTTGATCGTATAGCTGAGGCTTTTAGATCTGAAAAGTCTTTCGTAAGTGCTGCTTCTCATGAACTCAGCAATCCGCTAACTGCCATACAAGGTGAGTGCGAAATTACTTTAATGAAGGAGAGAAATGCACAGGAATACACAGAGTCGTTGCAGCGAATTTATTCTGAGAGTAAACGTGTATCTTTATTGATTAAACACCTTCTATTTTTGTCACGTCATGATGATGACCTAACTCAGCAGGAGTCGACTGGTATTGATATGTCTGAGCTTCTTTTAGGAATGGCGCAGTCTACCGAACGTGTAATTTTCTCTGATGAAGTAGAAACGCCAGCACTTATATATGCTAATCCGTATCTGTTGCAAGTTGCATTCCGCAATTTTTTAAACAATGCCACTAAGTATTCTAATAAAAATATAGACTTGCGTCTGAAACGTATTGTTGATAAGGTAGTTGTGGAGATTGAAGATTATGGTATAGGAATTCCAAAAACAGAAGTCGAACATATCTTCCAGTCATTTTATCGTGCTACCAATACGCGAGAGTATTCCGGTTATGGAGTAGGGTTGGCTCTTTCTGCAAAGATATTGAAAATATATAATGCCACAATAGATATAGACACCGAGGAAAATGTTCACACCAAATTCACAATTTCCTTTGATGAATATAAAGGAAATGGATAATTATATTATTACAAGGTGTTGGGGGAGTTTAATGAATGTGCGGGGCTATGGTATCTATAATTCTCCTATGCTTTTCATTTTTTAGCTACGTAGCTACGTCATCTCCTGAACCGGCTTTATACAAAGGGAAGGAGAACGTTTGTACTAGGAAAGTTAGCTACGTCAGGCTACGTTCAAGCTACGTCAATATCAGGTGTTTTGATATAGAATTGAAGTCTTAGCCCAAAAACATAGGTGAATTTCAATATGATGTTCTTTCTGAGATATATATTCAAACGCTTATATATATTATGTACGTACGTGCGTACTAGGACTTTTTAAAATATAAGTGTCTAAGTGTCGAATGTCTGACTATCAATATGTTAGCTGTGATTTAAGTGTCGGTGAAGTGTCGGTAAGGTGTCGGCGCATTTCTGATTTTTACCGACACTTCACCGACACCTTGCCGACACTTGTTCTTAACATAACTTCCTGATGATCAAGGACTCGACACTTCGACGCTTTTTTTAGAAAACTGTATGTAGGAAGAGTGAAACCTAGAAGACTGACGGCAGACCATTAATACCCATCCATCAAACCGTTTCTACGATCAAACGTTTCTATTGTATCGTTATAACGTTTTCATTCCTACGACATAACGTTTGCATTCCATCGATCAAACGTTTCCGTTATATCGTTAAAACGTTTCCGTTATATCGTTAAAACGTTTCCATTCCATCGTTAAAACGTTTTCTTTTTCCGGTTCAAAAGTAATCCCGAATAATTCCATCTTTTCCGTTTCATCGTTGAAACGCCATCCCATGCCGTAGCTCGAACGTAGCCTGCCGTAGCTGTATTTCTGTAAAATATTACGTAACTTGCTAAATGACAGTAAGTTAATCCGTTTACGTAGCTTCGTAGCTAGAAAAAACGAATTTCCACAGGTAGGAATCCCCTTTGTTTAGCTATTTGTCAGACATAACTATAAGCATTAAGAGTTCCTTCTATATATAATAATGTGTATATATTTTGAAATACATGATTCTGTCAACAAAACGGAAATAATGAAATATAATTGAAACTTTTTCATAAAAAGATTTGGAGGTTCGGATAAAAACCTATACTTTTGCATTCGCTTTTGAGAACAACGCTTCTCTTACAGCAAAAGAAAGAGTTCTTTGAAAAGATTTACATAGACAGAAAAGTAGTACAAGAAGCGAGTGCTGGGATTTATTTCGGTACTCGGGTAAAAAGAAACAAACCGTCACCGGACTTAGGTTCGGTTTCGAAAAAATCAGGTTTTAGACTACAATAATTTAGGAGATTCGTTCTGAACAGATTACAGACATTCTAGAAATAGAATATATAATATTTTACAATGGAGAGTTTGATCCTGGCTCAGGATGAACGCTAGCTACAGGCTTAACACATGCAAGTCGAGGGGTAACGAGAGGAAAGCTTGCTTTCCTTGTCGACGACCGGCGCACGGGTGAGTAACGCGTATCCAACCTGCCCACAACTAGGGAATAACCTTGCGAAAGTAAGACTAATGCTCTATAATTTCCTTTGACGGCATCTGATTAGGAATAAAGATTTATCGGTTATGGATGGGGATGCGTCTGATTAGCTTGTTGGCGGGGTAACGGCCCACCAAGGCAACGATCAGTAGGGGTTCTGAGAGGAAGGTCCCCCACATTGGAACTGAGACACGGTCCAAACTCCTACGGGAGGCAGCAGTGAGGAATATTGGTCAATGGGCGAAAGCCTGAACCAGCCAAGTAGCGTGCAGGATGACGGCCCTATGGGTTGTAAACTGCTTTTATACAGGGATAAAGTTAGCCACGTGTGGTTATTTGCAGGTACTGTATGAATAAGGACCGGCTAATTCCGTGCCAGCAGCCGCGGTAATACGGAAGGTCCAGGCGTTATCCGGATTTATTGGGTTTAAAGGGAGCGTAGGCCGTCTGTTAAGCGTGTTGTGAAATGTAGATGCTCAACATCTGAATTGCAGCGCGAACTGGCAGACTTGAGTGTGCGCAACGTAGGCGGAATTCGTGGTGTAGCGGTGAAATGCTTAGATATCACGAAGAACTCCGATTGCGAAGGCAGCTTACGGGAGCACAACTGACGCTGAAGCTCGAAAGTGCGGGTATCGAACAGGATTAGATACCCTGGTAGTCCGCACGGTAAACGATGGATGCCCGCTGTTGACCCACCTGGGCCAGCGGCCAAGCGAAAGCATTAAGCATCCCACCTGGGGAGTACGCCGGCAACGGTGAAACTCAAAGGAATTGACGGGGGCCCGCACAAGCGGAGGAACATGTGGTTTAATTCGATGATACGCGAGGAACCTTACCCGGGCTTGAATTGCAGAGGAAAGATCCAGAGATGGTGATGCCCTTCGGGGCCTCTGTGAAGGTGCTGCATGGTTGTCGTCAGCTCGTGCCGTGAGGTGTCGGCTTAAGTGCCATAACGAGCGCAACCCCTTTCTTTAGTTGCCATCAGGTGATGCTGGGCACTCTGGAGATACTGCCACCGTAAGGTGTGAGGAAGGTGGGGATGACGTCAAATCAGCACGGCCCTTACGTCCGGGGCTACACACGTGTTACAATGGCCGGTACAGAGAGACGGTTGCTTGCAAAAGTAATCCAATCCTTAAAGCCGGTCCCAGTTCGGACTGGGGTCTGCAACCCGACCCCACGAAGCTGGATTCGCTAGTAATCGCGCATCAGCCATGGCGCGGTGAATACGTTCCCGGGCCTTGTACACACCGCCCGTCAAGCCATGAAAGCCGGGGGTGCCTGAAGTCCGTGACCGCAAGGAACGGCCTAGGGCAAAACTGGTAATTGGGGCTAAGTCGTAACAAGGTAGCCGTACCGGAAGGTGCGGCTGGAACACCTCCTTTCTGGAGACGATTTTCCAACAATGGATTATATATAAGGATAGAACAAGAGTTTGGTTCTTTTCCTTCTTGTACTCACTGAACTGTTTATAGATATAAGAGAAATAAGGAAGCTGGGCAGCAAAAAGCCCACGTAGCTTGAATGAACCAGCTGGAAGATATAGTCCTATAGCTCAGTTGGTTAGAGCGCCACACTGATAATGTGGAGGTCGGCAGTTCAAGTCTGCCTGGGACTACTCCTTACAATCCCTCGGGGGATTAGCTCAGCTGGCTAGAGCACCTGCTTTGCAAGCAGGGGGTCAACGGTTCGAATCCGTTATTCTCCACACATGGAACATACTTTTGATTAAGTATATGCATTCCAGATAGATCTTTGACATATTGACACAAGCAAAACTGTAAAGTAATAAAGTTCAAACTTTGAAATCAAGAAAATCGCAAGATTTAAGGATTTCACTTAACAGCTGAAAGTATGAGCAACCTCATGACATTAATGTCATGTTGGCGAAAGAAAGTAAGAAAGGGCGTATGGTGGATGCCTAGGCTCACAGAGACGATGAAGGACGTGATAAGCTGCGATAAGCTTCGGGTAGGTGCAAATAGCCGCTGATCCGAGGATTTCCGAATGGGACAACCCGTCTGTCTGAAGGACAGTCACTCACGCCAGTCGTGAGGGTTAACCCGGGGAACTGAAACATCTTAGTACCCGGAGGAAGAGAAAATAAATAATGATTCCCCTAGTAGTGGCGAGCGAACGGGGACCAGCCCAAACCGGTGATGTGGCAACGCACCGCCGGGGTTGTAGGACCACGTGATTGTATGGAGACAATGAACAGAATGAACTGGAAAGTTCAGCCATAGCGGGTGATAGCCCCTTATGTGAAGTTGAATCCGGCATAGTGGTATCCTGAGTAACGCGGAGCACGAGGAATTCTGCGCGAATCTGCCGGGACCATCCGGTAAGGCTAAATACTCCTGTGAGACCGATAGTGAACCAGTACCGTGAGGGAAAGGTGAAAAGAACTTCGATAAGAAGAGTGAAATAGTTCCTGAAACCATACGCCTACAAGCGGTCGGAGCTGAGCAATCAGTGACGGCGTGCCTTTTGCATAATGAACCTACGAGTTACCATCTCTGGCAAGGTTAAGGGGTTAAGCCCCGCAACCGCAGTGAAAGCGAGCCTGAACAGGGCGTTCAGTCAGAGGGGGTAGACGCGAAACCAAGTGATCTACACTTGACCAGGATGAAGTTCCGGTAACACGGAATGGAGGTCCGCACCAATAAGCGTTGAAAAGCTTCTGGATGAGTTGAGTGTAGGAGTGAAAGGCCAATCAAACTTGGAGATAGCTCGTACTCCCCGAAAGGCATTTAGGTGCCGCGTGTATTGATCCTCATGAGAGGTAGAGCGACCGATAGGTCAAGAGGGCTTCACCGCCTATCGAGACCTGACGAACTCCGAATGCTCATGAGCGGCAGATATGCAGTAAGGGGACGGGTGCTAAGGTCCGTTCCCGAGAGGAGAAGAATCCAGACCGCCGTCTAAGGTCCCGAAATTCTGTCTAAGTTAGTCTAACGAAGTCTGGTCCCAGTGACAGCTAGGATGTTGGCTTGGAAGCAGCCATTCATTCAAAGAGTGCGTAACAGCTCACTAGTCGAGGGTCCGGGCATGGATAATAATCGGGTATAAGGCAGGTACCGAAGACGCGGGATAGTAATAATAAAAGTATCGGTAGGGGAGCATTCCATATGCGTCGAATGGTGAGGATAACCGATCCTGGAGCGTATGGAAAAGCAAATGTAGGTATAAGTAACGATTAGAGGGGTAAGATCCCCCTCCGCCAAAAGTCTAAGGTTTCCCAGGCAATGTTAATCAGCCTGGGGTAAGTCGGGTCCTAAGTCTCAGCCGAAGGGCGAGGGCGATGGCAGAAACGGTTAATATTCCGTTACTACCATAGGGAGTGACGTGGAGACGGAGCAGTGACACAGCCGCGGGGTGACGGAAGTCCCCGTTTAAGGGTGTAGATGTTGAGGAAGGCAGGCAAATCCACCTTCCGAGTCGAACCTGAAAGTACGGCATCCCCTTCGGGGGAAGCTGATAGCGCTGGTAAGCATACTCCCGAGAAAATCCGCTAAACTTAATCCCTGTGGTACCCGTACCGCAATCCGACACAGGTAGACGGGTAGAATATACTAAGGCGTTGAGAGATTCATGGTTAAGGAACTAGGCAAATTAACCCCGTAACTTCGGGATAAGGGGTCCTCTCCTCCGGGAGAGGCGCAGAGAATAGGTCCAGGCAACTGTTTAACAAAAACACAGGGCTGTGCTAACTCGAAAGATGAAGTATACAGTCTGACACCTGCCCGGTGCCGGAAGGTTAAGAGGAGATGTCATTCCTTAAGGATGCAGCATTGAATTGAAGCCCCGGTAAACGGCGGCCGTAACTATAACGGTCCTAAGGTAGCGAAATTCCTTGTCGGGTAAGTTCCGACCTGCACGAATGGTGTAATGATCCGGACGCTGTCTCAACCATGAGCTCAGTGAAATTGTAGTATCGGTGAAGATGCCGATTACCCGCGATGGGACGAAAAGACCCCGTGAACCTTTACTACAGCTTAGCATTGACCTTGGTCATCCGATGTGTAGGATAGGCCGGAGGCTTTGAAGCGTGCGCGCCAGCGTATGTGGAGCCATCCTTGAAATACGGCCCTTTGGCTGTCTGAGGTCTAACTCGCTTATCGCGAGGACATTGTTTGGTGGGTAGTTTGACTGGGGTGGTCGCCTCCAAAAGCGTAACGGAGGCTTCCAAAGGTGCCCTCGGGTCGATTGGTAACCGACCTAATAGAGTGCAATGGCATAAGGGCGCTTGACTGGGAGGCAGACATGCCGAGCAGGCAGGAAACTGGGGCATAGTGATCCGGCGGATGTGTATGGAAACTCCGTCGCTCAAAGGATAAAAGGTACTCCGGGGATAACAGGCTGATCCCCCCCAAGAGCTCATATCGACGGGGTGGTTTGGCACCTCGATGTCGGCTCGTCACATCCTGGGGCTGGAGAAGGTCCCAAGGGTTGGGCTGTTCGCCCATTAAAGTGGCACGCGAGCTGGGTTCAGAACGTCGTGAGACAGTTCGGTCTCTATCTATCGTGGGCGTGGGAGTTTTGAGTGGTGCCGTCACTAGTACGAGAGGACCGTGATGGACAGACCTCCGGTTTACCAGTTGTGCCGCCAGGCGCACCGCTGGGTAGCTGAGTCTGGAATGGATAAGCGCTGAAAGCATCTAAGTGCGAAGCCAGCCGCGAGATTAGAACTCCATAGAGGGTCGTTGAAGACGACAACGTTGATAGGGTGCAGGTGTAAAGACGGTGACGTCAAAGCCGAGCACTACTAATTGCCCGAAACTTTCTTTCGACAGGTCATACTTTGAGTTGTTTAAGATTATAGTAGGAACATTGTTCCTTACGGTTTGCTTGTGAAAAATACGTCATAACCCATATCAGGTGGTTATTGCGGTGGTGTCCCACCTCTTCCCATTCCGAACAGAGAAGTTAAGCCCACTTGCGCCGATGGTACTGCAATGCAATGCGGGAGAGTAGGTAGCCGCCTTCTTTTAAACAGAAGCCTCGAGGATAGCAATATCTTTCGAGGCTTTTTTGTGTTTATATCATTCGAACTATCAGATAAATATGATAGCTCTGAAAATATGATAGCTCTGATTAATCTGTTAAAATCTGATAACTAAGATTACTCTGATAATTTGTGATTAATCTTATCGTACAGCAATATTTTTTGTGCTATTTCATATCTAAAAATCTTATAGTTTGCTCTTGTAAATCTAATATTTTACTGTAATTGTCATATCTTACCGGTTATATTATAACGATCCTTTTGTAAGGAAAAAATACGGTGTAAATATTGTTTACTTGCTGATTATCAATATATTATAATATTATTTCTAATTCTTAAAAATAGACAATTTAAATAATAAAGGCTTGGTAAAACCGATTTTTTTTTGTATCTTTGCCAACGATAAGAATAAGGGTAATATTTGATTTATTAGAATTACCCATTAAGGTATCTAACGGAACTGAGATTATAAGTGAAGCTCTTTCTCACATAGACTTTAATCTCGAGCAATTTTTGCTTTTTCTATTGTTCAGGTTCCATAAAGAAAAAAATATGAAGAGAAGAAATAAGATTGTACTATTAATCATTATGGTATTTATGTTTATTCCTGTATCTGGTTTTGCAGCTGAGACAACAGGGGTAGATTCAAAAAATTACGATTGGAATCCAGTGATGGATGCGATAATCCAGGTGGAAAGTCACGGTAATAACCGCGCAAAAAAAGGTAGTTCAGTAGGAGCTATGCAGATTACTCCAATTTTGGTGGTTGAATGTAATCAGATACTTAAAAGAAGAAAAAGCAAAAAGAAATATAAGTTATCTGATAGATTCAGTCTTTCGAAATCGAAGGAAATGTTCTTACTTATACAATCGTATTATAATCCTTTCAATAATATAGAAAAGGCAGTTCGATTATGGAATGGTGGTATAAACTACAGCATTCAGCGAACACAGCGATATTTTGAAAAGGTTATGAATCTGTTAAAGAATTAATTTTATTCTATAGAGCCTGATTGTCAAAAATGACAATCGGGCTTTTTCTTACTAATTAATCTTAATAATACATTGTTTGAACAACTTTTAGATTAATTTTGTAACCAAACAAAATATAAACTATATTGATTATGAAATTGATTATTGTATTAGTAGTCGTTGTACTACTTGTTTTTTGGTGTATCTCTATTTACAACAATCTTGTAAAATTGAGAAACAATCGTGAAAATGCTTTTGCAAATATAGATGTTCAGCTAAAACAACGTCATGATTTGGTTCCACAACTTGTTGCTACTGTTAAGGGGTATGCTGATCATGAGAAAGAAGTGTTCATGAGAGTAACAGAGGCTCGCTCTGCTGCTATGGGAGCTACAACAATTGATGATAAAATCAATGCTGAAAATGCTCTTACCAGTGCTCTTGCAGGATTTAAAGTTTCTTTGGAGGCATATCCTGAGTTGAAAGCGAATGAGAATTTTCTTCAATTGCAAAATGAACTTTCTGATATAGAAAATAAATTGGCTGCTGTTCGTAGATTCTTCAATTCTGCGACAAGAGAGCTTAATAATGCAGTAGAGGTATTCCCTTCAAATATTTTTGCCAATATGTTTGGCTTTAAGAAGGAACCTATGTTTGAAATCCCTCAGGAGGACAGAGTTGAATTTGACAAAGCTCCTGAAGTAAAGTTCTAAGCAGATGAAATATGTTGGAATGCAGACTCAGATAAGTCGTAATAATATTCTGAGTCTGCTTTTATTGCTCGTTTTTCCTATTGGTATACTTGGCATGATGTGGGTCTTTGTTGCCTTGGTAAATTATTTTAGTAGTGGCGTTTATAACGATTACGGACAAATAGTTTATCATTTTAATGTAGATGCAGCAAACCAAATGTTCCTATCTTACTTGCCATGGGTACTTGGAGTTGTTGGTATTTGGTTTATCATTGCTTATTTCTCTAATGTATCAATGATAAAGCAAGCTACAGGCGCACGCGCTGTAAGTCGTATGGAAAATCCACGTCTTTACAATATCGTTGAGAATCTGTGCATGACTTGCAATATGGATATGCCGCAGCTTAATATCGTAGATGATCCACAGCTCAATGCTTTTGCAAGTGGAATAAACAAGAATAGCTATACAGTTACTGTTACAACAGGATTGATGGATTTACTTGATGACAAAGAGCTTGCTGGTGTGTTGGGACACGAACTTACGCATATACGTAACAGAGACACAAAACTTCTTATTACCAGTATTATTTTTGTTGGTATAGTTTCTACAGTAATGTCATTGGTATTGAATATGATGTATAACATGATGTGGTTTGGTGGAGCTAGCAGACGAAGTAATGATAATGACAATGATAAAGGTGGTGGACTTTCTATAGTTGTAATAATGCTTATAGGACTTGTTTGCTGCGCAATTGCATACATTTTTACTCTTCTGACAAGATTTGCAATATCTCGTAAACGCGAGTATATGGCAGATGCTGGTGGTGCTGAATTATGTGGTGATCCATTAGCGTTGGCTTCTGCATTGAGAAAAATATCGGGAAATCCAGGATTGGATAATGTAAAAAGAGCTGATGTAGCGCAATTGTTTATTATTCAGCCTGATGAAATGAAACAGGGACTTCTAAGTTTTATGAATTCACTGTTCAGTACTCACCCTGATACAGAGAAGCGCATAGCAATTTTGGAGCAATTTTAAGATCATGACGTATTTTAATAAATTAAGAATAAGGTCATTACTTGTCATAGCATTGTTTTCATCACAGGTTTTTGCACAGCATGTAAGCTATCGTTCATTTGATCATTATAATGACAAGGTTGCCGAGTTTGAGCGAATGAGTGACATTGACAGTACGGATATAGTGATGTTGGGCAATAGTCTAACAGAATACGCCGGAGACTGGAGTAAACTGTTAAAGTACGGACATGTGAAAAATCGTGGCATTGCTGGTGATGATGCTGAAGGAATATACCAAAGGCTAAACCAAATATTACCAAGAAGACCTAAGGCTGTATTTCTCATGGTTGGTATTAATGATATTAGTCATGGTTTAACAGCAAGTGAGGTCTTTGAAAAATGCCAGAAAGTAATAGATAAAATCTGGGCACATAGGCGTTACACAAAATTGTATGTGCAGAGTATTCTTCCTATAAATGAAACTTTCGATCAATGGAAAAATCTGGAAGGTAAGACTGATGAAGTTGCTGCTGTGAACAAGCTGCTGCGTCATTACTGTATGCGTAACAATATTACCTATATTAATTTGTTTAAAGATTTTAATCGACATGAAACAAATGAAATGCGTAAACCGCTTACCTGTGACGGACTTCACTTAACTCCAATAGGTTATAAAGTTTGGGCTTTTAGATTAAATAGATATTTATAGAAAAACGGATGCATAACTGCATCCGTTTTTTTATTATGAATAATATTGATTATTTTAGATAAATCGGTGTATGTCCTTAAATTGTTCCAAATATACAATAAAAAAACTCGGAACACCTTGTTTAAAAGGGTTCCGAGATAATTTAGTTGCGGAGGCAAGACTCGAACATGCGACCTCCAGGTTATGAGCCTGGCGAGCTACCAACTGCTCCACTCCGCGATATTAACCAATTGAAAATCAAGAGCTTCGAAATGTTTGTTATCCTATGTTCTTGTTTTGTGAGTGCAAAGGTATCACTAATTTTTGAGACCACCAAATATTTATATGACTTTTTTGAAAATAAGTTTAATAATTACTTATTATGTTTGTTATCTAAAATAAATATCATACATTTGCACATGTTTAATAGGATGTGCAATTAAAAATAGTATAGGAACAAATATGTCAATCTCAAGAACAAGGCAGAAGCTTGTGGACGTTGCAAGACTTTTATTTGCCAAAAATGGTATTGCCAATACAACGATGAATGACATTGCCGTTGCTTCTGGTAAGGGACGTCGAACTCTATACACTTATTTCAGTAGGAAGGAAGACGTGTATTCTGCTGTTATCGAATCTGAATTGGAACGCCTTTCTGATAGATTGGATGAAGTGGCGAGTATGAAGATACGTCCTCAAGATAAAATAATAGAACTTATTTACACTCATCTTAGTATGATACGTGAGACGGTTGTCAGAAATGGCAATTTGCGTGCGGAATTTTTCCGTAATATATGGATGGTTGAGAAGGTAAGGAAAAACTTTGATGAGGACGAAATTGAACTTTTCCGTAAGGTTTATGCCGAAGGTAAGGCCGATGGAGAGTTTGATATTGATGATGTTGATTTAGTAGCAGACATTACTCATTATTGTATAAAGGGACTTGAAGTTCCTTTTATATATGGTCGTCTAGGTCATGGATTGACAGAGGAAAGCAGTAAACCATTGGTGGCTAAGGTCGTTTATGGTGCATTGGGTAAATCTATTAGCAGATAATTTTTTAATATATAACATTTAACAAATTAGAAAAATGGGATTATTAACAGGTAAGACAGCCCTTATTACAGGTGCTGGACGCGGTATTGGCAAGGCTATTGCCATGAAGTTTGCCGAAGAAGGAGCAAACATTGCATTCACAGATCTATTTATAGATGAAGAGCATGGTGGTCTGGCAACAGAGCGTGAGATTGCATCTCTTGGCGTAAAGGCAAAGGGATATGCAAGTAATGCTGCTGATTTCAAGCAGACAGAAGAAGTTGTAGCTAAGGTTAAGGAAGAGTTCGGCTCTGTAGATATTTTAGTAAACAATGCCGGTATTACAAAGGACGGTCTTATGTTGCGTATGACAGAACAGCAGTGGGATGCAGTTATTGCAGTTAACTTAAAGAGTGCATTTAACTTTATCCACGCATGTGTTCCTGTAATGATGCGTCAGCGTGGTGGTTCTATAATCAACATGGCATCTGTTGTTGGTGTACATGGTAATGCTGGTCAGGCTAACTATGCCGCTTCAAAAGCTGGTCTTATTGCATTGGCTAAGAGTATCGGTCAGGAAATGGGTCCTAAGGGAATCCGTGCAAACGCGATTGCTCCAGGTTTCATCGATACAGCAATGACACAGGCTTTGCCTGATGATATCCGCAAGGAATGGATTAGTAAGATACCTCTTCGTCGTGGTGGTAATGTTACTGATATCGCAAACACTGCAGTTTATTTGGCTTCAGACCTTTCTAGCTATGTTTCTGGTCAGGTTATCCAGGTAGATGGTGGTATGAACATGTAATCAATAAGTAGAAAGAAATTGATTCCAGTTTACGAAGATAATCATATAATCATTGTCTATAAGAACAGTGGCGAAATCGTGCAAGGTGATAAAACCGGAGATGAGCCATTGTCTGAGACAGTGAAGAAATACATAAAGGAGAAGTACCAAAAGCCGGGAAATGTTTTTCTCGGCGTGGTACATCGCCTTGATCGTCCTGTTTCGGGACTTGTTGTTTTTGCAAAGACATCAAAGGCACTTACACGTTTGAATCAAATGTTTCGTGATGGTGAAGTGCATAAGACATATTGGGCTATAACAAAAGATTCCCCAAAGGAGTCTGAAGGTATGCTTACGGATTGGCTTGTGAGAAATGAAAAGCAGAATAAAAGTTATGCATACAATCATGAGGTTCCAAATTCAAAAAAGGCTATCTTGCAATATAAGGTAATTGCCCATACCGATAATTATAATTTGCTGGAGATAAATCTTATGACAGGTCGTCATCATCAGATACGTTGCCAATTGGCAAATATGGGATGTCCGATAAAAGGAGACCTGAAGTATGGTGCAAAGAGAAGTAATCCAGATGGAAGTATATCTTTACTGTCACATCACGTTGAGTTCGCTCATCCTGTGTCAAAAGAACTTATTTCTATTGATTCACCTGTTCCTGATGACAACTTATGGAAAGCTTTGACCGAATCTTTGTAAGTTTAGTCGGTAAAATTTGCACAATTCGCTTTTTTATTATATTTTCGCAGTTAGTTATTTTATTAAGCACGACAAAAATATTATGCTAATCTTATAATTGACATAATTTGATGCCTATGAGGAAGTATGTCAAATGGGGTATCGGAATAATTTGTACGCCATTTATATTGTTTGCCATCTTGGCAATATTGTTTTATTTCCCTCCGTTTCAAAAATGGGCAGTAAAGCAAGTAACTGCATACGCCTCAGAAAAAACAAAGACAGAGATAACTATTAACCACGTAAATCTTGAATTTCCTTTAAATCTTGGCATTGAAGGCGTGAAGATTCTTCAGCAGAATGATTCCATGCCGCAGATAAAGGATACAGTTGCCGACATAAAGAAAGTTGTAGCCAACGTAAGACTCATTCCTCTTTTCAGTAAGAAAATAGATATAGACGAGTTGAGTTTTGACTGTATGAAAGTGAATACAACTAATTTTATTCACGAAGCACGTGTGAAAGGTACTATCGCAAGAATGGATTTGGTGTCACACTGTATTGACTTAGGCGCTGAACACGTAAATATAGACAAGGCGAATCTTAAGAATGCGGTACTTGACGTGGCATTAAGTGATACTGTACCCAAGGATACAACAAAGAAAACTAATTTTTGGAAAATCAATGTTCGCAGGTTGAATATAGAGAAGACAGGCTTGACAGTTCATATGCCAGGGGATACTCTTCAGGTTCAGGCTTATCTTGGTAAATCAATCACAGAAGGCGGTTATTTCGACTTATATAGAGGATCTTTTAAAGTAAAACGCTTTGACTGGAAAGACGGTAGATTAAATTATGATAACAATTTTAAGATACACTCCAACGGATTTGACTATAACCACTTCAGCCTTAGCAACATTGCTATAGGCATAGAAAATCTTTCATATCTTGCCCCGAATTTGATGATGAAATTACGTGAATGTAGTTTCAAAGAGAAAAGCGGAATAGCCATTGACGCATTATCTGGAAAAATAAATCTTGACTCAAATAGATTATTTTTGCGGAATCTTTATTTCAAGACTCCGCAATCATATCTTAGCGCAAGGGTGTCATTGGATTTGAACGCATTTGCAAAAGGCAATCCTGGAAAATTTAAAGTTGATTTAAATGGAAGTTTTGGTAAGTATGATTTAATGCGTTTCATGGGTACTATGCCGTCGGCGTTTAAAAAGCAATGGCCAAATTATCCTTTAAGTGTTTCGGGGACAGCTGCTGGTAATATGAAATCAGTGAGCTTCTCAAGACTTGCTGTAAAGTTGCCTACAGCATTCAAGTTTGATGCAAAAGGTTTTGTATCGAACATGGACAATCTAAAGAAACTTAGTGGAAGCGTTAATATAAAAGCGCATACATATAATTTGGGCTTTGTAAAGTCATTGCTTTCTAAAGAAATAAGTCGCAATGTAAGAATACCAAATGGAATTTATGTTGATGGAGCTTTTAAGTTTACCGGAAACAAATATGCGGCAAACTTCATTGCAAAGGAAGGTAAGGGACATGTGAGAGCCGTGGTTGATTTCGATGCCGATAGAAAGGCATATAATGCAACAATAAACGCTTCAAATTTACAGTTGCAGCATTTTGTTCCAAATTATGGCTTGAATCCCTTAACTGGTTATATAGCGTTGAAAGGAAAAGGCTTTGACTTTACTTCTTCACGTACAATGATTGTTGCAAGGTCAAGGATAAGCAAATTCACTTATGGCGGTTACAATCTTGATCGTATCAATGCAAATATAAAATTACAGAATGGTGTAGCCAATGCCTCTATAAATAGTTTGAATCCTTTGTTAAAAGGAAGTATAAACCTCAGTGCATTAGTACATAAGAAAACAGTCAAGGCTACGCTTGTCTGCGATTTGGCTAATGCTGATTTGTATAACCTTAAACTTACCAAATCACCTTTGTCTGCATCTATATGTGCCCATCTGGATATAGAGTCAGACATGAATAAATATTATAAGGTAAATGGAATGGTTAATGATTTAGCTATTCATGACAACAAGAAGTTCTATAAATCAGATGCCATCGCTGTTGACATACTTTTGCGTAGTGATACAACACATGCAATTATTAACAGTAATGATTTCAATATTGGTATAGATTCTAAAGGTGGTTATGAACGATTGCTGAGTCAAGGACAAAGTATAGTAAAGGATATTCAGCGTCAACTTAAAGACCGAGTTATCAATCAGGTTATGTTGCGTAGAAAGTTGCCTGATGCAAGTATAACATTCTCAAGCGGTAAAGATAATTTCTTGGTCTATCTTCTTAATCAATATGGTTATTATTTCTCAAGAGCAAATGTTGATATGCACTCTTCTCACATTGCTGGTGTAACAGGAAATGTAAGCATAGATTCTTTGGTTGTAGATAGTATCCGCCTTGACACTGTTAGATTCAATATAAAGTCGGATGATAATAAGTTTATTTATCGTGCACAAGTTATCAATAATCGTAGAAATCCACAATATGTATTTCGTGCTATTTTAGATGGAGAATTAAATGAGCATGGTTCTTCTTTGAAGGCAAAGCTTTATGATGCCAAAGATAAATTGGGAATAGAACTTGGTCTGTTGGCAACAATGGAACAACATGGAATACGTTTGAGTATATTGGGAAACAATCCTATACTTGGTTATAAAACATTTACTGCCAGTGATGATAATTATGTGTTCTTAGGGGATGATAGACGATTGTCGGCTAAGCTTCAGCTAAAGTCAGATGATGGAATGGGAGTCCAGTTGTTTACGGATGACGGAAACAAGGAGGCACTTCAAGATCTAACAGTATCATTGCACCAATTTAAACTTCATGATATACTCTCTGTTTTACCTTATACACCTGATGTTTCGGGAGTTTTGAACGGAGATTACCACTTTATACAAACTAAAGACGAGATTTCTGTATCAACAAATATGACAGTGGACAAAATGATATATGAGAATTGTCCAATGGGAGATATAGGAGCAGAGTTTGTATATATGCCAAAGAAGGACGGTTCACACTATGTTGATGGTATACTCTCACAAAATGGATTGAAAATAGCCACTGTTAAAGGAACATACAACTCGGAAGGAGCTGGAAGTATTGATGCAAACTTAGGTTTTGACCGTACCCCAATGGCTGTATTCAATGGTTTTATTCCTAATCAAATTATAGGTTTTAAGGGTTATGCAGAGGGAACTCTGAACATTAATGGAACTTTATCAAAACCAAATGTAAATGGAGAAGTTTATCTTGATTCTGCATATCTAGTAAGTCAGCCTTATGGTGTAGAGATGCGTTTTGATAATGACCCAGTAACAATTAGTGGAAGTAAATTGCTGTTTGAAAATTTCCAGATGTATGCGCATAATGATAGTCCGTTGACAATGGCTGGATACCTTGACTTCTCTGATTTGGACAACATGGAAATGGACGTGAAAATGAGAGCTTCTAATTTCGAGATTATAGATTATAAGGAAAACTTACGCTCGGAAGTTTTTGGAAAGGCATTTGTCAATTTCTATGGAAGCATGCATGGACATTTGGACAATTTACAGATGAGAGGAAAACTTGATGTGCTTGGAGCTACAGACATGACCTATATCTTGAGAAATTCACCAATCACTACAGATAATCAATTAGACGGGTTAGTTAAGTTTACAGACTTTAAAAATTCTAAAACTCAGACTGTCAACCGTCCTTCATTGACAGGTTTCAATATGGATTTATCTATGAATATCAACAAAAGTGCTCATATACTTTGTGCGCTTAATGCTGATAAATCAAACTATGTAGACCTTATTGGAGGTGGTGATTTGAGGATGCAATACAATACAGTCGATAATCTGCGTCTTACAGGAAGATATACATTGAATAATGGTGAGATGAAGTATTCTTTGCCAATAATTCCACTAAAGACCTTTAATATACAAGACGGAAGTTATATAGAGTTTAACGGTGACCCAATGAATCCTAAACTTAATATCACTGCCACAGAAACAAACAAGGCTACTGTATCTTCTGACGGAGGTACTGGTAAAACTGTTTCTTTCGAATGTGGCGTGAAGATTACGAAGACTTTGAAGGATATGGGTTTGGAATTCATCATAAAAGCGCCAGAGGATATGGCTGTTAACAATCAGTTAAATACGATGAGTGTTGAGGAACGTGGAAAGATCGCTGTTACAATGCTTACTACTGGTATGTATCTTGCCGATGGAAATACAAATGGATTCTCTATGAACTCGGCATTAAGCGCATTCCTGCAAAGTCAGATCAACGGCCTAGCTGGTAACGCTTTGAAAACATTAGATTTAAGCTTTGGTATGGATAATGCGATGAATGCCAGCGGAAGTCAGCATACAGACTATTCATTCAAGTTCGCAAAGAGAATTTGGAACAACCGTCTTAGAATTATTGTTGGCGGTAAGTTCTCAACAGGACAAGATGTGGCAAATCAGAATCAGTCATTCTTTAGTAATGTATCTTTCGAATATCGTCTGAATGAGGCTTCAACACAATATTTAAAACTATTCTATGATCGCGATAGTTACGACTGGTTGGAAGGAGATGTAGGACAGTATGGTGCAGGTTTTATATGGCGTCGCAAGGTGCAGCATTTTAGTGATCTGTTCCGTTTTAAGGATTCTGAACCTTCCATTCCTGTGGTTGTTGATAAAAATAATGCAGTAAAGCAAAAATAAATATGATATCAAAAATATATAATTACATATTGTTTATTTGCGGTTTAGCGCTACTTTCAGCTTGCTCCACTACAGATAAGGTGCTAGAAGGTGACCAACTGTATGTAGGACTGACAAAAATAAAATATACTAATTATGAGAGTAATTCTCATTTCAAGTTCACCCGTAATGAACTTGATGCTGCTCTAGCATGTGCTCCTAATGGCGCATTGTTTGGTAGTTCATATTATCGCACTCCGTTTCCTTATGGTCTGTGGGTCTGGAATGCTTTTTCGAAATCAGAAGGACCTATTGGTAAATGGATTTCAAAATCATTTGGTAAGGCTCCTGTTTTGATGAGTTGGGTAAATCCTGCTTTGCGTGCATCTGTTGCTCAATCTGTACTTAAATCACATGGATATTTTAATGGAAGTGTGACTTACAATACAATAACGATGAGTAATCCCAAAAAGGCTAAGATAGGTTATGACGTTGATTTAGGACATCTATACACGATAGATAGTGTGGCTTATGAAAAGTTTCCTGAAGGTGCTGACAGTTTGTTGAAGAATACATCCGCCAATACTGTTATACATAAGGGAGATGCTTTTGATGTTTCTGCATTGGATGCCGAAAGGAAGCGAGTGAGCACATTGTTTCGTAATAACGGATATTATTATTATCAACCAAGTTATGCTTCTTATCTTGCAGATACTCTTTCGGTTCCAGGTAAGGTTCAGATGAAATTCCAACTTGCAGAACAAATTCCAGAAAGGGCAATGCATAAATGGTATATTGGAAGAGTGGACTTGCAGTTGCGTAAGCAGATGATTGAACAGCTTAATGACTCGTTGGTGCATCGTAATTTTACAGTTCATTTTAATGGACGCCATTCTCCAATACGTCCAAGAGTTATAATGCGTGATTTAAGACTTAGACCAGGAAAGGTATATAGCTATGACAACTATCTGGAATCTTCAAATAGAATTTCTAGTAATGGGCTGTTCAGTATCGTTGATTTTCAATTTGCTCCGCGTGATACATCTGCTACATGTGATACGTTAGACTTGGCTTTAAATTGTGTCTTTGACAAACCTTATGATTTCTATGTTGAGACAAATTATACTGGTAGGACAAGTGGAAGAATGGGACCAGGACTTATTGTTGGCTTTACAAAGCGAAACGCTTTCCGTGGAGGAGAAAAGCTTGATATAAACGTAAAGGGCTCTTATGAATGGCAATCTGGACACACAGCTAGTGGTGCTAGTGATAATGTAAATTCTTATGAATATGGTGGTGATGCCTCTCTGGAGTTTCCAAGACTCTTAATGCCTTTTATACCGCGTCGTAGATTTTTCGTGACTCCGTCTACCTTATTAAAGGCTTCTACTGATATTATCAATCGTGCAGGATATTTCAAACGTCATATAGCATCAGGAGAGTTAACATATACTTTCCAGACAAGCAAGAATTCTATGCATCAGTTTAGTCCTATTATACTTGAGTATGAGTATATGTCTTCACATACAGCTAAGTTTGACTCTGTAATGAAGGCTAGTCCTTATCTTCAAGTGTCAATGAAGAATCAGTTTATTCCTAAATTGAAATATAGTTATATCTACACGAGTGACAAAATATACAGAAATCCAATATGGTGGCAGACAACAATCAGCGAGGCTGCTAATATACTCTCATTGGGCTATGCAATTGCAGGAAAGTCATGGGGTGAGAAAGATAAAAAGCTGTTTAAGAATCCTTATGCTCAATATGTAAAAATAGAAACAGAGTTTAGGAAGACGTGGCGATTGGCAGAGCATTCAAACCTTGTAGCTCATTTTGACCTAGGTGCAATATGGGCTTATGGTAATTCTGACATGGCACCTTGGAGTGAACAATTCTATGTTGGTGGTGCAAATAGTGTGCGTGCCTTTACTGTAAGAAGTGTAGGACCAGGATCCTATTATCCTACAGCAAATACATACTCTTATCTAGATCAGACGGGAGATATCAAGTTTCTTGCTAATCTGGAATATCGTCCACACCTTTTAGGTAATCTCTATGGTGCAGTATTCTTGGATGCAGGAAACGTTTGGACGATGCATGATAGCAGCGACCGTCCAGGAGGAAAGTTTAAATTAAATAATGCTGTTAAAGAAATGGCTCTTGGTACAGGTATCGGCTTAAGATATGACTTGGATTTTTTTGTGATTAGAGTAGACTGGGGAGTAGGTTTGCACCTTCCATATAAGAATGGATTTTATAATCTACCTAATTTCAGGGATAGTCAAAGTTTGCATTTCGCAATCGGAATGCCTTTCTAATTATGTAAAAATAAGGTTCTTCGTTAATTTATAGGGATCCTCCATAAATGGGCTAAAGCTTGAAGACTCTACCAGAAAAAGTTTTTTTAATGCCACTAATGTCACTTTGTCACAAACCCTTTATTTATCGGGCTTCAGCCAGTGACATTAAGTGACATTATCGGGGTAAAAGTGGCATTAAGCCCTAAAGTACACCTGCTTTTTGCGTTTTTTTCGCAATTATGCTATTTGTATAAATACATATTTGTGCTAATAGAGTTTTGTTAAACATAAATGCTAGCTTCCTGAACTGCATGAATAATTCAAAAATCAACGTCATACATATATGAACATGAGAGAGTGTGAATTTGAAGGATGTAAATGTATTTGGAAACTGAGTGCACAAACGATTACTTAAATTTTCGCAACTTCTGTGTAATTCGATTACATCAATACGTGCGTAATCCGATTACCCAACGTAGGTAATCGGGTTACCCAACGTGAACAACTCAATTACCCACGTTAGGTAATTGAATTGCCTAACGTGAAAAAGAATATTACCTGATGTAGGTAAACGAATGATTCTCAATAAAACTACAAGAATAAGATGGATGACAATTACTACTATTATTGCAGTTGCGTTCTGATATATAAACGAAACATATTGCGATGTGTGGCATACCTGAAGACAGGTACAGACCATTATAAACGAAAATGTGTCTAAACATGTATAGTATATTTGGTGAAAAATCGCCAAATATAGGTGTGATTTGCTGTTTAATGTCACTTTTATCCCGATAATGTCACTTAATGTCACTGGCTGAAGCCCGATAAATAAAGGGTTTGTGACATTATGACATTAGTGGCATTGAAAAAACTTTTTCAAGTAAAGCCAAGCTCTTTTGTGAATGATATTACCATAAATTGACTAAGAGCCAAAAATAATCAGTTACAACATAAAAAAAATTGTTATGTTGATTAAAAAGTGAGGCGATACTTATTCATTCTCAGTATTATTTGTTAAATTTGCAACTCAAATTAAAGCACAATAAAAATATTATTTATGAAACCTACATTGTTACTTTTAGCTGCCGGCATGGGCAGTCGTTATGGTGGTCTTAAGCAATTAGATGGTCTGGGTCCAAACGGAGAAACTATTATGGACTATTCTATTTATGATGCTATTCAGTCAGGATTCGGTAAGATCGTATTTGTTATCCGTAAAGATTTCGAAAATGAATTCCGCACTAAGATACTTTCTAAGTATGAAGGTCATGTACCTGTAGAATTGGTATTCCAGGGTATAGATAGTCTTCCAGAAGGATTCTCAGTACCAGAAGGTCGTGAGAAACCATGGGGAACTAACCATGCTGTACTGATGGCAAAAGATGTTATCAAGGAACCATTCTGTGTTATTAACTGTGATGATTTCTATAACCGTGACTGTTTCAAGGTAATTGGTAAGTTCTTGGCTGATCTTCCAGAAGGAAGTAAAAACACATATGCTATGGTTGGCTTCAGAGTAGGTAATACTCTTTCTGATAACGGTACTGTAGCACGTGGAATATGTTCAAAAGATGCTAACGAAAATCTTACAACTGTTGTCGAGCGTACAGAAATCATGCGTGTAGACGGTAAGGTTTCTTACAAAGATGAAGACGGTAAGTGGGTTGCTGTAGAGGATAACACTCCTGTATCTATGAATGTATGGGGTTTCACTCCAGACTATTTCGAGCATAGTGAGGCTTATTTCAAGGAATTCCTTTCTGATCCTAAGAATATGGAAAATCTTAAGGCTGAGTTCTTCATCCCATTGATGGTAAATAAACTTATCAACGAAAATACTGCTACAGTAAAGGTTCTTGATACAACAAGTAAATGGTTTGGTGTTACTTATTCTGCAGATCGTCAGAGCGTAGTAGACAAGATTCAAACTCTTGTAAACGATGGCGTATATCCAAATAAGATCTTCTAGATTTCTAATTGGATAGATAATACAAACTATTCTTTATAAAATATAGTATTGGTCAGGAATGATTGCGGTAGTTTTATTTATTGCATCAATTCTGACCAATTTTTGTTTCCATTATATTAGGTTTCACCTAATTTTATTACCTTTGCAATCATTATGCAGATAGATATTATAACAGAGAAAGAAATCGCTGAGTTGAGAACTCTTATTAGCGATGCAAATAAAATAATACTTGTTGGACACAAAAGTCCTGATGGTGATGCAATTGGTGCTTGTCTTGGTTTGGCGGAATATCTACGTCAACAGGGCAAAAGTCCCTCTGTGTTTGTTCCTGATGCATATCCTGATTTTCTAAAGTGGTTGCCAGGTACAGAGAAAATAGTAAGATACGATAAGCATAAAGTAGAAATAGATGCTGCTTTTAAGAATGCAGACTTGATATTTATCCTAGACTTTAACGATGCTGCACGACTTGAAGATATGCAAGCAAGTGTAGATATGTCTTCTGCAAAAAAAGTGGTTGTAGACCATCATCTTAATCCAGTCATTAATTCTGTTATAACGATTTCACGTTCTGAAGCATGCAGTACATGTGAATTGGTGTTCCGCATGATCTATCAACTATCTGGAATGGAAAATATGACGCGTAAGATAGCTGTTCCATTATATTGTGGAATGATGACTGATACAGGAGGTTTTACATATAATTCAGCACGTCCAGAAATATATTCTATTATAGGACTTCTTCTCACTGTTGGAATTGATAAGGATAAAATATATCGCAATGTGTTCAACAACTATAGCCCGTGGGCAATTAAGTTTCGTGGTTATTTAATGAGTCAAAAGTTGAATATCTTTGAGCAATATCATGCCTCTTATTTCACAGTTAGTAAGGAAGATATGAAAAAATATCACTTTATAAAAGGAGATTTAGAAGGACTTGTCAATGAGCCGCTGCGTATAAAGGGACATAAGTTTTCTATATCACTTCGTGAGGATGACCGTCACGACAATACTATTCTTGTGAGTTTACGTTCTGTTGATGATTTTCCATGTAATAAGGTCTCTGAAGAATTTTTCAATGGGGGAGGACATCTTAATGCCAGTGGTGGCAAACTGCATTGTAGTCTTGCAGAGGCTGAAACAATCGCTCGCAATGCTATAATCAAATTCGGTGATATGTTGAAAGCTTAAAAATTGGGAAATATAAATAAAAACTCTCATTATAACCTTTCTATATGTTAGCTTTTTAGTATCTTTGCATCAAAATGACAGGATAATTCGCACATTTGCATTATCTTTGCCATTGTAATTTATAAATTTAACGATGAAGAAAACTTTATTTGCACTTCTCGCTTTGGTTGGTATAATGATTTTCGTTTCATGTAACAATTCGGAAACTTATGCTGATAAGAAGAAAAAGGAACGCTCGGCAATCAACCAATACCTCGCTGATTCTGCCGTTAATGTAATTTCTGAAGCAACTTTTTTTGCACAAGATTCCACAACAAATGTTAGTAAAAACGAATATGTGCTATTTAATAGTTCAGGAGTATATATGCAGATTGTAAGGAAAGGTACTGGCTCTAAATTGAAGAGTGGTGAGACTTCTCCTGTACTTATGAGATTTACGGAGGTAAATCTTATGACAGATTCTGTTCTGTTGTCAAATGATGTGCTTAAATACTCTGCTATAGTAGATCATTTGAATGTAAGAAATATTTCTGGTTCTTTCTATGGACAATTTGTATCTGGTGAAAGTTTGTTTGCTAGTTATTATAGTACAACATCAGTTCCTGAAGGATTGTTGGTTCCTTTTGCTTATGTCAATCTTGCACGTTACGCGTCAGCTGAAAGTGACATAGCTAAGGTGAAATTAATTGTTCCGTCGGCTAAGGGTACAACAATTGCATCAAGCAGTGTATATCCTTGTCTGTATGAAGTTACATTGCAAAAAGGTAGATAACATATAAATATATGACACTAATTAAATCTATTTCTGGCATCCGCGGTACTATAGGCGGACATGCTGGTGACACTCTTAATCCTCTTGACATTGTTAAGTTTACTTCGGCTTATGCTACATTTATTCGTCGCAGTAAGAAATCAGATAGCAACAAGATTGTTGTTGGTCGTGATGCTCGCATCTCTGGAGACATGGTTAAGAATGTAGTGTGTGGTACTCTTATGGGTATGGGATATGATGTTATCAACATTGGCCTTGCTACAACACCGACAACAGAACTTGCTGTGCGTATGAGCGGAGCTGATGGTGGTATTATCATCACTGCAAGTCATAACCCACGTCATTGGAACGCTCTTAAATTACTTAATAATGAAGGTGAGTTCCTAACGAAAGATGATGGTAATGAGGTGCTTGATATTGCAGAAAGTGAAGATTTTGATTTTGCTGATGTAGATAATTTAGGCAAATATAAAGAAGACGATACTTTTGATAAGCGACATATTGATAGTGTGTTGAATTTGAAGCTTGTTGATGTTGAAGCTATAAAGAAGGCTGGCTTTAAGGTTGTTGTCGATTCAATAAATTCTGTTGGTGGTGTAATCCTTCCTGATCTATTAAAGGCTCTAGGTGTAGATTATAAATTCCTTAATGGAGAAGCCAATGGTGACTTTGCACATAATCCTGAACCAATTGAGAAAAACCTTGGTGGTATCATGGGTGAACTAGCAAAGGGCGGTTATGATCTTGGTATAGTTGTAGATCCTGATGTAGACCGTCTTGCATTTATATGTGAGGATGGCAAAATGTTTGGTGAAGAATATACTTTGGTTTCTGTTGCTGATTACGTTTTGAGCAATACACCTGGTAATACAGTATCAAACTTGAGTTCAACTCGTGCTCTTCGTGACGTTACTATTAAGCATGGTGGTGTTTACACTCCTGCAGCAGTAGGAGAGGTTAACGTAACTACAAAGATGAAGGATGTTCATGCTGTTATTGGTGGTGAAGGTAATGGTGGAGTAATATACCCAGAGAGTCACTATGGTCGTGATGCTCTTGTTGGTATAGCTTTGTTCTTGTCTAATCTAGCTCATAAGGGATGTAGTATTAGTCAACTTCGTGCTACTTATCCAGAATATTGTATTGCTAAGAATAGAATAGATCTTACTCCTTCTACTGATGTAGATGCAATCCTTGTTAAGGTTAAAGAGATGTATGGTAAAGAAAAAGATGTTACCGTTACAGACATTGATGGAGTTAAACTTGATTTCCCAAACAAATGGGTACATCTTCGTAAGAGCAATACAGAGCCAATTATCCGTGTGTACAGTGAGGCTGCAACAATGGATGAGGCAGATGCTTTGGGCAAGAAACTTATGCAGGTAGTTTATGATATGCAATAAGTTATATTATAATATATAAAAAAGGTGCAATTCTGTTTTTGAATTGCACCTTTGTTTTTTATTATTTGCTCATGAATTCGCCTTGAATCAAAGCAATCTTTATCCATAAATCCATATATTTTTGCTGAAATGAAACAAGGTCTGTTGGATTACCCTTGTCATCATATATGTGTGTCTCAGGTTTGCCATTATCTTTTATTTCCATTGAAATTGCTTCTATCCCATTGTCATGATAGAATTTCAATGATTTCAAAACACCTTTATCGGTATTAAAAATACCCGTTTTGTCATCTTCTGTTCGTATTTCTCCGGTAAACGGTTTGTGATTGTAATACACAGAATCCTTTTCAAAACTTACTTCATTTATGTGTATCTTCTTTGTACACGAAGTTACCATTATCATGGCAATGGATATTACAATTAATATCTTTATTCGTTTCATTTTTAATTCGCTTTTTCTTTATCTGAAATGCCATCGATTTCAGTTAATTCTTTGTACATATCGTCGAGAGTATTGAAGAGTACATTGATATTAGCTTCGTTTCCACATGCTTCCACAAAGAGTTCTACCAAATCGTCACTTTCTTCTTTTAATACACTGTTGTTGATTAGTATATTTGTATTTATAAGCAACAATCTAAGTATTGTTATTTGGTTTAGACTTTTCTTACTTGGTTTTGCAGTTTTCAATCCTGCTGCATACGCTTTCATAATTGTTCTTACCATAAGCTGAATGGCTTTTGGCTCGTCAATTTCCGACAACTGTATGCCTTTTATATATTGTTCTAAATGCTCTGGTATAGTTGAGAACATTCCACCAAGAAGCAATTCCATATTTCTCTTGTATTCGTCAACTGTTGCTTCATAAAGTTTGGTTGTTTTACAAGCATATTTCAAGTAATCATTAACTGTCAGCTTCTTTTCTTTGGAAAGTTTTTGTATGTCGCTTTCAACTTTTTCTTCGTCAGAGTAATTAAGTCTTATAAGAGTCGGCAACATAATATCCATGAAATTGTTTCCTATTTCCTCGTAATGTTCGAGCATAGCTTGTTTGATATTGCTAGGATTATTCTTCTCATTAAAATCGTCACCAGGGTATGTACTGTCTACGATTGCAGTACCGAAAGCTTCGAAAAAAGCTCTTGTCAGTGCGGCTGTTGCTTGGTAGCTATTCACTTTCTTTGTCATAATCTTGTTGTTTTGGGTATAAAGTTAGCTTTTTTTCTTTATTGATGCAAGCCACGGCATCAATATTTCTTTTTAGTCCTTTGTATTTAGCTCTTTTTACGGCACTTCCTTTAAATAAATATCTATATTCTTCTTCAGTCAGGTTTTGCCATTTTTCTTTTGTCATATTTAAAAGCTCTTCCTTTGGTTGAAGTTCTGGAGTGTCGTTTGGTTGAGCGAATCTATTCCATGGACATGCATAGAGACATTTATCACATCCGTATATTGTGTCTCCCATCTCCTTTGCTAGCTGATAGCTTATTTCGCTACTGTTTTCTATTGTTTGGTACGACAAGCATCGTTCTGAATCAATTTCATTATATTCACTTATCGCATTAGTTGGGCATGCGTCAATACATCTATGGCATTTTCCACATCTACTTTTAATGGGTGTATCATATTTAAGTTCGACATCAAGAAATAATTCACCAAGAAAGAACATACTTCCTGCGTGTGGTATTATAAGTTGGTGATTCTTTCCAGTCCAACCTAATCCGGCCCTTTCAGCCCAATATCTTTCTAAAACAGGTCCAGAGTCAACGAATATTCTGCATTTGTTGGCTTGTGTATCTTTGGAATATAAATCATCTTCAAATCCAAATTTTTGGGCAAGCTGTCTTAATTTGTTTTTTATAATGTCATGATAATCTTTGCCAAGAGCATAGGCTGCAAGTTGATATTCTCCTTTTTCTATGGTCTTTTTAGGTGCATAGTTAAGAGCTACACAGACAATACTCTTTACCCCATTCATCAACAATCTTGGATCAAGTCGTTTGTCTGTGTAGTTTGACATGTAATCCATATTGGCATAATTGCCTTTTTGAATCCAGTCTTTTAAATGTTTTGCTGTCTCATCATCAACGGCTTCTGCTTTGGCAATGCCAAATGCAAAAAAGCCGAGGTTTTGTGCCTCGGCCTTTATTGCCTCTGTCAATGAGACACTATTCAAAGGTTTTGAATTCATAACCTTGTTCCTTTAACCATTTTATTGATTCAGGAAGTGCTGTCTTTAACTTGTCAATACTCTTTAGTGAATCGTGAAAAGTTATGATAGAGCCATTCCTGGTAAATCGTTTGACATTGTTTACAACATCATCGGCTTCAAGCCATTTTGAATAATCTCTTGTTACTAAGTCCCACATCACTATTTTGTATTTCTTTTTTAGCCACCAATATACGGAGTGTCTCATCCATCCATGTGGTGGTCTAAATAAGTGTGAGTGAATTAAATCATTTGCCTGATCGGTATTTTCTGCATAGGTTATAGTCCAATGCTTGAATGAGCCGAGATGATTGAATGTATGGTTACCAACCTGATGTCCTTCTTCAACGATTTTGTTGTATAGGTCATGGTGTCTCAATACATTTTCACCCACCATAAAGAATGTAGCCTTTACATCAAACTCTTTAAGAGTATTTAATATGAAAGGTGTGGACTCGGGGATAGGACCGTCATCAAACGTCAGATAAACTGAATGTTCTTTCTTATCCATTCTCCAAGTCGCACTGGGATACATCCAGCGCAGCCATTTTGCCGGTTGCTCTATAAACATATCTATTCTTTATTGTTGTGGCAACACACCGCCCTTGCCGCGATACATGTTAAACATATATTGGAATTGTTTACCTGTAGTTTTGGCGAGTTTTGGATCAATCATGTTAGCAACTTCATTAGCCTGTTGCATGATTGTCAATTCGCGTATGCAATCGTTCATTGACTGAGAGAAGTGATCGCTGCTCAATGACAGATACCAACCCATGTATTGTGTAGCATTCTTCCATACGTCATTAAACAACTTTCTGGCCTTTTCCTTCTTGCCAAGCATTGCATAGCATTCAGCCATGTCAAGACTTCCGCTCATGTAGTCGTTGGGAATGTTGTATGAAGGAAGAACCTTCTCGCATTTCTCAAGCACTTTAAGAGCCTTCGCATTCTTCTTCTCGATGATCAACTGTTTAGCGAGCTGCGCAAATAGTCTACGATGAGTGTAGCACATTCTCATTACAGTCTCGTCAATGTAAAGTCCTCTTGTCTCAAGACCGCCAAACTTATATCGATTCATCAGGTTGTTGTATGTCTTCTCTGTATCAAAGTTCTTTGCACCAGGTGCCGGTTTACCGTCAATGGTTGTTGTGAACGGAGTGATACGGTTTGCAAGACCTTCCTGTACGAAGTTGTTGCCAAGATTCATGTAGTTGTCTTCGCCAACTGTTAATGCCACGTATATAGGACGTGTCCAGTCGCATTGTGAAATCATCTCAAGCATCATAAGGTCACCCTTATAAAGAGCATCTTTCTTGGCTAGAGAAATAACCATCTTATCAGGTATTTTATTAGAAGCCATCATCATTCCGCTCTTCTTTACAGCTTCCTTGTTTATTGTTACATAGACAGTATCTGTAGGGATGAAATGCATATCAGGATTCTTTGAACGTACCCAATACTTCATTATATTCTTCAGTTCAAATGGATTGTCACCGAACTGCTTCTTTGCCTGGACGGGATTCTGTTTATAGAATTCTAGTATCTGTTTCTTAGCATCAGCCTGAATTGGTACATATTCATTTGTTCCAGAGCAGAAGTCGATTCTTGGCCAACTGATAGGGACAGCAGTAGATTTGTAAGCTGGACGCTTCATCTGGTCTATATACCAGTCTGTCTGTAGGTAACTTAAGTTACAAACACGTGCGTCTGTTCTTACTCCTTCAACTTCCTGATTATACCACAATGGGAATGTGTCGTTATCACCATTAGTGAATATGATCGGATTTCCCTTATCTTGTAGTGTCATTAAGTAATTTTGACCAAAGTCACGACATGTATATCTTCCACTTCTATCGTGGTCGTCCCATGTTTGGCTTGCCATCTGTATAGGAACAAGCAGAGCTAGTAATGAAACGATAGCAGCAAGAACAGGTTCGCTTATGTGAAGATACTTCTTTGATAAGTCGTAAATTGCTGCAACACCAATACCGCACCATATTGCGAATGCATAGAATGAGCCCGCATAAGCGTAGTCTCGTTCTCGCGGTTGCATTGGCGTCTGGTTAAGGTATATAACGATTGCAAGACCTGTCATGAAGAACAGGAAGAATACCACCCAGAATTGGCGAATTCCACGTTGTCCTCTCCATGCCTGCCAGAATAAACCGATTATACCAAGTAATAATGGAAGGCAGTAGAATACGTTATGCCCTTTATTATTCTTTAAGTCGTCTGGTAGTTTGCTTTGATCCCCTAGACGTGCTTTGTCAAGGAATGAAATACCTGTAATCCAGTTTCCATGTTCCAATTCTCCGTTACCTTGAATATCATTCTGACGTCCAGCAAAGTTCCACATAAAGTAACGCCAATACATGAAGTTACATTGATATGAAAGGAAGAATCTTAAATTCTCCAGTTGGCTAGGAACCTTCATATTTACATTTTCTCCACAGCGGTCATAAGCCACATTAGTACCGTCTACACCACCCATCCAGTCTTCGTATGCTTGTGCATGAGCTTGGTCATACATACGTGGGAACAACATGTTTTGGGCGTATTGGTATTTATTCTTATGGCTTACTATGAAGTAAGAGTCTTTCTCATTAGCGTTAGCTTTCTCTTTACGACTATAGATAGGTGCACCTTGAGTCATTTCAGGCTTGCACACGCTTCCGTCAACTTTCAGGGCTACTTGAGAAGTATATGCCTGTCCGTATAGCAGAGGACGATCTCCATATTGATCACGGCTCAGATAGTTTCCAAGTGTGAATATATCCTCAGGAGAGTTCTGATCCATAGGAGGGTTAGCTGCAGAACGAATCACTATCAGTGCATAACTAGAATAGCCTATCATAAGCATAAGCATGCATAGCAATGTGGTGTTCTTAGCTCGTGAAGTTACATAGCTTACTCGTTTTTTATCAACAGTATGCTTGTAGTTCAAGCCAAACCATAATGCGACGAGTACTACCACGCCTATTACGACTGAAGTCCATCCATATCCGTAGAAAGGAATGCCAAGCATAGCGAATGACGCTACGAATGATATGTTGCTACGTTTCTCGTTCGTATCAGAATAACTCTCGTATATTGCCCAAACAACAGTTGCTACAAGCAGTATAATATATACTATCTCACCAGTATTGAAAGGACATCCCAATACATTTACAAACAATAGTTCAAACCAACCTCCTACGGTTATGATTCCAGGAACAATACCGTATAAAACAGCTGCAACAATAACAAATGAGACGATAAGGGCTATGAGTGAGCCTTTGAGTTCCATTTTAGGGAACTTCCTGTAGCAGTAAACCAACACAATAGCTGGAATACAAAGAAGATTTAACAGGTGAACTCCTATACTCAAACCAGTCATATATGTGATCAATATTAACCAACGATCACTGTGAGGTTCGTCGGCATGGTCTTCCCATTTCAATATCAACCAGAATACGATAGCTGTAAACGCCGAAGAGTAAGCATAAACTTCACCTTCTACGGCAGAGAACCAGAATGTATCACTGAATGTGTAAATCAATGCGCCTACAAGTCCTGAGCCTTCTATTATGATAGTCTTGGCTGTTGTAAGTTCATTCCAATCCTTCACGATCAACTTACGCGTCAAATGGGTAATGGACCAGAATAGGAACATTATCGTCGTTGCGCTAAGCAATGCACTCATGGTGTTTACCATGCGAGCTACATGTGAAGGATTGCTTACAAACTGTGAGAACAAGTTTGCTGTAAGCATAAAAAATGGTGCGCCAGGTGGGTGACCGATTTCAAGTTTATAACCCGTAGTGATAAACTCAGGGCAGTCCCAGAAACTGGCTGTCGGCTCAATTGTAGAACAATAAACGAATGCTGCAATAAGGAATGCAAGCCATCCAAGTGCATTGTCTACTAATCTGTACTGTTTCATTTATTAAATATCAATAAGTTTGAATTTCAATATTATAGTATTTTGCAAAGATAGTATTTTAAATTGGAAAAGTATATACACGTATGTGAGAATGTTCTAATATTTGATTTTTTTTAAATTCTCAGGAAATGTTCTTCCAATTTTTGCATCGGCATATTCTTGTCTGCATGGTAATGCAAGCTTTTATTTACGCATGCAATATGCTTCACGTTATTCATTATCTCGGCGATGTCGTGACTTACAATTATTATAGCGCAGTACTTGTTTATCTCATTTAGCATTTCGTACATTTGCTCTTGAAATCGTTTGTCAATATATGTGTTTGGCTCATCAAGAATTAGTACTTCCGGGTTAGAAACTATAGCTCTAGCCAATAGTACTCTTTGTAGTTGGCCACCACTTAATGCTCCAATATGATTATGTTGTAGTTCTTCAAGTTCCATATCAATAATCGTTTGTTGAACTTGATTTAACTGTTCTTCCGTGTATTTTTTGAAAAGCTTCTTCTTTAATCCAGACAGTATTACATCGTACACTGATATTGGAAACTTTCTATCAATGTCTGTATATTGTGGTAAGTAACCAATATTGATATTATCCGTTTTTTTACCGTCACGATAGAATGTAACGCTTCCAGAATCTGGTTTCATCATTCCCAGAATGATTTTCATTAGCGTTGTTTTTCCGCCACCGTTAGGTCCAATGATGCCAAGATAGTCATCATCAAGAACTTTCAGTGAAACGTTTTCAAGTGCGATTTTCTGAGAATATTTTGCCGTTATGTTTTTTATGTCAATTATTGTATTGCTCATTTCAGTTTTTTTGCAATGTCTTCCATTTCTTTATTCCAATTATACGAAAGTGGATTTATTTCTACCTTTTTTGCATTGGTGCCTTCTTCTACAATTTCGGTATTACGATTTGCGAATTCTTTCTGTACAAAAAGAACTTTAACTTTTTTCTGCTTAGCTGCCGAAATAGTTTGTTGAAGTTGCGCCGCACTAGGTTCTCTGCCTTCTTCCTCAATAGGTATCTGCTTCAGTCCGTAGTCTCTTGCAAAATATGTCAATGCAGGATGGTATACAAGGAATGTAAGAGTTTTGTTTTTTGAAATACATTCTCTTACATTTATGTTTGTAATCTCTATCTTTTCCAGCAATTTCGTTAGGTTGTTTTTGAAATATATGCTGTCTTTGGAGTCAATCTCTGAGAGTGCCTTATAAATGTTTCTTGCAATTATTTTGGCATTTGATGTACTCATCCATACATGCGGATCTGTAACCCCGTTTTCGTTCTTTTGTAAGGTTATTCCTTCAGATGAATTTATGATAATAGTGTGTGGGGCATTGCTCTCAAGCTTCTTCATCCATGTACGCTCAAATCCAATATTACCAACCTTTATATACAGATCACTTCCTGAAAGCTTAACCATCTGTCTAGCAGTTGGCTCATAAGTCTCAGGGCTGCTCCCGTTGGGGACCATTGTAACTACATCAAATTTATTTCCAGCTATCTGTTCGGTGAAATATCTTAATGGTTCGATAGTCACCGTAATCATTCTCTGATTATTTTTTGATGGACTTATGCATGATGTTAGTGATAATACAGAGAATACCAATACAATATATCTTAGAGCTTTACCCAATGTTATGCTTATTATAGATATTGTTAAGTTTGACCTCATTAGTCCTAAAACGATAGGTATTGCATCTCCAACTACAGGGATGAAAGAAAAGAAACCCATCCATGCACCTCGTCCTTCCATAAATCGTTGTGCTTTCTCAAGGCTCTTTGGTTTAATGTGCAAATATTTTTCTATCCAATCAACGCGTCCCAGATGACCTATGGCATAGTTGAACATAGAACCAAGTACGTTTCCAATAGTTCCATAAATTATTAAAGGCCAAGGCTTTAGCCCTGCTGCTAATAATCCTAACATCACAGCCTCACTGCTGAAAGGAAGAATACTACCCGCTAAGAATGCGGCAATAAGAATGCCCCAATATCCCCAGTTAATCAGAAAGTCAATGATGGCATCCATAAATTGTAAGCTGTTATGAGTAGAGTTATTACTATTATTAAATGAAACGCTATATTAGTTATCCACGTATGTGTCAGCGTGATGAAGTGACCTATCAGTGCAGCAGTACTTATAATAAGTATTCTTAATAGAAAATCAAAGTGCTGAGGCTGAAGTATCGTGAATACTATGGTTGCTATTTCGAAAGCTATGAAACTTTCATATAGCATTCTTGTTTTTATTTTATCGTTGTAGCTATTACGTAAGAAATGTATTATACCTGTTATTCCTAGTATAGCAATGAATATGAATGTTACAGTTTGATGAGTGGTTATCATGCTGTAATCAAACAACTTCCCAAATTTAGCAAGTTCACAGAAATGATCAATGAATGGTTGCATATTGCCAGTTGATGCATAATATCCTGCCACAAACCAATATGGTATAATCAGTCCTAATATTGATGCAGTTATTGTTCTTGTGCTTAGTGCCAATATATTGGTTGCTAGTATAAACCATAATATAGGTACATAATATAATATTTGAACAAAGAAAATGCTAGATATGCCAATCATTGCAAAAGCATAGAATACTGAGCCTGTCCCACGCGGGTTTTGATAGGCATTAAATAGAAAAATGCATGTTGCAATGAATGCAACTTCAATAATAGCACCTTGTATTGATGGAAATAAGAATGAAGCCATAGTCATCAGTACAAGATATGAGCACGATACCATTCTGCTATATACTCGTATCAATGAGTAGCGATTGTTAAGAAATACCATCATTATGGTTGCAGCAAACAAAGCTGCGGTCTGTAACCACAGCTCTTGTTCTATAACACCGGCAGCTAATGTTGCCAGTGCTCCGTATGTTGCTGTAACAGGTAGCGCAAAACGACTTACTGCAAATCTTTCCTGTCTTCTTTTATTTCCCAATTTCTTGTTCCCCTATTTTATTATAGGTCTTGACCTATATCTCTTCTAAAGTATTTATCTTTAAATTCGATTTTCTGAGCTTCCTTGAAACTCTTTTGTAGAGCATCTTCCTTATTCTTTCCATAAGATGAAACCGCAATGACACGACCTCCATTGGTAACAATCTGACCGTCTTTAAGTGCTGTTCCGCTATGGAAAACAATACTTCCATCAACATCATTGATTCCGTTGATAGGATACCCCTTTACATATTCTTCTGGATAGCCACCGCTTACAAGCATAACACAAACAGCAGCTCTCTCGTCAAATTCTATTTCGCGTTTGTCTAAGTCACCTTTTGCTACACCATCAAATAGATCAACAATGTCGCTCTTCAATCTTAGCATCACACTCTCTGTCTCAGGATCACCCATTCGGCAGTTGTATTCAATTACCATTGGCTCGCCTTCTACATTTATCAAACCAAAGAAAATGAATCCCTTATATTCAATCCCTTCTTCAGCAAGTCCTTCTACAGTTGGTTTTATGATACGTGTATCCACTTTCTTCATCCATTCTTTCGTTGCGAATGGAACAGGTGTTACACTACCCATACCACCAGTATTCAAACCTGTATCATGTTCACCTATTCTCTTATAGTCTTTTGCTTCAGGCAGAATTTTATAGTTCTTTCCGTCTGTGAGAACGAAAACAGAACATTCAATTCCACTTAGAAACTCTTCAATAACAACTTGTGCACTGGCATTACCAAACATGCCGCCAAGCATTTCCTGAAATTCCTTTTTGGCTTCCTCAAGAGTTGGAAGTATCAAAACACCCTTTCCTGCGCAAAGACCGTCAGCCTTTAATACGTAAGGTGCTTTTAGTGTTTCTAGAAACTTCAGACCTTCCTCAATGTTTGTTCCATCAAAAGTCTTGTATTTTGCTGTAGGAATGTTATGACGTTCCATGAATCCTTTTGCGAAGTCTTTGCTACCTTCAAGAACGGCACCTGCCTTTGAAGGACCAATAACAGGAATGTCTTTTGTTCGCTCGTCATTTTTGAAATTATCATAAATTCCCTTTACCAAAGGATCTTCAGGGCCTACTACAACTATGTCGATATTATTGTCGACACAGAACTTCTTCAGACTCTCAAAGTCATCGGCTTTTATGTCAATGTTTTCTCCGCAGTTCGCTGTTCCAGCATTTCCTGGTGCAATAAATAGTTTACTACATTTGTTGCTTTGAGCAATCTTCCAAGCCAAGGCGTGTTCACGGCCGCCTCCTCCGAGTAATAATATTTTCATAAGTCTCTTTTTCGTCCTTATGATGGGACATTTATTAGTTTCATTTTAAGTAATCAAAGAAGTATTGAGATATCCTTTCGTGTAGGTGAGTACTCTGATGGCCTCTCATATTATGCGGTTCTCCAGGATATACAAAGAAGTCGGGTTGTGTTCCGGCTGCAATACAAGCCTTAAGGAATGAGAAAGCATGCTGAGGCACAACAACAGGATCATTTAATCCAATGATGATCTGCAACTTTCCTTTAAGATTCTTAGCTTTTGGTAGTAGACTACAATTAGCATATCCTTCAGGATTTGTCTGTGGAGTATCCATATAGCGTTCACCATACATAACCTCATACCATTTCCAGTCTATTACTGGTCCTCCGGCAACACCGACTTTGAATACATCAGGATATGTTGTCATCAGGTTTGTTGTCATGAAACCACCGAAACTCCAACCATGTACTCCCATGCGGTCTGCATCTACATAAGGTAAGGATTTCAAGAAATCAACACCTTTCATCTGGTCTTTCATTTCTTCTTCGCCAAGATGTCTGAATGTTACTTGTTCAAAGTCTTTTCCTCTGTTCTCGCTTCCACGATTGTCTAGGATAAATAGCAAGTAGCCTTTTTCTGCCATGTATGTTTCCCAGCCACGGCTGCAATAGTGCCAACGTGCATCAACATTGTGTGCATGAGGTCCTCCATAAACATATACGATTGTTGGATATTTCTTCTTTGGATCGAAATTCAAAGGTTTAACCATTCTGTAATACAAGTCTGTAACTCCGTCTGCGGCTTTTATAGTTCCGCACTCGTAAGTAGGAACAGTATATCCCTTCCAAGGATCCTCTGCTTTATAATAACTTGTTCTTTTACCATTCGCTGTATTTACTATTGCGATATTGTTTGGAATAGTTGGAGTCTGGTAACTGTCTACTATATATTGTCCGTCAGGACTTACACTGCCTGTATGCCAACCTTTACCGTTGTCGTCCATAAGCGCACGCTTGCCAGTTTCCAAACTTACAATGAATATGTTCTTTTGTATAGGACTTAATTCATTTGACTCAATAGTTATACTCTTGTGCTTTTCGTCAAAACCAAGAAAGTTTAATACTACCCATTTACCTTTGGTTATCTGTTTCAGTTGTTCGCCTTTATTATTAAATAGGTATAAATGAGTATATCCATCTTTCTGACTCCACATAATGAATTTGCTACTGTCCCAAGGAAGGAAAGTAATAGGGTGGAGCGGTTCTACATATTTCTTATCTGTCTCTCTGTAAAGTTCGGCAATTTTCTTGCCGTTCTCTGCATTATAGCTTACCAGTCTACAATCGTTTTGATCACGGTTTAACTCAAACATGTATATAGTCTTATTGTCAGGACTCCATGCAATATTTGTGAAATATCTATCTGTTGGGTCTCCTGCATCAAGATAAATGACTTTCCCCGTATTCACATCGTAAACACCAACAGTGACCTTATGGCTTTTTTCTCCAGCCATAGGATATTTTTCTGGTGCTGGTGTGGCAATTCTGCTTTCTCCTTCAGCAGGTTTCCAGTCTAATTCTGGAATGTTTACCAACGGGAAGTCTGTAACCATACTTTGGTCCATTCGGTAGAAAGCCAACTTCTTGCCGTCATTACTCCAGTATAAGCCTCCATTTATGCCAAATTCGTCGCGATGGACGCTTTGACCATATACAATGTTACGACTTCCGTCAGTAGTAAGTTGTTTGTCTTTACCTTTTGCGTTTACTACGTGTAACTGCCAATCTTTAACGTAAGCTGTGGCTCTAGAAGTGTAATTGAAGTTACTAGCCTGTGTGCTTCCGTTGAAATTATTGTCAGTGTGCCAGATTTCCTTTTTATCTTTCCAGTCAAAAAGCATCTGTTTCTTACCGTCGTTAAGCAAAACTTGTGTCTTGCCTGCAACAGGAAACGTAATATTGTACAAATGGTGCAGATCCATTCCGCTCCATTTGTTGATATTCTCCAATGAGAAAAGTTCTGTTTCTATGCCTGTATTCTTGTTAACGATATAACAATCCTCAACATCTGTTCTGACAAGTTCGTTGCCCCACCAAGTTGTATATCGGTGCTTTGGAACCATGTTATGGTAGTTGTTACCACCAAAATTTAAATCTTCTAATGTTAGCGTCTTCAATCCTTGAGCATACGTAGTTGTAGCAATCATCGCTAAGATAAAAACAAATATCTTTTTCATAATTATTTAATCTTCACTATCAACGTGAGTTTCTGTTTTTTCGAATCCGCCACGTTTGGCTTTATCACCAAACTTTTTGTCTCCAAACTTCTTTGCACCACCATAGCTTCCACGTTTGTCGTCACGTCTTCCACCAAATCCACTGCGTTTATCATCGTGTCTGTCACCATAGCTTCCACGCTTATCGTCACGTCTTCCGCCGAATCCTCCGCGTCTGTCGTCATGGTCAATGCGTTTTCTTCCACCTGCGAAATCTCCAATTTCATGTTTGTGGAAAGTAAACGAGCGTATGTCGCCCTCTTCGTTATTACTTTCTTCGTCAAGTCTGGTCTTGAATTCACGGACAGATCTGAATCTGTGTTTCTGGGCCATTTCCTGTTTCTCTCTATCAGTCTTAACGATACCGCCTTCGGCTCTGAATTCCTTCATTCTGCCGTCGAAGAGAGAATATTTTCTGAACTCACATTCCAGACTTCCGTTGTATACAGGGAACTTTATGCTTGGTTTCAAACCAATCTGGTCGAAGCACTCTTCACGATAGCTTAGTATCCATGCCTCGTTTCCGCCGAATTCATGTTTCAGTCTTTCACCAATCATCTTGTAAGTACCAAGAAGGTTAGGTGTTGAAATACGTTCTCCGTAAGGAGGATTCATGATCATAATGCTTTGCTCAGCAGGCTTCTTGAAATTTTTGAAGTCCTGATGATCAATACTAATCTCATTAGTTAAACCAGCAGCCTTAACGTTAAGGCGTGCAGTGTTCACGGCTTTCATATCGATATCATATCCATAGATATGGTGTTCGAATATTCTTTCTTGAGAGTCGTCGTTGTATATCTCGTCGAATAGGTCTTGATTGAAATCAGGCCATTTCTCGAAAGCAAATTCTTTTCTGAACACTCCTGGACTTATGTTGCGTGCAATAAGTGCAGCCTCAATCAGTATTGTACCTGAACCGCACATAGGATCAATGAAGTCGGTCTCACCTTTCCAGCCGGTCATTAAAACCATTCCAGCAGCAAGGACCTCGTTAAGCGGTGCTTCAACACTCTCTTGACGGTATCCACGACGGTGCAGACTTTCACCACTTGAGTCAAGGCTCAATGTGGCAGCGTCTTCAGCAACATGAATGTTCAGGCGAATATCAGGGTTGCTCACGCTAATGTTAGGGCGTGTACCTGTATTCTCTCTGAATTGGTCAACTATAGCATCCTTCACCTTATAGGTAACGAATCTTGAGTTTCTGAATTCCTCAGAATAAACAACTGAGTCCACAGAAAAAGTCTTTCCTTTTTCTATATATTTACTCCAGTCAATCTTTTTAACTTCCTCATACATGTCTTCAGCTGAGCTAGCCTTGAAATGTGCTATTGGCTTAAGTATTCTGATTGCGGTGTGTAGTTGAAAGTTTGCACGATACATCATTTCCTTGTCGCCTGTGAACGAAACCATTCTTCGTCCGATGTGTACTTTGTTAGCACCCAGCTGGGTGAGCTCCTGAGCCAAAACGGGCTCCAGTCCCATGAAAGTCTTGGCTATGAGTTCAAATTCCTGTTCCATTGTTATATTGTATATCTAATAAATCTTGTTTAATCTTCTTGTATTTTCTTGTCTTGGGTTTCATGTCTTCCATAACCCACGTGTTGGCACCAATGATGCAACTCTTGCCAATCGTAATTCTACCAAGAACAGTAGCGTTAGCGTAAACGATCACGTTGTCTTCAAGAATAGGGTGACGTGGAACTCCCTTTATAGGATTCCCTCTTTCATCCATTGGGAAACTCTTTGCACCAAGTGTAACTCCTTGATAAAGTTTCACGTTGTCACCGATAATACATGTTGCTCCAATTACCACACCTGTTCCATGGTCTATTGTGAAGTATTTGCCAATTTGTGCTCCGGGATGGATGTCAACTCCTGTTTCAGAATGAGCCATTTCTGTCATCATTCGTGGAATAAGAGGCACTCCCATTACATATAGCTCGTGCGCAATTCGATAATTGGTAAGTGTCTTTATTACTGGATAACAAGCAATAATCTCTGCAAAGCTTTCCGCTGCAGGATCACCATTGTATGCTGCAACGACATCTGTTGCTAAAGTCTTTCTTATTTCAGGAAGTTTGCAAATAAGTTTTGCAGACAAATCTTCGGCTTTTTTGCGCTTTTCGCAATGTGTGTTGTAGTCATCTTCTTCCTCTACGCAATCTGCAAAGCACAAACCTGCAAGAATCTGCTCTGAAAGCAGTTTCTGAAGTCTTTCCACATTGACACCAATGTGATATTTGATAGTTTTCGAATTTACTGATGATTTCCCGTAGTAACCAGGAAATATTATTGCTCGTGATAAATCTATTATCTCCTCGAGCGCCTTGGCCGAAGGTAACGGATCACCGTCGCGATGCTGATGAAATAGACCTTTTAGCGACTCTGTTTCCGACAACTCGTTTACGGTCTGTGTCAGAACATGAGTCCGATTGCATTTACTCATCTTTTTGTGTCAATATATATTGTTTGTGCAAAGATACACTAAAACTTGCATTGCGCAAAATAAATCTATTTATTTTCAGATATCTCTGCAACATTTTTATCATATATTACGTCTTATACTTAGAAATTTTAAAATGTTTTGTTATGAAGAAAGTAATATCATTGTTATTTACTGTTGCTGTTATGTTAATGTTATCATCATGCAGTGCTAGTTGTAGTTTGAATAGACGAGATGAAGGACCGCAGACAACTCGTGTTATAAAGGCGCATAGTTTTGATTCTGTTTCGGCTGATATTGTCGGTGACATATACTTCAAACAGTCTGATACTTTGGGTGTTCGCATCGAGGGACCAAAGGAAGAAGTAGAACGTATCAAAGTGGAATTTAAGGGTAATGCTTTAGTTTTTTCTACTGAAACTAAACTCAGTTCGTTCTTAAATGGTATAGGCAAGAATGATGGAGTGAAAGTATATATAAGTTCTCCTAATCTAGTCGCTGTCAGCGTTAAGGGTGTAACAGATTTCCATGCGAATAAAGTTGACACAGATAATATGTTCATTGATTTGTCTGGTGTTGGTGGTGCTTATATTGATAATCTTGTCTGTGATAATTTTGATACAAAGGTAAAGGGTACTGGAGATGTAGAAGTAAAGAGCTTAGAGGCTATCACTGCAAAGATATTCTTGCAGGGTACTGGTGATGTGAAAGCGTATTGCCATAAAGTAAAGGACACCGTTCTTTCTTTACAGGGTACCGGAGATATTGATGTCAGAATGGATAATTGTGGTAAAGTGAATGCCAATCTTCAGGGTACTGGCGATATAACTATCAAGGGTAATGTTTCTGTTCTTGAAAAGAGCGAACATGGTACAGGTGATATTGATACTAACGAACTGTTAGTTAAGGCTAAAAATTAAATAAGAAGAGAAATTCTCCACGACACTAAATTGTTGTCGTGGAGAATTTTTATATTAAAATATTCTTCCGTTTAGGCGTAGAGTCATACATGGATAAACAGTAATCTTACTTAATGTTTTGATTACTCCACCATCGTTGCCATCTGCGTCTTTTTCAGTTAATTCTTTTTCTCCATTCAAGCCCAACATGTAAACTTTTGGAGTTCCCCATAGTTGCGTGCCAAGGTCAAACTGTAGTGCTAGTCTGTGCTTTTGCGGAACAGCTCTTCCAAAACCAATTCCGATGTAAGGACGAAATTTTGTCACCTTTATATTAGCTTCAACATGCCCACCTTCTGATGTCTGGTAAGGAGCTAGCAGGTAGTCACCAAGTTGAACACCTACTTGTTTTAATCCAAGTGTCTTTGCAAGCGGGTTGGATGCCACAGTGTTATTGTATGCAACAACTTCAGCTAAGTCCTTATCATATTTGTTATATACGTTTATGATTTTATCATTGCCAATATAAGCTCCTACCGTAATATGAAAACTTGAACTTTTGAATGGAAAAAGGTCAAGCATAAAGTGAAAACTTCCAGAAGTGTTCTTGCCTTCCACGTCAACACTGTTTGGTATTGTATGTCCCCCAAGTTTAGCTTGCTCGCGTTCTGTGTCACTTATATTTAAATCTAATGAAGTTCCGTATTTGAAACTTGGCATAATGTCCATTCCTGCACGTACGTCAAGATATTTTGTAACCGGTGCGGCAATATCTATTGTTATTCCTGTTGTTCCTACTCCAAGGCCTAAACCAATGTGATTAAATACCTTGTTCTCTTGTGCATAAGTACTACTATATGATAGCAGTAGTATGCCTAATGTTAGAATTGCCTTTTTCATCTAAATACGTGTTTATTTTTTAATGGCACAAAGTTAACAAAAAATCACTAATTTTAATGTACTGTTGTTTAAAAACATCGTTTGTGTAGTAAAAAAAATATCCGAGCTATAGTATATAACTCGGATATTTCAAATCAATCAGATGTATAATTTATTGGATACTTAATTCTTTACCAGTGAGTTCTTTTATCTGAAGCAATATTTCTTGAGTCTTTTTTCTGTTCTTTCTATATTTTATTGTACCCAGGATTGTGCCAATTATGCCTCCTACAATACCTCCGTAAGCCATGCTTCTTACTTCTTCTGCGTTTTGTTTGAGTGTCTCAAACAAAAACCACGCAAACCATATAATGATAAACGGAATGCTGAGTCTAAGCCATAACGCTCCAAGACGTCTTATTTTTGTAATTTTATAGCTTACGTCAACAAGATTGCCGTCAAGCAAGTCGTTGGCATTTAAACCCTTGTGAGTTATGTATGTATATATAATCGCAACTACTAGAAATACATCAGTCACTCCGATAAACAAATCAGATAAGTTAAAGTGTGAAAATATCCATGTGCAGTATGGTATTCCCAAAAGAGCTACGCAACAAATGATAATAGCGTCTTTATGCAATCTAGACACATCTTCTTTCATTGCTCTTCGCATTAGTTGTTCATTAATGATGGTTTCTTTATCCAACTTGTCTTTTAATACGTCAAGTTGTTTTTTCATCATTTCAAACTCTTCTATATTAATATCTTTTTCCATTTTGCTTTCTGTTTAATCGTTAGACATACTTCTTAGTTTTTCCTTTATTCTAAACAGGCGTGACGCTACGTTTTTGGTTGATATTCCCACGATTTCACCAATCTCGTCATAGCTTATATTCTCAAGCCATAGCAATACTATTGCTTTGTCGAAAGGCTGTAACTTGTTGATCCTGTTATGGAGTAGTTTCACCTGTTTGGTATCTTCATCCTGATCCTGAAATAGATTTGCATCCATACTTAGTGGTATGGTTTTTATCTTTTTCTTACGGTCCATGGAAATACAAGTGTTCAGGGCTATGCGATATATCCACGTGCGTATTTCGCTCCGTCCTTTAAACGTATTCATTCCTTTCCATAAGTTTACAAGTACTTCTTGGAAAAGATCATTCACTTCAGCTGTGTCTTTTGAGAACATATAGCATACGGTATATATTGTACTTTTGTTCTCTTTGACAATTTGCGCAAATTCTGTTTGTAGCGTATTCATCTGTTTCTTAATAAATTCTACACTTTAGACGCAATGCAAATTAAAAAATTGCATTCCTTTCCATTTTTTTTTGTAATTGAGTCCACCGTGATTTTTTTTAGCACGAAGCTACGCTTCTAAGGTAATACACTGTAAATAAATAATATAAGCAGTTGCATCCTAAAATTTAGCTGCGGTCTAGCTACGTCAAATATTGATTTGTTATGAAGAAAGAAAACTCATATATAAATTAATTATAACTTTTATATCGATGGAATGCAAACGTTATGTCGTAGTAACGCAAACTTTATGTCGAAGTAATGCAAACTTTATGTCGAAGTAATGCAAACTTTATGTCGATGGAATGCAAACGTTATGTCGAAGTAACGCAAACTTTATGTCGATGGAATGCAAACGTTATGTCGTTAATATAGTTTCAACATTCACAACATAATTATTTTAAAGCTATTCTAAACAATCTCAAATACTTTTTACTAACTTAAAAACATATACATATTTATTTTTTAATGATCAGCATTTCTTTCCTACTTCTCTATACAATAGTTCCCCCTAGGCTTTTTCAAATAAATTAGTGTCGATGTGTCTAAATGCTGATAATCAGCTAGATAGATGTAAAAATAGCTCCATGAGGTGTCGGTGATGTGGCGGTATTTTAATCATTTCATTAATGAAACGCAAAATTAGCCATAATCTAGAGGTGATTTTTCACTTCTTCCCAATATGCGTTTCTATATAGAAATGCAGCAGTCATGAAAATTTAGCTGATTTTTGTTGTTTAAAACTTGCTGATTTTAGTGTTTTTGCTTAGAATAATGATGTTTTAATGCATATTTTACTAGCAAAATCAACACCGGAACTTCAATTAGTGGACCAATTACTGCAGCAAAAGCTTCTCCTGAATTAATTCCGAATATGGCAATTGACACGGCAATAGCCAACTCAAAATTATTGCCAGTTGCAGTGAATGCAATTGAAACAGACTTATCGTAATGCACCCCAATGCGTCTAGTAAACCAAAATGATGAGAAGAAAATAATTGAAAAATAAATTATCAGCGGTATAGCGACAAGCATTACATCAAAAGGAAGTTTTACAATATATTCACCTTTATAAGAGAACATGATAATGATGGTGAAAAGCAGTGCTATAAGGGTTATCGGACTTATTTTGGGTACTAAATATTCGTAATACCATTTGTTGCCCTTCATCTTTATAAAAAATCTTCTGAAGAGGTATCCTGCAGCGAAAGGAATACCAAGATATATGAGTACACTTTTGGTAATCATCCCCATTGTAATGTTACGAACTGCGTCACTTGATGGCAGTCCGATCCATTTTGGAAATATCGCAATGAAGAAGTAAGCGTATACAGAATAGAAGAACACTTGAAAAATACTGTTCAATGCAACTAGTCCTGCTGCATATTCGCTATTACCCTTTGCGAGTTCGTTCCAAACAAGAACCATTGCTATACAACGTGCCAGACCTATCATTATAAGACCATACATGTATTCAGGATATTTGGATAGAAATATCGCTGAGAGGATAAACATTAATATTGGACCTATTATCCAGTTTAATATCAAAGATGTTGCAAGTATTTTCTTGTCGGCAAATACTCTTCCTAATTCTTCATATTTAACTTTTGCTAGTGGTGGAAACATCATAAGAATAAGTCCGATTGCTAGCGGAATATTAGTTGAACCAACTTCAAAATACCCCCAGAAATCAACAATTTTAGGATAAATATATCCTATGCCAACACCTATAAACATAGCCAGAAATATCCATAATGTAAGATATCTGTCCAAGAATTTTATTTTTTCCATTTTGATAATTTATTTATTATATCAGGTTTGATAAATGATTTATTATAAACAGAAACAAAACTATAATTAAATAAATCAGCTTTAGTAAAGTTTATTTCTTTTTATTATCTTTCCAATAAGCATCTTCTAAGTTAAGTTATAGGATGCTATAACCTATTTACAATAAATTCCTTTTACTTAATCTTCGCATGAGCATTTTGGGAGTTCCTGTTTCTTTATTTCTTTTATATAAAAAGAGAAAAATTTATTTTTAATCTCATCTCTAATACGGCGGAATTCGCTCATCTGATACTCTGCATCGCCAATGACAGCAGCTGGATCTTCAAAACCGAAGTGCAAGCGATGTTTTACCTTTCCAGCAAAGACCGGACAGTTTTCATTAGCACCTCCACATACCGTAATCACATAATCCCATTCTTTGTTCGTGTATTGTTTTACATTCTTTGGGTAAGCACCGCTGATGTCTATACCTAATTCTTTCATCACAGCGACAGCCTTTTCATTAATCTTTTCAGTAGGTTCTGTTCCTGCCGAAAAAACTTTTAAAGTATTATCAAAGGATAACATAAATCCCTGTGCTATCTGACTGCGACAACTATTGCCAGTACATAATATTAATATTTTCATGCGCTTATAAAATTATATTATACAGATATCCAAGTAGTATGATAAACAGTGTTATTGTGCCGAAATAGATGCCAATGAGTCGCCAAGTCATCACTTTTTTTAGCATTGTTGCTTCGGGCAATGATAACCCAACAACTGCCATCATAAATGCAAGGGCTGTGCCGATTGGTACACCTTTAGCTACAAAAACTTCTATTACTGGTACGATACCGGCAGCGTTGGCATACATCGGAATACCTAATACTACAGACAACGGAACTGCAAACCAACTGCTTTTTGACATGTATTCCTGAAAGAATCCTTCTGGTACATAACCATGAATAATGCCTCCGATGGCAATACCTATAATAACATATAGGAGTACACCTTTTATTATTCCCCAAGAATCCTTGATAATTTTCGGTAGACGATTGATAAACGATATTCTATTTGTTTCCCATTGTTCTGTTTCGGTTTGTGAGTTTTTTTGAATATCTTTCACCCAGTCGCTAAGATAATTATCCAGCTTCATTTTACCTAGTATGAAACCTCCAATTATTCCAAGTAACATTCCACTGATTACATAAATAAGTGTTATCTTTAAGCCGAATGTACCCAAAAACATTGCTACGGCAACCTCATTAACGAGGGGAGAGGTGATGAGGAATGCAAATGTTACACCAAGTGGAATTCCACCTTTCACAAAACCGATAAAGAGAGGTATTGATGAGCAGGAACAGAATGGAGTGAGGGCACCGAACAAAGATGCAAAGAAATATTGTAATCCATATAGTTTATGTGTCGTGAGGTATGTACGTAGTCGGTCTATTGGGAAATATGCATTTATAATTCCCATTATAGTGCTGATAATGAATAGAAGTATCATTATCTTTGTGGTGTCATAAAAGAAAAAATCTACGGCTGAACCTATACGTGTATGAGCATTAAGTCCAAGCAAACCGTAAGCGAGCCAGTCGGCAAACTCTTGTAACATAATAATTTAATCTTTAAATTCTACAAATAAAAAGTGTAGGCATAATAGATTCCTACCAATATAAAAAGAATAGCAACGACTCTGTTTAACCACTTTTGAAATACTTTTATATGATTATAAAATTTTCCTATTCCCGCCATGCTGTAAGCAATGATCCATGCCACAAGTATCACAGGAATTCCCGTGGCGAAAGCAAACACTATTGGGAGGAAATACCCACCTGTTGCTTGAGCAGACATTGGTATTAACATTCCGAAATAGAGTAGTCCGCTTGTAGGGCAGAAAGCCATAGCAAATAGCATACCCAGTAACAAACTCCTCCAAATTCCATTTAATTTATTTGTTTCCATATTACCAGAAAAACCAAATCGAGGCAAATTCAGGCGGTCACCGAATAACATAAAGGAACCTATTAAAATCATTGCTGGAGAAATAAGCATCTCACCCCATTTACTTACATTCTTCTGTATGAAAAACATATTTTCTCCCTTATGTAGTATATATATAAGGATTGCTCCAAGTATAGAATAAGCAATGCATCGACCAACTGTATACAGTATTCCATTCCACAAAATGCGTTTCTTGCTTTCTATATCACGGCTTATGTAACCAATAGCTGTGATGTTTGTTGCTAGTGGACATGGACTAATGGCAGTCAGTAATCCTAATATAAAAGCTGTAACAATAGGGATGTTGCTATTATCCAATATGTTCTGTAAAAAATTCATAATATAATGTTTTACTTCAAAAACTGGATAATCTTGTTTTTAAGTCCTGTACGAAATGCTTGCGTATTGCTGCGTGCATTCTCAAAACCAAATCTAGTCATATCATAGCGTTTCTCCTTCCCATTCTTCCATTGGGTTAAATATAGAGATGACCATGAAACACTATATTTATCTGCAATTTCCTCCCCTTTAGGTGTTGAAATATCTATCTCTTTGAATTTCACCTGTCCAGCTTTTACTTGCTTTGCAAAGTCTTTATTCACAACATCAATAGAGTTGTCGCCAATAGCAATACAAGTTGGGCAGCGTTGTTTGCCGTGAAAATATAATACCTCAACAACTGTTTTATTTACAGACTTCTTTGTTATAACTTTCTTTTGTGAAAACCCTGATAAACTAAAACACATTAGTGTCATTATTGTCAATAAACAAATCTTTTTCATTTGTGTATTACTTGTTTTCATTAGTAAATATTGTTTTCAAGTCACTTTCAGAAATATTACCTTTAGCAACTACCTTCTCGTCAATTACTAATGCAGGTAAAGACATGACATTGTATTTTAGAATATTTTCCATATTCTCTTCTTTTACGAGAGAAGCGTCAATGCCCATTTCGTTTACTACTTTTTCTACAGCTGCATACAATGATTTGCATCTGCTGCAACCTGTTCCTAAAACTTTAATTTCCATAATCTTATTTTTTATAATTAATATGATAAATATCTTTCGTAGTTCGCAAAACAACGAACATTATATGCAAAATAAAAGCTGTATTTAGCAGCAATTATCCTTCTTGCATAAGCAGTCGCAAAAGAATTTGTCAAACATTTGTTTGGCTAGTTTCCAGTTGTCGCGGTTTATGCAATACTTAACTTTCGGAGTTTCTATTTCTCCTTGAATGAGTCCGGCATCTTTTAGTTCTTTCAGATGTTGTGAAACAGTAGCTTTTGCAATAGGTAATTCTTCGTGAATATCTCCGAAATAGCATGAGTCACGTTTCGCCAGAAAGTTTAGTATGGCTATACGTGCCGGATGTCCCAATGCTTTTGCAAATCTTGCTATCTGCTCTTGGTTCAAGGTATAATCTTTTTTGTTATCTCCCATATCTATTTTTGTTATGTTCGCAAAAATACGAACATTAAATTAGTCTTCCAAATATTATGAGTTAAAATAACAGATTGTTAACATTTTATAAATACTTTATGTTTCAAATTAACCTTTGGACCTTTTCTGGTTCAAATAGTCAGAAGATAACATCAATTGTATATGACAAAAGACGAAACGATATATCGTATGATCAAATCAGACAAGGAAGGAGGGTTCCGGATTTTGCTCGATGCATATCAAAAACCAGTTTACTACTTTATACGTAGAATGGTTGTTGTGCATGAAGATGCTCAAGACGTAATGCAGGAAGTCTTTGTAAAAATCTTCCTTGGATTGAATAAATTTCGTGGTGACAGCACCCTGAGTACATGGATTTATCGTATAGCGATGAATGAAAGTTTGAGATTCCTGAATAAAAAGGGAATAAAAGTAGTGTCGGCAGATAATGTGCATGATGAATTGATAGATAATCTGAAAGCGTCTGATTATATAGATTATGATGATAAGATGGCTGTGAAATTTCAAGAAGTTATATTGCGTCTTTCTGATAAGCAGCGTGTTATATTCAATTTGCGTTATTATGATGAAATGGATTACCAACAGATAAGTAAGATCACTGATACCAAAGTAGTTACTTTAAAAGTGACTTATCATTATATAAAAGAGAAAATAAAAAAATATATGGTGGAGGAATAATATGGAAAAAGACTTTGATTTTGAGAAAATAGGTAAGAATACTCCGTATTTCACACCCGAAGGTTTCTTTGACGATATGCAGAAAAAGATTCTTCGTACTGCTGAAAAGGATGTTCGTAAGCGTAGACAGATGAAGATCGTCTTTATAGCATTGCTTGCATCGGCTGCAGTATTTGCTGGATTGATTTTCTTTCCGTTTGCCAATGATATAGTGCAGCCACAACAACCGCAACTTGCAAAGACAGATACGACACTTGGTAAAACGTCAACGGTTCATGCTTCAGATGTCACTACATATCCACTTACAAAGGGAAAAAATGCTAGAATAGTTGTGAATAACGAGTCACGTATCAATTATAATAAAAAGAAGAATACAGCTACTGCGGTACAATCGGATGATGGTTCAACAAGCGAAGAGTGGATAGAACAATTATCAGATGAAGATCTTAAATCTTTAACCTCGATGGCTGATAATGATGAATTTTTAAATTAATGTTTAACAATTAAAATACATAGACAATGAAAAAGTATTTATTTATGGTTATGGTTGCCGTTATGATGTTAAGCGGTAGTAACACTGTTAACGCTCAGGTAGCGCAAAACGGAAAAGAAAGAGTACATCTTACAGTGGATCAGATTATACAGAAACGTACTGAAAAAATGGTGCAGACTTTGATGCTTGATGATGCAACTTCGGCTAAGTTTATCCCTGTATATTCTGAATATCTGAAAGAAAAAATGGAATGTCGTAGCATGAAACCTAGGCACATGGGTATGGATATCAATACAAAAACAGATGCAGAGGTAGATCAGATGATTCAGGATAACTTCGCACAAAGCCATAAAATATTGGATATACGTGAGAAGTATTATGCAAAATTCCACAAATTCTTGACACCGAAACAGATAATGAAAATTTATCAGGTGGAGAAAAATGATGTTGTAAAGATGACGAAAGAAATGATGAAACGTCAACAAAGAGGATTCGGTAATAAGGGCGCTTTCGCAAGACCAAATTTTAAGTTTAGCAATTGATTTCTTGTCTGTTAAAAAGTTTAGGTAGTCTTCTAATTAAAGTTTAAAATTATATGTTTGATGTTTGAAAATAATAGTAAAATTAATTTTAATGATTGAAAAAGAGTGGTAACAATTAATTTGTGCCACTCTTTTATTATAGTCTATAATATGATGAATCCTTGATTTATTATTTTGAATATGGGCATTCAAAATAATAGTGTCCTGAGCCTACATTGATGATGGTTTCGTTTCCGATTACTTTTGTCTCGGCCTTCGATACTGAAATGCCATAATCAGTTATTTTATCAGCTTCTGTAGTCGGCAGATGAATAACAGCTTTGCTGTTTGCCGGTATGTTTATTTCCAATGTGTATTTATTATCAGTAATCTTCCACTCGCAAGTAATCTTACCATAAGGTGATATAAAAGATGTCGTGGCATTGTTTACGCTGCTTACTATTTGTGGATTAATGCATACTTCCTTCCAAGCGATTGAATTATCAGTCTGACTAATTCCACCTATGCCATTAAAAAACCATTCTTGAAGATGACCTAACATAAGATGGTTATTAGATACAAAACCATAGGCTTGCCATGATTCAGTGAGTGCTGTGGCGCCATGTGATAATTGCCAACCATAACCTGGTACATCATATCTGCTGTTCATGTCGTTGATAACTTGTGAATATCCGTTATCCTTTAGTGTCTGAACAACATATCTGTAGCCAACATCTCCGGCAGTAAGTGAGTTTCCTCTTGACTGAATGTCTGCAACAAGATGCTTCATAACGATGTCTTTCTTGTCTTCTGGAACAAGCCCCATATATACAGCCATTGCGTTTGCTGTCTGACTATTCCTGTCATAGCAACCGTCGCTGTTAAGATATCTTTTGTTGAAAGCGAGTTTTATTTTCTCTGCCTTTTCATTGTAATAGGTATAGTCGTTGTGTTTATTAAGTAGCAATGCCGTTTCCGCCATAATCTTCGTGTCGTAGTAATATATGGCGGTGGCTGTAACTCCGTTTGATGTGAGTTGTGCTACTCCTGGTCTTTCAGGTCCTATATCAAACCAGTCTCCAAGACCGTAAGCAACAATTCCGTCTTTATCTTCTCTTGATGATAGATATGTGAGCATGCGTTTCATGCTGTCATAATACCTATCTAATAGACTTTTGTCTCTATACCATTTATATATATACCACGGACAGATGATAAATGCGCTTCCCCATTCTGGCGTATCTTCAAAGCCACCATCGAAATGAACATACTCAGGTGCAATCGTTGGTATATTTCCGTTTGGAGTTTGCGAGTCTTCCATGTCACCCATTATCTTATGATAAAGCATTCGAAGGTCGTAACGATATTGCATCGAATATTGCATAAGATGAGCCTCTTCCAACCAGCCTAACTTTTCTCTGTGTGGACAGTCAGTTAGTAAACTTTGCATGTTGCTTCTTACAGCCCAATCTATTAGTTCAAAAGTGCGGTTAAATAGTCTGTTTGAACAATTGAACGTACCTACTTCCGAGGCAGAACTACAAGTGTGGAGACCTGTTAAATCTTCTACGGTCGGCAAGCTGTCTGGATTAGTTTTGTCTTGTGGAACTGCATCTTCCAACTGCACATATCTGAATCCATAGTAACTAAATTTCGGGCTCCATTCTTCTGTTGTTCCTCCTTTCAGAGTATATGATAATGCATATTTTCCTGTTGCGCTTTGATTTACAGTACTGTCTGGGTTTAATAATTCGGCAGGACGGAATGTAACGGTTTTACCTCTTTTTCCTCGCAGTTTAACTCTAATTATTCCAGAGAAGTTCTGTCCTAAGTCATATACCCAGTTTCCTTTGGCATTCTTGAATATTCTGTTTACTGCAATTTCCTCATGTACTTTTACTGGCGGATTTTTCTGTGACTCCAATAATCCTGTGTATGATGTGATGATAACCTTTTGCCAAGGCATGTTTTCTTTAGTTGCGTCATAGCTTTCGCCACTATAAATCCCAGATTGAGTGATGGCGCTTTGTGCAGCTTTCCATGTTTTGTCGGTAATAATGTTTTTCACCTTACCGTCTTCATATTCAAGTCGCAGTAACATCCTTACCTTCGGAGCTCCAAACGAACCTAGCCATTTGAAGTAACCTCGTCGTGGAATATTGTAGAATCCGTTTCCTAGTGAAATGCCGATTTCATTATCACCTTCTTTAATATCTTTTGTAACATCGAAAGTTACGTAGAGTGCCTTTTTATCATATTTAGTCCATCCAGGATCAAGAAAATCATCACTTATCTTCTTTCCGTTAATGCATAGTTCAAACTGTCCGAGTCCGCATATAAAAGCTAATGCTCGTGATATCTTCTTGGTAGCAGTGAATGAATGTTTGAACTTCGGCAATAAATATGTTCCGAAATCCTTGTCGTTTATATGCTTTTTAACCAAAGGAGAGTGTATGCCAGGTACGACATACCAGTCTTTACGGTCTTTCTGAAGAGCTATCCATTTAGCTCCAGCCCAATCTTTGTCAGTAAACAAACCTGTGGTGAAATTGCTTGGTTGGCTCCATTCTGAAGTTTCCCCATTAGCTGACCAGATCTTTACTTTCCAAGTATATTGGGTTGCAGGATTTAGTTGTGGTCCATTGTATGGAACTAAAATAGATTCTGAACTATTAATTCTACCACTATTCCAAATAACTTTATTGTTTGATGAAAGTTCAATTTGGTATGCTTTTTGGTTAAATCCCCTTTTCTCAGAATTGATATTCCAACTGAAGCATAAATGTTCTGTGTTATCAGAACCAAGTGATGTGTTGTTTATCCGTAGATTATATGTAGAAGGATTTTCCTGTGCAGATGTCATGTTTGGCATAAGCATAAATGATACAATTGCGAATAATGTTTTGATAGCACTTTTCATAATAGTGGTAGAAATTGTTCATATTAGAATTTATATCCCCATCCGATATTTAGGTAGATAGGATACATATTGAATGTAACAGTTTTGAAATTACTTTCAAATATATTGTTTACCCCAAATTCCATGTCGGCATTTACACAAAGATGCTTATTGGCTAACCATGATGCACCGAATTGTACGCCAGGTTGTAGTTTTCTAAGGTTACCCGAAAAATCATACGTACCACGTTTGCCGTCGGTGAATTGTAGCTTCTGACCGACTGGTGTTCCTTCTCTCAGATATCCATCGGTAACATATCCTGTAAATTCTCTGTTCAAAGCATAAGAAAGATACATTCCTGCTCTAAATTTCCATTTGTCACCAAGTCGATAGTTAGCCATTACAGGAACAGACACAAGAGTTGTGCTGTATTTAGTGTTTACATATCCTGTCCAATATCCACTAACCTTGCTTCCGTCGTCGATAACTTCCGTCTTGTAGCTTTTTACATTAGCACCAGTATTCATACTCTTAGATTCGATTCTAATTCCAGTTGATATACCCCAATGTGAGTTAGTACTCATCCAACGTGTGATATCACCTTCGATAACACCATTGAAACGTGGATTATAACTTTCAATAGAACGAATTTCACGTGGCATAGACCAAGGTGCCGTACCTCCGATATTAATTCCGCATTTCAGTTCGTATTCCAAATCTGCTTTTACGATGCTGTCTGTTGGGGTGCTACTTGCATTTGCGAGCATTGCGCAAGAAATTAATATATATATTGTTGATATTATCTTTTTCATCTTATCTTAATCTTATTTATAAAACAATTGCATCTCGTCTACATATAGTGTACTACCCACAGCACCATTGAACGTTGCTCCGTCAATACTTGATGACATGATAATTGAAATGTTGTATTTGCCGTTTTTCAGTTTATCGGCATCAATAGTCTTACCGTCTTTCATTACAAACGGAATAGCGAATCTTGTCCAAGTATCAGTTTCTTTCTTGTTTTCAAGTCTTGCTATTGATACGATATTGTCACTGGTAAGTGAGTTCGTTCCATCAAGATATTGCACATCGTCAGTTACCTCATACAGTATTGCATAGATGTCAAAGTTATCTTTCTTTCCTTTCACTTCATTGCTGTTAATGTCAGTATATACATCTCCAGCTTTATATTTATAGTAACCTACAAGTTCTGTCGGTGTATTTTTGAAAGGTACACCGAAGTGTGTAGATTTAGCAGCGTTAGATAAGTCTATTTGAAATGAACCGATGAAAAGATTTCCTGCAGCTATTGGTGCCTTAAACATAGCTCCTAATGTGCCTGTACTTTGAGTTGTGAGCTTTACACATTTGCCAATGTATCCATTATCATCCTGACAAGTAGGGTAGGAGCTTGCTGGTCCCTCATAGTTTGTAATCATGAATCCTGCGTTTCCGCTTCCCCATTCAATAGATGAACCGTCAGGTGTGTCACTGTAGAATATTTGGTAAAACGGTCTTATCTCGTTGGTATTATAATCGGTTTCATAATAGTATTTCACGTTATCAAAGTTGTACGTAGTAAGAAGATTAGAGAATGTATATTCCACATTGTAAGTCTTCTTCCACTGGCCGTCTTGTGATGTGACAACATAAGTTTGTGGTGTCAAGAAGTTACGTGTCGTTCCACTTTCTGGACTGATAGTAGCTCCTTCCGTGAGATTGAATTTTGGCGATTGTTGGCTAATATCAGTAGAGTCTTTTACGTAAAAAGTTACTTTCTCGTTTGATATTACTGGGTCGCGGATAAGAATGTTTTTGTCAACTTCGCATGATGTGATGTCGGCTTCACTGTTAAGTGCTTCTTCTGAAATACAAGAAGTAAAAGTCATAAGTGTTAAAAGGCTTATGGCCGTAATAAATTTTAACTTCATCTTTTACCTTTATTATTTATTTCTAGCTTACAAAGCTAACATAACTAAGATTAAATTCAAAATTATTTAATTCTTTTTATACCGCAAATACTAAAAAATTTGCTTAATATTGATGTTTTATAAAAGAAAGACGTATATTTGCAGATTAAAATTAAAGTGAATGGGCATTACTGCTGACGTAATATTATCCGAACTCAAATATCTTATTGATGAAGAGAAAAGGATTGTATTGCCAAAATTTTTCAAGACAGGTAAAGGCGAATATGGTGAGGGCGATAAGTTCCTCGGAGTTGTCGTACCTAATATCCGAAGTGTAGCAACATCACATCTTGATGCTGTTGGCAATGATATTGCAATTTTGCTTTCTTCACCATGGCATGAGATGAGAATGTGCGGTCTGCTTATTATGGTGGAAAATTGCAAACAAACACGAAAAAGGTCGTGGTTGAAATTGCATTCTGATGAAGATGCAGAAAATTTACGTAAGCAATATTTAGATATTTATCTTGCGCATACTGATAGAATAAATAATTGGGATTTAGTTGATTTGTCTGCTCCGACCATAGTCGGTGAATATCTGGCTGATAAAAAACGTGATATACTATATAGTCTAGCAGAAAGTAGCTTGCTTTGGGAACAGCGTATCGCGATTGTCTCTACGTATGCGTTAATACGCAATAATGATTTAGACGATACTTATATGTTGGCTGAAAAGCTACTTTATCATCCTCATGATCTCATGCAAAAAGCCGTTGGTTGGATGTTGCGTGAGGCTGGTAAACGAGACAAGCCACGGCTCATGGACTTTTTGGATGAACATTCTACTGATATGCCACGTACAATGCTTCGTTATTCAATAGAGAAGTTCACGGATGGAGAACGTGAATATTATATGAAGAGAAAATAGTGTTATTAGTGAAAATATGAGAGTTTTGGTAATTAACGGTAGCCCACGTAAAAAGGGCAATGTCGCTACGATGCTTCATGCCGTATCTGATAATATGGGCGATGCCGATGTACATTGGATCAATGTCAATGACTTATCTATTCGCCCATGTATGGGCTGCATGAAATGTAGAGAAACAGGAATTTGTGTACTGCCTGAAGATGATGGTCACTGTATGGCTAAGGAAATAAAAGATTGTGATGCCCTTATAATAGGAACACCTGTGTATTGGGGAAACATGAGTGGTCAGATGAAACTAATGTTTGATCGTATTGTTCCGGCTATGATGGGGGAGTCTAAACTTGGAATACCAATCGCTTTGCACAAAGGTAAAAAGGCAGTTATAGTAAGTACTTGTACTACTATATGGCCGTTTAATTGGATAGCTAGGCAAACTAGTAATGCTAATCATGCGATGAAAGAAATATTGAAATATTCCGGATTTAAGGTTATCGGTAAACTAGTCTTACCTGGTACAAAAAACAAATCTGGTATTCCACAAAGAATAATAAAAAAAGCCAGACGGTTGGCTTTGAAATTATATAAATAATTTAATCATGATAAATAAAAAAGAAGCAGCTTTATCGTCAATTATAGCCGCCGTGTTTCTTACGACGATGAAGTTTGTTGTGGGTATTCTCACTTTTAGTTTGGGTATTATATCAGAGGCAATTCATTCATTGCTTGATTTGCTTGCCGCAATGATCACTTATTTTTCAGTGAGCATGTCTGATAAACCAGCAGATAGGCAACATCAATATGGGCATGGAAAGATAGAAAATCTTTCTGCTTTTCTTGAGTCTGTATTACTTGTTATAACCTGTGTTTGGATAGTTTATGAAGCTATAAACAGATTGTTAACTAACGAGTCTAGTGTCACTGTCACAATATGGAGTTATGCAGTTGTCATCGTTTCTATGATTATAGATATCAGTCGTTCTCGTATGCTATTTAAAGTTGCAAAACGGGATAACAGCCAGGCTTTGAAGGCAGATGCAATTCATTTCTCAACAGATATATTGAGTTCAGCAGTTGTATTGCTTGGTTTGGTCTGTGCTCATTTTGGATATTATAAGGCTGATGCTATATCAGCTATCGGAGTAGCAATCATAGTTTTGTTTATTTCGTATCGTCTTGGAAAAAGTGCGATTGATGTGTTGCTAGATCGTGTACCAGACGGATTGACTGAGAAAGTTGAGGCTAGGTTAAAGGCAAATACTGATATTGTTGGTTTTCATGATTTAAAGATACGTGTTGCAGGACCTGATACATTTGTTAAGGTTAATGTGCATATTGGACATGATTTGGATCTTGAAGCAGCTCATGATATTTGCGATAGAATTGAAAAAGATATATGTACTATGATTCCAAAATGTGAGATCATTGTACATGCCGAACCAGAATAATATAATGTTACAGGTGCTATAATAGCACCTGTAAATAAACCATTTATGCACAATTCCGTGCATTTTATCTTCCGAAAAAAATATTTTTTCTTGTTTTTAAATGCCGTTTCCTACATGTTTTTGCGAAACGCATTGTTATACAATACGTTAGCTAATGTATATAAGTCCGTTCTTATACATTTTAGGGAGTGATTAGGCCCTAATCACTCTATTGTCCTACATGCTTTTCAGAGTGATTAGGCCCTAATCACTCAAAGGCGCACCGAAAAAGGTAATTTTATTTTTGTTGTGCTTCATACATTTTACCTATAATAGGAATTGATTATAAACAATCATAGTTATACTTACTGACTCACTATACATTTTTTTAAGCTGTTATTGATAATCATTATTGTTTCTGAAATCCTTTACTGAAAAGGTTGGCATGTCAAAATGCCATATAAATTCGTTTGTTTTTGAAATATATTTATAAAATTGAGTGATGTTTCTACATTTATAATTCTCACGAAAGGCATTGATGCGATTTGCGTTACTGCCAGAGATACGGGGTTATGGTTTGACTAAAAAAGCGATTTTGGTATTATGGTTTGATCAAATTCCATCGTTTTAGGTACAAATACGTGCTTATAATGTAGGAACCATGTAGGAAAGATGTAGGAAAATGCACTCTTATACACTAGTTAAATAGTTGATATACAGGTATTTAAGTCAAAAATGTAGGTAATGTAGGTTATTTTTCTTTTTTTCTGGAATCTTTTTTCTAGTTAAAGGATAAAGCTCTCTATAATTAGCCCTTGGTTTTAGGTCGTTTCACACTTGCTCTATTAAAAATAAACTTTTAATAGTCTTGATTTTATTGACGTTTTTTTTTATGATTTCCTTCACTCTTTGCGCAAAATAAAAAACATTTAAGGAATAATATAGATAGATATCATACCATTATATCCATCAATCGATTTGTAGGATGAACCAAACATTAAAGCCTACGTAGTATATAAGGCAAACAATAATTTATAAATGTTTGTCTTATATGCTTCGTAGGCCTAAATTTTCTATGTCTATTAAACCAACAGTTAAGTTGGCTTATTTGTCAAACTCAATCTTTACGGCAACCATATCCTTCTTTCCCTGTTCCAGTTCAAAAGTCACGGCATTACCAGTCTTTATTCCCTCAGGTGCGTTACTAATATGGAAGAAGTATTTATTACCGTTGTTCTTGTCTTTAATGAAGCCATATCCTTTGTCATCATTAAAGTAGTCTACAACTCCTCTCATCGTTGGATCTTCTTCAACCTTCTTTGGCGTAGCGATTTCTATTGAGTTTACATCAATATCCTCTTTCTTCTCTGTCAAATCTGGTGGAGTATCCACAATGTTTCCGTTGACATCAACATAGGCAATCATGTCGTCCAATGAATTGCCACCGTTAGCTTTGCGCTCATCCTTACGGTGTTGCTTCTCTTGTCTCTTTTTTTGTTTCTGTTTTTGAATTTCTCTTTTGTTGTTTCCTATAAAACTTCCCATAAATATAATTTTAATTTAGATCATTAAGCCTTAGGCTGATTGTTGAGCTACGACATTCAGTTTTTTTCCTGTAAGTTTCTGTATGTCACGTAGCATGACACGCTCATCAGACGAACAGAAAGTTATTGCTGAACCATTATGTCCCGCACGTCCTGTACGTCCTATACGGTGGACGTAGGTCTCAGCAACATCAGGTAGGTCATAGTTTATCACCAACTGTAGGTTGTCTATATCAATTCCTCTTGCGGCAATATCAGTAGCTATAATCACGTGAGTCTTGCCTGCTTTGAAATTCGTCAGCGCGCGTTGGCGTGCATTTTGCGATTTATTGCCGTGAATGGCATCGCATAGAATTCCATTCTTATTTAATATTTTTGCAATCTTATCAGCTCCGTGTTTTGTACGTGAGAAGACAAGTGTTGATTTTATACCTTCCTTTTTCAACAAGTTAAGCAAGAACTTGCTCTTGTCTGGTTTCTCAATCATATACAGACTCTGCTTTATAGTGTCTACAACTGAAGAAACAGGTGCGACTTCTACTCTTGTAGGTTTGTTCAAGATCTTTCTTGATAGTTCAGCGATTGATGACGGCATTGTTGCAGAAAACAGCATAGTTTGACGTTGTTTCGGCAAGAGTGGCAATATGCGCTTTATGTCGTGTATAAATCCCATGTCAAGCATGCGGTCAGCTTCATCAAGAATGAAGTGCTTTATGTTGTCAAGATGAATAAATCCCTGATTAATAAGGTCCAACAGTCTACCAGGTGTGGCTATAAGAATGTCAGTACCTTGTTTGATTTGTCTAACTTGTGGGTTCTGGTTCACTCCTCCGAATATGACAGTGTGTCTCAGTGATGTATGTTTTGCATAGTCAGTGAAGCATTCGTCAATCTGTATAGCTAGTTCACGAGTTGGAGTCAGAATAAGTGCTTTAATATTGTGCTTGTTGTCAGATGTTTTTTCCGTAAGCAGTTGTATGATTGGTATAGCAAACGCTGCTGTTTTTCCTGTTCCTGTTTGTGCAATACCTATAATGTCTCTGTTTTCTAGTGCAACCGGTATCGCTTTTTCTTGTATCGGTGTTGGATTTTCGTATTTTTTTTCTGTTAGAGCTTGTAATATTGGCTCTGTTATATTTAATTCCTTAAATGTCATAAATGTGTTATTAAAAATATATAATACTACTTACGAATAGATAATTTTTCTATCCGTAATTGTACGTAAGTATTATGATGGGAGAAGAGGGTGCTAAAAGCCCTGCACAATAGTAGTTACGTTTTACAATAATGTGCTATAAGGTTTTTAAACATTCTCATATAATTGTTCTGATACCTTAAAACACCAATTTCGGATGCAAAGGTAATATTATTATTTGGATAAACCTAATATTTGATATTACTTTTTACTTACAATGTAGATGAAACATGAGAAACATACGTTCTGGTTTTTGCCAATCAATGAATTATCTTACCTTTCACCTTACATAATAACAATATCCCAAGCTCTATAAATAAAGGGATTGGGATATTGTTATGTAAAGCGATGTGCAAAATACTTTTTCTGAGATTATGAATATTTATATTATAATCGTAAGTGACAATCGATTTTTATTTTACTCTTATTTTGCCAGTGCATTGATAGTTTGCTACCGCACGATGTAGCAATGTTTTATTGATGTTATGTTGTTGTGCGCCTGTAGTCAAAGAGTATTTGTCTTGTAACAACTTAAACTGTTGCTGTTTGTGCCCTGCACTGAGAACAATCATGTTATTGTTTTCAATGTAGCCAAGATTCTGGTATGTAGCTGCAAATGCACGTTGATGATACAATGGTGATAGAACGTTCTGACCAAAGAAACGTGACGCATAGTTGAAATGTAAAATACCAAATACTGTTGGCATCAAGTCAATTTGCGAGATAAGTTTCTTGTTTACTGATGGAGCTATCATCGCAGGTGCATATATTAGTCCTGGAATATGGTATTCGTTTAGCGGAATATCCATGCTTCCTGCACTAGACGCACAGTGATCGGCTGTAATAATAAAAATAGTATTCTTAAACCAAGGTTGCTTCTTAGCAACTTCGAAGAACTTGCCAATTGCGTAATCTGTATACTTGACACCACCTTCACGACATTTCTTTGATGAAGGTATGTCTATCTTTCCGTCAGGATATAGATATGGACGATGGTTGCTTACTGTCATAATATGAGTAAAGAATGGCTTGCCTGTTTTTGCATTGCTATTCAATACCTTTATAGACTTGTTGAATAAGTCCTCATCACAAACACCCCAAACAGTACCGAACGTCTTTTCGTAATCCTTGAAATCAGATTGGTCGATAACCTTGAATTCGTTTCCACTGAAAAATTCCTTCATATTATCGAAATAGCTATCACCACCATATATGAAGTCAACATTATATCCCTTTGAACGCAAGATATGGGCAGTTGAGAAAAGCTTTTCGTTGTTTTTTTGCTTAATAATACTTTCTCCAGGACTTGGTGGCACACACAGCGTGACAGCTTCAAGTCCGCGAACAGTACGGTTGCCAACAGCGTAAAGATTGTCAAAGCAAATGCCTTGTTTCATCATTTTGTCAAGATTTGGCGTAAGATTATCAGTGTTGCCATATCTTTCAAGGAAATCACCGCTCATACTCTCAATGGTGATGAGTACAATATTCTTGTGAACTTCAGGAAATTTTGATTGTATATACTGAACATGGTCAGCCTTTCTCCAATACATGGAGTCAAGGAGGCTGTTAGCTTCCTTGTTTGGAATCATAGTGTAAAAGTCCTTATAAGACAAGTCGTTGTTAAAATATGCTTGACAGAATTTCACGCATCCATTAGCTTGTAACTCATTTACAAAGCTGTTTGTGTTGTGTTGAAATGAAAAATTGAAAGAAAGAAGTGCGTATGAAGCACCGGATAAAATGCAATAGACAAATGTAAAGATTATCTTGTTGCGAATGGTCATCGTATTCTTGAAGCAATCTTTCTTGATGTCGTGAAGTAGGAATATTGATGCGACGACAGCTAATAATACAACTATTGATAGAAGTGGAATCATAGGATATGATTCAAAGAAATTTCCAATGACTTCATTCGTATATACCAAATAATCAACTGCTATGAAATTATAGCGCAGTCCAAATTCACTCCAGAAAAAGTATTCTGCAAAAGCGTTTAATATAATTAATAGAACGTAGATGAAGAATATGGTATAGTATGTGTATTGTCGCCAAATATTTCTTATAGAAGGGACTAACAGACGTACAGAATAACTTACTATTCTATATAATATAAGGTAGCTGATTATTCTTGTAAGTGCGGCATTAAATTCTTTTAATGGAGTGTTGAAGAATTGCAATACTATAAATGTGACTCCAAGCAATGCGTAGATAATGAAAGTCCAAGGTTTATTATACTTATCTTTTGAGAAGAATAACAGAAAAACCCAGAAAAAAGAAAAGCTGAGGGTGGCGAAAAATAGGTCGTTGAAAGCACCCAGAATGAAAATTTGTATCCATTCGATAAACGAATAGTTTACAACTGTAGTAGGGTTAAACAGCAGAACTATTCTTAATAATAATCCCAGTAGAATAATTAGACCTGAAATTTTTAGAAATGCAGATCTTATAAGTTTTAGATTTTTCATGTCACAATTATAATAATTTTATTGGAATACGTAGTAATATATACTAGTAATTCATTATAATTTTTTATCTATTATGCAAAGATAGGCTTTTTATTTCAAAGATTAAAATAATTTTTCATTAATTGATTGTTTTCTTTCAGAAATTGCATAATTCTGCGTTTAAAAATGTTAATGTTTCTATTGGACTGCGTGTTGTTTGCTTTGGAACAAGGTGGTTTATATGTAAAAATGTCGAAACTCATTATTGGCTTTTGTAAATAACGTGATAAAAATAGAGGCTGTTGTTATTGAACATTTATGAGAGTGTTCTTGATGGTTATGCGTTTCGTTATCAGCAAATATTTTGGTTGTATTTACATTAAATAGTATTACATAATTAGTAATTAAATTAGTATGAGACATCTTAGAATGATATACGATATGAAAGTTATTGTTTTATATTGAAATAAAATAAGTACGCGCTATGAATAATGAATAAAAACTTCCTTATTTATTTTGTTCTTCCCTCATCTTAATGTATCTTTGCATTATAATGTTAGCTCCAAGCAAGTTTTCGCCATTGGATTCATTTTGACTAAAAAACTGAAAGTATGAAAAAGACATTTTTAATAATTGTATTAATATTACTAATACCTTTGGTAACTATAGCTGATAGTTATACATCTTTGTGGAAAAAATATATGTATAATATTGATAATGGTCATCCACAGACTGCATCTGTTGTGCTTAACAAAATTATTTCAAAGGCTACTGTCGAAAAAAAGTACGGTGAAGTCGTCAAGGCTGAATTTGAAATGTGCAGGAATAAAATAGAAATTTCTGATGACTCTCTGGATGTTGTTATTGCTGGTCTGAAGCAGAAAGCAAAAAGAGCTGAAAAAACGAATATAGCGATTGCTTCAATATACTATAGTGTGCTTGGAACGGTGTATGAAAATCAATTCAGCGATAATCAAGATTCTTTAGTTGAAGCAAAAAAATATTTTAGGGAATCGTTAGCACATCCTGAAATATTGGCAAATGAGCAGGCAAAGAACTATGAGCCTCTGATGATTGAGGGAAGTGATAGCCGTATATTTTATAATGATCTTCTGCATGTTATTGGAATTGCTGCTAAAGACTATAAAACTCTCTATGATTGGTATCTTTATCATAACAACAGAAGTGCTACATGTCTTTGTGCATATTATATGAACAAAAGGGATGCTGACGATGATTGCACAGAAATGAGTAAGTCAGCATGTCTTCAAAAGATAGACTCTTTGATAGATGTTTATCAAGATTTAGAAGTTGCTGGTGAATTAGCAATAGAGCATTTCAACTTTATGGACAAGGCTACTGACGCGACTGTAGCGGAAAAAATTGATTATATCAATTTTGCGTTGAGCAAATGGGGAAAATGGAAAAGAATGAATATCCTTAGAAATGCATATAGCAGACTCACTTTACCTAGTTATCTTGTAGATTTAGGGAGTCTCGTTCAAATACCAAACACTGAAAGAACCGTTGAAATACGACAAATTACTAATGTTGCTGCTATTACAATGACAGTCACAAAGCTTAAAACAAAAGAGGCTTTGAAGATTGATGTGTCTAATAATGATGGTTATTCCAAAATAGCAAAGATGCTTATGCGAGAAACTGGTGTTTCTGTGACGCATCGATATATAGGCATACCTAATTACAAAGTGAGCTGTGACTCGATGAAGATGCCAAAACTTGATAAGGGTGTTTACCTAGTCGAGTTTACTACGGATAATAAGGATATACGACCTGAAAGAATGTTATTGCATGTTTCAGATATGTATGCACTTACTGAAGGATTACCTGATGATAATTTGAGATTTGTTGCTGTCAGTGCTACAACCGGACAGCCTATTCCTGGTGCTAAGATAAAACTCACGGAAGAATCATGGAGTGAAAGTCGTAAAAAAAATAAAATATTGACAACACTGGTTGCTGACAAGCATGGTGAAGCAATGTTCCACTATGTAGTTGGAAGGACTCAACTGAAGCTGTATGTTTATACAGACCAAGATAGGTTCTGCCCAGAAACATCTACAAACTCAGGCTATTACTATTACGATGGAAAGGAATATGGCAAGCGTGAAGATGTTGTGGATTTGTTTACAGACAGGAGTTTATATCGTCCAGGACAAACCGTAAACGTGAATGCGATAGCTTATTCTGTGGAACATCATAAAGACAAGACTTCAGTAAATGCAGGGAAGGAAATTACTCTGAAATTACGCGATGTGAATTACAAGGTTGTTAAAGAGTTAAGTGTCACAACAGATGAATATGGTAGTGCTTCTGCTAAGTTTGAACTTCCAAAGACTGGGCGTACAGGTTCTTTTTCAATATCAACAGAAAAAGGAAGTGTATATTTTAGAGTAGAGGAGTATAAGCGTCCAACTTTCAAAGTAGAATTTTATAATCTTAATACGGCATATAACAGTGGCGATACTGTTAAGTTTGTAGGCACAGCCAAAAGTTATGCCGGTGTCCCTGTTCAGAATGCCAATGTCAAATATACTGTTACACGTCGTCCAAACAGACTTTGGTGGAGATTTAGTGCAGACGATGACGTGGTAGTTGCAAAAGATACTATAAAAACTGACGCTATAGGAAAGTTTGAAATTCCTGTAAAACTTGCTCTTCCTGAAAGCAAGAGCGATATTCCACGATATTATACATATAATGTCAATGTTCAGGTTACTGATTTGGCAGGTGAAACTCATGAGGCAGAAACTTCAATACCTTTGAGCAACAGAAATACCGTCTTTAATATTGATTTGCCACAGCGCATAGAGCGTGATAGTTTGAAGACGATAACTTTTGATTACAGTAATATAGCAGGAGATAAAGTAGACGGAAAAGTATACTATAAAGTAGACGGAAAACCATATACAGCAAAGACAAATGTTGCAACAGACATTACTGCAATGAATTTAAAGAGCGGTGCTCATGAACTTGAGGCTATATGTAATGGCGATACCATTATGAGAAACTTTACTGTGTTCTCAATGAAAGACAAAAGACTTGCTGAACCTACGCGTGATTGGTTTTATGTAAGCGATATGCATTTCCGCAATGATGATAAACCAATTTATGTTCAGCTGGGAACGTCAGATGATAATGTGTATGTTGTATATTCAATTATTGCAGGCGACAAAGTCATTGATAACGGAACTTTAGAAATGTCTGCCAATGAAGTGTATACACGTGCTTTTAAATACAAGGAAGAGTATGGTGATGGTATAACTGTTGATTATGCTTGGGTGAAAGATGGTAAGATCTTTCAACACTCTGCAAATATAAACAGAGCATTGCCTGATATGAAACTCAATGTTAAGTGGACAACATTTCGTGACAGATTGACTCCCGGACAGAAGGAAACATGGATGTTGTCTGTAACAAATGAAAAAGGAAAAGCTGCTAAAGCACAGCTTATGGCAACAATGTATGATGTTAGTCTGGACGCAATACACTCACATGATTGGAACTTTGAAGTAAGATTAAATAGATTTGTTGCTGCCCTCTCATGGCGTGGTACAATATTCGAAAATAGTTCGCTTTATGGTGAGATGCCAATTAAATATTTAAATCAGTACGATTTGGACTTTACACACATGGATGATTTAAGTATGGATGGTTCTGGTGGAGGTCGCTTTTCAACAAATACTGTCATGATTAGGGGCACTAGATCCGTTAAAAGAGTTGGTATTGTTGGGTCTGTATCAGCTTATGAAGGTAAGTTTGATAGGGATGTAACGGCTTCGTTTAATGATATAGCATTAGCGAAATCTCCTAAACTAGCTATTGGTAGTACAACTAATAAGAAAACAAATAATGATTATGTGCGAGAGAACCTAAATGAGACAGCTTTTTTCTATCCAGCACTTCAAACAGATAAAAATGGAAACGTGGCATTGTCGTTTACTTTGCCAGAAAGTGTTACGACTTGGAAGTTTATGGGGCTTGCTCATGACAAGAGTATGAACAGTGGCATGATTACTGCTGAGGCTGTTGCAAAGAAAAACTTGATGATAATGCCTAATGTTCCTCGTTTTGTGAGAATGGGCGATAATGCCACAATCGCTGCTCGCGTGATAAATACCACTGACAAAAAACAGATAGCAAAGGCATATATGACAATTATTGACCCTGAGACAGAAAAGGTCTTGCTTGAAAATCATGTGCCTGTAACAATAGAACCTAATGGGAGTAGTAATGTGAACTTTAAGTTATCTCCATCTGAAATTAAGATTAATGATATAACGTCTCCGCTCATTTGTAGAATGACGATTGAAGGCAAAAACTTTAGTGATGCTGAACAGCACTATCTCCCGATACTCTCTGACAAAGAGCATGTTATTACAACCATAGCTTTTAGCCAGAATGTACCTGGTACATATAAACTTGATATAGACAAGCTGTTCCCTGTAAAAGAGAATAACAATAAGTTGACGCTGGCATACACAAACAATCCTGCATGGATGATGATAGAGGCTATGCCATCTGTAGCTAAATCTAATGTAAAGAATGCCATGAGTTTGGCGGCAAAGTATTATACTAATAGTATTTCTGCCTATTTGCTTAAAAATATAGGAAACACAGATTCTTTAAACTTGTTGAATACATATAAAGAAGATGCGCTTTATGCAATGAGACAGTTGCAGAATGGTGATGGCTCTTATAGCTGGTGGCCTGGTATGCACGGAAGTTTATATATGACAGTTGGCGTGACAGAAATGTTGCAACGACTTAACGTGATGATAGGTGAACAGAATGCAACTAGCAGTATGATAAATCAAAGTATGAAATATCTATCAGATAAGGTTGCTGAAAATGTTACTGATTTGAAGAAACTAGAGAAACAGGGAGTAAAGAGCCTGTTGCCTGATGAGACTTCAATACGATATTTATATCTATGTGCATTGAGAAATAGCGGACTTGATAATCCAAATAGCAAGTATTTACTGAAGCTCCTAGAGAAGCGTGATAATGCTTTTACTATATATGGTAAGGCTATGATGTCTGTAATATTTGCAAGATGTGGAAATATGGAACTTGCAAATCAATATCTGACTAGTATAAAAGAATATTCTGTTTACACAGATGAAATGGGACGTTACTTTGATACTAGAAGAGCTGGATATTCTTGGTTTGACTATAGGATTCCTACAGAGGTTGCTGCGATAGAAGCTTTAAAACTTGTTTCACCAAATGACAAGCAGACTATCGCAGAGATGCAGAGATGGCTTTTGCAGAGTAAACGTACACAGAATTGGGATACACCTATTAACTGTGTTAATGCTGTTTATGCATTCCTTCAAGGAGAGACTCGTGAGAGTATTACTGGATATGGTGATAATACAGTTTTGAAACTTAATGGAGAGAAGCTAAAGACGACCGAACCTACCTCCGGAAGAAATGTTGTTAAGGCAGAGGTCATTGGTAAGCATTTCGGAACTTTAACAGCGGAAAAGAGTTCTTCAAATATCAGTTGGGGAGCTGTCTATGCTGAATTTGACCAGAAAGTTTCTGATATAGAGAGTAATTCTACGTCTCTTTCTGTAAAGCGTGAACTTGTTGATGTAACTGGTGCGGTGATAAAAGATAATAAAAATCTGAAAGTAGGTGATAAGATTACTGTTAGACTCACCATAAAAGCCAACCGTGACTACGACTTTGTTGATGTTCAGGATAAGCGTGCTGCATGCATGGAACCTGTAGACCAGACAAGCGGATATGGTTGGGGATATTATTATGCGCCTGGCGATGATGCAACAAATTATTATTTTGATCGTTTATCTAAAGGTACTCACGTTGTTGAGACTGAATATTACATAGATCGCGAAGGCGAGTATATGAGTGGCACATGTACAGCACGTTGCACATACAGTACTGAGTTCAGTGGTCGTGATAAGGCAATGAAATTAAACATTAAAGATGAAAAATAAAATAATTATAAGTACGATGTTTCTGTTGGCGGCGTTAGATGTAAATGCCCAGAAAATATCAGTTGAAAATAATGTTATTAATGTTGGTCAGGTGCTATATAGAGTACCTGTGAAGGCTGAATTTAAGTTGAAAAACAAGGGATTGCGTTCTTTGCATATACAGGATGTAGAAACATCTTGTGGTTGCACCACTGCAGATTATCCTAAGACTGTAGGAGGTGGAAATGAATTTGCAATTTCTGGAGAGTACAATGCCGAGACATTGGGACACTTCCAAAAGATGCTATGTGTGTATAGTAATGGCAGCAAAAAGCCTGTAGTCTTGACAATAAAAGGTGTTGTGGTTAGTGAGTTGAGGAGTTTCTCTGGTGAGTATTCTTATACATTGGGCAATCTTAAAACCGATGTTCATAATGTGGAGTTTGATAATGTAAATATAGGAGATAATCCAAAACAAAAAATCTATATACTAAACACTTCAGAAGAAACCGCAGAGCCTGTATTCATGCATTTGCCAAATTACCTTGAGGTAGAGATGTACCCTGCAAAGATAGCACCACATCATACTGGCGTAGCTGTGTTATCTCTTGATTCAAAAAAATTGCACGATTTAGGATTGAACCAAACTGATATTTATTTGGGATTTGCTCCTGGTGACAAAGTTGCTGACGAGAAGATGATAACAGTATCTTCTGTGGTGCTTCCCGCTTTCCAAAATCTTACAGCCAAAGAAGTTGCAGATGCTCCTAAAATTAAACTCTCCACAGATTTATTAGACTTGGGAAGCTTTAATGGAAAGAATAAACTTAAAGGCGATATCGAAATTAAAAATGAAGGTAAATCGGTGTTGGAAATAAGAAATTTGCAGATGTTCACTATGGGACTGGACGTTTCTTTGAACAAGACTAAGATAGAACCGGGACAGAGTGCCAAACTGAAAATCACGGCTTATGCAGAACAGATTAAGAACATAAGGAGTAAGCCTCGTGTTCTGATGATTACCAATGACCCAAGTATGGGTAAGGTGACAATTGAGATTAAAGTAAAAAAATAAGGTAGATGCTTCAAATTGAGATAGACAATGGTAGTGGTTTTTGCTTTGGTGTCACTACTGCAATAAAAAAGGCAGAGGAAGAGCTTGCTAATGGCGAGACCTTGTACTGTCTTGGAGATATTGTTCATAATGGTATGGAGGTTAAGCGACTTCATGAACATGGTTTGGTAACAATTGATCATGATCAGTTGGCTGAATTGCACAATGTAAAGGTATTGCTTAGGGCTCATGGCGAACCACCAAAGACTTACGAAATTGCAAAGCGTAATAATATCGAGATTATAGATGCTACATGTCCTGTTGTGCTGCAACTACAGAAAAGAATAAAAAAGCAATATGAAAATCATGATGTTAAATCTACTGACAACAGGCAGATCGTAATATTTGGCAAGAATGGCCATGCTGAGGTGCTTGGACTTGTCGGTCAGACGCATAGTGAAGCTATTGTTATAGAAAAGTTTGATGACGTGAAGAAGTTAGATTTCAATCGTGATATCTATCTTTATTCGCAGACAACAAAGAGCCTTGATGAATTTCATAATATAATTCAGTATATACAAACACATATATCAAAGAATTCTACGTTTAAGAGCTTTGATACTATATGTCGTCAGGTTGCAAACAGAATGCCGAATATAGCTCTTTTCGCAGGTAAGCATGATGTTGTGCTATTTGTTGCAGGAAGAAAAAGTTCAAATGGGAAAGTTCTATTCAAGGAATGTCAGATAGTTAATGGTAAGAGTCATCAGATAGAAAGTCCGGACGAAATAGATATGGCATGGTTTGATGGTGTATCATCAGTTGGTATATGTGGAGCTACGAGTACTCCGAAGTGGCTTATGGAAGAATGCCGTGACTATATATTGAGGAGACGGGCAAAATAAAAACAAGAAGGGCATCTTTTCTCACGAAAAAATGCCCAATAAAAAACAGTAATTAACTCAAAATTTATAATCTTAATTGAATCTATTACGCTTTTTTCGTCAATATACCGGAGTGTAAAAAAACCGGTACGTCGAAATTAACATAAACAAAAACTTAATTATTATTAGTATCGCGCTTGATACTTTTCTTTGATTGCAAAGATAATAATAATTTTTCTATCTTTCAAATTTTGTTCAACGAATAGGCTGTTTTTTTCAGCAAAAACTTAATTGCGTTATGCTAATTGTCCATACTGATAAATCATTGGATTTTTTTGCATGCATCAGTGAATTTCTGCATCAGCCACTCACTCTGTTCGGCAATAGTCATATTGCTATTGTCTAATTCTATTGCATCGTTAGCCTTTCGTAATGGACTAACTTCTCTATGACTGTCAATATAGTCGCGTTCTTTTACATTTTCAAAAATGTCGTCAAAGTCAGCAGGCATTCCCTTTTCATTTAATTCGTCAAATCTACGTTTTGCACGAACTTCAGGTGAAGCAGTAACAAAAATCTTTAGTTCGGCTTCAGGGAAAACCGTTGTACCAATATCACGACCGTCCATAACCAAACCTTTGTCTTTGCCCATGCGTTGTTGCTGTGCCACCATAGCCTCACGTACAAAAGGTATTGTCGCAATATTACTTACGTGACTGCTAACTTCAAGAGTGCGGATTTCTTTCTCAACAAGTTCGCCATTCAGATATGTATCAGGACGTCCAGTCTCATTATTGAATACAAATGAAATTTGGATATCTTTCATTCTTTTTTCCAACTCAGTGGTCTTTACAGAACCGTCTTTGCTGAAAAGATTATTCTGCATTGCAAATAATGTTACAGAACGATACATTGCGCCGGTGTCGACGTATACATAACCTATTTTTTTGGCCAGATCCTTAGCCATGGTACTCTTACCACAAGATGAGAATCCGTCAATAGCGATAGTTATTTTCTTCATAAAGAGTATGCTATATTTATTATTAATGAATTACTACTGATATGATATTTGCCGTAAGCGATATTCAGTTTGAAACGTTCTAGATTTATACCTCCACCTAAAGAAAAACCAGCTCCGTGACTGCTTCCCTCATTATTGGTGTCTGTAATCTTCATTTCGTTTGCGCGTCTGAAATTATATCCTGCACCAACCCAAATGTTTGGTGAAAGCATTACGTCTAATCCTGCGACAATATGATTTATAAACTTATAATCCCATTTTGTAAGATCACCCATCGTTACTGAAACTCTGAATGGGGTGTTGGTGAGCTTCTTGCTTACTCCAGCCTGCAAGTCAAATGGCATTTTCTCAAAGTTATCATTATATGCTTTAAGTTGTCCGCCAAGGTTCTTGGCGACAAGAGACAAAGACCATTCATAGTTCGGATCATAATAGTTGATGCCGAGGTCTACACCCATTGCTATAGAATTGTAGTTACCAATATACGATGTGATAAATTTTGTTGTGATTCCGGCTGCAAGTCTATCTGTAAGAAGATATGAAAAATAAGCTCCGAGAGAAATATCTTTTGCGGTGAAGTCACCATTCTGTACATTATTCTCGTCAACCTCCTTCATCGAACCATAATCAATATATTGTGCAGAAACAGCCCAAGATGCACGTTCCTTCACTATTCTGTTGAAAGCGGCGCTTGCTGTGTTGACACCTTGCATATAGTTCATATAATTTAGGTTGATGGTTTTGTCACTTACACTTGATAATAAAGCTGGATTATTGAAAATCATAGACTCATCGTCTTCAATTATCGTGATATTGTCACCACCTAAAGCTGCAGCATGAGCACTTGCTGGAAGACGCAGAAAGTTGTATCCGGTCTGGCTTTCCTGTGATATTGCTGAAACACAAAAAAGGGCCATAATAAGTACACATGCCGTTTTTTTCATTTATTTTTCCTAATTATTTCGCAAAGATAATGCTTTTTTCAAATATAAGCATTACTTTTGCGTCACAAAGTTATAACGCTATTTGAAAAGATATATTTTCTAAAAAGTGGAAATAAAGAAAACACATAGTGCTGATATCGCAAACAAGTTGGCTGCTAATTTCCTGCTTGTACTAATACTTTTTTTGCTATGATATATTTGGCTTAAAATACTCTTTATGCCTTCCTGATATAGCAATAATGATGAAATTCTTGATGGTATAAGTTATTATATAGATATGACGCATGAATGTAAACTCGGAATAGAAAGAACAAACCTTGTTGTACAATGTTTGCTATACCGTTAAACTTTAAATTATAATATGACCGCAGACGAGATTTTAGTTAAGGTTAATGAATTTTTAGATAACCTTAGATATGACAGAAAGCCTAATGGCTTGTATGATCCCATAAAATATGTATTGTCTATGGGTGGTAAGCGTATACGTCCAACGCTAATGTTATTGGCATATAATCTTTATAGGGATGACCCTGAGAGTATTTTGATGCCAGCGTGTGCTTTAGAAACATACCATAACTATACACTCTTGCATGATGACTTGATGGATAATGCCGACGTGCGAAGAGGCAAAACAACGGTCCACAAAAAATGGGATCCCAATACTGCTATTCTTAGTGGTGATTCAATGTTGGTACTAGCCTATGAACGCATGACTAAATGTGGTAACAAGTATCTTAAGGACGTATTGGATGTGTTCACAGAAACAGCTTTGGAAATTGGTGAAGGACAGCAATATGATATGGATTTTGAAACCCGTAACGATGTTACTGAAGACGAATATGTTGAAATGATTCGTCTTAAGACTAGCGTATTGTTAGCTTGTGCCATGAAAATTGGTGGAATCCTTGCTGATGCTCCAAAAGAAGATCAGGAAAATCTATATAAATTTGGTGAACTAATTGGACTTGCATTCCAACTTCAGGATGATTATCTTGATGTATATGGAGATACTAAGTTATTCGGAAAGAATATCGGTGGAGATATTACAAGTAATAAAAAGACATACATGCTTATCAATGCATTCAATATGGCCAATGACGTTCAGAGAAAAGAACTTGATTCTTTGATTGGAGCAGAAGAGTTTGATAGAGATGAAAAGATTGCATCGGTTACAAGATTGTATAATGAAATCGGTATAGATAAGTTGGCTCTTAAGAAGATAGAATATTATTTTGAGCAGAGCCGTAAATATCTTGATGCAGTAAATGTCGATAATTCAAGAAAATCAGAATTGGCACTCTATGCACAGAAAATGATGGAACGTAAGTATTAACAATGATTTCTTTTACAGATACACATACTCATTTAGATGGAGAGGAGTTCGCTAACGATCTCCCTGATGTTATTCAGCGTGCAAAGGATGCTGGTGTGGCAAGAGTGCTCATTCCTGCAATTGACTTGAATAATGTTGATTCTGTAGTGAAATTATGTCATAGCTATTCTGGCTATGCCTATCCAATGATTGGACTGCATCCTGAAGAAGTGAAAGCTGATTGGGACAGCGTGCTTCATGAAATAAAAAAAATATTGAATTCCAATACTGATTTCATTGCTATTGGTGAAGTCGGATTGGACTATTACTGGAGCCGTGAGTTTGAAAAAGAACAACTGATGGCTTTTGAAGAACAAGTGAAATGGGCGGTACAAACACAGTTGCCATTGATGATTCATTGTCGAAAAGGACAGAACGAGATGGTGACGATACTTAAGAAGTATGAAAATGATCTGCCTGGTGGCGTATTTCATTGTTTTACTGGCAATCAAAAAGAAGCAGAACAGTTACTGCAATTCGATAAGTTTGTACTTGGAGTAGGAGGTGTACTTACATTTAAAAGCAGCCATCTAAGAGAAGATCTTCCAGCTGTTGTTCCACTAGAACGTATCGTGCTTGAAACAGATAGTCCTTATATGACACCAGTTCCACATCGTGGTGAGCGCAATGAGAGTTCTTATGTAAAATTAGTTCTGGAAAAGTTGGCAGAAGTATATGGCGTTTCTGAAGAAACTGTAGCCGAAATAACAGAAAATAGCGTGAGAAGAATATTCCCCAAAATATAAATAATGATAGCAAGTATAAAAGGTATTGTAACTTTTTGCTTTAATATTATCTTTCATATCCCAACAAGTATTGGTACGATTGACCGTGTCTCAGAGAATTAATGTTCTCACAAATTGTTGAAAACAGAGTTCTTTGGCAATAGTTTAGATGAACCAACTTGTGATTAATCTTCAATAGTTGAAATAGTTATTCATGTCTTGTACATCCAATTTACTATTATGTTTGTGTGACTTCTTTAGGCGTAGTTTATTAAGCTATAGACGAAAAAACAAAATGTAGACAGAATAAATGTTATTGAAGAGTGTATCAAAAAAAGCGTATAGAAATACCAAAATGAGTGCGATAACTGATATAAAACAAACATTACGTCAGACGAAAGCCTATAAAATTAACTATTCGTTAGTTTAAACAAAATAAATGTTATTCTTAAAAAGAATTACAGTTTAATACAAATGTTATTAATTTGTTGCAAAAGTCAAACATTTATACTAACTTTGCGACCAAATTAATATATAATATGTCACATCACAATTTAGATTCACTTGACAAGAAAATTCTTCGTCTAGTTTCAGAGGATGCTAGAGTTCCTTTTTTGGAAGTCGCACGTGCGTGCAATGTTAGCGGTGCTGCCATTCATCAGCGTATTCAAAAACTAACAGCACTTGGTGTGCTTAAAGGTTCTCAGTTTATCATTGATCCAGAAAAAATCGGTTACGAGACTTGTGCTTATGTAGCACTGTATCTTAAGAATCCGGAGAAACACGATGTAGTTGTTGCTGCCTTGAAGAAGATTCCTGAGGTAATAGAGTGCCATGCTACAACTGGTGGTATGGATCTTTTTATTAAGATGTATGCTAGAAACAATCATCATCTGATGGAAATTATCCATGATAAGTTGCAGCCATTGGGCTTGTCACGCAGTGAAACAATAATCTCATTCAACGTTTCAATAGATCGTCAGCTTCCTATTCTCGATAATCCTGTAGAAGAAGAGGATGACACCGATGAGGATGTCGTTACGGATTAAAATTTTATTTTATAAATATTTTAAAGGCGAATGCAAAATCATTGTATTCGCTTTTTTTGTGCTCTTCAGACGAAACGCATTTCCATTTGCTGTAATCAGGGAAAAAAGTATCGGCATTTTTAGGACAGTCATCAATTTCTGTGATATATAGTTTGTCGGCAATATTAATTGCCTCGTTGTATATCATGCTGCCACCAATGATAAACACCTCTTCTTCATTTCTGCATGCGTCAACAGCTTCGTTGATAGATTTCATGCATTCGCATCCGTCAATGTGTCTTTTGCTATTTGTGATAACAATGTTTCTCCTGTTAGGTAATGCTCCGAAAGGTAATGACTCAAAAGTATTTCTTCCCATAATCACGGTATATCCTGTTGTTATGGTTCTAAATCTTTTCATGTCGTCGTCAATTTTGTATAAGAGTTTATTCTTGTACCCGATTGCATTGTTTCTTGCTACTGCTGCTATTATGGATATTATCATTCTATGATGGTTGTGTTTTCTTCCGGAATATGTGAGCTCTTTATTCTCCATTCCTGTGGATAAAGGTTATTTGCTCTGTTGCCGATATTCTTTGCAAATCCAATTGGATGTTTCTTGTATGTAAGCAGTACAATACCTTTAGGTGCATTTTCGCCAAGAGTTATAGCTTCTTTTCTTAAATAAGCTATAGCATTTTTATAGTCAATCTCCACTTCAGGATATTCATCTATATCTTGTGTTGTAGACATTGCTTTAGAATGATCAGGAATAGCCTGTTTACCCTTTATTGTGTCAGGCTTTACACCATTATATAATACATTTAAAGGCTTTAGTGTTTTAGCGTCAATACTACTGGTAGATATTTTGCCATTATCGTCTTTATGTTTTCTCAATACTGCCATGAAAATACCCTCTCCACGAGTTTTGCCAGGGATGAATCGATACACAGGATTATTGTCTATAAGACTTCCTGTAATGTTCCATTCCTTTTTTGTGTCTATGCTAATAAAGTCAGCACCAAGATTTTCTGCTATCCAAGCAACATTTTCCTCGTCTTCGTGAGCGTTGAAAGTGCAAGTAGAATATATCAGTATTCCTCCAGGTTTTAGGTTGTCCCATATATCACTTACGATTTCTCGTTGTAGTCTTTGACAGATTTGAACATTATTAGTGCTCCATTCGTTTATAGCCCCTTCGTCTTTTCTGAACATACCTTCGCCCGAACATGGTACATCAGTAAGAATTACGTCAAATATCAGTTTGCTTTTATTGTAATCCTTTGCATAGTTATTCGTTACACATATATCGGTAATGCCAAATTTTTGAATGTTTTCGCTAAGAATCTGTGAGCGTTGCCTTATTGGTTCGTTGCTGAACATCTTGCTTCCTTTCGGCAAAGCCGACATAGCGCATGTAGTCTTTCCTCCAGGAGCTGCACATAAGTCAAGCATTAGTACAGGACTCTTCACCACCTGTTTCAACACGTGATATACAAACATTGATGATGCCTCCTGTACGTAATAAAGTCCAGCATGAAGCAGTGGGTCAAAAGTAAAGTTAGGGCGTTTATTTAAATACATTCCATATTCACACCATTCGATGTCTTCATCTTTCAGCGGAATGTTTATATTGTTTATGTCTGTCTTAAATGGGTTGATGCGTATGCTTACAGGAGGTTCTTCCATCATGCCTTTTTCAAAAGTAGCATATAGTTCTTTGCCCATAAGCTGGCGTGTATAATCGGTAAATTCTTTCGGGAGGTTCATACTTTATTATATATATAGTGCAAATTTAAAAAAAAAATTGTTCCTTTGCAACTAAATTATAAAACGTTTCGTCTAACATTCAGAAATAATAAAAAAATATATATTATGAAACAGATTTTAATGGCATTGACAGTTGCCCTTTCGCTTAGTACATCTATGCAAGCTGGAGTACGTTTGCATCGTCACACACCTCGCACTGAGGCTGTGGCAACAAAGCCTGATTCTGCTAAAAATCAAGGAGTTGAGGCTTTCTCTGATACAACATCAAATTATAATCAGGCGGCTGATGATACAACTTATACAAGTTCACCGGCTAGAAGTTATAATCATGATTATGACATTGATGGTAGCAATTGGTTCTTTAAGGCAATAGGAGGAGCATTGGGTGTTGGAGGCTTCTTTGTAGTAGTATTGATATTACTCCTTGGTGCATTGATATGTCTAGCTCCATTAATCGTTGTGATATTAGTGATAAGATACTTGATAAAGCGACATAACGATAGCGTTAAGTTGGCAGAAAAGGCGATGGAAACAGGACAGCCAATTCCTAATACTATTAAGCCAACCAAAATTTATACAAGTGAGGAGCAGTGGCAGCGTGGTATCAAAAATGCTTCTATTGGATTAGGACTTATGATACTTTTCTGGTTTATTGATGCAGATTCAATCATTGGTGTTGGTGCACTGATATTATGTATGGGTCTTGGACAGATGTTTATAGCACGTACTTCACCAAATAAGCATAATGATTCTGATAATAATTCAGATGCTGATTTAAAGGATTAATCGCTTTACTATAACCATAAATTACTTAAAGTGAAAGAATTAGACGATATATCTCTCGTTACGCAGGTGGCTGTGTTTCACAACAGAAAGGCTTTTGATAAGCTTGTTGTGAAATACCAGTCTCCTATACGTCGTTTCTTTCTTACTCAGACTCGTGGAGATCAGCAATTAAGTGATGATCTCGCGCAAGATACATTCGTTAAGGCTTATACCAACATAACTAAATTCCAAGGATTGTCCAGCTTCTCTACATGGCTATATAGAATAGCTTATAATACTCTCTATGACTATTTTCGCCGCAATAAGATAACTGATGATATAGATGGTGTACCGGCTGTTGCAAGCCGAAACTCTGAGAATGGTGACAGCAATTTAAAAATGGACCTTAAAGATGCAATGCAAATACTTTCGGACAAAGAACGTTCCTGTGTTTCGTTGCAGTTAATAGAAGGGCAAAGCATTGATAAAATTGCAGAAATCACTGGTATGAATCAAGGCACTGTGAAAAGTCACTTGTCGAGAGGAAAACAGAAATTGACGAATTATCTAAAACAGAATGGATATGATTGATAATAACATAGACGACGAACTCCTTGCGAAGTTCTTTGAGAATAATAGAATAGACGACATCCCTGATGATGGCTTCTCTAATAGGGTAATGCATCATTTGCCAAAGCATAATGAGTGGATAAATACCCTTTGGACAGCAGCTTGTGCTATCGCAATAGTTATATATTTCATTATTCGTAATGGGTTTAATGTTATAAAACTGGCGATATTTAATATATTTGGCGATGTCTCAGGAGCTGCGGTATCATTTAAATGGGGTGACCTCACTCCAATACTTATTTATATAGGTATTGTTACCGTTACGCTTGTTGCAGCATATAATGTAATCATGCGTGAGCGCCACGTAGTTTAAATTGAATTAAATATAACTTTACAACGCTGATACTTTTATGTATCAGCGTTGTAAAGTTTGTTACCATATAGACATATTTTGTTTCTTAATTATATGTTAGATTGATAAAATATTTTCATTTACTCTAATTGTTGCATATATTAATACGCACAGAACTACCTTTATATAAAATTCTATTTGTTTTCTGCCTTAATATTCAAGCAAATTGAATAATTCACCTCTTATTTATTGATATTTTGTTGAATTGTTTCGAAATACGTGCGTGATTTAATGGAAATCGAAATATTAGATTAAAAAGATTATGCTTTTCTGTATGTCTTCAATAATTTAAAACAAAAGGAAAATAATATACGAGATTGCAGAATTTACTCATCTTTATATAGTGTTTATCTTTCTTAAAAATTTACAGCTCAACTAGTCGTGACGAATTTTTATTTGGTTGAGATAAATAAATGTAGTATATTTGCACTTCTAATAATATAATGTCGTTCATATTTCTTATTTATACAAATACACGAAAATGTAAGTGAGTGACGATTAATGCCAAAATGTGCAAAGATTATAATAATTTAAGTATTAAACACAACAGGAATGGAATATGCCCTAATAACAGGCGCGTCGCGCGGAATAGGAAAGGCTACTGCCATAAGGCTTGCCAGTAAAGGTTATGGAATTGTTATTAACTACAAAACTAATGACGAGTCAGCGCAGGCAACTCTTAACGAGATAGAAATGCTTGGCGCAAAAGCTGAACTGCTTAAGTTTGACGTTTCTGAAGAATCTGCAATTGAATCGGCTCTTGAAAAATGGGAATCAGAACATCCTGATGATTATATATCTGTGCTAGTCAATAATGCTGGCATTAGAAAAGACAACCTTATGATATTCATGCAGAATAGTGAATGGCACAATGTCATAGATACTACAATGAACGGTTTTTTCTATATCACGCGTAGATTATTGAAGAATATGTTGACTCATCGTCATGGAAGAATAATAAATATCACTTCACTTTCTGGAATAAAAGGTATGCCTGGACAGACTAACTATTCTGCTGCCAAGGCTGCATTGATAGGTGCAACAAAGGCTTTGGCACAAGAAGTCGCAAAGCGTAAAGTTACAGTAAACGCGATAGCTCCTGGATTTATTGAGACAGACATGACCGAGGATCTTGATGTTGCTGAGCTTAAAAAACTAATTCCTGCCGGAAGATTTGGAAAACCAGACGAAGTGGCTGCTTTAGCTGAATTTCTAGTAAGTAAAGAAGCCGAGTATATCAATGGACAGGTGATACAAGTTAATGGTGGTTTATATACATAAGTAGTTGTTTGTACTTTACAGGATATATCCGAAGATAATAATAGTTATATGGAAAGAAGAGTAGTGGTGACAGGCATGGGCATTTGGTCATGTATTGGCACAAATAAAGATAAAGTTACAGAATCGTTAAAAGCAGGTCGCTCAGGAATAGGCCTTGATAAAGATAGATTGGAATATGGTTATCAGTCTGGACTTACTGGTATAGTAGAACGTCCGGTATTGAGAGGCTTACTTCATCGCAGGCTAAGGCAAGGACTGTCTGAAGAGGCAGAATATGCATATATGGCATCGAAGGAGGCTTTTGAACAAGCTGGTATCGACGATGCTTTTCTTGCAAAGAATGAGATAGGGGTGATATTCGGAAACGACTCTTCTGCCCGCCCAGTCATAGAGGCTGCCAATATAATGGCAGAAAAGCATGATACCCAACTGCTTGGTTCTGGTTTCATCTTTCAGTCTATGAACTCCACGGTAAACATGAACCTAAGTAGTATCTTTCACCTCAAAGGTGTAAACTTTTCTGTAAGTTCTGCATGTGCAAGTGGCAGCCATTCAATAGGACTTGCCTATCTGCTTATAAAGCAGGGATTGCAGGATCGTGTGCTATGTGGTGGAGCGCAGGAAGTTAACTATTACTGCATGGCTACATTTGACGCATTGAATGCTTTTTCAAAGCGCATGGATGAACCTCAAAAGGCTTCACGTCCGTTTGATCGAGATCGTGACGGACTTATTCCTAGTGGAGGTGCGGCAGCATTGATGTTGGAAGATTACGAAAGTGCCGTAAATAGAGGTGCGACAATCTTAGCTGAAGTCTGTGGATATGGTTTCTCTTCAAATGGTGGTGGTATTTCTGAACCATCTGATGAAGGTAGCGTAATTGCCATGACAAGAGCTCTTGACGACGCAGGTGTTACTGCTGATGAAGTAGACTATATAAGTGCACATGCTACAAGTACCGTTCAGGGTGATATGTTTGAGGCAATGGCAATAGACCGTATGTTCCGTGGCAAGCATGCTCTTGTTTCATCAACAAAGGGAATGACAGGTCATGAATGTTGGATGTCTGGAGCAAGTGAAGTTGTATATTCGATCTTAATGATGCAGGGTGGATTTATCGCTCCAAATATAAACTTTGAAAACTCAGATGAATACAGTGAACATTTGAATCTAGCTACACATACTGTAGAAACAGAAATAAACACTGTGTTGAGTAACAGTTTTGGCTTCGGTGGAACCAATTCGGCACTTGTAATTAAGAAAATATAATTATGCATCTGTCTGAAGAACTTAAAAAGAGATACACAAAAGATAAGCATTCTGTACGTGAAGCACAAAGAATCGCTGAATTTATAGCTTTTGGACCTGTTGTATTTCAAGTGTCACGACTGATGCTTAAATGGGGCATTCTGGAAATGCTTCGTGATGAAGAACTTACTTCCGATGAGGTTGCTGAGCGTGCTGGTATTACAAAATATGCAGCAAAATGCGTCATGGAGGCTTCACTTACAATAGGTACTGTCTTGGTTGATAGCAACAGTGGTAAATTTACGATTTCAAAGATAGGATGGTTTCTTGTAAATGATCCTGCAACGATAGTTAATATTGATTTCAACCATGATGTAAACTACCTTGGTATGTTTGATTTGGAGACGGCTTTGAAGGAAGGACGCCCTGCAGGATTGAAACAACTTGGCAACTGGTCTACCATATATGAAGGACTCTCAACATTACCTGAGAAAGCCAAGTCTAGTTGGTTCGCATTTGATCATTTTTACAGCGACAGTTCCTTTGAGGAGGCATTAAAGATCGTGTTTGCCTCATCTCCAAAAACATTAATGGATGTTGGGGGGAATACTGGTCGTTGGGCGATGCAATGTGTGAGCTATGACGAGAATGTAGACGTGACAATTGTTGATTTGCCACAACAACTAGATATGATGCGCGAAAATGTTTCAGGCAAGAATGGTGCTGATAGAATACATGTATATCCAACTAACCTTCTTGATGAGAACAATGGTTTGCCAGATAGTTCGCATTGGGATGTTATCTGGATGAGTCAGTTCCTTGATTGTTTCAGTGAAAAAGAGATACTTAGTATATTGAAGCGCGCGGTAAAGGTGATGGATGCTGATAGTACCATGTATATAATGGAGACTTTATGGAATCGTCAGAAATATGAGCCTGCTGCTTTCTGTCTTACTCAGATAAGTTTGTATTTCACAGCAATGGCAAACGGAAATAGTAAAATGTATGGTTCTGACGAGCTTACAGAGTTGGTGGATAAGGCTGGATTAAAGATAGAAGCGATACATGATAATCTTGGACAGGGACACAGTATACTGTGCTGTCGTAAGAAATGAGAATATAATAAAAACAAACAATATTTTATGGAAAGAAACGAAATTGAAGAAAAAGTTAGAGAGTTCCTTATTGATGACCTGGAGGTTGAAGAAGAGAAGATTGCTCCAGAAGCATTACTTAAAGACGACTTAGGTATAGACAGTCTTGACTTCGTGGATATCGTTGTTATAGTAGAGAAAAAGTTCGGTTTTAAAATCAAGCCTGAAGAGATGGCAGGTGTTAAGACTTTGAATGATTTCTGCGACTATATACAGTCAAAAGTTGCTTAGAAAAGATGAGTGTAGAAAAGGAATGGACGGGTAGGACTAGTGGCACAAAATGGATGCACCGAAGTCTGATATGGATGATGCATAATCTTCCATATAGAGGAGTGTATTTATTTGTCTGCATCTTTGTGATTCCTTTCTGCATGTTGTTTTCTCATAAGGGATATATCGCCATATATCATTTCTTCGTAATGCGCAGAAACGAGAATATGGCGCTTGCCTTTTGGCATACATATATGAATCATTGCATGTTTGCGGGAATAATCCTTGATCGCTTTTATACGTATTCAGGAGGTAAACTGAATATTGAAGTGGAGGACTGGGACTTATATCATAATCTTGTAGACTCAAAAGATGGCTTTGTGATACTAAGTGCCCACATAGGAAATTATGAAGTGGCAGGTTATACTTTAGAAGCTGAGTCAAAACGTTTTAATGCTCTTGTCTATTCTGGAGAAGCTGAAACAGTGATGGATAATAGGCGTAAGATGTTTGAAACCAAGAACCGCCACATGATAGTTATAAAGAAAGACATGAGCCATCTGTTTGAGATGAGTAATGCTCTTGCAAACGGAGAAATACTCAGTTTGCCTGCAGATAGAATATTTGGTAGTAGTCGTCATTATAATATAGATTTCCTAGGATACAAAGCAAAGTTTCCTGTAGGTCCGTTTGCTGTTGCCGCACAACGTGAAGTTGCAGTTTTGGCGATAAATGTAATGAAGACTGGTTATAAAAAATATCGCATACACATAAAGCAGTTGCAACAGACGGAAGGTAATATAAAACAACGTGCCGAAAATCTAGCATACCAATACGCAAACAATCTCGAGAATGTTATGAATGAATATCCAACACAATGGTTTAACTATTTTGAATTCTGGAATTGATGGAACTTGAAAAGATTGACATACACGAACTTTTACCTCAGCAGGAACCTTTTGTGATGGTAGATACCTTGACTTACTTTGACGAGAAGAAAACGTCAACGAAGTTTACCATCAGAAAAGATAATATATTTGTTGAAGATGGAGTTCTAAACGAATGTGCCATAGCTGAGAATATTGCTCAGACATGTGCTGCACGTTTAGGGTATATAAATAAATATATCCTGAAGCGTGGAATACAGATAGGTTTCATTGGTGGAATAAAGAATTTGGCGTTTTCTGAAACCCCGAAAGTTGGTGATGTTCTTGATACCACAATATACGTTACAGAACAGGTAATGGAGATAACATTAGTCAATGCCACTGTGAAATGCTGTGACAGAATCATTGCTACAGCTGAAATGAAAATTGCAATGGCAAACGATGTAAAATTACAATAATGGAATTAAAGGCATCTAAAGAGTTTGAAATAAGATTCAGTGAAGTTGATTCCATGCAGTTTGTATGGCATGGTTCTTATCCTTTGTATCTCGAAGATGCACGTGAGGAGTTTGGACGTAAATATAGTCTGGAATATATGACGATATACGGCAATGGATGTTTTGCGCCTTTGGTGGATATGAATATTCATTACCGTAAGCCGATGAGATATGGAATGAAACCAAGAATCGACATCATATACCGTCCTACAGAGGCGGCTAAAATGGTGTTTGATTATGAAATATATGATACTGAGACGGATGAACTACTTGTTACAGGACATACCGTACAGGTATTTCTTGACAAAGAATACAACTTGATGTGGGAAAATCCGTTATTCTATCAAGAATGGAAAACGAAATGGCTAAGTAAATGATAAAAAAAATAGCTGATAATATTACATCACCGTTAGGTTTTACTACCGCAGACAACTATAAGGCTGTATGCGAAGGGAAATCATGCCTTAAAAGATATGAAGGCAAATGGAAACTTCCAGAACCTTTTGTGGCTTCTCTTTTTCAAGAAGGTCTGATTGAAGACTGGTTTTCCTCTAAAATTCATACAGACAAAATATATACACGATTTGAAAAGATGGTTTTGCTATCAGCAACCAAGGCTATTGAAGAAAGTGGTATTGACGCTTCTTCTGAAAGGACCATATTCATATTGTCAACCACAAAGGGAAACGTATCTTTGCTCGAAAGAAATCTATGTGGTGTCGATGATGACCGTGTGTTGCTAGGAGTTATGGCGAATGTTATTTCGCATCATTTCGGTAACACCAATATACCTGTAGTTGTATCAAATGCCTGTATTTCTGGTTTGTGTGCGCAGATTGTAGCAAAACGATGCCTTGAGAGTGGCAAATATGATAATGCTATTGTCATAGGCGCAGATGAACAGAGTCCGTTTATAGTTAGTGGTTTCCTATCATTTAGAGCTCTTTCTTCCGAACTTTGTCGACCGTTCAGTAAAAATAGGAATGGACTGAATCTTGGTGAGGCTGCTGCAACTATTATATATCAGCACTGTGATAATTTGATTGACGGTTGGCAAGCTGTGAAAGGAGCTATAAGAAATGATGCTAATCACATATCTGGTCCTTCAAGGACGGGTGAGGGATGTTTTCGTGCCTTGAAATATGTGATGACAGATGAGGTTGTGTCTAATGATATAGCAGTTGTCAACGTACATGGTACGGCAACAGTCTATAATGATGAAATGGAAAGCATAGCTATATCACGTGCAGGACTTTCTGATACACCGATAAACGGATATAAAGGTTATTATGGTCACACAATGGGAGCAGCCGGAGTTCTTGAAAGTATCTTGTCTATGAAGGCTCTTGATGACGGACTGATACTAGCCACAAGAGGTTTTGATGAAATAGGAGTAACGCATCCTGTGAACATAAGTAATAAGATTCGCCATACCAACAAGAAGACATTTATCAAATTGCTTTCTGGCTTTGGAGGGTGCAATGCTGCAATGCTTTTTAATAGAAGATGAATATGAAAAAAGCTGTTCATAAAATAACGATAACTACAACAGATGTAGTCTTAGATGGGAAACCGCTTGACGTTACATGTTCGGGGAGCAGTATACTTACTGAATTGTATCGAAAATATGTGAATGACTATCCAAAATACTTCAAGATGGACATTCTTTGCAAGTTGGGGTTCATTGCTACAGAATTACTTTTGCAGACAGAAGGAAAAGTAAGATTTGAACCATGCGAGAACAGAGCTGTGGTGTTTTTCAACAGAAGTTCGTCATTGCATGCTGATAAATCTTTTGAAAGCAATATCAGCAATCGTGGAAATTTTTATCCAAGTCCGGCAGTGTTTGTCTATACATTACCTAACATCGTCACAGGCGAGATTGCAATAAGAAATAAATACTACGGTGAGACTAATTTCATCGTTATAGAAAAACGTGATGAAGATGTTTTTGAAAACATCATCGACGGAGTGTTTACAGACAATATGACGACTAGTGTTGTTACTGGTTGGCTAGAAGCAGAAAGTGAAGCAGAATTTAATGCAGAAATCTACATAATAGAAAAATGATATGGAACTGAAAGAAGAACTGAAAGGAAAAATTATTGATGCTCTAAACCTAGAGGATATAGTAGTTACAGATCTTGAAGACGATGCTCCTTTGTTTGGTGAGGATGGTCTTGGACTTGATTCTATTGATGCGTTAGAACTTATCGTATTACTAGAGAAAAACTATGGTATAAAAATCAGTGATCCTAAGGAAGGAAAAAACATATTCAAGTCAGTCAATGTCATGGCTGATTACGTAGAGAAGAATAGAAATAAGTAATGAATAAAAGGATATTGATAACTGGTATGGGTGTCGTTTCAGCAATAGGTAATAATGTTGTTGAAAACTATGATTCGCTTAGAAAAGGCGAGTCAGGCATCTGTAAGGTCAAATATCTTGATACTGAGCATATTGAGTTTCCCGTTGGTGAGGTTAAACTTAGTAATGAGGAGATGTGCTTGTTGCTCAACATTCCTTATACTGATAAGGAGAGTCGTACAGATCTGCTTGGTATGCTAGCCGTTAGTGAGGCTTTGCAATCTGCCGGATTGAAAGATACTGAGCATTTAGCTTTGATATCAGGTACAACCGTTGGAGGAATGGATAGAACGGAAAAGTTTTATCCCGACAATCTTAGTGCAGATATACTTGAAAATCATGACTGTGGATCAGGCACGGACCGTATTGCTGATTATTTTGGTAATTTTGACTTTGCCACAACAATCTCCACGGCATGCTCATCAGCTTTGAATGCTATAATAGTTGGTGCAGAAATGATAGAATCTGGACTGAAAAATATTGTCGTTGTTGGTGGAACAGAGAGCCTAAGTCGCTTCCATCTTAATGGTTTCAAGTCGTTGATGATATTGGATCAGTCAATCTGCCGTCCTTTCGATGCAGACCGAGCAGGACTAAACCTTGGTGAAGGTGCTGGTTTTATAGTTATCGAATCCGAGGATAGCGCAAAGAGACGTGGAGCCAATGTGTTGGCGGAACTCAAAGGAACTGGTAACGCATGCGATGCCTTTCACCAGACTGCATCATCAGAAAACGGAGAGGGTGCTTTCCTTGCCATGTCAAAAGCTATTGCTGAAGCTGATATTCAAGTTACTGATATACAATATGTAAATGCTCATGGAACAGGTACTCCTAATAATGATGCATGTGAGAGCACTGCGCTTATGCGAGTGTTTGAAAATAAAATGCCCAAAGTGTCATCTACAAAGATGTACACTGGTCATACGACGAGTGCTTCTGGAAGTATAGAGGCAATTTATTCCATTCTCTCGTTGCAGCATCAATTTGTTCCTGCAAATATCGGATGGTCGAAAGCTGACGATAGTTGTGTAACGCCTTATGTAATTGGTCCTTTTGGAAGGATAGACAATGTGATGTGTAATTCTTTCGGATTTGGTGGCAACGATTCATCTATAATAATTTCACGATATGGAGAATAATGTGTATGTTATAGCCGAAGTGGATAATGTTTCTGAAGCAGAATATCGGGAATATCTTAATCCAATAAAGACGCGTAGATACGGCAGACTTCTTAAACGTGCATTGGTTTCTGCAATGAAAGCCATAAAGATAAGTGGAATAGAACAGCCAGATGCAATTATAAATGGTACTGCTTTGGGATGTGTAGAAAATTCAGAGAGACTTCTTACCGCATTATCTGTTGAAGGAGAATCAGTGAGTATGCCCACAAACTTCATGCAGTCTACTCATAACACAATAGCATCTCTCATTGGAATGTATACCCATAATCATGGATATAACTGTACGTATTCTCATAAGAATATTTCATTTGAGAGTGGAATGCTTGATGCCTATATGCAGATAAAACTTGGAAAAATAAAGACTGCTTTGGTTTGTGTAAACGATGAGATTACTCAAGATATTCGTTTAAAGGCTAATAAGGTTGGATTAAAGTCTGATGTTAAGGATCGCTCTTATGCAGTGGTGCTTTCTTCTGAAAAAACAGATAAAGCCTATAAGATGATAAAGGATATCAGGATAAGTCATGACCGTATAAAGGGTGATACAGCAGAAATAATATACTCAAAGATATGAGACTGATAATATTATCTATATTGCAAAGCATGTTGTTGTGTGGAGGACAGGTGTTTCTTAAGTTTGCCCTGCGTAAGATGGGCGACTTTCACATGTCATTGTCTTTCATCTTCGATCAACTCGCCAATATGTATTGGTTGGGATGTGGTGTATGCTATGGTGTAGCAACAATACTATGGATGTATATCATAAAGAACTTTCCTTTTTCAATGGCATACCCAATGATATCGCTAAGTTATATATTAGGAATGTTTGCGGCTGTGATATTCTTTCATGAATCAATTCCATATACACGTTGGGCAGGCGTATTACTTATTATGGCTGGTTGTGTACTTGTGGCAAAATAAAGAGAATAAAAAAATAAAGAATATGAAAAAGTTACTGTTTTTTATCGTGTTGCTGTATTCGGCGTTAAGCGTTTCAGCACAAAGAATGCAGAAGGTGAGCGGTGCTCAACAGGCAAAAATGATAAGCATCATAAATGCTACGGCTGCAAGTATAAAGACAATACAAAGTAACTTCTCGCAAGTTAAGTCTGTTTCTTTCCTCAACGAGAATGTTAAGTCTTATGGTCGGATGTATTACAGCAATCAAGGTAAGCTTCGCTGGGAGTATAATTCGCCTTACAGATATACATTCGCTATCAATGGTGGAAAGGTTTACATTAAGTCTGGTGCTAAAAGTCAGGTCATAGACATAAGAACTAGCCAACTTTTCAAAAGCATTGCGCAGATAATGATCAATAGCATTACAGGAAAGAGTCTTAAAGAAAATAATGACTTTAATACTCAGATGTATGTTGATGGTAATGATTGGATAGCTGTGCTCACCCCAAAGAAAGCACAGATGAAGAAGATGTTTCGCACAGTTCAACTTCATTTCAATAGTCGTCACAATATGGTGTCAAAGGTTGTGATGACTGAGACTTCTGGTGATGCTACAGTAATAACCCTTTCAGGTGTACGTACAAATGAAAATATTCCAGATCAGATATTTTTTGTTAAGTAGTCTGCTGCTGTTTTGTGTTTCATTACAAGCACAGAAGCATTATATTCTTGGCTGTACAGATAGTATTGGCAGACAGGAATATAAGATGAGCATTGGTGTAAAGGATGCTGATGTAAGTGGAATACTCATAATGAAATGTGATTCTACCGGAGTCATTAAATGCGCTCTAATGAATGAGTTTGGTATCAGTGCTTTGAATTTCTGTATCAGTGAAGACAGACGTAAGGTTGAATTGGTAAATGTTATCTCATTCCTCGACAAATGGTATATAAGGAAAGTATTGAAGTCAGACCTTGAATACCTTTTTTCTGCCACAGAAGATGACTTAGAAAAGGAAAACCATAATAGGGTGATAAAACGTGCTGACGATAGCGTGATACTTGAAAATAAGAAGTACAACATAACATACACTTTGGAGCAATTAAAAGGTAACGATAATGAAGCTGATCAATGATATGTATTCCATAAAGGCATGGAGTGATGACGGCAGGAAAGCTCATATAGAGTTTAATGCTGATCATATAATATATCATGCTCATTTCCCAGGAAATCCAATCACTCCAGGTGTCTGCATCATAAAGATAATCAGTGAGATAGCCGAACTGATTATAAAGAAATCTCTTCGACTATCTATGGTCAAAAACTTGAAGTTTGTAAGTCCGATATCTCCTGTTGACAGTCCTTCTGTCTGTGTAAGTATTGATAGAATTGAAGAAGACTGTAAAATGCTTAAGATAAAGGGAGTGATAGCAGACGATAATAAGATATATACAAAATTCTCAATAATTTATAATTGCCTGTGATGTACGATACAGCTGAGTTTATGAACCGTGAGAGGATATGCGTTATAGTTCCTACATATAATAATTCGGGAACCATAGCCGACGTGTTGTCGCGCATATACAAAGTAACTCAGAATATCATAGTCGTTAATGATGGTAGTGATGATGACACACATCGCATATTGCAGAATATCGCTTTCCCATTGACGGTAGTGGAATATAATCATAATCGTGGAAAGGGATATGCTCTTAAATGTGGATTTAAAAAAGCATTGAGTATGGGATTTCTTAATGCTGTTACGATAGATTCAGACGGACAGCATTTCCCCGAAGACATACCTCTTTTTATTGATGCTTATCGTGAACATCCGGGATCACTGATAATAGGAGTGAGAAATCTATGTGAAGATAATATGCCTAGTGGCAATACGTTTGCAAATAAGTTTTCTAATTTCTGGTTTACTGTGCAGACATTGGTTAAGTTGGACGATACACAAAGTGGCTACCGTCTTTATCCAATCAGTCGCATTAAAAAATCTTGGATATTCACGTCGCGATATGAAGCTGAATTGGAATTATTGGTGTTCTCAGCTTGGCATGACATTGATATACGTCAGGTTGGTGTACGTGTGTATTACCCTTCTCCTGAAGAACGTGTGACGCATTTCCGTCCTGGGTATGATTTTTTCAGGATAAGCATCCTAAATACAATGTTGTGCATGGGAGCTTTGTTTTATTATTTACCTAAACTTATATATAAGTGGTTAAAATGTTGAAAATATACGATATATTATCAAAGAATAAGGTTGTAGCATCACTTATACTATTTATATTCTGCGTCGTTGCAATTATTCTTGCAACGGGCATCCATTATGAAGAGGACATAGCAAAGTTCCTTCCGCATAACGCACAGAACGAGAAGTATCAGGATGTGTATCAGCGCATTGCTTTGCAAAATAGAATTGCAGTGATGTTCACGGCAAAGGATTCAACACGTCCTGTTGATACTGATAGTCTTGAAGCTGCAATGGAAACGCTTGGTGGAGAGATTAGCCACAGTAAGTTGATTGATAATTTACAGGTGAGCGTCAACGAGACAAAGATATTTGATATAATTCAGTTTGTCGGACAGAATTATCCTTATTTCCTCACGAAATCTGACTATCAGCATATTGATTCGCTTCTTAGTGATGATAATTACGTTAAAGATCAACTGTCTGAAAATAAAAAGCTGCTAATGCTGCCTACAGCAGGGATGGCTTTGCAGAACATGAAATATGATCCTGTTCATCTGTTTTCTCCTGTTTTAAAGAGATTGCAAAACTTCCAACTTAACAGTAGATTTCAGGTAATAGATGGTTATCTGTTTTTCGAAGACGAGAAAATGTCTATAATCACGATGAACAGTAAATATGGTTCTAGTGAGACACATGAGAATGGCTATATCGCGGATATGCTTGACCGAGCCATTGCAAAAACTCAGAAGCAGTATCCTAATATTCATATAAGTGCTATTGGCGCACCTTTGATTGCTGTCAGCAATGCCAATCAGATTAAATCGGATTCATTACTTGCCGTGTCTATTGCTTCCGTATTGATACTGTTGATATTATGGTTGCATTATAGAAAGATCAGTGACATAATCTGGATAGGAATATCGTTAGCTTTCGGTTGGTTGTTTGCAATAGCTGGAATGGCTTTGTTCAATGATGAAGTGTCGATAATTGTACTCGGTATCGGGTCGGTGATAATAGGTATTGCTGTTAATTATCCGTTACATTTTCTTGATCACATACGTGAAGTTCATGACCGAAGGGCTGCGCTAAAGGAGATGATTCCTCCTTTGTTGATAGGTAACATAACTACTGTTGCTGCTTTTCTGTGTCTTATTTGGCTTGATGCTCAGGCGATGAGAGACCTTGGTGTCTTCGGTTCACTAATGCTTGTGGGCACAATCTTGTTTGTGCTTGTATTCCTTCCTTTATATGCTAAACAAAGCAAGAAAAATGATCATAATGATTCTGTTAGCATTGTAGGTAAACTGATTGAAAAGGTTGAAAACTATATTAATACAGGTGCTATCCGCAGATATGTATTTCCCGTTGTTGTGATTATAACTCTGATACTCGGATATTATTCCCTTCAAACCTCTTTTGATAGTGATTTAAGTCATATCAATTACATGACTGCTGACCAGAAGCGAGATATGAAAATGCTTTCTGGTATGCAAACCGAGGCTCCATTATATGCAGTTGCCGAAGGCAGAAATCTTGATGAGGCTCTTAATGCGAATGAACATATTGGTAAAGTTGTTCAGGGGACAGGTTGTAAGATGAGTGGAATAGGAAATTTCGTTCCATCAGAGATGATGCAGCGTGAGGCTTTAACAAGATGGAACAACTACTGGCAGCATGGAAAGGGAAAAGCTCTTGTTGCTAAGATAAAGAAAGAAGCCGCTTTACAAGGCTATTCATCAGGCGCATTTACGCCTTTCTATGACATGATGAATGCTGATCATCACGTTAAGAATATCACTTATTTTAATCCGATAATTAATTTGCTCAATGGAACTTTCATCTTGAATGATAATCATAACTGCAAGATCGTTAACTATCTCACTTCTGTAAGCGATACCACGAAGATAAGGCAAAAGATAAATTCAACGAATTGTTATGCCTTTTCTTCAAAAGACATAGGGAATCAATTGGTAATACTATTAAATAATTCATTCAACTATATAGGATTTGTCTGTGGTTTTGTGGTATTCTTCTTCCTCTGGCTTTCATTTGGAAAGATAGAACTCTCGTTGATGTCATTTCTTCCATTAGCCGTTAGCTGGGTGTGGATATTGGGAATAATGCATGTTTTCGGTGTTCAGTTTAATATTGTCAACATCATTCTTGCAACGTTCATATTTGGACAGGGTGACGATTATACGATCTTTATCACCGAGGGGCTGATGTATGAATATGCTACAGGTAAGAAACGACTTGCTTCTTACAAGCGTAGTGTGGCTATTTCATCTATTCTCATGTTTATAGGTATTGGTAGTCTTGTCATTGCTCGTCATCCAGCTTTGCGCTCTTTGGCTACTGTCACCATAATAGGCATGTTTACGGTTGTTGTTATGGCATATTATCTACCTCCTTTGGTGTTCCGTCTGCTTACCGTTAAGAATGGAAATATACGTAAAGTTCCGCTTACATTAAGGCGTTTTGCTTATTCTCTAGGTTCTATGCTTTTCTTCCTTGCTATTATGTATTTCTTCCTTTTACCATTTACATGGTTTTATTTCCACATAGGTAGGAATACGGAAAAGAAGAAACTGCGCTATCATAAACTCTTGTATAATATGGCAAATATTATAGTCAACAAGATTCCTGGAGTGAAGTTCAAATTTAATAACCTTGTTGGTGAGAAGTTTGATAAACCAGCTGTGATAATAAGTAATCATTTAAGCCATCTCGACACGCTATGCCTTATGACGTTATGCCCTAAGATGATATTTATTACCAATAAATGGGCTTGGAATAATCATTTTTACGGTTCAGTGATACATCAAGCAGAATTTTTACCTGCATCCGACGGACTTGATGCACATATTGATGACTTAAGGTCTCTTTACAGTCGTGGCTATTCTATTTGTATATTCCCAGAAGGTACAAGGTCAGTAGACCATCGTTTGCATCGTTTCCATAAGGGAGCTTTCTATCTAGCCGAACTTCTTCATGCAGATATCGTTCCTGTTGTCATGCATGGACAGGATCATGTACTTCCAAAGACAGATTTCATGCTGAGAGAAGGAACAATGAGTGTCAGAATATTGCAACGTATATCTTCAGATGATACTTCTATGGGAACTGGATATCGTGAATTGACTCATAACATTCATAAACTCTATGTTGATGAATATGCAAAAATATGTGCCGAAAACGAGGACGCTGCATATTATGTCAATTTTGTTAAGTCTCAGTATAGATACAAGGGACTTGAAATAGAGCGTAGATGTAAAAGAAACATAAAGTCAAACGACAGTTATTCATCTGTTATTGACGCAGATAGCGAGAAAGGTCTTGCTGAACGTGCATTCCATAATGCCGGATTGTGTGAACTTCCTTATCTCTATGCACTCGTCCATCCTAGTACATCTGTGAATGCGTATGTTGATAATGAGGATGACTATGTCGTTGTAAAGAATATGGCGTACCTACCACAAAATCTAAATATATATCATAAGGATAGATGACAAAGAAGTGTGTTATAATAGGAAGCGGTTTAGGTGGTCTTTCAAGTGGAGTCATCCTTGCCAAGAACGGATATGATGTGACTGTGCTTGAAAAGCATTTCCAGATAGGTGGATGCCTGCAATGTTTCTGTCGTGACGGAGTTAAGTTCGAGACAGGAATGCATTTCATAGGAAGTGCCGACAAAGGACAGACTATGGATGCCATGTTTAAGTATCTTGAAATCGACCGTGATGTCGAGTTGAGTCGACTTGATGAAACGGGATATGATGTTGTGTCTTTTGCAGGAAAGAAATATCGCTTTGCCAATGGACGTTATAATTTCATCAAGCAGATGCTTGAGTATTTTCCGGATTCAGAAGATGATCTCAATGCATATTGCGATATCATTGATAAGGTTTCTGCTGCGTCTTCATTGCATAGCCTTCAACACACTCAGACAGATGAAGCGATAAATAATGAATATCTTCTTCGTAGCATAGATGATGTACTCAATGAGACTATTCATAATGACGAACTTCGCAATGTCCTTGTCGGGAATCTTCCGCTTTATGCTGCTGAGAAGGGAAAAACTTCTTTCTCAACTCATGCTTTTGTTGCTGATTTCTATAACAAGAGTGCCTTCAGAATTGTTGGAGGTAGCGATCACATCGCCAAGTCTCTTGTTCATACGATAGAAAGGTATGGAGGAAAGGTACTCACTCGTCAGAATGTCGTAAAAATAGAGTGTGATGACAGTCATGCTGTTGCTGCCGTTACTGATGATGCAACACGATATGATGCCGATGTGTTTATCTCTGATCTTCATCCTGCTCGTACAATAGAACTTACTGATTCGCCACTGTTGCGCAATGCTTATAGAAAAAGAATAAAGACTTTGCCGAATACTGTTGGCTGCTTTACCGTTTATATTAAATTCAAGGATAAAGTTCAGCATTATATGAATAGTAATTTCTATGGTTATGCTGGAAAATCTCCATGGGACTGTGAAAAATATTCTGATAACGATTGGCCAAAGGGATATTTGTATATGCACTTTTGTAATACAGCTAACCATGAATATGCTAAGAGTGGACTTATCATATCCTACATGCAGTATGATGATGTTCTTAAATGGGAAGGAACTTCCGTCGGACATCGTGGTCAAGATTACGAGCAGTTTAAGAAGTTGAAAGCTGAAAAGCTTATAGCGAGTGTTGAAAAAGAGTTTCCTTGTTTGCGTGATAGTATTGAGACATATTATACGAGTACTCCGCTTACATATCGAGATTACACGGGAACTGAGGCTGGAGGAATGTATGGCATAGCTAGAGACATAACTCTAGGTCCTGCTGCAAGAGTTCATCATCGCACAAAGATACCTAATTTGTTACTTACAGGACAGAATGTAAACAGTCATGGAATATTGGGAGTACTTGTAGGTACTGTTGTTACTTGTGGTGAGTTGATAAGTTCTGAAGAGATAATAAGACAAATGACTGAATCTATAGAATAAGATGAAAAACGATAATATCCAAAATACAGTAACCGTTATTGGTGGTGGACTTGGTGGCTTGTTCGTCGCTGCTTTCCTTAGTAAGGAGGGCTACCGTGTCACGGTGTTAGAGAAAAACAAGGTTATAGGTGGTGGCTTGCAGACTTTTAATCGTCATGGCGTAAGTTTTGAGACTGGTATGCATTTGCTTGGTGGAATGCGTGAAGGCGGAGCATTAAATAAGATATGCCGTTATCTGGGAATTTATGATAAGATGGATATTCGCGATACCGATCATGACTGCATGGACCAGATAACATATTTTTCTGACGGGAAAACTTATCGTGTGCCTGAAGGACGTGAGGCTTTCGCTGAATATTTTGCTTCGCAGTTTCCTTCCGAGCGAGACAATATACATGCTTATGTTGATGCCATTTATAAAATGGTTGATGAGATTGACTTTTTTTATCTTCGCCCTAATAATGAACATGTATACACACATTCCGAAGAGTTTATGTGGCCTGCAGATGAGTTTGTTGCTCATTACATAAAGGATCCTAAACTTAGAGATTTGTTGAGTTATATGAATCCTATGTTTGGTGGTGTTAAGGGTAAAACTCCAACTTATATTCATGCACTTATCAACGTGCTATATATTGATGGACCTAGCAGGTTTGCTGTTAATAGTCAGCAAATGGCAGATGCCCTTGCCGATATAATACGTCAGAATGGTGGTGCAGTTATAGGCGGTGATAAGGTCGTTAATATTGATATTGTCGACAAAATGATTACAGCTCTTCATACTCAGAAAGGAAACGTATATTCATCTGATTATTATATTTCGGCAATACATCCGTTTGAAATGTTGAAGATGACGGATAGTAAGGCTTTTTCCAAAGCTTTCAGAGATAGAATTGCCGAAGCTCCAAATAGTTATTCTTCTTTCTGTGCTTATTTCATTTTCAAGCCAGATAGTTTTCCTTTTATAAACCATACATGCTATTGTCAGCAGGATTATGGTAAGGTGTGGAACTACGCTGATTACGATGTCGAAGACTGGCCTCGTGGTTTCATGTATATGACACCTTGTGAAAAGAATCAAGGTAAGTATGCTGTTAAAATGGTTGTCAATGCCATTATGCCGTATCGTGTTGTGGAACGATGGAGTGGTACTTCTACTGGTAAAAGAGGTAAAGAATATGATGAATGGAAACAATGGCATATCAATAAGATACTCGACCGAATGGAAATCCTTTATCCTGGATTTAGTGATAAGGTGGAGTATATGTTCGGTTCGTCTCCTTTAACCATAAGGGATTATTATGATGAACCAGAAGGTGCTCTTTATGGTATGTTCAAGGACTGCAACAATATTGCCCAGTCACAGGTGTCGATATATACAAAGGTTAGAAATCTTTTTATGACAGGTCAGAATATAAACCTGCATGGATTCTGTGGCGTACCACTTACTGCTGTTAATACAGCAGAAGCTATCGTGGGGCATAATGTTATATTGAATAAAATCAATGAATATAATGCGTGTGTTTAAAATAATATTCTTACTTTTGCTTATTGCCTGTCCGTTAAAAGCTCAGAATAGGATTGACGGTTTCAGCAGTCTTGTTGAATACCAACCTACATGCAAAACTTCTACTGCCGTTATCGTATGTCCTGGTGGAAGCTATTGTTGGCTTAGCAAGAAGTATGAGGGAAGTGAGGTCGCTAAATGGCTAAATGCGAATGGTATAGCTGCTTATGTGCTTTATTATCCTACTGCTGGTTGGGCGGGCTTTGCATGGCACAGTAGATTGGTCTTTCGGGGGCATCAGTATCCTGACCAGATTCAAGCTGTGGAAAAGGCAATGAAGTTAGTGAGAAGTAAGGGATATAATAGGGTCGGAATGATGGGCTTCTCGGCTGGAGGGCATCTTGTCCTTTGCGCTGCAGAATATCTGCGACCATGCTATAAGCCTGATTTCGTAGCATCACTATATCCTGTTATCACTTTTTCACGTGATGAATTTGTACATCGCCGAAGCCGGAGGGGATTGCTTGGCGAGCGCAGATGGCGCAATAAGACTATATGTGACTCGTTGTCTGTAGAGATGCATGCTGACTTAATACAGTGCCCTGTTTTTATCGCAAACTGCAAGGATGATCCTATCGTTAATTATCATAATGCTATGTTGATGGATAGTGCTCTTACCGCCAATTATAAACAGCATCTTTATATACAATATAAGACGGGTGGTCATGGATTTGGAACTACTGCCTCAAAAACCAGTGCTGAGGCTATTACGTGGAAAGAACGTTTCCTTACTTGGATGAAGGGAATAGACAAAATAAGAAAGTAGAAAATGAAAGATATTGAATTTGAGTCAATAGATAATATTAAGGCTTTTCAAGATGATAAGCTGCGTAAGGCTGTTCTTTATTTAAAGGAACATTCTACATATTATCAGCGATTATTTGACAAGTGCCACATAAATATCAACAATATACGTCAAATAGAAGACTTAGTAAACATTCCGTTTACTGAGAAGAAAGATCTACAATTGTTCAATGAAGATTTCTTGTGTGTACCTAAAGAAAAGATTATTGACTATATCACAACAAGTGGAACGTTAGGTGAACCTGTTACCTTCGGGTGTACAGAGGTTGATTTGCAGCGTTTGGCTTATAATGAAAAGAAGAGTTTTTCGTGTGCGGGTCTTCATCCTGGAAATATATTGCAGTTGATGACTACAATTGATAAACGTTTCATGGCAGGACTTGCTTATTTCCTAGGTATTAGGGAGCTCGGAGCCTCTATTATCAGGGTTGGTAATGGTATTCCTGAATTGCAATGGGACACCATAATGAGAATAAAGCCCGACAGCATAATGTGTGTACCTTCATTCATTCCGCGTCTCATCCAGTATGCAGAGGAGCATAATATTGACTATAAGAATTCAAGCATAAGGAAAATTATCGGTATTGGTGAGGGCTTGCGTAATCAGGATTTCTCATTAAATCTTCTTGGACAGCAGATAAAGAATAAATGGAACGTACAGCTCTTCGCCACATATTCAAGTACAGAGATGGGCTCTACATTCAGCGAGTGCGAGTATGGTTGTGGTGGACATGTGCATCCAGAACTTATCATTGTCGAGATTATCGGTGAGGATAATATGCCTGTTGCCGATGGTGAGATAGGAGAGGTTGTCATAACAACTCTTGGAGTTGAGGGAATGCCACTTCTTAGATTTCGCACTGGTGACATGTGCGCGAAGATTGTTGAGCCTTGCAAATGCGGCAGAAACAGTTACCGACTTACTCCTTTGGTTGGTAGAAAAAATAACATGATCAAACTGAAGGGTACAACTCTCTATCCGCCTGCTATAAATGATATACTTGATAATACTGACTATGTACAGAATTATGTGGTATATGTGCAGGAATCCGAGGCTGGAACTGATGATGTTGTCGTAAAGGTTGGACTTAAATCTGATGCTTTGGCAAAGCACAAGGCTATTGCCGAGAATCCTGGTGCCATAGTAGAAGACCTTAAAAATAGATTCCGTGCGCATCTGCGTGTATCTCCGAAGGTGGAAATACATCCTGTTGCCGAAGTTCAAGCGATAAACTTTCCACCAAAGACGAGAAAACCTGTTAAGTTTATCGACTTGAGAAAGAAATAGAATATACACCATATATATAATATCTAAATGATTACATCCGAATTTGACGATATCCGTCCATATAATGATGATGAGATACCTTCTGCCATGAGACGCATTGCAGCAAGTGATGCTTTTCCTGTATTGGCTTCATGGATATTTCCTGGTAGGGATTTGGAAGATGTGCGCAGTATGGTGCTTTCATTCAAGACTATTAAGGATTTTCAGTATGGTGTCATGATACCTGTGAACAGACAGATTATTGAGCGTTCTATGACTGAGCTTACCTTTAGGGGATTTGAAAAATTGAATCCTGACACGCAATATCTCTTCGTGAGTAATCATCGTGATATAATGCTTGATGCGTCTTTGTTGCAATATCTGTTTGCACAGAGAGGGCGTGATACCACAGAGATTACGTTTGGTGCAAACCTCATGACAAAGGGACTTATCACAGATATAGGTAAAAGTAATAAGATGTTTAGAGTTGAGCGAGGTGGTAAACTGAAAGACTTCTACATGTCGTCACGACATCTTAGTGATTATATACGCAAAACTATCATTGAGAAAAAACAGAGTGTTTGGATAGCCCAGCGTAACGGGAGGACAAAGGATGGTGATGACCATACTGATCAGGGAATTATAAAAATGTTTTGTATGAGCCGTCCTGAAGACAAGATAAAGGCTTTGAGTGAACTCCATATTATTCCAGTCAGCATTAGTTATGAATGGGAGAGTTGCGATGTGTTAAAGGCTATTGAATTGTATGAGAGTCGATTTGAGAAATACATAAAGAAGCCTGGTGAGGATTTAACAAGTGTACTTACTGGTATTGTTCAGAAAAAGGGTAGAGTGAACTTCTCTCTTTGCGACGAAGTTACAGAAGATGATTTAAGTCAGTATGATAGTTGTACAAATAACGACTATCATCGTTTGGTTGCCAATCTACTTGATGAAAGAATCAACAGTACATATAAACTTTATCCAAATAATTATTTGGCTCATGATATCCGTCATGGCCAGACTCGTTTCAATGCATATTACACGCCTGCCGACAAGCTGCATTTCATGAAATATATGGATTGTCTAAACGATTATGATGTTGACGAACCTGATATTTTAAAGGATTTATTTCTTGGAATATATGCCAATCCTGTAAGTAATAAAATCAAATTGGGAGCTATATAGCATGATGATTATGCTTATAGTTGCTGAATTGTCTGCTAAAAGTATATCTCGGCATCTGCATCTTTATTCTTGTTCTTTGTCTTAGGCAATTCTTTCAGATTGCCGTTTTTGTCAAACAAACCATAAGTGGTTCTGATGACACGAAACTCTGTGCGACGGTTTAACTGGTTGCATATCTCCTGTTTATCGTTGCTTAATTTCTTGATGTATTCAGCTGTAAGTCGGTCGCCTTCTTTCAGCCAATCATATTTCTCTGTAATTTTCTTCTTTATTGTCTTTGGATTCTCTTTTCCGTATCCTACAGGGGTGAGGCGGTCTGCTGCAATACCTTTGCTGATTAGATACCTCACAACAGTTTCTGCACGTTTCTGTGACAAAATCTTGTTGTATTCATCACCTCCACGATAATCGCAGTTGGCTGACAACTCTATTGTTACATGAGGATTCTCATTCAACAAAGTAACAAGTTTGTCTAGTGCTGTTGCTGACTCTGGACGAAGAGACGCTTTATTAAGATCATAGAATATGTTGTCAATAAGTACAGGGGCAGCTATTGATGCTAACGGAAATTGCAAAGTATATTCCTTTGACTCCTTTACACTTCCAATATTTATTTCTTCTTTGTGATTAAGAAATCCATCACATGTAGCAAGAAGTACATAGTCTACTCCTGGAGATACGGTCTGGGTGAAAGAACCATCTCCCTTGACGCTTAGTTTCAGGTTTGTTCCATCGTTACCAATCATATATACCTGAGATTTAGGCAGTTCATATCCGTCTGTTTCGTAAACCCATCCCTTTATCGTCTGTATAATCTCTGGATTTTCAAAACTGTAGATGTGGTCGTATCCTTTTCCGTCATTGCGGTTGGAAGAGAAGAAACCACGATTGTGTGGACCTTCAAAAGTGATACCAAAATCATCGTCGGCACTATTTAGTGGATATCCAGGATGTTCTATCTTTATTTTTCCTGTATTCTTGTCTGTTTTTGCGATGAATATATCAAGTCCACCCATCCCAGGATGTCCGTCACTAGAAAAATACAAGTCTCCGTTAGGGCGGAATGAAGGAAATTCTTCGTTACCCGGTGTGTTGATTGTTGAATCCAAGTCTTCAACTCCACCAAGTCCGGCAGGTGTTATCCTTATTCTCCATATATCAAGTCCACCTTTACCTCCAGGCATGTCTGACGTGAAATATATCCAGTTTCCGTCTGGTGATATTGCTGGATGTGCAAAACTAGAAAGTGTATCTCTGCTTATGGGCAGTTCTGTGGCTTTGCTCCATGATGCGTCGCTTCTTTGCGATGTTAGTATCTTTGCATATCTTGGATATAATGGGTCTGTAGTGCATTGTGTGATATACATAGTTTTTCCGTCTGGAGAAAAATCACATGCGCCCTCATCATATTCAGTGTTAAGGCTTCCTGAAATAGCTTCCGGCTTGTTCCATTTGCCCTTATCATCTTTTTCTGATAAGAATATATCTCCGTTTTTAGCTCCTGTGATTCCACTTAGTTCATTGCCAAGAGCTGTATTTCGTGTAGATGTGAAATAGATTTGTGAATATCTGTCACCTTGAAGTTTGGGACAGTATTCGCCTTTGTTGGAATTAAACAGATTCATCCTTTTTACAGTGTATCTGCTTCCTTGTTTTTTCCATGCTACCGCCTTTTGTGCAGAGATGAGACCGTTTTTCACTAGTATATCATTTGGTAGCGAGTCTTTTAGTGATAGAAATATCTTCTCTGCATTTTTATATTGTGCGTCTTTTAGCATCATGCGCGCCAACGTCAATTTGTCGGAATTGCTTGCATGATTATATCTTTCTGCATTCTGAAAAGCTGCTATAGCACGTTTTGTCTGGTTAATCTTTGTATAGCATCGTGCCATCTTAACAGCATATAGTCCTCTTTCATTACGGTTCTTTGCGGGAGTCTGCTGATATGCTTTTCTGAACATTGTTGCGGCATCATAATATTCACCTAGAGCTAGATGCTCCTCCGCCTTTTTCAGACTTCGTTCAGCACCGCATGAAGCGAATAGGCATAATGCTGTAAATATATATATGATGTAAAACTTGCGCATGTAGTAATAACGCAAATACTCTATTTATATTATTATTCAAAAGGTAAAACGAATTTGCAACCTTCTTTCCAATTGCTACATCCATAAGCGTTCTTACCTTTTATGATGTGTCCTTTTCCGCATTCTGGACATATCTTTCCTATGAGTTCATCATTTGGAATAATAGTTGTCTTATCTTTATTTTCTTGGGTAGCTTGTGGCGTATTTTCAACCTTCTCCTTCTTCTTTGGAGTCGCCCTTTTCTTTTTGACAGTCTTCTTCATGTCTTCGTCAGACATAATAGTGACGCGTCTGTTACTATTGTCGCATAGTACATCGTTGACAATATCCGAAATCTGCTTTTTCAATTCCTCAATAAATATGGCGGCATCATACTTCTTATGCTCAATATCTCGCAGTTTCTTTTCCCATATACCTGTAAGTTCAGAACTTGTGAGAAGTTTTTCATGAATCATGTCTATCAGTTCCACGCCTGTGGGGGTAGCTAGCAGATTCTTTCGCTCGCGACGTATATATTTTCTTTTGAACAAAGTCTCAATAATTCCGGCACGACTAGAAGGTCTGCCGATACCATTTTCTTTTAATGCTGCACGCAGTTCCTCGTCGTCAACGAATTTACCAGCAGTCTCCATTGCTCTAAGCAATGTAGCTTCGGTATAGTATTTAGGTGGAGTTGTCTGCTTCTCTGTAAGGGTAGGAGTGTGAGGACCATTTTCACCTTTTGTGAATGTAGGCAATGTTCGTTCTTCGTCACTCTTCTTCTCGTCATCGTCATTTGTATTTGTGTCCTTGTTGTAAACAACTCTCCAACCTGGCTCTAGAATTTCTTTTCCTATAACCTTGAATTCAATCTTGTCAACTTCTCCAAGTACTGTTGTCGTAGAAAATTTACAGTCTGGATAGAATACGCTTATGAAACGTGTAGCGATGAGATCGAACACATTCTGTTCCATATTTGTCAAGCCGTTTACAGGTACACCTGTAGGAATAATGGCATGGTGGTCTGTAACCTTACTCGTATCAAAAACCTTTTTACTCTTTGGGAGTTTGGCACTTATTGCTGCCAGATTCTTAACCAGTTCCATATACTTAGGCTGACTGTCGATCTTGCATTGACTCACTCCGTTCAGTATCTGTGGACACTTCGGATATATGTCATCGCTCAGATATTGAGTATCAACACGTGGATATGTGGTGAACTTCTTTTCATAAAGACTCTGAATTATATTAAGAGTGGTTTCAGCTGAATAACCGAACTTTTTGTTACAGTCTACCTGCAATGAAGTAAGGTCATATAGATGTGGTGGTGCGTCAGTACCTTTCTTCTTCTGCACGTTGGTGATGAAGAAAGGCTTTCCCTCAATTGTTGCAAAAGCCTGTTCACCCTCTTCCTTACTGGTGAACTTGCCCGATGTTGCCGTGAATTGTGTATCACGATATATTGTAGCCAATACCCAATATGTTTCAGGTTTAAAGTTTTCTATTTCTTTCTGCCTGTTTACAATAAGGGCAAGAGTAGGGGTCTGAACTCGTCCAATACTAAGCACCTGTCGATTCTGTCCGTATTTAAGAGTATATAGACGCGTGGCGTTCATACCGAGCAACCAGTCACCAATTGCACGGCTAAGACCTGCAAGATACAACGGTTGATAATCAACCTGTTCTTTGAGTTCTTGAAAGCCCTGTTTGATAGCTTCATCAGTCATAGATGATATCCAAAGTCTTTTTACAGGGCATTTCACATTTGCCTTCTGCATAACCCATCTTTGGATAAGTTCTCCTTCCTGTCCGGCATCACCACAGTTTATAATCTCGTCGGCTTGTGAATAAAGTCTTTCGATTGTAGCAAACTGTTTCTTTATTCCGTCATCAGGAATGAGCTTTATTCCGAAGCGTAATGGAATCATAGGAAGAGCAGCCAAACTCCAGTGTTTCCAATTCTCACTGTAGTCGTTTGGCTCCTTTAACTCACATAAATGACCGAAAGTCCATGTGACCTGATATCCGTTTCCTTCCATGTATCCATCTCTGGAACTATTGGCCCCAAGGATGCGTGCAATGTCTTTAGCTACGCTAGGTTTCTCAGCTATGCAAACAATCATATTTCTTTATTTTAGTCTACAAAGGTAGTGCAAGCCGAACACAATACAAAATAAAAAATAGTTTTTTTATTTTTATTGTTGAGGCGCAGCCTACCTTCAACGCAGTTAAAGGTCAAGCCGAACACAATACAAAATAAAAAATAGTTTTTTTATTTTTATTACTTAAAGTGAATTTCATCCTCACCTCAATATAACCCAAATAAATTTGGTTATATTTCGGTTCGTCGAAATTTGTTGAGGCGTAGCCTACCTTAAAGTTAGTTTTACACTATCACTTACACTATCATTTACACTATCATTTACACTATCATTTACTGACTCGTTCGTCTTTCATAGATAATTGTTAAAGTCCTTTTAAAATAATATTGTCCCATATCACTAATCGTACGTTACTTAATATTTACGATATTCATTTGTTGCGTAATACATGACTTCATCATGCGAAACCCTTCAAGGTTGTAGAATGGAATCTCACGATTCACAGCCCGTTTTCCTTCTTGGCGAACCTGTCGGAAATTCCGATAGGTTGCTTCTTCTCGCAGTTCGTGGTGACAATAGCTTCCTTGTCATGTTTAGATAACTCCTCCACCTTAAATGTTTAATAGCAAAAAAGTGAGTATATAGCGTAAATAATTGGGATAAATTTGTATCTTTGTCGCTACAAATAGAAAACATCAGAGCAAAATGAAGAAATTGAAGATAGAAATAAATTATGATTTCTGCCAGCCTGAAGAATTAAGTGCTGAAGACAATCAGCTTATAGAACGTGCAAAAGCTGCTACATCAAATAGTTATGCCAATTACAGCCATTTCCATGTTGGAGCTGCATTAAGGCTTAATGATGGTGATGTCGTTATAGGTGCTAATCAGGAGAATGCAGCATTTCCATCTGGACTTTGCGCCGAACGTTCTGCGATCTTCGCTGCTCAGTCACAGCGTCCTGACCAGCCAATATCTGCATTGGCAATAGCTGCATATAATGATCACGGATTTCTTGCAGATCCAATAACTCCATGTGGAGCTTGCAGACAGGTTATTCTGGAAATTGAAGATAGATATAAGCAGAATGTGCGCATACTTCTTTATGGTACAAAAGGTGTATATGTACTGAATAGTGTTAAAGATTTGTTGCCATTCTCGTTTGTTGATGAGAATATGAGAAAATAGTTTATCGAATATTTCTTTTCGGTAAAACTTTAGGTATTAAATATTTTTAAAATAATATCGAGGTATATAATGAAAGTTGGACTGTTTATTCCATGCTATGTTGACGCTCTATATCCGGAAGCTGGTGTGGCTACGTATAAATTACTTAAGCATTTCGGAGTTGACGTGAGTTACCCTGAAAAGCAAACTTGCTGTGGACAACCTATGGGAAATGCGGGATTTGAACGTATGGCAAAGCCTTTGGCAAGGAAGTTTGATGACATGTTTATGGATTTTGATTATGTGGTTGCTCCTTCTGCGTCATGCGCTGCTTACGTGAAAGTGTTTTATCCGCATATCCTTGAAGGTGAGCATGAATGTGTATCTTCAAAAAAGATAATGGATATCGTGGAATTTCTGCATGATGTTCTAAAGATTTCGTCTCTTCCTGGTAGTTTCAATCATGTGGTTAGTGTACACAACAGTTGCCATGGCGTGAGAGAATTGGGATTGTCATCACCTTCAGAACTTAATGTTCCGCAGTTCAACAAGATCATTGATTTATTGAAACTGATAGACGGTATCACGATAAAGGAACCTGAACGTAAAGATGAATGTTGTGGATTCGGCGGTATGTTTTCTGTTGAAGAAACGGCGGTATCAATACGTATGGGTGAAGATAAAATAGAACGTCACATGGCTACTGGAGCTGAATATGTGACAGGCCCTGACAGTAGTTGCCTCATGCACATGGCTGGTATTGCCAAGCGTGAGAATAAGAATATAAAGTTTGTTCATGTATCGCAGATTCTTGCTGCCGGACTTTAATTAAAAGGAAAGATATTATGAGTACCATTCATTCAAAGAATGCTGAAATATTCAATAAAGACCGTGCTAAGACAACATGGCACGACCAAACATTCTGGGCGTTAAGAGAAAAGCATGATAACATGGCTAAACAACTGCCCGAATGGGAAGAACTACGCAGCCATGCAAGTGATATAAAGCGCCATACGATTACTCATCTAGCTGATTATCTAGAAAAGTTTTCTGCCAATCTTGAAAGCCGAGGGGTGATTGTTCATTGGGCTGCTGACGCAAGCGAGTTTAATGAAACAGTGTTGGATATTCTGAAAAGCCATAATGTGAGCAAGATGGTGAAATCAAAGTCTATGCTTACAGAGGAATGCGAGATGAATCCATATCTGGAAAAACATGGAATAGATGTTGTGGAGACTGATTTGGGTGAGCGAATACTACAGCTCCTTCATCAGAAACCAAGTCATATCGTAGTCCCTGCCAGTCACCTGAAACGTGAGGAAGTGGGAAGAATGTTTGAAAAAGAAGGTATCTCAAAGGAAATTGGAAATTATGATCCTACATACCTCACACGCTGTGCTCGCTACAGTCTTCGTAAAGAATTTATGGATGCTGGTGCTGGAATGACTGGTTGTAACTTTGGTGTCGCCGATACTGGTGATGTCGTAGTATGTACAAACGAGGGTAATGCTGATATGAGTACGTCTATGCCTAAACTGCACATCGTTGCAATGGGTATAGAGAAACTTGTTCCTGACTATGATTCTTTGGCTGTATTCCATCGTCTTCTTTGTCGTTGTGGAACAGGTCAGCCTACGACTTCATTCACATCCCATTTTCGTCAGGCACGACCAGGAGCAGAGATGCATTTGGTTATTGTTGATAATGGTAGAAGCGACATGATAGCAGATAAGGAGCATTGGCAAACTCTTAAATGTATTCGTTGTGGAGCTTGTATGAATACCTGTCCGGTATATCGTCGTAGTGGAGGATATAGTTATACATATTTCATTCCTGGTCCTATCGGTGTTAACTTAGGAATGTTTCATGACCCACAGAAGCACTGTGAAAATTTAAGTGCTTGCTCTCTTTGTTTAAGTTGTGATAATGTATGCCCTGCTGAAGTTGCTCCAGGCAGCCAAATATATCTTTGGCGTCAGAGTCTTGAAGCATTGGGCAAGGCGAATAAAATGAAGAAAATCATGTCGTTAGGCATGTCGGCACTTTTTAATAATCCCCCACTTTATAATGCAGCGCTTAAATTTGCCCCATTGGCAAATATGGTACCAGATAGTTTTACCAATTTAGGACATCTCAATCCATGGGGAGTGGGACATAGTAATCCTGAATTTGCAAAGAAATCATTTCGCAGTTTGTGGAGAGAAGGTTTAAAATAACACGTACGAAAAGATGAATAAAGAAGAATTTCTAAATAAATTGCGTGCAAATACTACTCAGCAGTTTGATATGCCTGATATGAACATAAACGGTATTAAGTATGAAGATACTGTAGCCCAGTTCATTTCAATGACAGAAACATCTGGTGGAAAGGTTGTCAATGCCAAAAAGGATGACGACCTGAATGCCATCATACGTGCAGCCTATCCTGACGCGAAAGTAATAGCAAGCAATGTTTCTGGAATAGATGCCAGTCTTAATCCTGATACTGTTGCCGAGGCGCAAGATTTGAACGGCACTGATGTTGGTGTGGTGAATGGAGAAGTTGGTGTGGCAGAAAATGCTTGTGTCTGGGTTCCGCAGACCATGAAAGAAAAATCTGTATGCTTTATTTCTGAGAATCTTGTGATCATTCTTCACAAGAGCTGTATTGTTGACAATATGCACAATGCATATAAAGCAATACGCATGACAGACTATGGTTTCGGTTGTTTTATCAGTGGACCAAGCAAAACCGCCGATATAGAGCAATCTCTTGTTATGGGTGCTCAGGCTGCACGTTCGGTTACAATAATATTGATTGACTAGATGAATCGCTTTCTTCACATATTAATCATATTCTTAATGCTGATAGTTGGTCAGCAGGAAACTCATGCTGTGACAAGACAGCGTGAGAGGGATAGAATTTGTGAGGTGTCTAAGTATAATGATACGCCAAAGGAGGCCGTACTTTCTGATTCTCTCAGTTTATTGAGAGTTTGCAGCACATGTCCTCAAAGAATTATACCAGTTTTTGTGGAGAGTACAGGTAAGATATTTGGCAGAATCGTATTTTATATATCAAAACCACAATCTTGTTTTTTGCTCATGGGAAGATGTTGCCGTTTAGAGACGGCACCATTTCAGTCCCAAGCCTCATGTGATTATTACATATTTGCATTGAGGCGCCTGTTGTGTTAGATTTATCTTTTTCGTTATGTATTTGCATGCGGAATGGTTTATTGCTCCTGTTGGGGCTAAATAATAATTGCAGGATTGCATCCTGCATATAAGTCTAACAAATGCTTACTCTTTTTCACATAATGAATAGGTGGGGGGAGTATGCTCAACATTATTTTAAATATGAACATAAAGAATTTGAAGATGGCAGATGCTATCTTCTCAAACGATAAAATAACATTAAAGAAGTCATTCATGGGTTTCGGTAACTCTGTAGTTTACACTCCAACTGGCAGTAAAATTAAAGCCATTGGTGAAGAATATAGTCAGGATGCCGGCAATAAGATAGAGGCTGTTATCAATGCTAAGGATGAAAACCTAGAAGCTGCCGTAAAAGAAGCTACTGGAGTAAAGTCTGCTGCAATGAGCAGTATTCGTCTTGAAGGTTGTATCTCTGATGATCATGAGTTTGTAGCATTGCAGCTTTTAGCTTACAAAGATTTTCGCTATTCACCAATTACAGATGTTCGAATTTATGAGGGCAAGTCTGCCGAAATAGTAAGCAGGCTGTTTTAATATATCGTAGTATAAAATTGTAAAGACTCAGAACCCGAATATAAATGATTAAACATTTTCTCGGACTCTGAGTCTTTTTTAGTTATGATATCCTTCAATTATCTTAATTGAAAGAATAGATTTGTATTATTTCAGTTTCTTATAGCCGTATTGTGCATTACTGCCTAGTTCTTCTTCAATACGTATCAACTGATTATACTTTGCAATACGGTCTGTTCTTGACATAGAACCAGTCTTTATCTGTCCTGAGTTTGTTGCAACAGCAATATCTGCAATCGTTGTATCTTCAGTTTCGCCAGAACGGTGAGAAGTTACAGTGGTATAACCGTGACGGTGAGCCATTTCTATAGCTTCGAGAGTTTCTGTTAGAGAACCAATCTGGTTTACCTTAATCAGAATAGAATTGGCTGCTCCAAGTTTTATTCCCTTTTCAAGGAATTTTGTGTTTGTAACGAATAAATCGTCGCCAACCAACTGGCATCTGTCACCAAGTGCTTTTGTCAGCTTCTGCCAACCATCCCAGTCATTCTCGTCAAGACCATCCTCAATACTGTCAATAGGATACTTTGTTATCAGTTCTTCAAGGAATTTTATCTGTTGATCATCTGATAACTCCTTGCCGTTCGGATCTTTCGGCATTCCGTTTGACAGTTGCTTATAGTTATAATAGTATTTACCGCCTTTTTCACTTGCAAACTCGCTTGCAGCGCAGTCAATAGCTATTGTTACATCTTTGCCTGGTTGATAGCCTGCATCTTTTATTGCTTCAACAATACTTTGCAGAGCGTCTTCAATATTATTTAGTTTTGGAGCGAAACCACCCTCATCACCGACAGCAGTTGATAATCCTCTCTTTTTGAGATTCTTTTGCAACATGTGGAAAACTTCTGCACCAATGCGTATTGCTTCTTTTTCAGAAGATGCACCGACAGGACGAATCATGAATTCCTGAAATGCAATAGGAGCGTCACTATGTGCGCCACCATTAATGATATTCATCATCGGCACTGGCAGGATATATGTGTTTGAACCACCGATATATCTGTATAGAGGAATGTTTAGAGCTTTTGCAGCTGTATGTGCTACTGCTAGTGAAACTCCAAGAATTGCGTTTGCACCCAATTTACTTTTAGTTGGAGTCCCGTCTATTTCCAACATCTTGTAGTCTATCGCACGCTGGTTAAGAATATCGAAACCATTCAGTGCTGGACCTATAATATTGTTTACATTCTTAACAGCTTTCAATACACCTTTACCACCAAAACGGCTCTTGTCTCCGTCACGTAGTTCCAATGCTTCGTTCTCTCCAGTTGATGCACCAGATGGAACACTAGCTCTACCCATTATGCCATTATCTGTTGTTACCTCTACTTCAATAGTTGGGTTACCTCTTGAATCAAGGATTTCTCTTGCATAAATCTTTTCTATTTTCATAATAATGTTTTTATTAATAACTTTATTGCAAATATAGCATTAAAATACATCATATGCAATACCTAATAATGATGATTTATAAAGATTATACTTCTTTTAATATCAAAGAGAATTGCTTATTGACTGTATCCACTTGTCAATGCGTTCTTCACTCTTGGCTTCGTTCTCGTTGGCATCCAGTGCTAGTCCCACAAATTTACCGTCAATCACTGATTCTGAGTCATCAAATGTGTATTCTGAGGCATCAACTCCTCCTACGATATTGGCACCAGAATCTTTCACTGTATCGTAAATCTCTCGCATGCCTCCGCAAAAAGTATCGCTGTAACTATCTGCATCGCCACATCCAAACAGTGCAACTGTCTTTCCACTGAGATCGGCATCCTTTAGCTTTCCAATGCCGTCATACCAGTCATCCTGCATTTCTCCAGCTCCCCATGTTGAAGTGCCGAATACAAAATTATCGTATTCTGCTAGCTTATCTATACTAATGTCGTTTACGTCAACAATATCAGCTTTAATTTTTTGAGCGATAATTTCGGCAAAGCTCTGGCAATTGCCGGTTGACGAACCAAATACTACCAATGTTTTTTTCATATCTATTCTCCTTTTTTATTTTAAAATGAATATTTATTTTAGCTGAAATCAATGTTTTAATCATCTTGAACTTGTTGCCTGCTCGCAGACTGTGAACACCACCTGTCGCCATCACGAATATTTGTTCGGCTTTAAATGATAATCATCTTTGTCAAGAGTTTATACAACTTATTTTTTCTGGTGCAAATATAGTGCTAAAATAAAAAATCTACAATACCTTTTAATGATGATATTTTAAGATTATCACATCTTATGCGATCTCATTTTTATTCTCCTTTTTATTTTTTAAAATCAATATTTCTTTTAGCTGAAACCATTGTTATGATCATCTTAAATTTGTTGTCTGCTCGTAGACTGTGAACATGACCTGCCGGTATCATGAATATTTCTCCGGCTTTAATAAGATGTTCTTCATCATCCAGAGTTAATACAAACTGTCCGTCTATTGCTTGTATAAAAGCATCGAGTGGGGCAGAGTGTGGACTGAGCTGTTGACCTTTACCAAAAGCGAAAAGAGTAATGCTTCCGCTTTCGTTATGTAGAAGTTCCATACTTACGATACCTTCTTCTTGATATGCGATGATATCATTAGGATTTAGGGCTTTTCCTTTTTCAAATCTTGCCATACAGTTTTATTTTTATTTCTTCAACAATACTTTCTATTCTTATAGATACAAATCAAATGCCATGATGATAACGGATAACAAATGTTACTTAAATATGTTCTGCCAAAGCCATTGCATGATTATTCTTGGTGAGTTCGTTTCTATAGTTTTCAGCAAAATGTTTTGTCGTTTTCTTCTTTGCGTCCGAATGCCTTTCTTATTTCTATTGATGATTCTATTTTTCTTGCAATGCTTGTAAATGGCTGCATTTGTCTTCGAAATATCCCTAGGCTATAGTAGGTCTATCAATATTCGAAACCCGTCTTCTTCATCATAGGGAAGATAAATTCTTTTTATTTTAAGTTTGTTCATATCTTTATAATTTATCTTTTAGCAAAGATATGAACATTTCAATGAATATAATGGTAACAAATGTTACCTTTTTTGTATAAAAGTAGTTAAATATTGGCTTGCTATTTACTAGCAATAATTGGCTGCCTATAGAAAGCAAATGCCGTAAGAGTAAAATGTTGTTTTGAATACAAGTGTATATTTTATTACATACGCAATGTCTAAAAAAGAATATTATCCCAAAAGTTTGAAAACAGACAAATATCCTCCACTCATGGTATAAGCGTTTGACATATAGATGATTAGAGGTGGAGGTTGTCATCCACTAACCTCCACTATCCTCCACGTTTTTGTAAACTATTAAGAAATAATAAGCTGTTACGATGTGTAAATCTGAACTATGGTGAATAATATGTGTTTAAATATGTTTACATTTATTGCGTGAGATGGTTTTGCTAAGTGTTTTGAAATGACATTTCTGTTGTATTCTTAACAAGTCAGCATAAGCGTTTCCGTTTTGTCGTAGAATGGAATCTATTCCATCGATCAAACGTTTTCATTGTATCGTAGGAAAGAATCTGTTATATCGTATAGACGTTTCCGTTTCATCGATCAAACGTTTCCAAAATACTTTAATTTATCGAGTGATTAGGGTCTAATCACTCAGCGTTTCTTCGTATATTGCAGAGTGATATGGCCCTTATTACTAAATTACGTATCGAAAAGGTGATTTTTTCTTTACGGGCAAAGATTGTTGTAAATGTTAATTATGGTAAATATTAAGTTGGAGATCTTGTGATTATTAGAAATAAATTGTATTTTTACTAAGTGAATAAAAAATATACTTATCTGAAATGAAAAAACACATTATTATTTTAACAGCATTATTCTTAAGTTTGCAATTAAATGCTCAAACCCATTTGCAAAAGGATTCCTTGAATATTCCTGTGATTCTGGTTGATGGGGTTGAAGTACAGGACATAGATAGTCTAAAGCAAGATGATATTATAAGTGTAAACGTTGTAAAGGACAAAAATATTTTAAAATACTTTTATCCACGTATGGGAGGTATTATGTGTATAACGACAAAATCAAAAAAATATCTTAAACCGATTCAGCAAAAATATTTTAAGCAACTCGAAGAAGCTAAGAAAAGACGAAAAAAAGGGGTGTTTCTAATAAGGTGATTTTAATCATGATGCACTTACAACGTGTAAAAACGATTATGGATAATAATTTGTAGAAAAGTAGTTTGTTGTATTAGTTAAATATTAGAAAACAGCGGACAATCATCACAATATGGTTGTCTGCTATTTGATACTATTTATCAAGACGATAAATGAACTAAGATATATTCGTAGAAATGTAAATATATCTGATTTGTTGCTATTCATGATATATTAGATATAAGTTCAACGTTAGTAAAATATTTCTTAATAGTTTACAAAAACGTGGATGATGGTGGAGGATAGTGGAGGTTAACCTCCACCTCTAATTATTTATATATCAAACGCTTATGCCGTGAGTGGAGGATATTTTCCTATTTTAAACTTTCTGGATATTTTTGCTTTTTCATGATTTGGTCTGTAAAAAAACTTACAGATAAATCTGTTTATGAATAACTATAGTTTGCATATACTTAACTTCAATATATATGTTTATTAGTTTACTACAAAATGTAGAATAAACTATGAACATATTAAAAAACTATTGTCAGTTATTTCTTTATAAAATAAGGGGCATTAGATAATGCCCCTTATAATCTTACTTAATGTTTTTCTTGTTAACAACAAAAGAAATCAACTTGCCATGCTTAGGATAAATCCTATGGCCATACTTTGTGATGTAGCGACAGAATATACGTGTCTTAACATCTTTATTCATGCTTACCATAATAATTTTTTTTATGTGCAAATATAAAATAAGCACATGGTGAAACTTGTGTTATGAATTACTGTTAAAAAGTAACTTGATACAAAGTTATTATTAATTGCAATCAGTATGAACTCTTTTGCCTTAATATAAACGACAATTAGCTAATTGTCAGAAAGTAACTGCTTTATGCTGTTTATCGCATATATTTTTATGCTGTAAAGAGGGAAAAATCCCCCAACCTTATAGGAACGGGGATATAGTATTATTTTGTTTTCTTAAATAAAAATGTTCTTGTAAGTAGTTTGTTAATTATAGAACTATATTCTTGCCAAGTTATGGTAGTTATATATTCGTTCTTCGGTTCAAATTTAAATATTTCATTTCCATCTTGATATCCCAACCCATCTAATTTCTTGCATGTTGTCGTAGAATTAGAAAATGTATATGTGCCATGCGATTCATAAACTCCGTAATAGTATATGTATGTTCTATCAGAATTAAAAACTATTTCTCTTGATACATCTTTTACTGTTGTTCCGTCATTATTAATCTCGTATGTACTTTCCCATGTTCCAATTATTGATGAAATATTTGAGAAATCGACAGGATTCTTTAGTGTTAGGTCTTTATCATCTGAATCTTTATCTTCGCAAGATATAAGAAATAGTGATATGATAGTAAGAAGACACAGTAAAATTTTCTTCATAATTTAGTATGTTAGCAATTGTTTTTGTCGCATGTTATTTAAGACATTGGTATAGATTATTACATGCCTGATCTTATTTTGACTTAGAATCTTCTTTGTCAATTATAGCAGATATTCTACTTTTCCATTCTTCTGCTGCTTTTTTTATCGTATCTAATAACATATCTGTCCCTTTATATTCATAAAACTTAATTATATACAAAGGATTTTCTATGTCACGTAGTGTTAAGTTTAGATTTATAGATTTAATCTTTTCCTTCTTCTTTGATTTTCCAGACAATCCACCAATAACAGTGCCAACACCTCCGGCAAGCACATTGCCAACTATTGCCCCCCCAAGAACTCTTGACGTAGATTTCTTATATACAGATTCTCCGTCTATAACAAGTTCGCATGCGATAATATCAGAAAACGGAATTACTTTTTCAGAAAATATACATCTCTTGTTATTGATAGCAATAAATATTTCTTTGTTTATATCTAGCGCAATTATTCCTGTACTAGTCATTGTTTTACATGATATATCATATCCTTTTCCTTTGATAAAATTATTCATGATTTTTGTTTTATTTTCGGATTCAGATATTCCAGAAAACAGTACAAGCCCCAAGACTATAACGATTGAGATTATTATAACCAATATTACCATATTTTTATTTTTTAATTATTTGAAAGTGCAAAATTAGTCTTAAATCAACGACCAAACAATACTGATTTATCAGTAATATTTGTTATAACGGAGAATCGAGAAGACCTAGATTTTCAGCATATCTTATAGCTTCTATTGATGTGTCAACATTAAATTTTTTAAAAATACTCTGTCGATGTATATTTATAGTATTAACGCTGAAGTGAAGCTTGTTTGATATTTCATTACTTAGTTGTCCAGCACTAATTAACTTTAGAATTTCCAATTCTTTTGAAGACAAAATCGTATCTTTATTATAAAATTCATCTAGAGGAGGAAACACCAAACCGGTTTTAAAATTAACAATTTTGGAGTTAACAATATATGGAGGGGCTTGGTTTGGTGCAATATCAACTATACTTAGACTTAACCAAATATTACCTATTTTGTCAAATGCCAATATTGTTATATGTTCTACAACGCGCTGGTATTTCCCTCTTACCAAAGCCCTATATTCTCTTATTACTTTATTATACTTGGCATTTGTATTATTAGAAAACAGATGCTTGAATGTTGCAATTCCATTTTTAAAAAGAGCTTCATAATCATCAGGATGCACTTTAACTTCAGAATACTCCTTGTCTGTCTCCTTAAATAATTCTTTATAGTATTCAGACTCATATACATGTTTTTTTCTATAAACATCAAAAACAGAAAGTGCACAGCCTTTTAAAAAAGCGGAATTTGAAATCTGATCAATATTTGTTTTCAAGATTTCATCCCCAATGCTACTCTCATCAAATTTTTGATATTCAAGTAAATGGCAATATTCTTCTTCTATAGTATTCATATTGATTGCAAAAATAGAAATAATAATTCATATATGATCACTAGTGTCCACTAAAAAGTGGTCTTAGTCAAAATTAAATAATAGCGATTCACTTGAACTAGTGCGTTCTTTGTCATTATTGAATATAGTCTTGTCAAGAAGTTCTCTCAAGGGAGTCTTGTCTGTTAATGAGATACTAAGTATCTGCAAGACCTCATGAGTGCTCCTTTCGAGTCTCATGGCAATTATTGAGCATGATCTACATCTGGACTGCAATATTTATGAAGTGATGAGCATTTTTGGAAGTTCTCTGCTTGCAAAGGATAATATCAAAGAGCTCTGTTCAAAGGCACCTTTGGATCATGTTGGTAATAACGATATGCTTAATATACAACTTGATATACAGTTCGCGCATGATTAACTAATTTTAAAGGGCACTAGTGTTATCCTACAAACTATTTCCTTTTTCTAATTATTTTAGGATGAATAAACAAGCCAGTCAGTAAGATGATGACGATTAAAATTCCAAACACATTGACATAAACAGTTGAAAAAAGCCCTTTCATCCAATTTGTAAAAAAACGACCAACATGGATTTCTAACGCCAGATTCCATAATGGCATGCCTTGCTCTTTCAACGTCTCTGGAATTTCCCCAACCCCCTTCGAAATCTCTTTTCCATGATTATCTATGATACCTTTTCTTTTATCAAAAAGAATATAATGATTACGATTTAAATCTTTAGAGAATCCAACTACGGCAATATTTTTTCCTATATTTTTTGTTACCTCATTTTCTGTATCATAGATATATGCACCTTTTAGCGAACCAACCAACCACTTTGTACTATCTATTGGCTCAAAAACATTCAAACCCATGCTCGTAAGTTTGGGATGTCTATTCATTTTCTTTACATTCCCGTCTAGTTTATCTAACCAAAACATTGATTGACTAGTTGCCAACATCCATTTCCCTGCATAAGCATTCCATCTTATCGCTCTCAAATCCTTTATATTTTCACTATAAGTATGATAGGTCACATTACGCAATAATCCAGCAAGAGGATCACGTAAACATAAACCTGTAATAACGATTTTTAAAGTAAAAAGGATTAGCCATAATCCCAAAATATTATGCCACTTCAATACTGTTTTTTTTATTCTTTTCTTACCAAACGAAAAAAGGATTCCTGTAATTGTAAGAGTAATCAGTACTATTGCTATAAAATCTATAAAATATACACCTAGAGATCCATTTATCTCTCCAGTATGCATTTTCATCGCTATAGAAAACAGATTAACTTTTACGTCTTTATTAGGATTCTTTATGCTATAATATGTAAAATGATTATAAGGTGGTAAACTGGTAATAACAGAATCCTCAGAAACAACCACCACCATGTTTCCCTTTATGGTCATATCGCGGATAGGTATGTCGCGTAGTCTTATCCACTCATTTTTCCAAATATATAAAGCCCATGAAGATGCTGCAAGTAATTGTCTATGCTGATTCATGGTCACAGTAAGAATATCCCTATTATCAGCTCCCTCTGGTAATCCTTTATTCATAGACTTGAAGAACGAGAAATGGGAATCAGTCTGCCAGACTCCCGCATTTCCCCATACAATCACATTGTGAGCACTCCTTACAAGCGTGCCTCTGACAATGCCATTATTATAGTTGTTGATGTTATAACTTTCAGGCAAATATGTTCGATTTATATCTTGGCTAGCTAAAGCCTTGCGATGGTTTAAGATAATGCCTGTTATACTGAAGAATACTATAATAATAGCAATGCCTAGCCCTAGCCATTTATGCCATTTTCGAAATACTTTTTTCTTCATTTTACTATTATATTTCTATCTGTATATTAAAAATTAATTCATTGCGTTTCGTATTTTCTCAACAATACGATCTTGTACCTCTGGAATTTCTAACAATCCTTGATTAATAATTTTCACATCATAATCTTCGTTCTCAAGTGCTTGTCTCCATTTCCCGTCTAGATCTTCAACTGCATGATTACCAGCAATTAAGAGAGAGGATATAATGTAACCTTTTTAGCCTTGTCTTTTTTAAGTATGCGTTTGACCATTGCTAAGTCTGGATAATTCTCAATAGTTCCTATATGGAATTTTTTATCTATCTCAGCAGCATCATTGCCTGTGCCATAATATGTCATCATTATTGAAGGGGGGCTGGGCTTTAACGGAAGCCGTGGATAAAAAACATCCAATTATTAATTCGAGTAACTTATTCATCTTTTTTGGTTGCAAAGGTACTTGGTAAGCATAATGATTGCAATACCTAAAAAACATGATTTTCACGTTATTATAAATGATAAAGGAGTAAGAATAGCCCGTTGGTAGAATGAAAAAGGAAATCAATGTCGTTCAGGTTTTGTTTTTCATTTCTTAGACTTGAAAGTAATACCACTGGGGGTAACCGCAGAACCTATTGGAATTGACCGTGAGAACTATTTTTTTTGCGAAACTATCAGGGGCTTATTCCGAATTACCTCACTTGGTATTCCAAAGGCAGCTCTACGATCGTCGAAAACAAATAGTGGGTCTATCTCTCAAATCGAGGTTATATACGTACCAGTATACAACTTGATTTATTTGAAACAGCAAATATTAAATTGGAAGTTCCATAAAGACTCAACCAAAAGAACTGTAAGCCAATAATTCCATTTGCTAAAGCAAATAAAAGAATAGAAACTGTTTTCTCTCAAATGTGCGACCGATTTATAATTATAAGTATTGTATTACTTGAAATGCGGTATGAATGAGTTTTTTTTGTATCTTTGCACTGACTATTGACAATAGTGAATGTTACTTTGAATGATGTAGCCATATTCAGTACAGGTGCATCTTTCTTTTATTAATGGGATACTGGTTGGAAATTTTATGGATATATCCAAGTATGTGTTTAGACAAATCCAATGTGATAAGGCAATGTTTTGCTGATAAGACAAGAAGTATAGGATACTACAATATAATATGATTAATAAACCTAAAGAACTCGGAACAGAAAGAGTAAGTCGGTTGCTGCTAAAGTATGCATTACCCTCAATAGTTGCATCTACAGTGATGTCGATATTTAATATCGTCGATAGTATATTCATTGGACATGGTGTGGGTACACTGGGTTTATCAGGATTGGCAGTCTTGCTTCCATTGATGAATATGATGGTGGCATTTTCAACACTTGTTGCCATAGGTGGTGCTAACTTAATGTCAATAAGACTGGGACAGAAAGATTATAAGAGTGCAAATATCATATTAGGCAACGTTGTTACTTTGAGCATCATTTATGCCACAATACTCAACATTGTATGCTATACATTTCTTGATAAGATTCTTGTTTTTTCAGGAGCATCAGCAGTGACGCTTCCTTATGCACGCAGTTTTATGCAAGTGTTTCTTGCAGGTAATATTTTCACACAATTGTTTTTCAACCTCAACGCAATGCTGCGCTCTTCGGCTGCTCCACAAAAAGCAATGATTGCCACAATTGGCATGGTGTTGATCGTTGTTATATTAAATCCAATATTCATCTTTGGATTGAAGATGGGAATGCGTGGAAGTGCTTTGGCTACGGTCTTGTCACAGGGAATCATGCTGTGTTATCAGCTACATCATTTTTATAATAAAAATAACTGTGTTTATTTTCAGAAGGGCATATTCAGATTGCGATGGAATATTATTTCAAAGATGATGTCGATAGGCCTTTCTCCTTTCTTTATGAATCTGACAGCATGCATGGTTGTTATTATTATCACAAATAGTCTGACTCGATATGGAGGTGATGTCTCTGTCGGAGCTTATGGAATAATTAATCGTTTCTTATTCTTCTTTGTAATGATTGTCATTGGACTTATGCAAGGTATGCAGCCTATTGTAGGTTATAATTATGGTGCAAAATTATACAACCGAGCTTTTAAGGCGTTGAAACTTTCCATTTCGTTCGCCACATTGATATCAGTTATAGGGTTCTTACTAGGAGAATTTTTCCCACACATGATTACTTCTCTGTTTACCACTGACAAGCAACTTACAGAGATTGCTGCGTCGGGTATGAGAATAATGATGATGGCTGTGCCTCTACTCGGTACTCAGGTTATTTCAACAGGTTTCTTTCAGAGTATCGGGTATGTAAAAACAGCCATATTCTTATCGTTGCTTAGGCAATTAATCCTTATCATACCAGCATTGCTTGTGTTCCCATTATTCTTTGGACTTAATGGAATTTGGATGAGCATACCGGTAAGTGATACGCTGGCTACAATTATATCTGTCACTATATTGATATATAATTACAGGCAACTCAAAAAACTAGCTAATTGATATGATGGGCGCACTCAAATAGTACGCCCATATCGTTTATATTTAATGAAATAAAGAATTGAGATTGTGATAAGCTAAAATTTCTGTATATTTGCATGAGCATAGACAACAGTATTTTTATTATTGCATGTTTGCATATCATAAATTAATAATATAGAAATAATAATATGAAAAAGATTGCATTGATAACAGGAGCTACGAGTGGCATTGGTGAAGCATGTGCCCTTCGTTTCTCTAAAGGAGGATACGACTTGATACTTACAGGTCGTAATCAGAGCAAATTAGATTTATTGCAGAGTCGTCTTAATGCCGACGGTACCGATGTGAAGTTACTTAATTTTGATGTTCGTGACCGTAACGCAGCAACAGAGGCTGTAAATTCACTTGCAGGTAAATGGTGTGATATAGACGTACTCATTAATAATGCTGGACTAGCATTAGGTTTGGAAAAGGAATACGAGCTTGACCCAGAGAAATGGGAGACGATGATAGATACTAACATCAAGGGCATGCTTACAATGACTCACCTTGTCGTTCCGCACATGGTAGAGCGCAATCGTGGTCATGTCATCAATATGGGCAGTCTTGCCGGTGAAGCAGCTTATCCGGGCGGTAATGTATATTGCGCTACCAAGTCAGCCGTTAAAGCCATCAGCGATGGTCTTCGTATAGACTTAGCTGACACATGTATAAGAGTTACCAATATCAAACCAGGATTGGTAGAGACAAACTTCAGCGTTACCAGATTTTATGGTGACAAATGCAAAGCTGATAATGTATATAATGGTATTCATCCGCTTAGTGGTGAAGATATTGCCGATGTTGCTTTCTATGCAGCGAGTGCACCAGAGCATGTACAAATAGCAGAAGTCCTTGTTCTTGCTACACATCAGGCTAATAGCTATGTGGTTAGTAAAGATTCTAACAGAAAAGAAACTTTGAGCTAGAATAATCATATTGAACTGTTCGGCATTTCCGAATAGTTCAATATATCAAAAGGCTTTTCAAGTTCATATTTACACGGTATGTCCTTTTTGCCATTGCTCCAAGTAGCTAAAGCAAAGTCAACATGAGAGTTGATGGCGCATTGACTATCATAAGCAGAATCTCCTATGTACAAAGTGTCAGCTGGTGTAGCTCCAGTTCTATCTAAGTATGCAAGTATTGGGTCTGCCGACGGTTTAGGATTGACAGTATCTGTAACACAAATGGCAACATCAAATAGATGAAAAATCTGGCATAAAGCATCATCATTGTTTAACTCATCATGTGTTCGTGAAGTTATCAATCCTAAACTATGATTTGTTTGTTTAAGCACTTGGACTACTTTGTCAATCCCATCAAACAAGGTTATTTCGTTTCTATGCTCCTGAAAATGTTTGCTCCACAAATCAAAAGCTTCTTCCGAATTTTTTGCTCCTAGTTTCTCCATGGTTGTTACACCTGGAATGCCTAGAACGAAATTTAACTCGTCTTTCTCAAAATGTTTACCAAAAAGTTCTTCAATGGTTTGTTGCCATGTATTTATTACAGCACTTTCATTGTCGACCAATGTGCCGTCAATATCAAATAATATATGTTTATATTTCATATTTTCTTGTTCTTGATTTCATATACAATAGCTGTATATTTGTTTTCAACAATCGTATATATAAACTCTTGTATATAGTTTCCTTTAACGCCAACTTCGTTTGTAATAGCGCAAAGATAGTGCTTTTTATAAAATAGGCTCAATAATTATTGTAAAAAGTTACTTATAAAACTATGAAAAGCATTTTTTTTATTATATTTGCAAATGAATTAACATCTAACTTGTTACGAGAACAATAACCACAATAAGGTTTATTCAGTTATTAAAACATATTGATGGCGAGAGTTAACCTCTTGTTTTATCATGAAACCACATAAGAACTATATTAGAAAGTTTTAATTTCACTTTAAGTTCTTTTAATCGATAGTTATGACTGAATAGTTTAAATATAAGTAATTTTGCAACATAATTTATTTATTTCGCTAAAAATATGAATAAACAAATACTTATGCTTGCCGTTGGTATGGCACTGATGACAATAAGTTGTAAATCAACAAAAGAAAAGGATGTATCTGCAGTTTATTCAGTTACGACTCCAGAGGTAACAAATACGTCAGTCTCAAAAGACTATGTAGCAAATATACAGTCTCAGAAAAGCATTGAGATAAGAGCTCAACAAGGTGGTATATTACGTGATATATATGTTGATGAAGGTCAGATGGTGAGAGCCGGTCAGCCTTTGTTTCGTATTGCTTTAGTTGGCGCACAGCAAGAAGTGGAAAAGTCAAAGGCCGAAGCTGAACAGGCTCGCATAGACTTGCAGAACACTTCTACTTTGGCGGCTAATAATATCGTGTCGAAGAATGCACGTAAGATGGCACGTGCAAAGTTGAATTCTGCTATGGCAGATTATCGTCTTGCCACTGAGCGTAAGCAGTTGTCACTTATTACAGCACCTTTTACTGGTATAATAGGTAGAATACCTAATAAAAGAGGTAGTTTACTTCAAGATGGTGACTTGATTTCAACTCTTTCTGATAACACGAATATATATGCTTATTTTAATGTTTCAGAACCTGAATATCTTGATTACCAACAGCATGCTGCAGAAAGAAACAAACTTCCATTAACCCTTATTCTAGCAAACGGAACAACTTTCCCAGTAAAAGGACATTTCCAAAATGTAGAAGGTGAGTTTGACAATGGAACTGGTAATATTGCTTTCCGTGCAAAGTTTGCCAATGTAAATCGTATTCTTAGAAATGGTGAAACAGGAACTGTAAGAATGAATATTCCTGCAAGGAACGTAATGATAATTCCTCAGCAGTCAACCTATGAAATACAAGATAAGAAATATGTATTTGTCGTTGATGCTCGTGGTTATGTTCATGCGCGTCCTATAAAGATAGCTTTTGAAAAGCAGAATGTGTATATAGTAACGGGAGGCTTGTCAATTAATGACAAGATTCTGGTAGACGGTATACAAAAGGTGAATGATGGTGATCGCATATCAATACGTTATAAGAGCCCGGCTGAAGTAATGCAGTCTATCAAATTAAATGCTAACTAATTATGTTCAAGAAGTTTATTCGTAGACCGGTTCTTGCAATCGTCGTTTCTCTTGTCATTGTGTTTATAGGTGTGTTGTCATTGATCAACTTGCCTATTACTCAATATCCTTCTATCTCACCTCCAAAGGTTAATGTTGTCGCTGATTATCCTGGAGCCAACAATGAATTGCTGATTAAATCGGTTGTAATTCCTTTGGAGCAGGTCCTTAATGGTGTTCCTGGCATGAAATATATTGAGTCTGATGCCGGTAATGATGGTGAGGGTGAAATTAATGTAGTGTTCAAATTGGGAACCGATCCTAATGTTGACGCTATTAATGTACAAAACAGAGTGTCGGCGGCTATTAATAAATTGCCGCCAGCAGTTGTGCGTGAAGGTGTTAAGATTTCTCGTGAGGAACCTAACATTCTGATGTATATAAATCTATACAGTAATGATCCTAAAGCAGACCAGAAATTCCTTTTCAACTATGCTGATATAAACATTTCTCCGGAATTACAGCGTGTTGATGGAATGGGCGACTTGGATATTCTTGGTACACGTAACTATGCGATGCGCGTATGGTTGAAACCAGATAAACTCACCGCCTATAACTTGTCCGCGGACGACGTGAATCAGGCTTTGGAAGATCAGAGCATTGAGGCTTCACCAGGTAAACTTGGTGAAAGTTCGGGTAAGCGACCTGAGAGTTTTGAGTATGTGTTGAAATATCCAGGACGATATACGACTCCAGAAGAGTATGGAAACATCATCTTGAAGTCAAATCCTAATGGTCAGTTTGTACGTCTAAAAGATGTTGCTACAATAGATTTCGGTACAGAGATGTATGATATTTATTCTACTCTTAACGGACATCCATCGGCAGCCATAACATTGAAACAAGCTTACGGGTCGAATGCACGTGATGTAATACAGAACGTGAAGAAGACGATGGCTAAACTACAGAAAGACATGCCTAAGGGTATGCACTATGAGTTAAGTTATGATATTAGTAGATTCCTGGATGCATCTATAGATAAAGTTATTCATACACTTTTTGAGGCATTCATACTTGTAGCTATTGTTGTGTTCATATTTCTTGGTGACTGGCGCTCGTCAATCATTCCTTGTATGGCTGTGCCAGTATCGTTGATAGGAAGTTTCGCGGTGATGTCGGCATTTGGCATAACGCTGAATATGATATCCCTCTTTGCCCTTGTCATGGCGATAGGTATAGTGGTGGATGACGCCATAGTTGTGATTGAGGCTGTCAACGTAAAGATAGCCACGGAACATCTCTCACCTTTGGAAGCCACGCAGGAAGCGATGAAGGAAATCAGTGGTGCTATCGTTGCGATAACGCTTGTAATGGCATCGGTATTTATTCCTGTTGCCTTTATGGGAGGACCTGAAGGTATGTTCTATCGTCAGTTCTCTATCACAATGGCATCAAGTATTATCCTTTCTGGATTTGTTGCATTGACACTTACTCCTGCACTTTGCGCACTTATTTTGACTAGAGAACAGGAGCAAAATATTAGAAAGTCATGGCTTCATAAACTTCTTGATAAGTTTAATACTGGATTTGACAAAGGTGTGATAGGGTATAATAAGGTGTTGCAGCGTACTGTTTCCAACAAATTTGTCACATTACCGTTACTTTTGTTATTCTGTGCAATAGCTTTTTTTGTAAATAATTCTCTTCCATCAGGTTTTATTCCAGAAGAGGATCAAGGTATGGTATATGCTGTGATTGAGACGCCGCCGGGTTCAACAATTGAGCGAACGAACAAGGTTGCACATCAGTTATTAAATATAGTTGAGAAAGAAGAGGGTGTTCAGAGTGTTTCTTCTCTTGCAGGTTATGAAATACTATCAGAGGGAACAAGTGCCAATTCTGGTTCTTGTCTGATAAACCTGAAGTCATGGAAGGACCGTAAGCATACCGCAAAGGAGATCATTGCTGATCTTGAAAAGAAATGCGTTGCTATAACGGGAGCTCATATAGAGTTCTTCCAACCGCCTTCTATACCAGGTTATGGTGCTGCGTCTGGATTTGAACTTCGATTGCTTGACAAGACGGGTAATAACGACTATCACCAGATGGAAAAGGTGAGTAAGGACTTTGTTAAGGAACTTAATAAGCGACCTGAGATTGGTTCTGCTTTCACGTTCTATTCAGCAAGTTACCCACAATATATGCTGCGCATTAATAATGATATTGCAGAGCAGAAAGGCGTTTCTATAGGTTCGGCTATGGACAACATGTCTACGATGATTGGTTCCGATTATGAGACTGGATTCATACGTTTTGGAAAGCCATACAAAGTAATCGTTCAGGCTAGTCCAGAGTATCGTGCTTATCCACAGAACCTCATGGGATTGACGGTGAAGAACAATCAGGGTGAGATGGTGCCTTATGCTGACTTCATGCAGCTGCAAAAGGTTTATGGTATGAGTGAAATTACACGTCATAATCTTTATAACTCTGCAGAGGTTACTGGTGCACCAGCATCTGGATGTAGTAGTGGTCAGGCAATTAAGGCAATAGAAGAGGTAGCTGCAAAGAAATTGCCTCACGGATTTGATTATGACTGGGCTGGTATTTCAAAAGACGAAGTAGATCAAGGTAATCAGGCAATACTGATATTCGTTATCTGTCTGGTCTTCGTATATCTTATCCTGTCGGCACAGTATGAGAACTTCATACTTCCGTTGCCTATCATAACATGTCTGCCAGCCGGAATATGCGGTGCATTCATATTTCTAAAACTTTTGGGGTTGGAGAATAATATCTATGCACAGGTGGCGATGGTGATGCTGATAGGACTGCTGGGAAAGAACGCGGTGCTGATGGTGGAATATTCCGTCCAACGCAGAAATCTAGGAATGACGATCAGGCAGGCGGCAATTGAGGGAGCGATTGCTCGATTCCGTCCTATATTGATGACTTCGTTTGCATTCATAGCCGGACTTATACCTTTGGTATTTGCAAGCGGTGCAGGTGCGATAGGAAACCGTACTATTGGTAGTGCTGCCGTTGGAGGTATGTTGTTTGGAACATTCTTTGGACTGATAATAATTCCTGGTTTATATTATATCTTTGGAACGATGGCAGAGAAAGTCAAGATGGTTAAATATCAGCGAGACAAACCTCTGACAGAAACAAAAGACAAAAAGTATAAGAAATGAAAAAGTTACATATCCTATATACTGTATTGGTGTCGGCAGCCGTCATGACGAGTTGCAAGACACCTCAGGCTACCAATATGACGGACCGTGTGAAGTTGCAGTTGCCTTCTAAATTTCAGAAGGATAGCGTTGCTGGCACTAGTGCTACAGTAACTCCATGGAGACAGTTCTTTACTGATTCAGCATTGGTTTCGTTGATTGATACGGCTTTGGCAAACAATCAGGATTTGCGCATCACGGTTCAACAGATAGCGATAGCCAAGAGTGGGGTGCTTTCTCAGGAAGGACTGATGATGCCTACTGTGTCTGGTGGTGGAAGTGTAGGTGTATCAAAAGCTGGTAGATATACTAGTGAAGGTGCAGGTAACGCTACAACTGAGATAAAGCCGGGCAAGTCAATGCCAGAACCTTTGATGGACTATCAGCTTGGTGCAACAGCCGATTGGGAAGTTGACTTATGGCATAAACTAAGTTCCAGCAAGCATGCTGCTGTAGAGCATTATCTCGCAACTGTTGATGGACGTAATGCTGTGTTGTCGTCTCTTATCTCGCAAGTGGCTGAAAATTATTATCAACTGCTTGCACTAGATAACAAACTAGATTTGATACATCAGTATATTGACTTGCAGAAGAAGGCTGTTGAAATAGCTAAGATTCAGAAGAAGGCTGACGCTGATACGGAACTTGCTGTAGAAAAGTTTGAGGCAGAACTGGCTAAGGCTCGTGCAGATGAATACACATTGAAGCAGCAGATTACTGAGAGTGAGAACAGTCTCAACTTACTGCTTGGCAGATATCCTACACAGATTGACAGAAACAAGGCTGCTTTTCTCTCAACAAATCTACAGAAGGTGACTACTGGTATACCGTCTGAATTGCTAAATAACCGACCAGACATCAGACAGGCTGAACATGAGTTGGCTTCAGCAAAATGGAGCGTTGAGGCTGCAAGAAAGGAATTTCTTCCATCATTAAATATATCTGCAACACTAGGTCTTGATGCATTTAATCCAACATATCTCACTCAGTTGCCTAAGTCTTTAGCTTTTAGCGTTATTGGTGGGCTTACAGGTCCGCTTATCAATAAAAAGGCGATACAAGCTAACTTCCAGACTGCTGACGCTCAGCAGATAGAGGCTCTTTATGAATATGACAAGACTTTGCTTACTGCTTATTCGGAAGTATGCACGCTAATGTCGAAAATAGACAACTTAGACCGATACTATCAACTGAAAAAAGAGGAATCACAGAAACTTGATCAGTCTATAAACATAGCTCGATTGCTGTATATGAACAGTCGCTGCACATATCTTGATGTGCTTATGGATGAACGTGATGCATTGGATGCAAAAATGGAACTTCTTGATGCTAAGGCGCAGCAACTCTCAAGTGTGGTTGATGTATATCGCAGTTTGGGAGGAGGACAGAATCCTGTGAAAGAATAATATTGATAATATTATCCTTTTCTTCATGTTTACAAAATAATGATTACTTTTGTAGACAAGATATAATATAGACTAATAATTAAATAAATGAAAATGAAAAAGTTTTTTTTGAAATCAGTTGTTGTTGGAGCTTTTTTCATGACTTCACTCAGTGCAAGCGCACAGATTGACTTAGGTAATCTGGGAAAAGTTGTCAGTTCTGCTATTGGAGGAGAGGGAGGATCAATTATCTCAGGTAAAAATAATGTATCAAAAGAAAACATTGTTGGTACATGGAGTTATCAGCAGCCTTCAATCAGCTTTGAAAGTAGCGATTTGTTGAAGCAGGCTGGCGGTCAGTTGACTTCTGCAGCTATTGAGAAAAAGCTTGCAGCACAGTTTGCTAAGGTTGGAATCACTCCTGGCAAGTTTCTTGTTACTTTCGGTAAAGACAATACATTCTCTACAATAAAGAACGGTGTCGCTACAACTTCTGGAACATACGTTCTTAGCGGTTCAAAGATAACATTCTCATATCTTGAAAATTCTGCAAAGATAACAGGTTATGCACAGATGAAGAACGGCACATTGTCTATCTCCTTCGATAGTTCTAAAGTTCTTGATGTAATGAGTAAGATGAGTAAGTATTCTGCCAACAGTACGCTAAGTACAATATCTTCTCTTGCCGGTAGTTTTAACGGTATGAAGACTGGTGTGGCTCTTGTTAAGTATGTAGCTCCTGTGGCAAAAGCAAAAGTTGCAACATCAAAGACTACTACTGTTAAGAAGGCAACAGCAAAGAAAACTACTACCAAGACAAAGAAATAATTCAAAGGTAGACGATATAGAAATGAGGATATTCTAACAAGAATATCCTCATTTTTATATATATGCGTTTATGTTCAAGAAGTGTTTATAGAAACAGTGCAAAAATAGATGCGCCTATAACTGTAAGAATACCACATACAACAATTGATAGACCACTGATAGCACCTTCTACAGCTCCCATTTCCATGGCTCTGGCTGTCCCAACGGCATGAGATGAGCATCCGATAGCAATACCTTTGGCTATAGGCTCTTCAATATGTAATAATTTAAGTATTCCTTCTGCAAATATGTTTCCCAGAACTCCCGTAATGATGATTACAACAACTGATATAGATACATATCCACCCAGTTCTTCGGATATTCCCATACCAATGGCTGTAGTGATTGATTTTGGTAGAAATGTAACATACGTGTTGTGATCAAAAGAAAAGAGCAATGCCAGTAATAATATAGATACCAGACTGGAAAGTACGCCAGACAATATACCGAAAAGAATAGCCTTACTATTCTTCTTTAAAAGTTCCATTTGTTGGTAAAGAGGCACCGCAAGACATATTGTTGCGGGAGTAAGCAGATAGCTTATCCACGAAGAATTAGATGAATAAGATTTATAGCTGACACCGGAAATAAGTAGGACACAGATTGTAATGATGATGGCTATAAGAAGGGGATTCATATATGATAGCCTTGTCTTTTTTCTAATCCATATACCAAGTATGTAACTGCTCAGACTAATAAGAACACCAAAATACACTGAATCTTGAAATAAATCTTTCATTTTTCATCTCCTTTCTTGTTGTCTCTACGTATAACGTATTGGGTAACGAATCCGCTTGTAGCCATTACAATAAATGTACTTACTACTGTGACAATAATATATGTCAGTAAATGGCTTTTAATGATAGCCCATGAATCAATCAGTCCCACGGCTGCCGGAATAAACATCATCGGCATAACAGATATTAATAATGTACTTACTTCTCTTACTTGGTTTACTTTTATCCATTTCATCATTAGAGCCGTGAACAAAAACAAAATGCCATATATGCTAGCTGGTATTGGCAATGGAATGAAGAAATGAAATACTTCTCCTAAAAACGAGAATGCAATGATAATCAAAAACTGTATAATATACTTCATGCTAATTCTATACTATTTTAATACACAGTCTATATACTGTTCAATATACTTTGCTGAATTTACTGGCCCCATTCGCATACAGTCGAAGCAAATGTCATAATCTTCTGCATTTCCCCATGTTAAACCTGTATAGAATTTATGATATCTTATTCTACTGTTGTCCATTTCGTCTACGAATTCTGTGGCATCAGATTTGGTCAGTTGTCGTTCTTTAGCTATTGAATCAATACGATCGTCAACATTACCTTTGAGAAATACGGAAATAAGATCTTCTCTGTCTTTGAAAATATAATTTCCGCATCGTCCAATGATAATACAATCTTTGCCGCCTATCATATTAACTAATATGCTGAATGTCTTCTCAGATATCTTAGCGGGATATTCTATGGCTTCAGAAATGGCAAACATAAGTTCATCAACAGGTCTTTCTTCGAAGAAATTATTCATTTCATCAAGAACACCTTTTTTCTGAGCCATTTCCTGAAGATTCTGGCGTGTATAAAATGGAATATTATAGTGAGAGGCAAGTATTTTCCCTATACTCAGTGCTCCACATCCACATTGCCGTGCAATTGAAATTATCATTTTACTATGTTATTTGGGCGCAAAGGTAATGATTTTATATAAGAATATGTTGCTTTTTTATTTTTATGTTGTATCTTTGTTGCCATCTTAAATACCATAATTATTGATATGTTGTCATATATACTTAGAAAACAAACAAACTTAAAAAATCTTTTAATATACTTGTTCGTATTGTGTTTATTTTGTGGCTGTAAGGAGAAAACTGGTGAGTTGAAACATAATTTTTCAACTCCAAAAAAGAATATTTCGTTTTCTTTACCATTAAAAGTGAATACAGAGAAGCTAACAACTAATGACGGGCTTCCTGATAATAACGTGTGTGACATATATCAGGATAAGCGCGGCTTTATATGGTTTTGTACATTAAATGGTCTTTCTAAATATGATGGCAATAGATTTGTTAATTTCAAGAAGCAGGATGATGAAGAGATATCGTTAATAGATAATAGAGTAAAGTCTGTTAAGGAAGATAGAAATGACCATCTGTGGATTTTAACATCAGCAGAATTGTATAGTTGTCTGGATTTAAAAAATGATCGTTTTGTTGATTATAGTGGGAATGGTGACTTATATTCCCACTATAGAAAAATATTGTTTGCAAATAATAATGATGTCTGGCTATGGGGGAGCTCTGATGGTTGCAGAAAATGTACATATAATGGTGAATCTTTTGTTTCATACAAGTTTGACAAAAAAAGAATCGGTTCAAATATTGTAAATTGTCTGTTTGAGTTACCTAAAAATAAGGTACTCATAGCAACTGATAAAGCACTATATTTATATGATCATGGTAAATTGTTGCGAATAAAGAATAATTGTAATTTTGTAAAAATTATAAAGAAAAATGGTAATATATATTTGCTTTCTGATTATGGAAACTGCTATGAACTACTTCCTAATTTTAGATTGAAACAAAAAATAAAAAGTTCTAGTGCAAGTCAATTATCTAGTAATAGTGGAAATTTTTTTATTGGAAATGAATGGATTGTCTTTACAAAAAATGGTGGCTATTCTTTTGATTTGGCATCATTTATAAAAAAGCGTCTATCTGGTGATCTTGATATACCTAACGGCATGGTGATTAAGACGAAGAAAAATCTTTATATCTACAATAAGACTGGATGCCTCCGTTTTGTACATAATGGTAAAGTTAAGGCTTTGCAGCTTATTCCAAAGAAAAAAGCCTGTTATATTGATTACGAGAGATTTCATGTTGTTGAAGATACTAATGGACTTGTGTGGATATCTACTTATGGAAATGGTCTGTTTGTTTATGATTGGAGAAAAAACGAAACTCAGCATTTTATAGCTAAAGTAAATACAGATTCACCTATTGCATCAAATTGTCTATTAAATGTAATGGAAGATAGATCTGGTGGAATATGGGTTAGCAGTGAGTTTTCGGGAATATCACATTTATGGAAAGTATCTGAGAAAGGTAAACAATTTTTTCCTTTTTCTTCAGATGATGCTGAAAGTTCCAACTCCATAAAGATGATCAAGACAAGAAATGATGGAAGTGTGGAAGTTTCAACTCGTAATGGATGGCTGCTAAGATATAATAGCAATATGACAAAAGTTGAAGAAAAACGTCATTTTGAAAAGAATATATATTCGTTATTGGAAAATGGTAAAGAAACATTTATCGGAACAAAGGGGGGAGGACTTCTTGTTAATTCAAAACAATATATCAAGTATGGAAATAATGGCGATTATTCTGATGATGATGTTTATTGCATGTTGAAAGATCGCAATGATAATTTGTGGTTTGGGTCTTTTGGCGGTGGACTTGATTTAGGAATTAAATCATCTGATGGTTACACATTTCGTAGTTTTTTCTCAAATATAACAGGCTTAAAGGAAGTGCGCTGCATGCTTGAGGATAGTAAAGGCCGAATCTTATTAGGAACTAGTGGTGGACTGATTGTGTTTAATCCGAAAAATTTAATATCCAATGATAAAAAATATATATGCTATAATTCAAAAAATAGTAACCTTCCTTCTGATGAAATAAAAAGTATAATGCAAGATAGCAAAGGTCGTATATGGTTTGCTGTCACAGGTTCTGGCATTGCATGGTGTGATGATTTGGGCATAAAAAAACAAAAATTCAATATATTAAATGTATACGATGGGCTGGTAAATGATAAAGTACAGTCAATTGTAGAGGATAGACAAGGTAACTTATGGATAGCTACAGAATATGGTATATCTCGTTTACATAGAGATAATATGAAATTTGAAAATTTCTTTTTTTCAAGCTTTGTTTTAGGAAATGTAAATAGTGAAAAATCTTCTGTTTGTCTGAATAATGGTAATATTCTATTTGGAACCAATTATGGTATAGTAATGATAAATCCTAAGACAGTAAGATGTGAGAATAAAAAGTATACTGTTACTTGTACAGGACTTCGTATTAACGGAATTGATACAAGCCCTAAGGATATAAATTCCCCACTATCTAAAACGCTTGCGTATATTAAAAAAATTGAATTAAAATATAATCAGAATAATTTTGCAATTGATTTTTCAACTTTAGATTTTCCAGAAAAAAATGCTGTAAAATATTCTTATAAGTTATGTGGGTATGATAAAGAATGGAGTAAACCTTCATCTCTAGCATTTGCCTCATACAAGAATCTGCCTTCTGGAACATATTCTCTTTATGTGAAGGCTTGTGATTTTTCTGGCGTTTGGGGAGAGGTATCTACAATAGTAATAAAAGTAAAAAGTCCATGGTATTTTATGTGGTGGGCGATTATTTTATATATCATTATAATAACATGTATCGCTTATTTCTTGGCTAGGATGATCGTAAAGATGAATAAGCTTAGAAATGTTGTAAAAGTAGAAAAAGAGGTCGCAAAATATAAGATGGCTTTTTTTACTAATATCTCTCATGAGTTCAGAACTCCACTTACTTTAATACGAGCTTCATTGGATAGATTAAAAATGATAGTTAAAAATGATGCTTCAAAGGATATCGGAGACTCTCTGAAGATTATGGAGAAAAGTACTGTTAGAATGATGAGACTTATTGAACAGTTGCTTGAATATAGAAAAATGCAAAGTAATAAACTTACACTTTCACTTGAACGTGTTGATGTTTCAAAAATGATAAAGGACATTTGTTCTATGTTTGCTGATAAAGCAAAATCAAATGATATACATTTTTCTTTTATTGATGACGAATCAAGTGTGCCATTTTATGTGGATAAAAGACATCTTGACAAAATAGTCTACAATCTATTGTCTAATGCCTTCAAGTATACACCTGAAGGGGGGAAAATAACAGTTAGGATAGTTTTTGATGCTAACAATAAAAAGTTTTATTTAATTGTCGCTGACAACGGAACTGGTGTTCCAAAAGATAAACAGAATCGTATTTTTGATAGTTACATGTGTGGCAGCAAGAATAACGATAGTTTTGGAATAGGGCTTTGTCTGACAAAGAGTCTTGTAAGTATTAGTAAGGGAGATATTTCATATAAAGATAATGTTGGTGGAGGATCTGTATTTACAGTTGAGTTGCCTACAGATAGCAGTATCTTTAATAAAAATGATTTTCAAAAATCAGGCAACGAATTTAAAGTTGCAACAGAGGTAAATAACGTCAATGACGAATGTATGATAGATGCTGATAATGAATTTTTAGAAAAAATAAAACCATATAACACAAAAAAAATACTTATTGTTGAAGATAATGATGATGTGAGAAACTTTATTATTGATATTCTTGGAAGATATTTTGAAGTAATATCTGAAAAAAATGGATCAGATGGATTTACAACAGCTAAGTCAACTGATGTTGATTTAATAGTTAGTGATGTAATGATGCCTGGTAAAAATGGATTTGAACTGACCAAGAGATTAAAAAATGATTTTGAAACAAGCCATATTCCTATAATATTACTTACTGCATTGGATGATGAAGATAGCCAGTTAGAGGGAAGTCAGTCAGGCGCTGATGCTTATGTTACAAAACCATTTAGTATGCGATTACTTCTTGGTAGAATATTTCAACTTCTTAATCAAAGAGAAAAATTGAAATTGAAATTCACAAACGATGTTTCTGTAGTAGATACTTCCTTGTGCTCAAGCGAACAGGATCAGAAGTTTATTAGAAGAATGGAAACAATTGTTGATAAGCAAATGGGAGATTTTCAGTTTTCTGTTGATAAATTATCTGACATGTTGAATGTAAGAAGAACAACATTCTATAAAAAAGTACGCGGAATTACAGGATATACTCCCAATGAATATATTCGTGTAGTCAGACTTAAAAAAGCAGCAGAGATGTTGAGCGAAGGAACTTATAACGTTTCTGAAATTTCATATAAAGTGGGATTTGATAATCCGTTTTATTTTAGTAAATGTTTTAAAGCACAGTTTGGAGTGTCACCTTCGCAATACAGAAAATAGCTAGACTTCCTTTTGCAGGCTTCTGCCAATAAGTTGTACATATCATGATTTTGATATTAAAGCGTTTGAATACTCTAATATTCTGAAAATCAATGATATATACAACTTTTTTTTATTGTTAATTCCTAGATTCCTTCATTCTATATCGAGGTTGCAAATATTTGCATTGTACGAAAATATATATAAATGAACTGTATTGTATGGCTCGATTTTAAATAAATTAATACTTTTGCACTCAGAACAGACGTTAAATAACTTTAATAACTTAATAACTTAAAAACTTGATATGATGATAAAACGTTTCAAAAAAATTATCGCATTACTATCGATTTCATATTGTGTAATATGCGCACAAGCTTCTTGTGTGGATAAGAATTATGAAAACGACTTAAATCCAAAACTTCCAACGACTAATGCTGAAAATAGTAATTTTGGTGACCAAGGTTCAGAAGCCGGTAATGCGACTGGTTTCCCTTTATTTGATGATGGTATATTGTCTTTTCCTGGAGCTGAAGGCTATGGTAAAAATGTCACAGGTGCAAGAAGTGGAGAAGGTACGGAAATATATCATGTTACTAATTTGAATGACACTGGTACTGGTTCTTTTAGAGATGCTGTTAGTAAACCATGGCGTATAATAGTATTTGATGTGTCGGGAATTATCAAGTGCGGCAATTCACCTATTATATTACAAAGCAATCAGACAATTCTCGGACAGACAGCGCCTGGTAAAGGTGTAGTTCTTTATGGTGGTAGAGTATCTGCGTCTGGCGCAAAAAATCTTATTGTACGTTATTTGCGAATGCGTATGGGTGCTGGTTATTCTGGAGATAAAGATGCTTGTGGTGTGGCAAATGGAACAGATATGATTTTTGACCATTGTTCTATCACTTGGGGTAAAGATGAAAACTTCTCTATTAATGCCGATAATAAGGGTTCTCGACCAAAAAATATCACTATACAAAATTCAATAATAGGACAGGGATTGCAAAATCATTCTTGCGGAGGTCTTATTCAAACTGATATAGATGAGGGTATAACGATCTTTCGAAATCTTTATATAGATAATAAAACACGAAATCCAAAAGTTAAGGGATTGAACCAATTTGTTAATAATGTGGTATATAATTGGGGAAGTGGAGCTGCTTACAATATGGGTGGAGAATCAAGTGGAAGATCAGAAACGGCTATAGAAAATAATTACTTTATAAAAGGTCCATGTAACAACTGGCAAAATGTGGCACAACCTGATGGCAGCATTATGACAGAGAATGTGGCTATGAGCCCGGCAAAACCTTTCCTGGGCGGTAATGGAGACTTCCGTAGCTATTGTGTGGGAAATTTTTATGACTCAGATAAAGATGGCGCTTTGAATGGTGTTGAAATTACTCAAGAAAATTGGAATCAATATTGTAGTGGCACACCTACATTTCTGTCGACACGTTCTGAATTGCATCCGATTATAAAAAATCAAAAGAGTGCTTCTGAAGCTTATGATTGGATTGTGAAAAAAGTTGGTGCATCTCTTCCTGTACGTGATGAGGTGGATAATTTTCTTATAGATGAACTTACATCATTGGGTTCAAAAGGTACAATAATTCAAGATGAACGTATGACAACTCAGTTTGTTTTAGGTGGTCCAGGTAAAATCAATAGTGCAGAAAAACAATTGGATACTGATAATGATGGTATGCCTGATGCTTTTGAAGATGCGTGGGGATTAGATAAGAATAATCCTAATGATGCTTTGCTTAAAGCTAGAAATGGTTATTTGAATATTGAAAATTATGCTCTTTCCTTAGAGTTCCCTGAAGAATATCAATATGAATTAAACAAGTTAAAACAATAATATTTAAAAGATGAAGAACATAATGATTAAATCGGTATTACTATTTGTTTTATCGATATCTCTGTTTGTATGCTCATGTTCTGACAAAATGGGTGATTATTATGATGCACCTAGTTGGTTTCAAGGAAGTGCATGGAAAATTTTGGAAGCAAAGGGTGATTACTCTATTTTCCTTAAAGGAGCAGAATTAGCAGGTTATAAACCAATCATGAATGGAAATAGCATTCTCACTATCATGGCCCCTGATGATAAAGCTTTTTCAGAATATTTATCTAAACATGGGTATTCAGATATTAGTGAAGTGAACACTTCTGAACTACAGAAGTTAATAGGTTTCCACTTATTGTATTATTCTTATAATAAGGACAAACTTGTTAATTTCCGTCCAGAAGGAGATTTGGCTACAGATGAAGAGAAAGAGAAAAATGCCGGTATGTATTATAAATTCCGTACTCGTAGCAGCAATACACCTACTGTAGAAATTGAAGCTTCAACAGGACGTCGTCGCACAGTGTATCATTTAGATCGTTTTATTCCTGTATTCTCATCAAGATTTTTCCAGACTAAGACATTGGATGCTGCATCTAACTATAACTATTTCTATCCTAATACCATTTGGAAAGGTGATGAAGGATTCAATGTGTCAAATGCTGCTGTAAATGAATATGGAATTCTTGCTGATAATGGATATATCTATACTGTAGATCAAGTGCTGGAACCCCTTGAAACTATCTACACCAAGATGAAAACAAATGGTAACTATTCAATTTTCTCTAATCTATATGATCAAAACACATCATACGTGTATGATGCAACTTTATCAAAAGATTATGGAACATCTCTAGGTGCAGATTCTTTGTTTATTCATACTCATGGATCAGATTTACCTGCAATTGCTGTCGAATGGTATTCTACGAAATATGCTGATGTGGCTGATAATGCTTCAAAGGCATATAGTGTATTTGCACCATCGGATGATGCGATGAATAAATTCTTTGATGATTATTGGGAACAAGGTGGATATGAATCATTAAGCGATGTAGATGCGTTGGCAATGAAATATCTATTGAAACAGTTTGTATATCCTGACGGTATTGTGTTCCCTGAAGAGATTAAGAGTGGAAAAGTAAAAAATGTGTATGATATGAATTTCAACTTTGATCCAGATAAAGTTACAGACAAATCTATGTGTGTGAATGGTGTATTCTATGGACTAAATACTATAGACACCCCCTTGTTGTTTGGCTCTGTTGTGGGACCAGCTTTCCGTAATAAAAATAATAATTATTACCTATATATGCTCGCTGGTGCAGGACTTATTGTCTCTTACTCTTCACAAGATACTAAATATGTGTTGCTTATGCCTTCTAATGAAATAATACAATCAGAAGGCATTTCTTTGCGTACATACGCAGATGGCAGTAGACTGCAACAGGAAACAGAAGATGGCTTGGCTGATGTATCTACATCTGTGATGAGGGATGTCGTAAATTTACATACCGTTACCGGAGTGCAGAGTTTAAAAGAAACAGGAACGCAGATACTTGCCACACAAATGGGTTTCAACTATCTTTTTGTAAAAGATGGTAATATTACTACTAGTGCAGCATATACTCAACTTTTAGAGCCGGATAATAATGTGAATCCTTTTGTTTCTTTTTCTGAAATAAAGAATGGTAATGCCAGTTGGAATAATGGAAAAACATACAGCTATGGTGGTGACAAACTATTCAAAGCAGAGGATGGTGATGGATTGAAACATCGATTAGCCGTATGTAATGATTCTCGTTACGTTTATTATCAATTTGCCAAATTGTTGCAAAAATCCGGGATGGTAACATCAAATGATGCTATTCTAGATTTAATTGGTACATCACATTTTATTAGTTTCATTCCTACAAATCAGGCAATCTCTGATGCTATTTCTGCCGGAAAAATTCCAGGAATGAATTCTTCTGGTACAGTAACGAGTGCATCTCAACTTAGACAATATCTGTTGAATTATATAATACGTGATAAAGAAAATGCAATTGTAGCATATCCTTATCCTGGTTCTGATATGAAGAGTGCTACATATATTTCTGCGAATGGTAATCCTTTAATATATACAGATAATGGAAGTTCTATTACAATAAATATTAATGGTGAAAGTGCTAATGTTGTGTCAACATACAACTATTTCCCATTTGCCTTTAATGACGGATGTTTCCAGTTAATAAATACTGTATTATGATTTAACCAGAATTAAATATAAATATGAAATTAATTAAATATATGCTTTTGTCAGCGTTGCTTCTGTTGGGAACAGAAGATATATTCGCTCAGGCACAGGTGATAACCGGTAAAGTTACGGAATTAGTAGGTACTGCTTCTGAACCTATAATTGGTGCGAATGTGAATGTCGTGAACTCTCAAAACCGTTCTGTTGCTGGTGCCGTAACTGATATTGATGGTAATTATTATTTACAAATACCAGAAAAAGAGAATAAACTTACGTTGGTATTCTCTTATATTAGTATGAAAACTAAACGTGTAAAATATGTGGCCCAAAAAGTACTTGACATAACTCTTGAATCTGATACTAAAACTTTGAATGAGGTTTCTGTTACAGCTCATCGTATAGACCGTAATAATATGGGTATAGGACATAAAGAAAATGTATCTGCTACTCAAAAAATTATGATGGAAGACCTTATTGCTACATCTCCAGTTTCTTCGCTTGAAGATGCATTGCAGGGGCAATTGAGTGGTGTAGATATTGCATTGGGAGGTGACCCAGGAACGCGTAGTTCTATACGCATTCGTGGTACTAGTACATTGAATGGTTCTGCAGATCCATTAATAGTAATTGATGGTGTTCCATATACTCAATCTTTGGATGCAGATTTTGATTTCTCTAATGCTAACGAGGAAGACCTTGGTGCTTTGTTAAATATTGCTCCTACAGATATTGAGTCTGTTGAGGTTTTGAAAGATGCAGCCGCAACCGCTATTTGGGGTACAAAGGGCGCTAATGGTGTGCTTTCAATAACTACAAAGAAAGGTTCTACAGGAAAGACCACATTCTCCTTCTCTTCTAAGTTTACATGTAAATTTGAGCCAAACAATATCCCAATGTTGGATGGTTCTCAATATATAGCTATGGTTCAGGATGCTTTGTGGAATAGTGCGAATTATATAGGTCTTAATGCAGATACTTATTTAAAATATTTGTATGATACACCCGAAATAAATTATTCTCCAAATTGGACTTATTTTAATGAGTATAATGTCAATACCAATTGGTTGGATGAAATACGTAGAAATACTTTTACTTCTGATAACAACTTTTCTATGAGTGGAGGTGGTGAAAAGGCTACTTATCGTTTAGCTTTGGGTTATCTTAATGAAGGCGGTACAACTGTAGGTACAGGTCTGAAGCGTTTTAATTCAGCTTTACGTGTAGATTATAAATTCTCAGATAAACTTAAGTTTGGTGCTGATTTCTATTTTACGCAGACTGATAAAGAATCAAATTGGACATCAGACGATTCTAATGTTCGTTCTGAGGCGTTGAAAAAAATGCCAAACAAATCACCTTATTATATAAGTGAGAATGGAGAACGTACATCTCAATATTTCTCATATCAGACAAAAGACTGGGAAGGTGCATTTAATGGTAGTAGTAATTATAACCCTGTAGCAATGGCTAACGAAAGTTCAAACAATATAACTTCTCGTGATGCAAGAGCTAATTTCCGTGTAGATTATAAAATATTACCTTGTCTTTCTTACTCAGCCTATGCTTCTCTCAAAATGTCTTCTTCTAACAACGATAAGTTCTTGCCACAAGTGGCTACGGGGGTAGCATGGACAAATATATATGCAAATCAAAGTACAGTTTCTTCTTCTGAAAGTTTGACTTTGCAGACAGAAAATAAACTAATTTTCAATAAAAATTGGAATGACAAACATGCTTTAATTGCAACAGGAGTATTTCGTACAACCCAGGCTACAAGTTCAAGCAAATCAAGTGTGGCTTACGGAAATGCTTCTTCCGGATTATCAGATCCTGTTATTGGAAATACAGTAAGCAGTATGAAGTCAGGAGAATCTGAAGCTCGAAGTATATCGGGTACAGCTTTATTGAATTATACGTTGCTAAACCGTTATGTATTTCATTCCTCTGTTACAATGGATGCAAATTCTGCTATGGGTAAATCTGAAAGACTAGGTGTATTCCCTACAGCAGGTATATCTTGGAATATGCAGAATGAACGATTCATGAAAAAGTTAGAAGACTATGTTGATGAGGTGAAGTTGCGTTTCAGTATAGGACAAAGTGGTAACGCTCCCTCAGGTACAGCAGCTTATTATGGTGCATATAGTTCTCTAGGTGAGTATATGGGAATGTCTGCTATTTATCCGAGTAGAATGCAATTGAATAAATTGAAATGGGAAACATCTACAGAATACAATTTTGGTACAGATTTGAGTTTTTTAAGTGGAAGGCTTAAATTTACATTTGAATGGTATAACAAGTATGTGAAAGATTTGTTGCAGAGAAATCAATCTATGCCTTCTGCCACAGGATATAGTACTATTAAATGGTATAATTCTGGTAAGATGGAAAATAGAGGTTGGGAAGCTCGTGTTGATGGTGTTATAGTTGATAAAAAGGATTGGCGTGTCAGTTCTTATTTTAACTTGAGCCGTAATACCAATGAAATTACAGAATTGCCGGAAACAATGAACCCTGAACCATATATATTTAAAAATGGAGAATATGCCATACGTATAGAAGAAGGACGTCCTTTTGGTTCTTTCTATGGATATCGTTATAAAGGTGTATATCAAAATAAGAATGCCACATACGCTCGAGATAAAGATGGTAGTGTGATGAATGATGTGAAAGGTAATCCTGTTGTTATGAAAAATGGTTCCAAGCAAGTTTGTCCTGGTGATGCTATTTACGAGGATATTAATCATGATGGAGTCATTAATGAATATGATATTGTTTACCTAGGAAACTGTAATCCTATTTTAACAGGAGGTTTTGGTTTCAATGTTAGATATAAGAAACTAACTCTTACAGCATCGTTCTATGGACGTTTTGGTCAAAAAATTATCAATCAGACTCGTATGAATAACGAAGCTATGTATAATGATGATAATCAGAGTACGGCAACACTTAGACGTTGGAGAAATGAGGGCGATGTTACAGATATCCCGCGTGCATTGTTCCATGAAGGATATAATTATTTGGGGTCTGACCGGTTTGTGGAGGACGCATCTTATCTGCGACTTAAAACACTGTCGCTTAATTATGCTTTACCACGAAATATAACTAAGAAATTGGGTATCAGTAATCTTAGTGTTTTCATTACGGGGTACGACTTGTTTACTTGGACTAACTATACAGGTCAAGATCCAGAGGTGTCACTCCCAACATCAGCTTCTAAACTATCCAAAGACAATGCGAGCACTCCTTGTTCTCGTCGTTTCTCTTGTGGCTTTAATTTGAACTTTTAACTAATAACGATATGAAAAAACTTATTTATATAGGAATTTTTGGCTGTTGCTTATTACTTAATACAAGTTGTAACGACTGGCTCGACCTGCTTCCTAAAAATGAACAAGTGACAGACGCCTACTGGAAATCTAAAGAGGATGTAGAGGCTGTTGTCGCTTCGGGATATTACTATATGCGCCAGGCTTGCCCAACATTAATAAAATGGGGAGAATTGCGGGCTTCGTCAGTCTGCACATTAACTGGTGATAATGATGGAATGAAACTTCAGAATTTCCAGTTGGATGGAACCGAGACTATAACCAATTGGAACACGTTGTATCAGGTCATTAATATGGCAAACGTAGTCATTGCTCATGCTCCGGAAGTGAGAAAAATAGACGCTACATATTCAGAGGGCGCAATGAATTCTCATTTGTCAGAGGCTTACTTTATGCGTGCTTCAATGTATTTCTATTTAGTGCGCAATTTTAAGGAAGTGCCATTGATAGTAACTCCGTATGAAGATGATTCCACACCATTTGCAATGACTAAGTCGTCAGAGGATGATATATTAAAACAGATTAAAGCTGATCTGAAGACCGCTATTGATAATGGTGGCGCAAAAGATTTTTATGACAACGACCAGTGGAATGCAACTAAAGGACGTATCACGAAATGGGCTTTGTATGCGTTAATGTCTGAAGTGGCTTTGTGGTCTGAAGATTACGACACAACAATAGAATATGCCGATAAAATAATTAACGCGACAGAATCTCGCCGTCCGGCATTTATTACTATTCCTGAAAACTGGTATAGTATATTCAATCCAGGAAATAGTAATGAATCTATCTTAGAACTTAATTGGGATGGAAATACGTATGGTCAAAATGGCGGACCATCTTCTATGTTTACAGCTAGTTCTAATCCTACCTATGAGTATTCTTCTCAGATGGCTGAAGATTTTGAAAACGACGAATTAGAAGTTGCATCTGGCAAGAGTGATATACGTGATTTCTTTGGGGGCGTAATCTCTGTTGGTGATAATGCCGATAACGCTAAAAATTGTATATGGAAATATAAAATGGGTGACGTCGACAACACGAATATTGATGCAATACGTATAAACAATGATGCCAATTGGATAATGTATAGAATGGCAGATGTGATGTTGATGAAAGCTGAAGCTTTAATATGGAAAGGAAAAGATAACTGGCAAGAAGCTATTGACATTATCAATAAGATTCGTACTCGTGCTAATTTAACAAAGAGGGCAGTCGTATTGGAAGAAGAAGATGAAGCTTCGATGATGGAAAATTATCTTCTGCCAGAACGTAATATTGAATTGGCTGCTGAAGGAAAGAGATGGTATGATTTACTTCGGTATGGCAAGAGTAAAAGCTTTGCTCATAAGACTGCAATGATAAACATTATTCAAAAGTATAACAATACGGCTAATGACAGTTGGTTGCGTTCTGCTTTGCAAAATGAATATGCATGGTATCTGCCTATTAACGCTAGTGAAATAGAGAATAATAATTTATTGGTGCAGAATCCATATTATGGAAAAACCAATAAGAAATAAAAGAAAGCACTATTATGAAGATTTTTAAAAATATATGTTTGTTACTGATGGTAGTATTTTGCTATGCATGTAACGATCCGTACGAAAATACTACATACCAGATTTATGATGTCAATCCTGCATCTACGTATTTGGAAACTCGTGCCGATGAGTTCTCTGAGTGGATTCATGTGATGAAATATGCAGATTTGTTTAATGCCGTAAATCAGGCATCAAATAAATTCACTGTTTTTGTTCCTACCAATGAAGCAGTACAGAAATTCTACAAGCTGAAAAATGTTTCTTCTATAGAGGATCTTGGTAAAGAATATGCACGTAGTTTGGTGGAGCATCATATAATAAAAGATTCAATTAACAGAAATACATTTGTACAAGGAGGTAAGCTTGAGTCAAAAACTCTTTCTGATGATTATCTTTCTGTTTCTTTTGATGAAACTTCTGAAGAAGGTGGTTTTAATTCTATTTATTTAAATAAGGATGCCCATGTTAGTGAATTGGCAATACAAGTATCTAATGGCTATATATATGTTTTGGATAAGGTAATGCCGCCATTGGTAGAAAGTCTATACGATCGTATAATGGAACAAAAGGATAAATATTCCATTTTCATTGAAGCGATGGATAAGACCGGTTGGAAAGATAGCGTTAATGTAATATATGAAGATGTCAAGCAGGAAAACAACACGGTGATAAAACAAAAACGTGATTATACGTTGCTTGCTGTTTCAAATGAATCTTTCGCCAAGTCTGGAATAACATCTCTTGCTGATTTATCCGCAAAAATAAATGCTGTTGGTAATGATTACACGAACAAGGACAATGAATTAAACCGTTATATTGCATATCATATCCTTTCAGGAAGTAATACTGTTCTAGACTTAGAGGATATGGGAAATGGCAATAAAAAATTGTTAACTACTAAAGCTGGGGTTGCGTTGGAAACTTCTATTCAGGAAAATAAACAACTCTATTTTAATTATGATGGCGAGATTAATGGCATCTCTGTAAAGGCCCAATTAATTAAATCTGGTAGCGATATAGAGGCCAAGAATGGTATGATTCATGAATTAGATTCGTATCTTCCACTTTGGGAATCTGTAATCCCTGTAAAAGTGGATTGGGATTTCTGTGATTATGCTGAAATTGCTTCTTATATCAAAGGTGGTTATGGTGCCGAAGGACAGCAGTATCAGACAGAGACGGATAATACAGAATATCAATCTGATATCTCCGCGCTATCTTGCTTTAATGTTATAGCTAAATCCAGTGCGACACCCACCAGTTCATATTACCCAGTTGGTTATGCTACTGTTAGAAAATCCAATACTTGGACTAATTGCAAGAATAAAGATCAAATGTATTTGAATCTTGGCTATCAAGGTTCTATATCAATGAAATCTCCTATTGTAATTGCAGGAAAGTATAAAGTTGTTATGAAAGTAACTTATGCTACATCCATGGACTTTATGCGCACAATGTCGAGTGGAAGTAATGGAGGAAAGATAGATTTTATTTTTGATGATGATAACAATAAAACTAAAACTGTAGCTCTTTACGCAAGTATTACAGCCAATACATTGGGATTGTATGATACTGTGATTTTTGACGAAATAGAATTTCCAAAGACAGGTTCTCATACTTTGAAAATGGTTGTTCAAGATCCAGCTGCTGCTTCTAACAGCAAATTCCGTATTCAATTGGATTATATGACATTTGAACCTATAACTGAATAAAAAATGTTTATGAAAACTATTAAATATATATTATCAATATTATTGATTACAGGCACTTTTGTAGCTTGCGACAATAATTGGGAATCTCATTATTCTAATCAAGAACAATTGATAGATAATTTGAACGTAATACAAGTAGATATGTCTACTTTGGATTATTTGAAGTCTCAATCTGATTATACCACAATGTATCAGTTGCTTGATAAAACCGGCGTTTTGACTAAAATGGCAGAGAAGAATTTGTTAAGTACGGTTTTTGTATTAAACAATGAAGACGCATCTTCTAACAAATTACCTACGGATGATGAAAAGTTTTTAGCTATGGCTCATATCTCTGATATTTCCATCTCACCGTCTAATTTGACTGATGGACAGAGATTGCTGGTATGGAATGGTAAATATGTCAACGTGTCAAAAGTTACAGCCGATAATAATCTTTCTGAGATTGGATTTAACAATAGTCGGGTGAAAAAGGTTATAAAAACAACAGATGGATATATTTACCAGTTGAATAATTACTTAAATACACCTAAATCTCTTTACGAAATGATTAGTAGTTTAAGTGACCAATATTCCATGTTTAGAGATTCAGTGATGGCTCACAATGAATTGACATTTGATAAAAATGCAAGTAAGATAATTGGAGTGAATGAAACTGGTAGTAGTGTTTACGACTCTGTCTTCGTGGTAACAAATCCATATTTTGCTGAACGAGGATTTGATATAATGTCTGAATCTCAAAACTCTACATTATTAATTCCATCAAATGACGTAATAAACAAAGCTTTGAAAAAAGCGCATTCCACACTTTCTCGTTGTGGATTGGAACGTGATGAGAATATATTAAAAGAATGGACCATGCAGGCTATGTTCTTTAATAATAAACTCTCAAAAACAGACTTTGATGAAACAGAAGATGTTAATTCTATATTTGGCAAACAGTGGAGAACCACAGTGCAGAAAATAGATTTGGATAATCCTGTGATTCTCTCAAATGGCATAGCATATTATGTTACCGATTTGAAGATACCGAATAATGTGATAATTTATCGTGTTAAAGATTTTATGAAATGGTATGAGTATCTTAGTGAAGATGAAAAAGCTGAATACTTTAAAACGGATAATTTGACATTCAATAACATTACTACCAAAGTAACGGCTTGGTCTGGATGGCCAGGAGTATTCCCAAATATAATAAATCGTGTTGTATATTTCAACTTGACAGATCCTACCTCAAAAGGATATACTTTAGATTTTACGGGTTTTAAATACGATGAGACAAATAAGGTGGCTACACCGTATATGATACCACCAGGTGAGTATGATTTATGTCTTGGCTTTGAACAAAAGATGGGACATGATGTAGAAGTTTCATTTAATGGAGAATATATTGGTACAGTGACAGCCTCTCAATTGACAAAGACTGATTTTCATTATGATCGTGGCGGGCAAGGTTATCCAGAAGGTTATGATATTTCAAAAGCTACAGACAAAAAGAAAAGTAATTATGACCGTGATGGTGGTAGAGTTGCTGTAATCAAAATTGGTGGGACAGAACCTGTTAAAGTAAATATTAAATTTCATGGAATCAATGCAACTAAATGTTGTTTCCACCATTGGTGTCTGAAACCTACAAAGAACTGTTATTAACTTTGATTATAATATAATATGAAAGCAATAAAACTTATTTTTACAATCTTGTTGCTGTTTTTATCAATCAGCACATATGCACAAAATCGTAAAATTAGTGGCAAGGTGGTTTTATCAACCAACAAACCTATCGAAGGTGCTATAATATCTGCCTCTGGTAGTCAAAATGTCAAAAGTGATGCAGATGGTAAATTTAGTATAAATGTTAATGATAAAGTAAACCAAATAACTGTATGGGCTGAAGGGTATTATCAGCAATCAAGATATGTTGATAAAAAACAGAATGTTATAATTCAAATGATGCCTAATGACGCATACAAGTATAATGAGTCTGCTGTATTACCTATGGGAATTGATAAGAAACGTCCACAGCTTACTTCTGCTGTAAACATCACCAAGAAAGATTTTACTTTGGGAAGTATGACCATAGATCGGGCCTTAGCCGGTCAAGTGGCAGGTTTGCAAGTTGTTCATAATGGAGGTATGCCAGGTGAAGGAAGTTATATGAATATGCGTGGACTTCACACTTTTATTGGAAATAATGCTCCTTTGATTGTTATAAATGGTGTTCCATATCTTCCTGATACTCGTGAATCACAGCTGATCGAGGGATATACAAGAAATATTTTTCAAGCATATAATATTAATGATATTCAGAACATTACAGTTCTGAAAGGTGCCGATGCGTCTATGTATGGTTCACTTGGATCAAATGGTGTTATTTTGATAGAGACAGATGGTGCAACTTCTGATAATTTGGAAACACGTGTCAGCTTCTATGGACAGTATGGTGTAAATTGGAATAATAAGCGTATTCCATTGCTTAAAGGAAATGGCTACAAATCATATTTGTCTGATATAGGTATGACTTATTTCAACAATATGGAGAGTTTCTTTAATGATTTTCCATTCTTGAGTTCCCCAAATTGCAAGAATAATTTCCTTTATAACAATAATACAGATTGGCAAAGTGAAATATATAAGAATGGGTTTGTGACGGACAACTTGTTTCGTGTGGAAGGAGGCGATGCTATTGCCAAATATGATCTTTCTTTGGGATATGCTTTAAACAATGGAATAACTAATCTTACTCAGAGCCAGCGCTATCACACCCAGTTAAACACTAATGTGCTGATAAGTAAATGGGTTGAAATAAATGCAACTGTGGGTCTTGCTTATCTTAATGGAAATTATCAGCAACAAGGCATGGATAGTAAGAGCAATCCAATTTTGTCTGCTTACTCAAGATCGCCACTTCTTAGTCCATATAAAATGGATAATGCGGGAAATATCCTGAGTTCTTATTCCTCATATTATTATGGAGATTCTCAGAATATGGATTTTGCGGTAAGTAATCCGTTGGCAATTATAAATAATCTAGACGGACGTAACCGTCAGTATGATGTCAATATAAAAATAGGTTTGAGCTGGAAGCCTATGATGGGGCTGTCATTTAATGGGACTTTCGGGATGTTCTATAACTATAATAAGGAACACTTATTTATCCCAGGTCTAACGGACCACAGTATACTACCTGTAAAAGATCAATATGGTACTGCTGAGAACTCTGTGAAGGAGGGTGTTGGTGAAAAAACTAACTTCTTTGCTGATGCCAATGCTAAATATGAAAAAACATTTAACGGAGTTCATAGGTTTAGTTCTATGATTGGTGCACAAATGCTGATTACCAATGCAAGGTATGAGGCTGGTGCTGGTCGCAACACCCCTAATGATTTTTATCAAACTTTGAGTGATGCTAAAGATATTGGCCGTTATTTCTATGGCTATTTGGAAAAATGGAATTGGGCAAATTTATATGCTCATGCAGACTATACATATCATAATATGGTAGCCACATCACTAAACATGTCTTTTGACGGAGCTTCTTCTTCAGGCACTTATGGTACTCGTATGTTTGCTTATCCGTCTCTTGGCGTAACATTATTGGGTAAAGGCTGGTCTCCAATCTCTAATTCGACAGTCATAAACCGTTTGAATATCCGTGCAGAATATGGATTATCTGGTAATAGTCAGTTTTCTTCTAATTTAGGTAAATACTATTATACAAGTTCGCCATATATGACTAATGCGGGAATCATACGTGCCAATATTTCAAACACGAATCTAAAGCCAGAGAGAACAACTCAGTTAGATTTGAGTTTAGATTTAGGAATGTGGAACAATCGTTTGGCATTGACATTTGATTATTATAATAATGTAACAAATGATGTGATTTTTGCGATACCTCATTCTTCGGGTTTTGGAACTCTAAACTATTACGATAATTGCGGTAAGCTAAAGAATCATGGCGTTGAGTTGGCAATACAAGCCACATTGATGAATTTGAAAGATTTTAAGTGGATAGTTGGTGGAAATATAGCAAGAAATATTTCAGAAATAGAGTCGCTCGGAACGGCATCGAATTTAGTTACTTCTTATACAGATGGAGCACAACTCGTTTCAAAGGTAGGCAATTCTCCATATCAATTTTATGGATATCGGACTTTGGGTGTGTTCTCTACACAAGCAGAGGCTGATTTGGCAAATTTGAAGAATGTAAAAGGGCAGAAATTCCAAGCTGGGGATATACATTTCGTAGATCAAAACCTTGATGGGCGTATTGATGATAAAGACCGTGTTGCTTTAGGTAATGCTGCTCCAAAATATTTTGGCGGTTTCTTTACACAATTTAGTTATAAGTCATTCGCTTTATCAGCAGAATTTTCTTATTCAAAGGGTAACAAAGCTTATAATGCTGTAAGGCGTAGTTTGGAATCTTTGTCTACTTTTGGTAACCAAAGTGAAGCTGTTGAAAATCGTTGGTCTTTGGAAGGACAGCAAACAGACATCCCACGTGCTCAATGGAATGATCCTATGGGGAATAATGATTTCTCAGATCGTTGGATAGAGGACGCTTCTTATCTTAAACTAAAGAACTTAACCTTGAGTTATAGCTTTGATAAGAAATTCCTTAATTTCTTTAGATCAGGTACATTATATCTTACAGGGGAGAATCTTTTGACATTTACAAAGTATCTAGGATTGGATCCGGAATTCTCTTATTCGTATAGTGAATCAGTACAAGGTTTTGACTACGCAAAAATGATGCAGCCGAAGTCTATTAAATTTGGTGTAAACTTGAACTTTTAAGACAATGAAAAATATAATATTTAAATGTGTTCTACTTTGCATGATGGGTACTCTGAGTGCATGTAGTGATTTCTTTAATGTTGAGACAGGTAATGTGCTTGACCATAAGGATTATATAAAAGAAGAAAGCGAGCTTTATTCTGGTTATATTGGTATTATGACTAAGGTGCAAGCCATTGGTGATAAGGTGATATATCTTACAGATACAAGGGGGGAACTATTGGAACCAACAAGCAATACTCCTAATGAATTGTATAGTATATATAATTATGATACGGATTTAGCAGGTAATAAATATGCCAATCCTGCTCCTTACTACGATGTGATCATCGCCTGTAACGATTATTTGTCAAAACTGTATGATTATAAGACTGCTAATCCTACAGCTATTAATATAACACATTATAAGGCTTTGATTAGTTGCACACTTCGTGTAAAGGCTTGGATTTATCTTACCTTGGGTAAAGTATATGGAGAAGCTATATGGTTTGATGATCCTATTCGTGAGATGAAAGATCTGAATAATTATCCTGTTAAAAATTTGGATGAAATAGTAGAATCATGTCTAGATTTATTAACTAAAGGTTTTGATGGGGTTGATGCCACAAATACAATGTCTTGGAAAGAATGGCTTGATCCTGATACCGATACAGGCTCAAGTGCATACAGATATTGGGATTACATGACACCTGAGTTCTTTCCATTGTATGCAGAATTATGCTTGTGGCACGGCGATTATCAGAAAACGGTAAATGTGATATTGAATGCTATGAATGCTAAGTTCGCAAGCACGGTAAATGATGCAACACAATACATGCATAACGTGAAATTGACAGGTACGTATAGTAAGATTTGGGACAACACAAATCCTCAACCTCAAGAGACTATTTCTGCAATAATATATTCGTATAAAAATAATCAGACAAATAGTTTGTTGAAGCATTTTGGAATAGATTCTCCTAATGAATATTTATTAGCACCATCCCAGGTAGGATTAGATCGTTATTCTGATCCTAATTTTGACCCATTAGGTGGATCCACATTGGATAAACGTGCATCAATTTATTTTGCAAATTACGATGGAAAAAATGTTGTATGTAAGTATCGCCCAAGAAGTAGTTCGGCCCGTACTTATGCTTATCAAGATGATGTTCATATCTATATTTATCGTGGCAGTGAACTATATTTTATGTTGGCAGAAGCATTAAATAATCTTGGACGTGTGCAAGAGGCTTCTGCACTAATCAATCAAGGTGTTAATGGAAGTTTCCCGAATGGAGGTGTAACTTGGCCTGGTTTTACAGATGATTGGACCGGTACAAGTAGTTTAGGTTCACGTAAATATCCAGACATGGGTATTCGTGGATCTTTCAATTTGGGTAATAGGGAGTTCAAACGTGATGATATAAAAGCAAATGACGAACAGATTTTAAATGAGATGATGCTTGAATTCCCTGCTGAAGGCAAGATATACCCTGCTATGATAAGAATGGTACGACGTTATAACGATTTAAATATTATTTCAGATAGGGTTTGTCCTAAGTATCAAAATCCGGAAGAAATTCGTGCAAGAATATCTGAAGATGTAGATGGAAAGCCAGGCTATTTTGTTCATTGGAAATTGAAATAATTATATTGAGTAACCAGTTGACAGAATTAAACTGATTAAATAATGATGTATAAAAGTTGCTGATATTGCTTGTTTGTTCTAAATCAGCAGTGCCAAAATCATTAGATTCAAATCATTTGAATTACATTATGGGGAAGGCCATTGGTAAATCAAGTACGCACAAAATCAATTACACCAACTGGTTAATAATTTATTTTATAATAGGGTTTGGCTGTAAAGTCAGACCCTATATTAAATATACTTTGGTACATGAGGCATAAATTATTTTCATTTGTTATATCCTCGAGAGAATAGGTGCTGTAAAGACCGACTTATCTCCAAAGGGGGCTTCATTAAATCAGCCATTTGTGGATGCAGAAAAAATTCCGAACGTGGAATGTGTTGTGGCAGAAAATATCAAGCAAAAAGTTGATGAAAACTGCTGTTATAAATTGTGACTTTTATTATTTATGAAATTTAAAATATTATATATTATCGCTTTAGTCTTGTGTCTTGGATGTTTGCATTCTAATGCGACAATAAATCGTCGTACTGTAGTATGCAGAAATAATCCTATAGTAACGATGATGGATACTTTGTCATCATTTTCTGTTGGAAATGGAGGCTTTGCTTTTACTGTTGATGCAACAGGATTACAGTCGTTTCCTGAATACTATAGTAGAGGCGTACCATTGGGAACGATGAGTGATTGGGGATGGCATAGCTTTCCGAATGTTAAGGGTTATAAACCACAGGAAGCTTTGAAGGCAATGGACTTCGGGCGTGGTCATAAAGAATTATATTCTGTTCAGTTCAAAAAAGCTGGACGACAGAAAAGTGCTTCTGAATGGTTTCGCAAGAACCCTCATCGATTGCATTTGGGTATTGTGGGGCTGGAATTGGGGGATAATCCTCTTGCGATAAAAAATATACGTGAACAATTAAAGATGTGGACAGGTGAGATTACTAGTCACTTTTCTTATAAAGGGAAACAGTGTGATGTGTCTACAGTTTGCAATCCAGAGCGTGATATGATTGTAGCCAAAGTAGTATCTAAAGGTCGATATGGAGTGAAATTCCGCTTTCCTTATCCTACAGCTGGTCATTGTGATGATGCGTGCAGATGGGATGCTAATCTTTTGCATTCTACTGTTATTATGAAAAAGGGAACTAATTATGCCTTATTGAAGCGTACTATTGATTCTACGATATATTATGTAGCTATCACGTGGTCTGGAAAGGCCGAATTTAGGGAAAAAGAACGTAATTACTTTGTATTGATTCCAAGGGAGGATACAATAAGTTTTTCATGTGAGTATTTAAATAGTATTAACGATAGAAAAGTTTTTCATTCAGATAGTAAATATACTTCAATAAAGACTTTGGCTGCAAGCTATTGGCAGAAATATTGGAATACAGGTGCTATCGTTGATTTCTCGGCTTGTAAAGATTCTCGTGCAAAGGAATTAGAACGACGTGTTGTATTGAGTCAATATATTCTTGCCGTTAATGATGCAGGAAATACTCCACCACAAGAAACAGGACTTACATATAATTCTTGGTTCGGAAAGTTTCATCTTGAAATGATACTATGGCATCAGGCACAGTTTGCACTACTTGGACATCCTGAAATGTTAGAACGTTCATTAAACTGGTATTTCAAGGCAGAGCCTAAGGCTCGAGAAATAGCAGCAAGGCAAGGTTTCTGTGGAGTAAGATGGATGAAGATGACAGATCCTAGTGCAGAGGAAGCTCCTTCTAATGTAGGAAGTTATCTTATTTGGCAACAACCACATCTAATCTATCTGGCAGAATTACTTTATCGTTCTGGAATGACAGATGTGCTTGGCAAGTATGCAAGACTTGTTGATGAAACGGCTGAATTTATGAGTTCTTTTACAGAATACGACGCTACTAAAGATCGCTATGTGCTCCGCGGATGTATAGCTGCTCAGGAAACTCTTCCGGCAGCAACTACTGTTAATCCGCCATTTGAGTTATCTTATTGGCATTTTGCCCTTCAGATAGCTCAGAAATGGCGTGAACGATTGGGCAAGAAACGCAACGCTCATTGGGATGATATAATCAATAAGATTTCTCCATTAGCCCAAAAGGATAGTCTATATCTTGCTGCTGAGACTCAACCTGATACATATAAGGACATCAAGATGTTTTCAGATCACCCAGCAGTATTGGGTTCTGTGGGATTACTTCCCTTAAGTAGCAGACAAGTGGATACTGGTGTGATGAACAATACCCTCAACTGGGTCTGGAAGAATTGGTATTGGAATAAGACTTGGGGATGGGATTTTCCTATGGTGGCAATGAATGCTGCTCGATTGGGTGATCCTGATAAGGCCGTAGATGCTTTGTTGATGAATAAACGTACTAATACATATCTTAGAAATGGGCATAATTATCAAGATGAGCGTCTACGTTGCTATCTCCCAGGCAATGGAGGTCTTCTAATGGCTATATCTATGATGTGTGCAGGTTGGGATGGTTGTGATGTGAATAATCCTGGTTTCCCTAAAAATGGTAAATGGGATGTACATTGGGAAGGTTTTAAACTGATGCCATAAATATATAAACAGAATTTTATGAGAACATTTTTTTCTTTTATCTTTGTGTAGCATCGGGGCTTTTGCTTAATACGTCTTTTCTTCAGATGTGCAGAAGAAAGTTGGAGATTATATTGAGTCTACGTCTTATAATGATATCAAAAGAGGTAAACCACGTATGTTACAATATTTGCCAGATGGAGATGATATTGTATGTGTAAACGGCAATAATCGTTATACACGTTCTCTTTATAGCAGTCATACTGCATGGAGACTAGAAAATATAAGTTTTGAATAGTCCTACTGAGGAGAACGTTGTATGGGAACTCTCTAGTAAAGGTTTACCTGAGGGGTGTATTATAGAATTTGTGAATGTCTCAATAATGCTAAAAAACTCTCGGGTAGTGGTGATTTAGGAGCAGACTATCCTCTTTGTTTTGATTCTTCAGAAAATAGAAAGATATTACAAACACAAACATGTTCGCTTTCTGATAAACTACCTTTGTATATATCTGTTACAAATAATGTGTTGGAAGGGGGGAACGGATTCTTCTGTGTTTGCAGAGTATGAACAAGCTCGTCGTGTTCTCGCAAGTCCCATCGTAATCAAAACTTTGTCTAACGAGGACGTAATAGGTATTATAGGAGATTACGCTTTATAGATGAAATGTAAAGTCATAAGTAAGTAAAAATGGCTAAATTATTTCTATATGCTAGCCATAGAACTGTTTGTGTGCTTTTTGTGGCTTTTAAACGTATATTTGACTATCATTTCGCAAAAAAACTTTCAGAAGTTATCTGAGATACAAAGTATTTTAGTAACTTTGTGGTCGGTAATCATAGCGATTGTTGATTGTAATATGTTAATTTACAACACATTAAAGTTATACAAGAAATCGCTAGTCACCATCGTTTTAAACACTTATAATTCGCCGAACTCACGTTAATATATAATAACAATGAAAATGAGATTAATTTTACTATCTGCACTATTTGCGGTAAGCGCTGGGACCATGGCACAAGGCACTCTTGCTGACTACAACAGAGCCTACAGTTTATCCAACAAGTTTAGTAACGACAATGTGTATAACTCGCCTGTCGACATTAAATTTAAAGATTCCACAAACACATACTACTACACAGAGAATATTGCTGCTGGTAAAAGATATGTAGCAATGGATGCTGGTACTAACAATAGTAAATCATTTGGCAGCAAAGAAGAACTGTATAAATACCTAGATATAAAACTGCCAGAAGCAGCAAAACCACAATTCGGTCGTAAGCACGAACGCCACTGGATGGAAGTAGACGAAGAGAAAGATACACATCCTGTTGTATCACCAGATGGTAAACTGGAAGCATATATCGAAGGAGAAAACGTGGTGCTACATGAAGTTGGTAAACCCTATACAGAGAAACGTATACTAAGTACCGATGGTACACTCTCAAACTATTACTCTGCATGGATACAATGGTCGGCTGACAGCAAATATATAATGACATGCAAACGCAGACCTGTTGAAAAGAGATATGTATATTATGTGGAGTCTTCGCCTGCCGACCAGCTGCAACCAATTCTACACAAGCAGGAATATGCTAAACCTGGAGACGAACTTCCATTTAAAGTACCTTGCATATTTGATGTGAATACAGGTAAAGAAGTTATCGCATCAACACAACTATTTGATAAGCAGTTTAGTCTGGATGGTTTCACATGGACTACTGACAACAAAGAAGTGATATTTGAATATAATGAGCGTGGACATAAAGTTTATCGCGTGCTGGCTATGTCGGCACAAACAGGTAAGGTGAGAACGATTATTGAAGAGACCGCTACCACATTTGTAAACTATCCACGCCACTATCGATACGACTTTGCCGACACATCTAAGATGATATGGATGAGCGAACGCGATAATTGGAACCATCTGTACATGTACAATGTGTCAAAGGGTAAAGTGATAAACCAGATAACAAAAGGAGCATGGTGTGTGAGAGAAGTAATAAAGGTAGACGAAAAAACGAATACCATATACTTTTCTGCAAGCGGTGTAAATCCTAATGAAGATCCCTACCAGATACACTATTACCGCATAGGTATGGATGGTAAAAACATGATATGTCTTACACCTGCCGAGGGAAACCATCAGGCTGTATTCAGCTACGATATGAAATATGTGGTAGACAAATACTCAAAAGTTGACACACCTCCTGTTACCGAATTGAGAAGTGGTATAGATGGAAAGCTGATTAGCACCATAGCTAAAGCTGACATATCAAAACTTAAAGAAAGTGGTTGGGTGGCACCAGAGATATTTAAAGCTAAAGGCAGAGATGGTATCACTGATATATGGGGAATCATACAACGACCAACCAACTTTGACCCTACAAAGAAATACCCTGTGATAGAATATATCTATGCTGGTCCTGGCGATGCCTACACACCAAAGAGCTTTATAGCTTATAATAGGAACACCACGGCATTAACGGAACTTGGATTTATAGTCGTACAAATGGATGGAATGGGGACAGCATGGCGTGGAAAGAAATTTGAAGAACTATGCTATAAAAACCTTAAAGACGCTGGTTTCCCAGATAGACAACTGTGGATTCAAGCTGCTGCAGCTAAATATCCTTATATGGATGCCAGTAATGTGGGTATCTTTGGTGCCTCTGCTGGTGGACAAGAGAGTACAACCGCTGTGCTTCTGCACGGTGATTTCTATAAAGCAGCTTATTCTAGTTGTGGATGTCATGACAACCGCATGGATAAGATATGGTGGAATGAACTATGGATGGGATATCCTGTAGACAAGAGTTATGAAGAGTGCAGCAATGTTGTAAATGCTCATAAGTTGCAAGGAGCATTGATGCTTGTAGTGGGCGAACTGGATGATAATGTAGATCCATCTTCTACATATCAGGTGGCGAACGCACTAGAGAAAGCTGGCAAAGACTTTGAACTTGTTGTGCTGCCGGGTGTACACCACACTATGGGTGAAAAGTTTGGAGAGCACAAACGTTTCGATTTCTTTGTGAAAAATCTCTTGAAAGTAAATCCACCTAAATGGAATGAAATAACAAAATAGTGAATTTGTTCTATCTATTTTTCTCGCATATCTGTCAATCTGTTATGTCTGCAACGCTTATAAATACTAGCGCTTTGATAGTCTCGTAACATATTGACAGATAGAAAAGAGAAAAAACAAGAAGATATTATTAAGTTAATTATATGATTTGGCAATCTCTACAATAATAGATGCTACCACCCAAGTAAGCCTCTTTTATTATTTTACCTCCACATTTTGGGCACAGCTCGTGGCACGTGTTTTTAGACAGAATACAATGATATCCACCTGGATTACCAAGTAGGTCTTTCTCGGTGTCCCTTCCTCCTTCGGAAATCATATTTTCAAGAGTTTCTTTGATAGCAACAAATAAAGTCTTTTCATCTTCATCAGACAACGTATTTATTTTGCGCTTCGGATTAATGCCAGCATTAAATAGTATATCCTGTAACACGCCATTACCTAGTCCAGGTATTCGCTGCTCTGTAGCTAGAAGTGCCTTGACAGAAATGTTTTTACCTGTATCTGTAATCATCTTATGAAAGAAATTGATATCAAATCTTTTATCCAAAGGTGATAACTTATCTCGACTACCACAATAATACGGATAATCAAAAGTACCCTTGAAAGCAAAAATACCTCCATACATAGCTACCGTGAAAACAACATAAGTGCTATCATCAAAAACAACGAGCAACTGAAATTTTTGTGGACACTTATCTGCCTTTTGGAAATACTTCATATTTGTTCCATCACTAATAGCAAGGTGTGTGTCATGATCAAAACAAATATCAATATAACATCCAAATCCCTTTACTTCCTCAACTTTTCTTCCTACTAATATTGAAGAATATAATAGTGGATCTCCATGATACCATGCAAAGCGATGGGGATTGGTCGCATTGATAACATCAACAACAACCTTTCCACGCAGAATATTTTCAGCACGCGAAGCGAATACTTTAGATTCAGGTATTTCTATCATATTATATAATTAAAATCATTTGTCGCTACTTGTTATGATAGCCACAATTATTTATTAAAATAATCTTTGTTATTGCATAAAGAATAGAATTCTAGATCTAAAACTTTACCGTCATATCTTTTTTCGCCCTGACGCAGACAACCCTCATATTCAAATCCGCACTTTTGAATGACTCTTCGCGAACGAGGATTAATGGAATAGCAGGTGCAAGAAATCATACTAATGGCCAATTCACTAAAGCCATATTCAATAACAGCTTTGGCAGCTTCTGTCATAAGTCCTTTGCCCCAATAGTGCTCAGACATTGCATAGCCTAGCATCAACACTTCCGGATTGTTGCGATGGGGATCTGGCACCAAGCCAATGCTACCTATCATTTTACCAGAAGATTTGAGCACTATTCCAAATACATTATCTTTATCAATAAATACAGCTTTCATGATTACTCTAGTTTCTTCTATATTCTTATGAGGTTTCCAACCTGCTGCCGGACCAACATTCGGTTCACAGCCATATTCGAATATATCGCTGGCATCATCTTTATTTATCGGACGTAATATCAAACGTTCTGTTTCAAGTGTAATCATATATTATTCTCTATATTTTTTTTCATACAAACGGAACTGTCTAAAAAGGCGTATGGACCATAATTCTCTATGAACGAGAAACCACACGAAGTATATAATTTCTGTGCACTCTTCATGGGTAAACCTGTTTCAAGTATCAATGCTTTATATCCTTCAGCCTTTGCCAAATGTTCTATTTCTGTAATTATTTTATGACCATATCCATGATGTCGAAACTCATCTGCGACAAATACACGTTTTACTTCAGCCGTATCTTCATCTACTTTTTTAATGCCACCACAACTAATTAGCTTTTCTCCATCAATAAGCAAGATGACATCATCAATATCTACCAATGCATTATGTTGATTATACTCTTGCTGCTGCTTTTCTTTTCCTATTGCATCATTGAGATAATTATCCAACATAGAACATAACTTTCTAAATCGACTATCGGTGTTATTTGTTTTGATAATGTTCATGTCGCTATTATTTTATTGTTATATTATCAAGTATGTATTTCAGAGAAGTCTCTCATCTTATGCTTTAATACGGTAAACATATTGTTTACATCATGCATCTAATAATTAACTATATTATTTGCAAAGATACAAAAATTATAGTAAAATGCAATTAATGAATGGAAAACATACCGTATCTGATAAATTATCAAGATATTATGATTTATTTATTACGAAGAATATTTTGTAATTAACTGTTTGTGATATAACTTAAACTAGTATATGTTTTTTGCTATTGCTAAATAAAAACAATCATAATAGATTTAGATAATTGCAATATAAATTTGTATATTTGCATATCAAGATATTTTGAACACAACAAATAAGGGCTGCAGATGAATTATAAAATACATGAATTCCCAAATTCAAGAATAGCAAGCATGGATGTTTGTGAAATTGGAAAACATAAGCATCATGTTACAGGATTGCTTGAATTTGATGTTACTGAAAGCAGAAAAAAAATCAGAGAATATAATAAGATTCATCAGAAAAAGATTTCTTTTAATGCATGGTTGATTAGTGTGATTGGAAAAACAATCAAAAAGCACGAAACAGCATGTTCTTATCTTATTGGTAAAAATAAAATAATAACATTTGATGATATTAATATATCTGTCATTGTTGAAAAGAATTTAAATGGAACGAAAGTACCATTCCCACTTGTTATAGAGAAAGTTAATGAAATTAGTGTTGAATCAATAGCTAAAGAAATTTCTATGGCGAAGAACCAAAATGTTACCCCAAAGGATATCATACTTCAAAAGCGAACCGGACAAATTGCACGCATTTACTATTTACTTCCAAAATTTCTACGATTACTCTTTTGGAAATATCTATTGAAACATCCAAAACTTGCATTCAACAAAATGGGTAATGTTTCATTTACATCTATAGGAATGATGGGAAAAATCAAAGGTTGGTTTATTCCGATATCTGTGCATCCGATATGCTTCGGGATAGGTTCTATAATTAAAAAACCAACAGTGTTCGATAACGAGATTGCTATCAGAGAGATATTAAACTTATCTATTCTTATAGATCATGATGTAATGGACGGTGCACCAATGGTTAGATTTATCAACGAGCTGCGAACAAATATAGAAAACGGATTGAAAATATAAAATAATGAGAAACTTTGAACAAACAGTTGAAAACATGGTTGAAAAATCAACTAACACGTTTATTTGCTATATTGATGAAGATGGTTGCCCTGTGACAAAAGCTATGTTGAAACCTCGTGAACACGAAGGTGTACGCATTTTTTATTTCACGACAAACACATCTTCAAATAAGGTGAAGTGTTTTAAGCAAAACAATAGAGCAAGTATCTACTTTGTAAATCCACAATTTTTCCGTGGCGCTAGTCTAACAGGCACAATGGAGGTCCTTGAAACTGCAGAAGCAAAAGAAAGAATCTGGCAGAAAGGAGACGAGATTTATTACCCAAAAGGTGTAACCGATCCTGATTACTGTGTGCTGAAATTTACGGCAACAAAAGGACGGTTTTATAATGACTTTCACTCAGATGATTTTGATATAAACCAATAATAAAATTAAAATATTATGCCATACATTACAATGGAATGTGGTAAATTGACCACAGAACAAAAAGAGAACTTAATCAGTCGTTTAACAGAAACAGCTTCTGAAGCAACAGGTATTCCACCGGAATTTTTTATGATAACTATTAAAGAATTGCCTGATACAAATATGGGATTTGGTGGTAAAACCGTAGAAAAAACAAAACGTGAATATCTAAAAAAATAATATACAAGATATAATGGAAAATAAAGATATCAATATCAGATTTGCACAAGAAACTGAAAGCGAAGTTATATTAGAATTAATTAAAGGACTTGCCGCTTATGAAAATATGGAAGATGAAGTGGCTGCAACAAAAGAGCAGATACACGAAACTTTATTTATAAACAAAGATGCAGAGGTATTATTAGCAGAATATAAAGGAAAAATCGTCGGATTTGCCTTGTTCTTCCATACCTATTCAACATTCCTTGGTAAAACAAATATCTATCTCGAAGATCTGTTTGTTAAAGAGGAAGCAAGAGGCAAAGGTATTGGCAAACTATTCTTTAAGCATATAGCAAAGATTGCTATTGACAAAGGGTATGGGAGAATTGAATGGTGTTGTCTAGACTGGAATCAAAAATCTATAGAGTTCTATGAACATATTGGAGCACACGTTTTGGATGATAGAAGAATTTTTAGAATTTCAGCTGACAAATTTAAGGAGATATAATACTTAATATGAAAGAAGTAAAGCATAATACCATAACTTTCACAATAAGGGTTATTGATGAAAAACAGCAATCTCAGGCACTAGACCTTGCATGGCGGGTTTTTAACAAATTTGAAGCACCCGAATATAATGAAAAAGGTATAGAATCATTCCATCAGGCTATAAAATCTCCTGAATATACTAGCCAACTAAAGATTTATGGAGCTTTCTATCGAGAAGAAATAGTAGGAGTTCTAGCAACAAGAAATATGGGTAGTCATATTGCACTATTCTTTGTCGACGATCGGTTTCATAGAATGGGTATCGGTAGACAACTCGTAGAGAGGGCTCTAAAAAATTGCCACACAAACGAGATGACGGTAAACTCTTCACCTTATGCTGTCAAAATATATCGTGCTTTAGGATTTGCAGAGGTTGATACAGAACAGATTTCTGACGGCATACGTTATACTCCCATGTCCTACAATCAAAAGAATAAAACCACTAAGAACTAACATGCCAAAACACAAATGTTAATTATATGTTAAAAACAAAAGATTGTTTGACTCATCCCTTAGGTCATGGTATAACTTTGTACCCGTAATCATTGCGCAACAGATTATGAAAACAAAAATCAAATTTAAAATCGGCGAGTTCTCAAAAATCAATCAGATCACAGTGAAGACACTGCGACATTACGAAAAGATAGGTTTGATAGCACCTTGCGAAGTGGATGAATGGACGAAGTACAGATATTATGATGTGAATCAGCTCAAGAAAATGAGCAATATCATGTATCTAAAAAGACTCGGATTTGCCCTTAGTGAAATAAAGGATATCATGGACAAAGACGGAGGTGTTCCTTCTTTTGAGGTGATAGAGGCAAAACTAAAACTATGCAAGGATGAAATCGAGCATCTCGAAGTGCTTCAGAAAGAACTGAGTGAGCTAAAGAACAGCCTCAAACAAAAAACTAAAATGGAGAAGTTTATTATTAAATCTTTGCCTGCGATTATAGTTGCAAGACATAGAAGTCTTGTAAATAGTTATCAAGATTTATTCAATTTATGTCCAAATGTAATTGGACCAGAAATGGAACGTTTGGGTTGTGTTTGTTCTGAACCTGGATATTGCTACACTATTGATCATAACAAGGAACATAAGGAAACGAATATAGAAATAGAATATTGTGAAGCTGTTACTGAAAAGAAAGAAGATTCTGAATTAATCCAGTTTAAGGATGTTCCTGCCGTGAAGAAGGCGCTCTGCTTTAATCACTATGGTTCTTATGAGAAGTTTCCAGAGACATGGGCAAAAATTTATGCCTTCATTGAAGATAATGGTTATAATATTGTTGACGACCCACGTTTCTGTTATATTGATGGTATTTGGAACAAGAATAATGAAAGCGAATGGCTGACAGAAATCCAAGTCCCTATTGAGAAATAGCACAATAAAGAAAAGGGCTTATAATGAATAATGTCACTCGTTAAAAACCTGCATAAATGTAAGTAGTGACATTAGCCGTAATAAAAAAAATCCTATCGTAACTTTCTAAGAAACGATAGGATTTATATTTATTAAAATTTTCTTGTTGTCTATTTTTTCAAAGTGAGGTTTCCTAAATGAACATCTGTTCCACCAACGATTTGAATACCAGACTTGATAACTGTTATATTTTTAGTTGACAAATCTTCTGCTTTCAAATCATAAGTACCACTAAACAATCCATGTAATTTGAAATAATTATTCTGTATGGTATCTGATAGAGTTGAAAGGGTGTCATTTGTTGATGTCACAGTAAAGATTCTCATCGCTGTCTTTGATGGTTGTAGATTACCATCTATAGCAGATGAATTGGCTGTTATATAAGAGCGAATAACAGGCTTCAATAGATAAGATCCACTATTACCTTGTTTTACAATTGAACGCGAAGCATCAAAATCGATGATTATTTTATAGCCACTTGTTAATTGGGCAACTGATTGAACATCTAATTTTAATCCAGATGTCTGTCCGCTTGGAGTTTTTAATGAAACAGTAGTACCATTATTTAAAACAACAGTATTGTTATCTCCCAAGACTAAGCGAATTTGTTGGACTTTTGCTCCTGCATTAAATTCCACATTCGACAGCAAAGAATCTTTTCCATTTGAAAAGTGTAACAAGTCAACAGTACAAGGTTTAATATCCAATGTTGTCCAGCTTTGCCCATCAAGAGAGCATTCTATGGATTGGATGTCAATGTTTACAGATTTATATCCTTCAAGAGAAGGAGCATCCGTCAAATAAAAGCCAACAGTTGCTTTGCTTTCTTTATCAGAGTTGTTATCGTTATTGCTACATGAATATAGTCCGATAAGCAGTAAACATAAGAAGAAGAGTTTTTGTTTCATCATTTATCTTTTTTGTTAGATGTTCGTTATTTTGCAAATTTACTATAATTCTGTTAATGGACCAAATAAAATATATGTATAATGTGAAAAAGGATATTTGTTGTATATTCTTACTTTGTGCTATCCTTCTATTCTGTTATATTAATATGTTACATCTATGCCAGTTTTATGTGTCTTCACCCATAGATATAAATAAATGTTTAAGCGCCTATTTATTGAATATAAGTATGTTACATTTAATAAATAGGCGCTAGCCAAGTGTTGTCAATGTGATGGTTCCTATTATTTTCTCAATGACAATTCTATTTCAAGTATTGACTTTCAATAAATGACAATTGTTTTTCAAGCATTGCTGCCATCACCATATTATATCCATTCTTCTTAGCCTCTTCTATTGAGCGAGAATAAAGATATTTAATTTCCATCGGGCGTTTGAAATCATAGTCAAGTTTCATACTTGGAGAATAGGGTGGCATTACTTTTGTCATTTCAATCGTCTTATCTGCCAATGACGAGTCTATATTCTTAACTCCAGCATGCTGAGCGGCTTCAATCACCTCGATCATCATTTCGTGTAATAATTTCTCTGTATCAGGATTTGCCATCAACTGGTCTGTTGTCGTATTTAATACAACAGTCATTCCATTAAAAGGAATATTCCATACTGCCTTTTTCCAACGAGCTTCTTCATAGTCTACTAGTTTTGTGTCTACACCAGCCTCGTTTAAATCCTTGATGGCTTCTTCCAGTAAAGAAATGTCACTACAAGAGTAAGCCCCAATATTAATCTTACCTAAGCTTTGATGATTAATGCGTCCTGGTTCATTCTTGCTTGCACAAATAAATGCCAAGCCTCCCGCAAGGTTCAAATCTGGAAAAAATTTCTGTAAATCACTTTCCAAGCCTATTCCATTTTGGATAAGTATCACTATTGTATTTTTGTGCAAAAGAGGAGGGAGCATCTCTTTCAACAAACCATTATTAGTAGATTTCAAGCATACTAGCACAATGTCACACTTTGGCATATCCTTTGTGCTTCGGTAAGCGTTAACTTCCGGCAAATGAAAATCACCATCAACAGAGTCAATCTGTAATCCATTAGATTTTACAAATTCATAATCTGAATGGAAGAGAAAATGAACGTCTTTACCTGCTTTTGCTAATTTACCTCCGCAATATCCACCAATAGCTCCTGATCCTATTATTCCGTACTTTAATGTCATATTCAATTTTTTTTATACCTATATTTATGTTGTTGTCAAAGCAAGACAATAATGTCTTTGCAATCACACTACAAATATACAATAAATATCTAATAGAATATAAGATGTAATCATTTTTAAAATAATGGGTAAGTATAGCTAATGTCAATAGTGTAATTTTGTCGCATATCTCTATCTTTTATTTATAAAATGATAACTATATTGTTATAATCACTTCCTATTAGTCATTGATATGTGTTTTGTAAGATCTTATTCTTTTCACGTTGTTTTGCAACTCTTACTGAACGAAGCGAACAAACAACATATCCTATTCATCCAAACGATCTGAAAAAAAAATATTTTGTCAGAGATACAATCTTGAGTAGTCTTCATGTACCTCCTGTAATAAGGAATCTTGCAAAGGAGGCATGTATGAGTGAAACAAAATTAAAACGTCTTTTCAAACAAGTGTTTTGTGATAGTATCTTTCATTATTATGAAATACGCCGTATTCAAAAAGCAGCAGAACTCCTATAAGTAGAGACACGAACAGTTTCAGACGTAGGTTATACGTTAGGATTCACAAATCTCAGTCACTTCTCTAGAATATTTGAGAGAGTAATAGGGATGAAGCCAAAAGCATATTGTAAACTTCATCATTAAATATGATTTTACTCTTGTTCACTTAAAGTGATTAGCATTTAGTGTAGCGTATTATAAAATAGATGTTTTGAGCCAAGATTTCTCGGTGATGATTTGAATTTTGCACATTTAAGCTGTCTTCCCTGCGTTTTTGGTGTTTTTTAGCTACGAAGCTACGGCTTCTCTCGCAAAGCCTATAAACAGAGGGATTAACGATACGTAGCTAAGTCAATTTAGCTACGATAGCTACGTTCTAGCTACGTTATCTATTTCTGCTTATATAATGTACGTGCATGCACGCGCATACCTAGGGTTTTGAAAAATATAAGCGTCGGAGTGTCAACTTGCTGAATACCAATATTTTATCGACGAATTTGACTAATAAAGGTGACGATGAATTGGCAGTCAAATTTCAAGTTTTGCATGCGTTTCCATATAGAAACAGTTACGTTTCTATATAGAAACGCAAACGTTTCTACGATGTTTTACCTCCTATTGCTTCGTAAAACGCAATGCATTCCTTCGTAAAACGCACGGCAAAACATCGAAAAACGCATCGAAATACTTCGTAAAACGCAATGCGAAATGAAGAAAAATTTCACCCATATTTTATCGACGAAAACCGTCACTTTATTCTACTAGAAAAAGAATTCTAACAAATTGAAACTCAATGGATAGGCACTACGACACTTGTTATTACGAAAGAGTCTGAGTGCGCATACGCACGCACGTGTGCTAACAATGTGTTGCTCCAGTAATTAAAACTTTGGCTAACAGGCTAACCTAAATCCTATTGCATGGGCAAAAATTTCGCAGTATCTTTGCGGAGAATTCAGAGGAATTCAGCAGAATAGTTAAACAAGCTTGAAAATTCTGTTCTCGTTTACTGTATCAATTCATACATCCTCAGTTCCTCAGATGCAGCCAACGTTTCTTTGACAAATTCACTCATGAAATACATTCCATCGTTAAAACGACACAAAATTACGTAGCTAGAACGTAGCTTGCCGTAGCTAAATCCAGCAAACTACGTATCGTTAATCCCTCTGTTTATAGGCTTTGCGAGAGATGCCGTAGCTTCGTAGCTAAAAACATGAGAAGACTCTAAGTTTGCAGAATAAAAGCTATAGAATCTTTCCTTAAGTTGTTTCCTATAACAGGTTTGTAGAACTAGAAAGCCGTGTATTTTTTTTATTTATGTTTTTTCACACAATGAATACTTTGGGTCCTTGTACAGGTATAAGGTATCTAGATCGTACGATGATTCCTGTATGCCATAAAGTTTTTCTTCATCAGGGGCCAACTCATTGAATATTTTTTATAATCAGTTATTTTCTTCGATCAGATCACTTCGGTAATATGTTTATAGTTGGACTTAATGATCTTAAATATTTCATCTACACGTCCGCTTATCATCATTTTCCCCATATAAAAAGCAAAACCTTTCATCTGGTCAAACTCCAGTTTAGGAGGCATGGCAAGAGCATTCGGATCTGTCTGAATGGTAATTAATGCAGGACCATCTTGTAGAAAGGCTTTTTCTAATGCTGGTCTAACATCTGCGGGATCATTAATTAGAATTCCGTACATTCCCATTGCTTCAGCTAATTTCACGAAATCAGGATTCAACATATCCGTTTCTATGTCAGGAATTCCTGCTACTTGCATCTCCAGTTTTACCATGTTCAATGAACGATTATTAAAAAGTACAATCTTTACAGGTAAATTGTATTGAACAATCGTCATCAAGTCACCCATCATCATGGATAAACCGCCATCACCGCAAAAGGCAATCACTTGTTTGTCAGGACATGCAAACGCTGCGCCAATGGCTTGCGGCATGGCATTGGCCATTGATCCGTGATTAAATGAACCCAACATTTTTCGTTCACCGGTTCCAGCAATATAGCGTGCAGCCCATACACAACACATTCCTGTATCTACCGTAAATATGGCATCCTTGTGAGCCAACTCATTTATCACAGAAGCAACATATTCAGGATGAATAGTATTTGGTTTACCAGGATCGTTTACATATAATAATAAATTCTTTTTGACTACATCGTAAAACTTTAATTGGCGATTGAGAAATTTAGCATCTTCTTTTGTTTCTATAAGGGGCAATATGGCTTGTAGCGTGTCTTTTACATCACCACAAAGACCCATCTCAAGTTTTGCTCTTCGTCCAAGATTTTCCGGTTTAATATCAATTTGTACAATTTTATTATGAACAGGCATAAAGGGTGTATACGGAAAATCTGTTCCTAATAATATAAGCAACTCACATTCATGCATGCTTTGGTAAGCAGAAGGGACCCCCAGTAAGCCGGTAAGCCCCACTTCATAGGGATTATCATACTGAATTGCCATCTTTGCCTTATAAGAATAGGCCACCGGTGATTTTAATTTTTCGGCAAGCTGAATAATCTCATCATGTGCTTCTGCAGCCCCAAGTCCGCAATAAATCGTGACTTTTTTGTGCGTATTTATTATTTCGGCGAGTTGTAACAGTTCATCCTCGGATGGTCTGACAATAGGTTTGTTACGAAATAGCCTTGTTGTAGTTTCGGCTTCTTCTGCAGGAAGATTCGTGATGTCACCAGGCAGCCCAAGAACAGCTACCCCCTTTTTATGTATGGCATGTTGAAGGGCGGTTTGTAGCATACGAGGAAATTGCGTTGTTGTTGTAGCCATTTGATTATAGCAACTGCAATCGTCAAACAGCTTGAATATGTTTGTTTCCTGAAAATAGTCGGTTCCAAATTCACTGGTAGGGATCGTGGAGGCAATGGCCAATACGGGAGCCGACGAACGATGTGCATCATACAAACCATTGATCAGATGAACATGTCCTGGACCACTACTACCCGCACAACATGCCAGACCGTTTAACTGTGCCTCTGCACTGGCTGCAAAAGCGGCAGTTTCTTCGTTTCGGACATGAACCCACTTGATCTTGCCATTACGATGCACTGCTTCATTTACATGATTAAGACTATCTCCTGTTACGGCATAAATTCGTTGAATTCCTGCTGCAATTAAGGTTTCCACCAGTTGATCAGATATATTTTTACTCATAATATAGATTTTAAATAATACATAATTTATAATTTTTCCACTAAATAGCAAATAATCCTAGTAATCCGATTAAATAAACGATCATTACAATGAATGAATCAATACCCATCCTTAGTATTTGCTTTCGGGGACGGAATATTAAACCGCAGATATAGATAATAGTTAGAAGCATTGCTAACCCTGTAAGATAAATATCTGTTTTATGCGCTTGCGGAAGAACAGATTCACCCGAAATAACAGTTGCCACCATAAATAATACAGGCAGGAATGCATTTCCTCCGAAAATATCACTCATGGCCATTTGATAATCCTCCAATTTTACGGAAGTTAAACCTGTAGTAACTTCAGGCAGCGAAGTCGCAGCCGCTAAAATTGTAGCACCGAATAATACACCCGTCATTCCTATCTGTTTAGCAATGGCTTCGCCCGTTACTTCCAATCCCACACCGGCAACTAAAGTGACCAATGAGCATAAAGCAAAAATAAAAATAACAACTTGAATGCTTGTTCCTTTTTTTATAGCTAAATCATATTTCTTTATTTTGCTGTGTCCCCGCTTTTCTTTTTGACTGTTCGGAAGAACACCTAACTGATGCCAAGGCAAGTTAGTTCTTGCTTTCCCGATCAAATATATACCTACAATCCACACCAACACGATGATTACATCTATTGGCGCTACACCATGGAAAATAACCGAGGAGCCAAACTGATTGCCCACAATCACTAATGTCAACACAATAATAACCATTAATCCTTCCAACACTAATATAAGCGATGCAGCACGATAAGTAAGAGGATATTTTTTGCCCAGTCCAAACACATCCAACACCACAAGTACAACAGTTTGTAGAGCAATACCTCCCAGAATATTTCCGATAGCAAGTGCCATATTGTGCTGAATTGCAGCGCTTACAGTAATGGCAATTTCGGGGAGATTTGTTACAATTGCTAGTAAAATTAATCCACCCAATGCTTCACCCAAACCAAAGTGTATGGAAAGAATGTCGGCTGTCTCGGTTAATTTGATTCCTGCCAACCATATTAGTATTGCACTAACGCCGAATATCAGTAGAAGCATTGTTAACGAAAGAGATTCAATCATAATATATATATTGAGTAACAATTAATAGTCTATTTCAAATCTTTTAAAACCTCATTTTCTTCTTTGATTTTTACAGATAGCATAATCAAATTAAGTACCGTAAACAGAATTGAGGTGCAATACAAATGTAATGTCTCCAAAATCCGTACCCTTTGGGAAGTACTGCCTAATAAGTTCATTTGTGTTTTCAGTGGCTACTCTTTCCCATGAGTGATATGGTTTTGCAAAGTAAATAAAAATATTCAATTTATCTGCGATTTTTCGGGAAAACTGAATTCTTTTCCATTATCAGCCGTTATTGCGTGTATCATATCCTTAATTAATAGTGTTTTTATGGCAACTTCAGTCAGTGGGACGGCTTCTTTCTCACTTAATAATAGAATCTATACCAGACCTATGGCCCTATCATTGATAATAAGAAGGGATCCATTATGGTTCTTGCCAATCGCTGTGTCAATCTCTAAATCTCCGAATCTAAGCTTCTCATCTACGATAGAGGGTCTTTGACCAATGCCAATATGATTCTTGATAAATCCACGACCATTCGTCTTTGAACCACGTTTTGCATAGTGCCTTCCGCGTCGATGAAGATGCTTGTATAATTCTTTGCCACCTTGTCTCTTGGGACAATAACTTGAAAGTGAAGGTCTTTAACTCTACCTCTAAATAGCGATGTAAAGATAAGTAAATTATTTGTGGATAACGAATTTAATACTAAAAATGTTGTTGTTTTTATATTTTACAACATTAGTGTTCCGTTAAATATGAAATTATCATAGAAACGTGTTTTTGCAATCTCAAATCATCTAAAAATACAGTCGTCCTCTTAGAAAGCGCTCAATAATATTAAAATGTTTATTGTTATGTCTGTTTGATAATTTTTCCTTAGAATAAAGTTTGTTGATTATCATTGATATTCTTCAAATTGATAATTTGTTTTTAAGAAGTATGCGTGTGCTTGTATTATTTAGTGTGTAGTATGATGCATTAATACTTAACAGTTTAAAATCATTTATTAAAACTTTTAAATGACTTTCATTATAAGAAAGAGAATTCTAATCTTAATCATTTGTTGTAATTTCAACTACCCAAACACCGCTCAGTTCAACGGGCAATAAGCAAAAAGTTTAACACATGATTTGCATACTTTTACAAAAAAAATACTTAAATTTGTACTTAACTATTGATTTCATTGTGAAGTTTTATTTAAATACTCCATTGTATCATACATAACAGAACCAGAAATATAAACATACTCAAATAAAATGATGGAAAAATATAAAGTTTTAGTAGCTGGATCTACTGGATATTTAGGTCGGTTCATTACCCAAGAGTTGATAAATAGAGGTGCTGATACGACGATAATCGTGCGAAATAAAAATAGGATAAACCTAAAGGCACCGAATCTCAAAATCATAGAAGCACAAGTGACCCAACCTGACACTTTAATGGGAGTATGTGACAATATTGATATAGTGATTAGCTCTGTCGGTATCACAAGACAGAAAGATGGATTGACTTATATGGATGTAGATTATCAAGCGAATGTGAATCTGCTAAATGAGGCAAAAAAGAGTAAAGTAAAAAAGATTATTTATATTTCTGTTTTAAATGGCGATAATTTGCGTCAACTGAAAATTGGAGAAGCCAAGGAAAAATTTGTTGATGAACTAAAAACATCAGGTCTGGATTACTGTGTAATTAGGCCAAATGGTTTCTTCTCTGATATGGCAGACTTTCTCAATATGGCAAAAAATGGCAGAGTTTATTTGTTCGGAAACGGTGAATTAAAACTCAATCCAATTCACGGACAGGATTTAGCGCAAGTTGTTGTTGATGCCATAAATCAAAATGTTAAAGAAATCAATATTGGAGGTCCTGATCTACTCTCCCAAAACGAAATAGGAGAATTAGCTCTGAAAGCTTATTCCAAACCTGTAAAAATTATACATTTACCAAATTGGATTAGGATATTAGCAATTAGACTTATCCGCATTTTTACAGGTCCGAAGACTTATGGTCCTATAGAATTTTTCTTAACAACAATGAATATGGATATGACTGCACCAAAATATGGGAAACATCACATAGCAGATTTCTTTAATGAAAGAGTTAAGTCAAAACACTCTTCTTGACTAATTATGTCCATCAAAAAATGATTAGCATTTAATGGGATGTATAATATAAAATTACGAACCAATACTTCTCTATCGTGATTTAATATTTATATGTTCAGGCTGTCCACCCTGCGTTTTTTTGTTTTTTAGCTAACGTAGCTAAAAACACGAAAAACATAGGGAGCACATCAAAACACACAAAATACAAATCGTCACCGAGAAATCTAGGCTCTAAACATTTGTATGGTCATCCGCTACACTAAATGCTAATCACTTTAAGGGATACTCTAGTATTATACGATTAACGCCATCTAAAGAAATGAGATACTATTTTCTATTCAGCAGCACCATTTCTATAAATGTATGATGCATCTATACCTACCTGCTGAAGATCACTTGTTAGAGCTTTTAAACGACCTCCTTTAATAGGAAAAGAATAGTAGTCATAATCTTTTGTCACAACTTCAATAAGCTCTCCTTTGCCCAAAGAACATATCGTAACCTTTAATATATCCTCTAACTCAATAACAGATTTATGAATATAACCTTTAAGTATTAATTGGTTATCTTTTATTTTAACTGCAGGATGGCATAATAGCGTTGCGCCAACTAATATGCAAGCTATTCCAAATAGGTATTGAAAATTCAATTGCATAAAAGAATTATTCCCACTTCTGATAAAAAGAAATCCAAGAATAAACATCATGCAAGATGCTAATATAAAGAACATTTCATTAAGTAGACTTCTATATGATTCGTCTTCCACATCAATAGTTGGTAGGATGTTTGAATGGAGATTAAGAAATGGAATGTTATTATCATGAAGATAATGAAGTACTATGCTTACATTTTTTTTCTTTAGTTTGATACTTCTGTTTTTTCCATTATTAATTTGAAGAGTAAGTATTGGGTCCCCGTTAAACGTGCTGGGGTTTGCCATGAAATAAAATCCATTTACGTCATTTATTTGTTCTTCATTTTCTGGTAGTGTTATTGTTGCCATGCTTATAGTTATTAGTTAATGATACAAAATTACATTGTTTTTCTGAGAATTCAAAAAGTATAATGAATTAAAAAATAAATTTGATATAACAGTAATAGCCGAGTAAACTTCTACTCGGCTATTGTTACGTTCTATTATTTATAGTGTTATTTAATCTGTCTTATTTTAGGATTTCTGCTAATTTAGTCATCAGTTCATCTCCACGAAGATCTCTTGCTATGATTTCACCTTTTTGATTTATAAGTACTGTTGCTGGTATTGCTTGTACATTATATGAGGCTGCGCCCTTACTACTCCAGCCTTTTAAGTCAGACATCTGTTTCCATGGAATACCAAGTTTTTTAACGGCATTGCTCCATGCTTTTTTATCAGTGTCTAGGGATACGCCAACTATTTCTAATCCTTTTGAGTGATATTTATTGTATACTTTTATCACGTTTGGCATCTCTGCACGACATGGTCCACACCAAGAAGCCCAAAAATCTATAATAGTAAGTTTGTTTTTCTTTACTAAATCTGAAACCTTTATAACTTTGCCGTCTAAACCCGGTAAGGCAATATCTGTAAATTGTTTACCCGTTGATGTTTTGCTATCAGCTTCGTGCTGAGCTACTATTTTTTTATAGTATGGGTATTCACTATTATTAGATTTCATCAGATCTAAAATCTTCTTCTGATTTTCAGCTCCAAGTGCTTCGGAATAATATCCAAGGAGCATATCACTAATTGCAGATGGAATATGTTCACAGATAAATTTAGTTCTTAAGGCTTCTTGCACGTTATCTATTGAGTCTAACTCTGTTTTCGCTGCTTTTCTTGCAGCTTCACTTGCAGTACTATCATTCATAGTTTTCCATGGATCTGCAGATTTAGCAGAAACACTATTTTCGATCTTGCAGAACTCTCTCCATAGTTCTGTACTTACGCTACCTTTTACATCTGCAAGTTTTTTTGTTGAGTCATTGAAAATCTCAACTTGCATATCTTTGTTTTCAAGGATAATATCATTTATTGATAGTGGCTTTTGGTCTTGAATCAAAATAATAAATTTAAGAGCAGCAGCATCTTGTTTGCCACTGAAGAAAAATTTCTTATCCTTAATAACTGCTGAGTCTGTTGGGATAAAGTCAAAATATTGCATATCTGCAATATATACTTTATCTCCGTCTTTTGCAAAATCAGCTTTTCCGGAAATCTTATAACTTGCACTTTGTGCGAAAGCATGACACAGAGTAAATGCCGCTACAATTATTAAAAATAATTTTTTCATTTTTTGTTATCAATTTTTGTAAAATAATCATCTATTTCAGAAACATATTGTGGAACTCTTGCAATTTGTCCCTGTGGGTCTACAATAATATAAAATGGAACTCCTAAAATTAAATATTTTTCTAATAGCTGTTTGCCACCATCAATTGTGAGACAATATTGTTTCCATTCCATTTTCTCTTTTCTTATTGCATTTATCCATGGGGCATATTTGCTATCAGCACTAACCCCAATAATCGCGATATTGGGATGATTTTTTGCTACTGTTTTTAAGTCGGGTATAGAACTACGACAAATGCCACACCATGATGCCCAAAAGTCAATTAGTGTGTATTTTCCTTTGGGTATAATCTTAGTAAGTCTATTTGCTATCTTTTTTGTGTCGAATAACGGTAGATCAAGAATTGGTTCACCAACAGCTGTTCTCTTTGCAAATTCACAATTACGTCTGAATTCTGATAATCGCTCTGTGTCATCGGGTACAGAACTTATCAAATTTGCAATGTCTTGAATTTCAAGTTTTCTAAGTCCAGACCCTCCTTTTATTAAATCATTTGCAAGTTTTACAGATAGAACAGAATGGGGGTGATTCTTTATCCAGTCTAAAGGTTTGATTCCGGATAAGTTATATTCGTTGAAATCAGCTTGAGGGCGCCCACCTGTTATTCTGAAGTACTTTCCGATTGGAGCATTATTTGCTATACTATCATAAGCAGAAGCTGCAAATGTCATAGTTGTATCACTTACGAAAACAGTTGTATATGTCCAGTGTATTTTCTCTGTATCTTGATCATTGCCTAGTAAATTCAAATTATTAGTAGTAAGCGTACAAAGTGTTGGATGACTTAGCTTACCTCTTAATGTAAATTTCCCATTTTTTATAGTGTCAACGGCAATTTCTTTATTTTCAGAATTCTCTGCTGTCATTAGGCTTGCAACAATGCCATCTTTAATTCCGGGTATTGCACTTTTTATTGTAAATCCATTCTGAGCGATTGAAGTCGTAGAAATTAATGAAATTAAAATTCCTATTATATATTTTTTCATATTATTCTTATTTAGCGTCTCTTACAAATCTTACACTCATCATATTGTTTATCGGAGATTGATGGCGGTATACTTTACCTGAATTATATACGATCTTTCTAAAATATGCAGTCGAAGTATTTTTATCATACGTATCTGTCCAATAATATCCAAAGGCTTCAATATAATAAAATTTTGAAGCAATGGTAGTGCTGTTGCCATCCATAAATCCTCCATATTTGAGATTTAGTTGTGTGCCATCTTTCTCAGACATAAGTGTTGCTTGATAGCTTCCTCTCCATCCATCCGAGTTTGCCTCATTTTCACTCATATTAAGTGATATTTCAAGTTTCTTCCAGTCTTCGTCTGTTGGAAGTCTCCAACCTTCAGGAACAGCCAGTTTTGCTCCTTCATACGAATATAAATATCCATATTTTGCTACAGTTAATGAGTCATTTATTGAATTATCATCCCCTAAGATTTGCTGAGTTGTATAGATACTTCTAGTGTAGTCATCATTTGTATCATATTTTGCATTATCAGTAGTCCACTCCAAGTTTCCTATTCTCACATAGTTATATTCTTTTCCATCTCTTGAATCGGTGAATTTTCCTGTGTAATTTGGAAGTATGGTGGGTATTGTATCGTTGTCATCACTGCTACAGCTTGTTATGCACAACAATGTTATTATTATTAATAATGTGATTTTGTCTAATTTCATATGCATATTGTTTGTTAGAATTTGTAGCCAAGAGAAAGTATGATTTTTTTCATTACCATGTATTTCTCAAGTATTATTTCGTTATTGTATGTATCTTTTACGTACTGATCGTCTTTTTCTACAACAAGTTTTGCAAAGTCTTTTATATCTTCTACTTTATTTGGGTAATAGCTATATAAAATAAATCCACTTAAATAGTGTGGACCTATAAAACCACTCTCTTGCATCAATTTCAAATTTGATTCATCATCCCATGGTGTTGTTTCTGATGAAGTTTCATATAAATTGTCACAAAACTTAGTAAATGGTTCTAGTATGCTGGCTTCTTGACTTGACACTTTGTCTGCTACAATAGTAGCGGATAAATCTTTTGCAAATTGTTGTGTATCAGATTCGTCCATATCGAAGATGTCTTGAATGCCAATAGCCGTGGCTCTATTTCCGACTACAGATCCTTGTTCAGAATCATAACTATACGAGTTATCATTAATAGCATATTTTGTGATACTATTTACGAGAAGCCAAGAATAAGGCCTTAGCTGTGCACTTAAATGAGGTAGTATATTTTTCTCTATAAAGTTGGCTGCGGCCCTTTTCTTTTCGATATCTTTTATGTAGGTATATTTATAAGCAAAATAAGCCTGTGATGACATGATGTAAGGAACATCTACTGTTTCAGTCTGATATATGGTTTCACCATTTGGCTTTACTCCGATAGAATCATGCCTCAAAGTATCATTAAAAAGTAAGTAACATCCATTGGTTTTATAAAATTCTTTTCTCAACAGAGATTCTTCATCATTAGCGTTGATATCTGCTGCGAAATAGTTTTTTTCTGGTACTTCTGGTGTGATATTATCTTCTTTGTCTCCACATGAAAAGAGAGATAAGGATATAAAACCACCGTACACTAATATTCCTAATGTCTTATATTTTTTCATTTCTTCCGTTTTTTTTATTCTACATAAAACGTTCTCTCGCCCCTTTCATTATTCTTCATGCCTGTATTCATTAATAATGTTTCATGAGGTATTGGAAGTGTATATCCCCAATCATTAGGTTCGAGAGTGAATACGTGGCATGATGTCTTTTCATATGAATCGCGATTTACATAATAATAGTAATGATGTATAATGCTCTTTGCTTCTGGATATTTCTCGCATACTGCATAGCGGCGTAAGTCAAACCATCTTTGACCCTCAAGGCATAACTCTCTTTCGCGTTCACAACGTATAGTTTTTATCAAATCATAGCCAGTGGCTGCAACTTCATAATCTGTTCCGGTTTTGTAGCGGTATTGACGTAATGTATTTAACATTTTACGTGCCTCTTCATCATGTCCCATATATGCTTCAGCTTCAGCCTTTATTAGGTATGCCTCAGATGACCTAAATAAAAATTTGTCAGACAATTCTGTTGTAATTTTATTATATGGACTATCGTAGGCATAAAAGTAGTAATCAGGCATATCTTCTGTCTGTGTAAGTGTAGTACTTAGCATATCCATCTTTTTATATCCATGAAATGTTCCGTAAGTCCATATATATTTAGTTTTTCTAAGATCATCGTCCGAGTAAAGATTGTAAATGCTATCTGAAATGGTAAAGCTTTTGTATTCACTGGTCGTAAAATTACACAAAGCATTACTTCCCATAGAGAATATGTTCTCTGCAGAAGATGGTGATACAATTCCCTTATTTTGTTGAATCGTATTCAGCTGTGTTAAAGACGGATGGCTGTCAATAACCTTTTGAGCATATTCAGATGCTTTATCCCAATTCTGCATATAGAGATATACTCGGCTAAAAAGAAAATTAACTGCTGTAGAATCAGCTCTATATATAGTTTTCTGCTTTCCATATTCTGTTAACTCTCTTTCTGCAATCTGCAGATCGCTTAGTATTAAATCATAACATTCTTGTACGGTGTTACGATTAAATATTTTGTCTTCTACAGTTTCTGATGTCTTTATTGGCACTCCTAAATCTGTTGATGCGGTACTGGGCGTATAGGCTTTACCATATAGATTTACTAAAAAGAAATAATAATATGCTCTTAAGAATCTAGCTTCACCATCGACTTTAGATTTCCCGATTTTTTCACCTTGCGTAGTTTCTGGTAATTTATTAGCACTATATATAATATTATTTACAACATTTATATGTTTGTACATTTGCTCCCAGCATTCATTTTCTTTATTGAATCCTGTATAAGAATCATTCTGTCCTGATCTTGCTTGCCATGTATAATATCCAAAAACCTTTTCTTTACCATCGTATTGCATTGTATTTCCATCATAACTAATGGTGTTTTCATCTAATTCATCACCTAGAAAATGTATAAAATATTCATTGTCATTGACGTTTGCAATGTTGTCACTCTGGAACTGAGGTAAATAACCATCTCCAATAAGTAACTCGTTAAGATCTTCCCAAGAACGTACATAATCTGTATCTTGTGAATACTCTTTTAGAAAATCAGAACAACCGGATACCATAACAGTTGTCATAATTGTATATAACAATATTTTAAATTTCATGATCGTCTATTTTAGAATTGAACATTTATACTAATTGTATAGTAGGGATTGTCAGAAAGCTGGACATCTGAAAATCCAGATTGAGTTGGAGTTTGTCCTTTTAGTTTACTGTTGCATAATGTATATAAATTGTTACCAGCAGCAGTGATCGAAAGTCTTTGTAGCCCTAATTTAGGTAATAGCTTTTCAGACAATTCATATGTAAGACTTAAACTAGCTAGGCGTATATAATCTGCACTGATGACTCTAATATCAGAATAGTCGTACATTGTATATGAGTCGGTAGCTATTTGCACACCTTGATATTGATTTCCTGATGACCAATGCTGGTCATATTTATAATAGTTCAAACTTGTTTTACTCATTATTGATGGAATATTTGTCCGAGCTTCATCCCCAGGTTTTATCCATCTGTCTAATAAAGTTCTATTCAGATTATATTCAGGATATATATTTCCTGGTCCTGATTGATACATAGTTGCACCTTGTCCAAAGACTTTGAATAATCTTACTTTGTTTCCCATGGCATAATCCATTAGTATTCCGAGTCTAAAATTTTTGTAACTCAAAGTACTGCTTATGCTACCTGTTATATCAGGATCTCTCTTTCCTGATTTTGAAAGAACTCTCATGAACGTTTCATACTTACTTAATCCAAGTAATTCGTTTGATCTATCTTGATAGTCATCAAACAAAGGACCACCATCTTCCGGATTTAGTCCTATGAATCTATAAGAGTAAAATGTTCCTAGTGATTGTCCATTGATTACAGCAGTGCCATTGAGATAATCGTTTAGTGAGTAAGAATCTTCTCCTGGTGATGTTTTCATCTTATTTATAACTTTGGATAAAGATGCAGACACAAGCCAATTCCAATCCTTATTTTGAATTGGTATAGCAGTTATAGAGAAATTATAACCCTTATTTATTATTTCGCCAGAGTTAACAATATATGATGTATAGCCATTAATGTCAGAAATAGTTTTATTCATGAATGCATCTGTTGTCTTTTTATAGTAGTATTCAAGTTCTAACATTAGTCTGTTCTTAAATAAAGAGGTCTCAAATCCAGTACTAAAAGAATGGGTCTTTTCCCATTTTAAATCAGGATTAGCATTGCTTGCTGTTGTAGAAGTCATTTCTGAATAATGCGTGTCATAAGAACCTTTTGTCAGTGTTAGTACTGGACTTTGTCCGTCTAGCATATTTCCTTGTTCTCCATATGATATCTTCCAGTTTATAGCGTCTAGCCAGTTGAGTTTTATATGTGCTATTTCTTTTATGTTTGCTACTCCAGATGTAGACCATACAGGAAGTATTTTTTCATTAGACCTATCTCCAAATTTATTTGAGCCATCATATCTCGTATTTGCGTTAACAGTAAAATATTGCTTGTAACTATATGATAGAGTTCCATAAACAGATAGCAGGTTCGTTTTTGAATCTGTTATAATAGGCACATTTGTACCTAACCACGAAAGATATGTTTTATACTTATCGGGTATACTTGTTACAAACTTTTTACCGCGATCTAAGTAATATCCACGTTGCGTATATTGGTCACCATTATAATGCGTCGAATTTGCTTCAAATCCAACAGCTAGATTAATATTATGTTGTAAATCTGATCCAAAATATTTATTTACATTGCCCTGAATACGGGCAGTCCAGTTATTTTGTCCTATATTATTGTTAGATAGTTCTCCGCCAAAAGGCATCTGGCTATCTTCATTAGGCTCAACTCCAAGTGACGTTTTTCTCAGATTGCCTGCATACCAGCTTTTTTCGCCATACCAGCCTTCAATATTTGTGTTTGTTGTATTATAAGACATTATACCATTAAAAAACAACCAGTCTGTAGGGTTGTAACGTAGGTTTACTGTCGCTTTCATACCGTTTTCTATCTGTTTCTTATAACTATTGTCCAGCTCATTAAGTATATTGAAGCTCATGATCCCTTGAATCCCGGAAGCAATTTTATTGTAAAAGAAATAAGATCCATCATCATTGTATGCTGGTAAAACCCTACTCGTGCGGTAAGCATAATCAATAGGAGAAAGATTATCCTGATCATACTGCTTATTAGTGTGATATACATTCAACTGCATTGAAGCTTTGACCTTTTCAGTTATTGTGAAGTCTAGATTTGTTGAGGCTGTATATCTTTGATTTGTATTATTGTTTATGACATCATTATCGTCTGTATATCCCAGTGATGCGTAATATCTAAATTTGTCAGATCCACCAGAGATGTTGGCAGAGTGATCAGCTGAAAAAGAATCCTTTGTCAATAGTTTAAACCAATCAGTGTTTTGTGTTTCTGATTTTGCGACCGCTGTATTAAACTGATCTTGAGAATATGTTCCATTATAGTATTTGTTGACAGCATCTTCATATCCAATATATGTCATATCATTAGGGTATGAGTAATGCATACCTACAAGATATTTGGAAATGTCAGTGCGTTCTTGAGAATTCATCAGGTTTATTTTACGGTCAGAATACCGAGGTCTTCTTCGGTAAGTTCCATTGAAGTTGTAAGATATTACAGGCTTTCCTGCACGTCCCTTTTTTGTTGTAACTACAATTACTCCATTAGCTGCTCTGGTTCCATAAAGAGCTGTAGCTGCAGCATCCTTTAATACATCAATACGGTCAATATCTTGAGGATTTATTCCAGATATGGCATTGCCAATTCTATTTACATAGTCAGGATCGTTTATCACGTCTGCTGATAAGTTTACTGGATCGCTTACGATTATACCATCAACAACCCATAGAGGTTCACGATTTCCGATAAGGGTTGATGTTCCGCGAATACGTATTTTAGGTACAGCATTAACCTCTGAACTAGAATTTGTTACCACAAGATCAGGTATACGGCCTTGTAACATTTTGTCTAGGCTTGAAACACCAGGTCTATCAATTTGATTCATGTTTACAGAAGTCACAGAACTTGTAAGATTTCTCTTGTCAATTTGTTGGTATCCTGTCACTACTACTTCTTCTGTAGTATGGGTATCATCATCGTTCATTACAATTAGTTGTACCGTGCCGTCTTTTCTTACATTTTCTGTTACTGATTTACATCCTATGAATGAGCATATAACTTGCATATGATTAGATCTTTTAACATGAAGTTCATAATGTCCATTTTCATCTACAGATGTCCCTATTTTTGTGCCTACAATTCTAATTGTAGCACCGATTAGGGGCTCTCCATTACTATAATTAACCTTGCCGCTTATTACAATATTTTCTCCTTTTGTAGTTTCTTGCGCATTAATATTGTCTGTTACTAATGCAATAAAGAACATAATCAGTAATAGCTGAAACAATCTTTTTTTTCCCATACTAGTTTGTTTGTGATAAATTCATAATTTTGTATAATATCTGTATGGAGTGCAAAATTAATCTTTTTTTTTGTAAACATATCCTTTTTCTCGTTTTTCTGCATTAAATGTTTGAAAATATGCAGTTTTTGGTGTTATTGTGTAACTTTTTTAGTGGTTTTTAATTACATTGTGAATAATTGCTGTTTGAAAATTAAAGATCATGGTTGTTTGTTATTTGTTTCAATCTTATGATACTAAACTCATTTTAATTTGCACATTATTTATCTATAATAGTTTATCTCTATTTCTGATAAAACTATAATTTCAGTATTCACTGCACTCAGAACAAATAGTACAAGACCTGCATCTGCCTTTGAAGAAGTTGTTATATATTCTTTATTTAACGGCTTTATACTACCATGATATAAGACATTAACTTCTCTGATAAAGTTTGGCTCTTGTGCAAGCATGTAACTGGGAAGAAGCAATAAAAGCATTAATAATGTCTTTTTCATATTATATATTTTATTTTATAGTCAGTTTTTGTCAGGTGCTGATATAGAATTTTTCATGTGTGTATATAAAATCTTTATATAACAAAAAAGGACTATTTGTAAAAAATAGTCCTTTGCTTTTTTGTGATCCGCATGGGGCTCGAACCCATGACCCCAACATTAAAAGTGTTGTGCTCTACCAGCTGAGCTAGCGGATCAATCATCTTCCTGTTTGAAAGCGAGTGCAAAGGTAAATAAATTTATTGAAACAGAAAAAATATTGATGAAGAATATTCTCTATTTAACTTATTTAAACAATTAAGCTACTCTTTGGATTCCGTATTAGGGGATATTTCTTTCGTCTTATGTTCTTTGGTTACATATCTCTGCCAGTAGGCTATTAATAGTGTTGTAAGGGGTAAGGCGACAATTAGACCAATGAATCCTAACAATGCACCCCATATTGATAATGAAAGTAATAGTATTGCTGGGTTTAATCCCATTGCCTTTCCCATTATCTTAGGAGTTATTATCATATCGCTTATAATCTGAATTACGACAAACAGCCCTAAAGCTATACCAAAGATAACCCAGAAGTTCTGTCCGGTATCAGCTGCTTTGAGCATTGCAAGGAATGCTGTAGGGATTAAAGCAAAGGTATGAAGATATGGAACTAAGTCCAAAATACCAATAAGGATGCCTAAACCTATTGCCATAGGGAAGTCCATGATACTGAAGCCTATGCAGAACATAATTCCCATACATAAAGCCACCGTTCCCTGACCACGGATGTAGTTGTTGAGCTCACGTTTCACATCCTGCATCAGTTCTTGCCAAAATGGACGATTCTTGGTTGGAAAAATGCGTATCCAGTTGGTTGTGAGATATTCATAGTCAAGAAGTATGAAAAACATATATAATAACGTGATCAAAGAAGCAATGATGCTTATTATGATATTCGCAGTCTGGCCAACAAACGTAAATACTTTAGGCATTGCTGTCTTAACGGCATCGCCGAAGTCCTTGCTGTTGAATATCTTTTTAAGTTGTGTTTGGTTGTCTTCTATCCAACGTGAAATGAGTGCAGTGATGTTATTGGTATGTGTTGTGTCGTGTACCCAACGCGTTATGACGCCTCCAAGTTTATCAAATTGCTCAATCATTGGTGGAATTATTAGATAAATTATTCCACCGATGACACAACATAGAAGTAACATCGTGATAAGGATGCTTATTGCGCGTACACGTATGTGCATCTTATTTTCGATAAACTGCACTATTGGATAAATAAGGTATGCCAGAAGCCATGCCACGAAGAATGGTAGTAGAACTCCACTAAGGTAGTTTACCAGCAGAAGTACTGCAATTATTAGCAGACCAGTTCCTGTCCATCGGATGAAACGGTCAAAGGTTATTTCTTTACTCATGGTTTATTTTTTCTTCTTTTATAGCCTTTTGATAGCAATCTCTGCATAAAGGTTCATATTCTTCCTTTTCACCTAGCATGACGCGATGGTCATTATTTACCAATCGATGGCTGACGTATGCCAATGAACCGCATTTTACGCATATTGCATGTACTTTAGTTACTTCGTCGGCAATAGCACAAAGGGCAGGGATTGGACCGAATGGAGCACCTTTGTAGTCCATGTCCAGACCAGCGATGATAACTCTAACGCCACGGTTGGCAAGTTGATTGCATACGTCAACAAGTCCATCATCAAGGAATTGCGCTTCATCTATACCAACAACGTCTATGTCTGAAGCCAATAGAAGTATTGAGCCTGATGAATCGATTGGGGTAGAATGAATGACATTCTGATCGTGACTCACTACGTCTTCCTCAGAAAAACGTGTGTCAATTGCCGGTTTGAAGATCTCAACCTTCTGTTTGGCAAATTTTGCTCGCTTCATTCTACGAATCAGTTCTTCTGTTTTCCCAGAGAACATTGAACCGCACACCACCTCAATTCGTCCTGGGCGATGTGATTCTCCTGTTAAATTTTCAGTCATAATACTGCAAAGATAGTGCAAATCTTGTAGAGAACAAAATGAATTTATTCATTTTTTATCTCAAGATGCTGCCTATTTTATTTAAAGATAGTGCAAAAATGCCACTATAATACAATGATGATGCTATTACTTGTTAAATCAGAGTGCGCTATCATGGTAAATGCTGTATTTAAATAAATGTAGGCATAATCCTGCAAATCATAACCCAGATAGCAGCTTTTGGCCATATTTCGTTGTGGTTTCACTTTTTTTTAGTGCAAACGTTTTAAAAATTGCAAAGAAATGACAAGTTATTTTGCAATTGGGCTTTTATTGTATATATTTGTGATTGATTATGGGAATACTATATATTGTACCTACTCCGGTGGGAAATATGGAAGACATGACCTTGAGGGCCATGCGCATATTAAAAGAGGCAGATTTAGTGCTTGCGGAGGATACCAGAACATCGGGTCTTCTTTTAAAGCATTTTGAGATAAAAAATCACCTGATGTCACACCATAAGTTTAACGAACATGGTACTGCATCGGGAATAGTTGAGCGCTTGAAAGCTGGACAAATCATTGCTTTGGTAAGTGATGCCGGCACACCAGGGATAAGTGATCCTGGTTTTTATCTGGCGCGAGAGGCTGCAAACGCAGGTATTACCGTACAGACTTTGCCAGGTGCTACGGCATGTATTCCGGCAATAGTTTCTTCGGGATTACCATGTGATAGATTCTGTTTTGAAGGGTTCCTGCCACAAAAGAAAGGTCGTCAAACTCATTTGTTGTCTTTGCAGACTGAAAGCAGAACGATGATATTCTATGAATCGCCATATCGTTTAGTAAAAACATTGACGCAGTTTGCTGAGGTTTTCGGAGAAGACAGACAGGTGAGTGTGGCAAGAGAAATATCGAAATTACATGAGGAACATGTAAGAGGAACCTTGAAAGAGGTGATAGAACATTTTACCGAAACAGAACCACGAGGTGAAATCGTGATTGTGCTTGCTGGTTTAAATGAGAAAAAAGATAAAAAACTTAAAAGGGAGATTAAATCATGAAAAAGTTATTGTTTGTAACTGTTGGTGCGTTGTTGCTGACTTTTACTAGTTGTAAACAAGATAAGACGAAGGTTAATCTTGAAAAGGTTGAGCAAAGTGACTCTCTACAGAGTATCATTTCTCAAAAGGATAGTGACATCAATGATATGATGGGCACGATGAATGAAATCCAAGAGGGTTTCAGACAGATTAACGAGGCTGAAAACCGAGTTAATATTGTGAAGGATGGTGAAGGTGCTGATAAAAAGAGTCAGTTGAGACAAAATATAAAGTTTATTTCTGCAACTATGCAGAAGAATCGTGAACTTATTGGCAAGTTGCGTCAGCGTCTAGCTAACAGTAGTCTCAAGGGTACACAACTCAAGGCTACTATTGATAATCTTGTCAAGCAGCTTGATGAGAAAGATCAGCAGTTGCAGCAGTTGAGAGCAGAACTTGATGCAAAGGATATTCATATTTCTGAACTTGACGAAACTATCAACAATTTGAATACCAATGTAAGTAACCTCACTACTGCTAATACTCAGAATACTCAGACTATTAACAGTCAGGATGCACAGTTGAATACTGCTTGGTACGTATTTGGAACAAAGAATGAGTTGAAGGAACAGAGAATTGTAGAAGGAGGTAAAGTTCTTCAAACAAACTTCAATAAGAATTATTTTACGAAGATTGATATTCGTGTGGACAAGAATATAAAACTGTATTCTAAGTCTGTTAAGATTCTTACATTGCATCCGTCTAGCAGTTACACACTTGCACGAGACGCAAATAAGCAATATGAGTTGACAATTACTAATCCTCAGATTTTCTGGAGTACAAGTAAGTATCTTGTCATTCAGGTTAAGTAAAGGTGACGGATTGATAAGAAATAAAAAAAAGCAGGAATGGAGTTGTTACTCTGTTCCTGCTTTTTCTTTTTTATCTTACTTTCATAAAAAAGTTCTGCATTATTTCCCTGCATTCATCTTCAATAACTCCTGCCGTAACAGTTGCCTTTGGATGAAGTGCTTTTGGTGCAATCTTTGTATATCCGCGTTTTTCATCTGGAGCCCCATATACTACTCTGCTAATTTGTGCCCAACCAATGGCACCGGCACACATTGTACATGGTTCTACCGTCACATAAAGTGTGCAGTCACATAGGTATTTGCCTCCTAACATGTCAGCAGCTGATGTTATTGCCTGCATTTCAGCATGTGCCGTAACATCGTGAAGCGTTTCTGTTAGATTGTGAGCACGGCTTATGATACGGTCGTTGCAAACGATCACAGCTCCAATAGGAATTTCGTTGGCTTCTGCTGCAAGTCTTGCTTCAACCAAAGCCTTGCGCATATAGAATTCGTCTTTCTTTATTTGATCTTCATTCATGCTTGCAAAGTTATTAAATTTATAATAAATAATTTGATGTGTGGAATAAAAATTGTACTTTTGTGTCTGTAAAGACTACGTTTGTCTTACATAGAAAATATAATAAATGGCAGTTCATAATGATTTAGGTAAATGGGGGGAAGACTATGCCGCTGAATACTTGCTGAAAAAAGGTTATGAAGTTATCAGCAGAGATTGGCGACTTGGTAAACGTGATATCGATATCGTGGCACGAACAGAAGACGGATTGACTGTGGTGTTTGTAGAGGTTAAGACTCGTGCAACTGATGTCATTGTGAGCCCTGAAGATGCAGTTGATGAAAGAAAAATAAAGAGTATCGGCTGGGCTGCCAACGCTTACGTTAAGGAGTTTCAAATATATGATGATATTAGATTTGACATCATCACAATCGTTGGAACAAAGCCGCAAGATGCAAGCTTAGAACATATTATCGATGCGTTTAATCCTGTGTTAGCGATGAACGGTAATCATTAGAATTTATTACATTATTATATATGTGGTGCTTTAATAGAAATAAAAAGAAAACAGTTAAACCTAATATCATTTGGCTTGACGAAACTGATTCTACAAATAATTATCTGAAGAATTATGTTCCTGCTTCTGATCAAAAAATAAGTGTTGTAGTTGCCGATTATCAGAAATCAGGTAGGGGACAAGGTGACAATACATGGGAGAGTGAAGGAGGTAAAAACCTTTTATTCAGTATTTTGGTTCATCCAGTCATGGTCCCAGTACATTGTCAATTTCTGCTTTCAATGGCTGAAGCTCTAGCAGTGAAAGAAACTTTGGATAAATACACAGATGGGATAACTTTGAAGTGGCCTAACGATATATATTGGAATGATAAAAAGATTGGTGGCACACTTATAGAAACTACTCTAGGTGGTGGACATATAAAGAACTGTATTTTCGGTACCGGTATTGATGTTAATCAGACTGAGTTTAAAAGTAGTGCACCTAATCCTGTTTCATTGAAAAACATCATAGGAAATGATATAGACAGAAAAGTACTTATGGATGAAATAGTTAATTCATTCACGAAGTATTATGCAATGATAGAGAATGGACAGTATGGTGACATCTCTGCTTTATATCATTTGGCATTATATCGTAGACATGGTTTCTTTAAGTATCGTGACAAGAAAACAGATGAAGTTTTTGATGCAGCGATAATAGAAGTGGGAGATGATGGAACTTTAGTTGTTAGAGACAGGAATGGCATTATCAGCGAATATCGTTTCAAGGAGATAGAAACGGTGTTGTAAGCAAGTATACAAAATAAACAAATAATATATTATGGCAAGATTTAAGAGAATTCTTCTTAAACTAAGTGGTGAGAGTCTTATGGGCAAACAAGGATTCGGTATTGATCCTGATCGTCTTTCAGACTATGCCAAGCAGATTAAGGAAGTGCACGAGATGGGTGTGCAGATCGGAATAGTTATCGGTGGCGGTAACATCTTCCGTGGGTTGAGTGGTAGTCAAAAAGGTTTCGACCGTGTAAAGGGAGACCAAATGGGAATGTGCGCTACAGTCATAAACTCTTTGGCGTTGAGCAGTGCCTTGGGAGCGATAGATGTAAAGACTAAAGTTCTTACCGCTATTCGCATGGAACCTATTGGTGAATTTTATAGCAAATGGAAAGCTATAGAGGCTATGGAAGCTGGATATGTTTGCATCTTCTCTGCTGGCACAGGTAGTCCTTATTTCACTACAGATACAGGTAGCTCTTTGCGTGGTATCGAGATAGAGGCAGACGTAATGCTGAAAGGTACACGTGTAGACGGTGTTTATACTGCTGATCCAGAGAAAGATCCTACAGCTACAAAGTTCAGCGATATTACTTTTGATGATATCTACACACGTGGACTTAAAGTAATGGACCTTACTGCAACAACAATGTGCAAGGAAAACAATCTTCCAATCTATGTGTTCAATATGGATGTTGTCGGTAATCTTAAAAAGGTTATGGCTGGTGAGGAGATTGGTACGTTGGTACACAATTGATGAATTTCAAAAAAAGTATATACGAAAAATGCGAAGAATATCTTATTCTCCGCATTTTTTATATTTAAAGTTTATTACTTTTCTTCTTCAGTATAATCAACATATTCACCTTCATCCTTAGTGAATATCTTTTTATTTGCATCTTCCGGATTGCGTGTGTCAATCACCTTTTCGTCATCACCGTAAGAGTTATATTTGCCGTGTCGTTCTCCATTGTTCCCATTTTGCTTATTAAATTGGTTCATTCCGTTTCTGAAGAGATTCAGGATGCGGAAAGCAAAAATCAAAATAAAGAGGAAAAGTGCTATGAACAGCATTAATATAAACTTGAAAATAAACATACGTTATTTCTCCTTATTATTTAAATTTAGTATTACTGAAATGATGAAATATAATGAAATGACTATCCACCATGCTTCTAAGATTCCAAAAACAGCTACGCAGAATACCGATAAAGCCATAAAGCAATACTTAACCTTATTGTCCTTCCAACCCCATTGCTTAAATTTAAGCGCAAACATAGGAATCTCGGATATCAGTAAGTAGCAACTTATTAAAACCAATACTATAACAACTAATACAGACCAATTATTTCCTTCAAGCCATGTCGGATTTGCTACTACAAGTGAACCCCAAAACAAAGCATTAGCTGGAGTTGGTAGTCCGATGAATGATGTAGTCTGTCGCTCATCAAGATTGAACTTTGCAAGACGTAGTGCTGAGAATGCAGCCATTACAAATGCTATATAAGGAATAAATTGGCGCATAGGTTCCATAAAAGACGGATATTCCAAAACGCCAAGTTCTGCAAATACTATTGTTGCTGGCGCTACACCGAATGTCACGTCATCAGCAAGTGAATCAAGTTCCTTGCCAATTGGTGAAGATACATGTAGTAAGCGTGCGCTCATTCCATCAAAAAAATCAAATACAGCACCTATGATAATCCATATAAGAGCCATTTTTGGATTTCCGCTGAAAGCATAAGTGGTAGCAATGCAGCCTGAAATAAGATTACAGCATGTGATGCTGTTAGGAATGTGTTTCTTGAAATTCATTTTTCTTTCAACCTTTTAACTTTGCGATAACGGTCTGGTCACCAGTAGTGGCTTGACCCATCTTTACGCAAACTTCAGTGCCGATAGGCAAGAACACGTCAACACGGCTTCCAAGTTTGATGAATCCTAAATGCTCATCAATGTAGCAGTCTTCACCTTCTTTTGCGTATGTTATAATACGGCGTGCCATAGCTCCCGCAATCTGGCGGCACAGAACTTCCTGTCCGTCTGGAGTTTCGATCATTATATCAGCATGTTCATTTTCTTCACTAGCTTTAGGAAGCCATGCTTTATGGTAGTTTCCGTTCTTGTGATTTACGAATTTAACTTTTCCGTCAACAGGGAACCAGTTGGCATGAACATTGAAAAGACTCATGAAAATACTGATCATGAGTCGGCGATCGTGAAAATATTCGTTTTCTTCTACCTCTTCAATAACGACAATTTTGCCATCAGCAGGTGCGACAACTATATTTTCAGTATCGTCATCTTCTGAAAATCTGCGTATTGGACAGCGATAGAAGTTTAATACTATACTATATATAACTCCGAAAATTACGATGAAACTCCAAAAAGGAAGTTTGTTGTCTAAACGGTTAAGCAACAAAGCAATTGCGGCCAATATAATAAAGCCGTAGAGTAGCGTATCTGTACCCTCACGGTGAATGCGTATCTTCTTAAATTTCTTAATTCTTTTTATCATAGGTAAATTAGGATAGTACTAATTGAATGCAAAGATAATTATTTTTTATCGTTTCCGCAAATATAAGAATAAAAAACGACTTTTTATTTTGTGTTTTGCTCGATTTGCAGTAACTTAGCAACTCAAAACGAAAATATTATATGGAAGACTTCATCCACTTACACGTTCATACCAATTATTCTATCCTTGACGGACAGTCAAAGATACCTAAACTAGTAGACAAGGCTATCAAAGACGGCATGAAGGGCATGGCGATCACCGATCACGGTGTGATGTTCGGCATAAAAGAGTTATCTGATTATTGTGCAGGAGTAAACAAGAAGCGAAAGGCAGAGGGGCTTGAACCATTCAAGCCTATTCTGGGATGCGAGATGTATGTTGCTCATCATAGATTGGAAGATAAAGTGAAGGACAATGGTGACAATTCAGGTTACCACCTTATTGTCTTGGCAAAGAACTATAATGGTTACAAAAATCTTATAAAACTAGTCAGTAAGTCTTGGGTAGATGGTTATTATTATCGTCCACGTACAGACAGATTTGAACTTGAAAAATATCATGAAGATCTTATTATTTGTTCTGCTTGTCTAGCAGGTGAGGTTCCTGCAAAAGTTCTTCATAATGATTTGGCTGGTGCTCGTGAAGCTTGTGAATGGTATCATCGAGTGTTTGGTGATGACTTTTATTTGGAGTTGCAGCGTCATGAGGTGAAAGACCCTTCCTTACTGGCAAACAGAGAAGCATTTCCACTTCAACAAAAAGCTAACAAAGTCTTAATTGAGTTTGCTAAAGAATATGGTATAAAGCTTATTTGCACAAATGATGTTCACTTTGAGGATAAGGAAACTGCTGAAGCTCATGACCATTTGCTTTGTCTAGCAACAGGTAGGGATCTAGATGATCCTAACCGTTTGAGATATAGTAAGCAGGAATGGTTTAAGACCAAGGCTGAGATGAACGAGATATTCTCAGATGTTCCAGAAGCCATGGCTAATACTTTAGAGGTGCTTGATAAGGTTGAAATATACAGTATTGAGCATGGACCTATCATGCCTTTTTTCCCGATACCAGAGGATTTCGGTACAGAAGAAGAATGGAGACATAAGATTACAGAGGAACAACTTTATAAGGAGTTTACTTCTGATGAGAACGGAGAAAATCAGTTGTCTGAAGAGGAAGGGCAGAAAGTTATTAAACGATTAGGTGGATATGACAAAATATATCGCATCAAGTTTGAAGCAGACTATCTTGATAAATTGGCTTATGATGGTGCTAAGTTACTATATGGTGATCCTTTACCAGATAATGTAGTTGAGCATATTAACTTTGAGCTTCATGTGATGAAGACCATGGGTTTTCCTGGATACTTCCTTATCGTGCAGGACTTTATTAAAGCAGCGCGTACCGAATTGGGAGTTATGGTCGGTCCTGGACGTGGATCCGCAGCCGGTTCTGTTGTTGCCTATTGTTTGGGAATTACAAAGATAGATCCATTGAAATATGACTTGCTGTTTGAACGTTTCTTGAATCCGGACCGTGTAAACCTTCCTGATATTGATACCGACTTTGATGATGATGGGCGTGGAAAGGTGCTCCGTTGGGTTATGGATAAGTATGGTCATGAGAACTGTGCGCATATCATTACCTATGCAAGTATGGCGACAAAGAACTCAATAAAGGATGTCGCACGTGTGGAAAGGTTACCACTGGAAAAGTCAAATATGCTTTGTAAGGCTATTCCTGACCGTTTGCCAGATGGCTTGAAAATGAATCTTACGAACGCCATTAAATGTACCCCTGAATTGAGGGAGGCTGAAGTGTCAACTGATACACGTGAGCGTAATACGATTAAATATGCTAAGATGCTTGAGGGTACGGTGCGTGGAACTGGTATTCATGCCTGTGGTTTCATTATCTGCCGCGACCCTATAAGTGACTGGGTTCCTGTTTCTACAGCTGATGACCCTGATTTTCCTGGATTGAAAACTGCCGTAACACAATATGATGGGCACGTGATTGAGTCAACGGGGCTTATCAAGATGGACTTCTTGGGATTAAAGACTCTTTCGGAGTTGAAGGAAGCTTGCAAGGTTATCAAGAAGACTGTTGGTGATGATATTGATCTGGACACAATTCCTATTGACGACGAACTTACCTATAAACTATATCAGGAAGGACGTACAATCGGAACATTCCAGTTTGAGTCTCCTGGTATGCAGAAGTATCTACGTGAACTTCATCCTACAGTATTCGAGGACCTTATTGCCATGAATGCTTTGTATCGTCCAGGACCAATGGATTATATACCAGACTTTATTAAGAGAAAGCATGATCCGTCTCTTGTTACTTATGATATTCCATGTATGGAGAAGTATCTTAAGGATACTTACGGTATCACGGTATATCAGGAGCAAGTTATGCTTCTTTCCCGTCAGTTGGCTAGTTTCACTCGTGGTGAGAGTGATGCGTTGCGTAAGGCGATGGGTAAAAAGAAGAAGGCTATTGTTGACGCAATGAAGCCTAAGTTCATTAAGCAGGGAAAAGAGAATGGTCACGATCCTAAGGTCTTGGAAAAGATATGGACCGACTGGGAGAAGTTTGCTTCTTACGCTTTCAATAAGTCTCATGCAACATGTTATTCTTGGGTAGCTTATCAGACTGCATATATCAAGGCTCATTATCCAGCTGAATATATGGCTGCGCTGATGACTCGTCGATTTAGTCAGATTACCGAAATCACCAAGTTGATGGAGGAGTGTCAGAATATGAAGATAGCCACTCTTGGACCAGATGTTAACGAGAGTTACTCTAAGTTTGGTGTAAACAAGAAAGGTGAAATTCGTTTCGGTCTGTCAGCCATTAAAGGAATGGGAGAGGGGGCTGCTCTTGCTATCGTGAAGGAACGAGAGGATCATGGACCTTACAAAGATATATATGATTTTGCTGAACGTGTTGATTACAGCAATGTAAATAGAAAGGCTTTTGAATCTCTTGCTTTGAGTGGTGGCTTTGATAGTTTTGCATTCCAACGTGAACAGTATTTGGCAGCTAATTCAAAAGGAGAAGTATTCCTTGATGTGTTAGTTCGTTATGGTCAGTTGTTTCAGACAGAACAGCGTGAAGCTCAGAATTCACTCTTTGGTGGAGAGCAAGCTGTTGAGATAGCGCGCCCTCAGCCTGTAGAAGCAGAAGGTTGGAGTAATATTGAAAAATTGAATCGCGAGCGAGATCTTGTTGGAATATATATAAGTGCTCATCCGCTAGATGAATTCAGTATCATCTTGAATACGATGTGCAACACTCATTGTTCAGAACTAGACAATAAGCAAGAGTTGGCAAAGAAAGAAGAAATAACTTTGGGCGGTATTGTTACTGGAGTTAAATCAAAGTTTACTAAGACTGGTAAACCATGTGGCTTTGTCACGTTAGAAGATTTTGAAGGTAGCGGTGAACTTGCTTTTTTCGGTGAAGACTGGGGCAAATGGCGAGGATTGCTTACCGAGGGCTGCATCGTGTATATCAAAGCTAAGTGCCAGCAGAAGTATCGTGATAGTGATTACTATGATTTCCGCATTTCTGATATTCAGTATATGCAGACAGTGAAGGCAAATCGCCTAGAGAAGTTCACTATAACAATCAACAGTGATGCGATAGATGAGACTGTGGTCACTGATATTTCTACAATGGTAGAGAAGGCTGTTGGTAATACTCAGTTGTACATTCAGGTCATAGATCAGGAACATAATGTGAGTATGATGTTACGTTCAAATAATCATTCAATAGAGATAAAGAAAGACTTGCTGAATTATATAGAAAGTAATCCTGAGATGTCTTATCATGTAAACTAGTAGGAAATTTTCTTTATGATATATTAATGTATGTGCTCGCACGTCCACTAAAAAGTTCTCTGAAATCTAAGTGGTTGCATGTTGGTTATCAATATGTAGCCACTTAGCTACTTGTTTTTTTGTGTTATTTAGCTACGAAGCTACGGCATCTCTTGCAAAGCCTGTAAACAGAGGACCTGACGAGATATAGTTTGTAGAATTTAGCTACGGTAAGCTACGTTCTAACTACGTCAACTTTAGTTGTTTTAAGAATGAAAAGTATTCAATGAGTGAATTTGTCAAAGAACCGTTAACTGTATCTGAGGAACTGAGGATGTGAAAATAGATTCAGTAAACGAAAACAGAATTTTCAAGCTTGTTTAAGTGTTCTGCTGAATTCCGCTGAATTCTCTGCAAAGATATTGCAAAAAATTTGTCCATGCAATCAAATTTAGGTTAGACTGTTAGCCAAAGTTTTAATTATTGCGAGCTACACATCGTAATACATGTACGTATGCATACGCGCGCACTCAGACTTTTTCGTAAAAATAAGTGTCGAAGTGTCTATTCGTTGAGCATCAATTTGTTAGACATCTTTTCGAATCGAATAAAGTGACGGTTAATCGTCGGTAAAATATGGGTGAAAAATTCCTCATATTGCGTTGCACTTTATGGAGTAATTTGATGCGTTATTTGAAGTTTTGCAGTGCTTTTCTTCGTAAAATGCATTGCGTTTTACAAAGGAATAGGAGGTAAAACATCGTAGAAACGTTTGCATTTCTATATGGAAAGAGTTACGTTTCTATATAGAAACGCATGCAAAACTTGAAATTTGACCGTCAAATCACCGTCACTTTTATTAGTCAAATTCGTCGATAAAATATTGATATTCATTATGTTGACACTTCGACACTTATATTTTTTAAAACCCTAAGTGCGCGCGCACCGGCACGTACATTATATAAGCGGAAATGGATGCCGTAGCTAAAACGTAGTTCATCGAAGCTAAATGGACCTTGCTACGTGTTATTTTCCCCAGTGTTTATAGGCTTTGCGAGAGATGCCGTAGCTTCGTAGCTAAAAAACACCAAAAATGCATGGAAGACAGCCTAAATGTACAAAATTCAAATCGTCATTGAGAGATTTAGGCTCTAAACATTTTAAGTAGACCGTTGTGTTAATATGATAAATCATTCATTTTTATGATGGTTTCATTTTTAACGGCACACTAATGATTTAATATTATAATTGGTATTTTGATGTTTAAAAATATGAACGTGTACTATATATTACATGCTAAAAAACAAAATTGTGCAAAAAAGTTTTCTGTTTTAACTTATAATGTGTACTTTTGCTACGTTTTTAGTAGCTACAAAAAAATATTTAGATGAATTATGCAATTATTGCAGCAGGTGAAGGGTCACGTTTGGCACAAGAAGGCGTTAATGAACCTAAACCGCTGGTAAAAGTTCAGAATGAGCATCTTATAGACCGTTTAATACGTGTTTTCATGGATAACGATGCTGAAAAAATAACAATTATATGTAATAACCTCACGACAAAGGTTAGTCAGCATCTCTTGAAACTGGAGGAAGACGGACTGAATGGTAGACCAGTTCCTTTGAACTTTATCGTGAAGACAACCCCCAGTTCTATGCATAGCTTTTTTGAATTAAGTAAACTTCTTGATGAAAAGCCTTTTGTGATGACTACTGTTGATACAATATTCAAGGCAGAAGAATTTAAAGCATATATATCTGACTTCCGTGAATGTATAAATTCCGGCTATGACGGATTGATGGGAGTTACGGATTATATAGATGATGAAAAGCCTCTTTATGTAGGTACAGATAATGAATTAAATGTAACCGGGTTCTTTGATAATAATGAAAACGGTTGCAAATATATATCAGGTGGAATATACGGATTGAATGCTAAATCACTAGATACTCTCAATGACTGTATGGAACGTGGCGAGAGTAGAATGAGAAATTTCCAACGTGGACTTATCAGAGACGGAAGAAAACTGAAAGCTTTTTCTTTTTCAAAAGTCATGGATATAGACCATGCTGAAGATATTGTGAAAGCAGAACAGTTCTTGGGTCAATATGCACAAGTTTTGAAATAATATTCTGAACTTTACTATTTATGAAGATAATAGCTGTTAGGCGAGATGACAGGTTCTCTCCAAACTCAGTGGAGAAAGACAGGGCTATATTGCAAGCTGTATGCGACAGATTGCCGTATGATATTTCTATGATAGATGAGGACAAACTGTCTGTCTATGATGAAGCTGACGTATATCTGTCTATGGCAAGGCTTCCTGAAACATTGACTTTGTTGAAAACAAAGGAAGATGAAGGGGCTGTTGTCGTTAATTCTGCTTATGGTGTAGAAGCTTGTGGACGCAGAAAACTAGACAATATAATGTGTGACAATCATATACCAGTTCCTCCATCAGAAGGAAATTTTGGATATTGGCTCAAGCGTGGTGACGCTGCAGCTCAGTCTAAAAGTGACGTGGTTTATTGTAAAGATAGAGAAACGCTTGCCAATAAAGAGGCAGAATTCGTGATACGAGGGATAACAAGCTGGATCGTTCAGGCGCATGTGCCAGGCGACTTGGTGAAATTTTATGCTGTTAAAGGTGGCTTCTTTAGATATTTCTATCCAAACGACGACGGTGAGTCTAAGTTTGGTGATGAAAAACATAATGGTGATGCACGTCATTATGCTTTTGATGAAAAGCTTTTGAAAACCACGGCTAATAAAGTAGCACAGATTACAGGCATAGACGTGTATGGTGGAGACGCAATAATAACTGAAGACGGAGATTTTTATATAATAGATTTCAACGACTGGCCTAGCTTCTCTCGTTGCAGAGACATTGCAGCAGATGCTATTGCGAAGTTGACAACAAAGAAAAATAGTTTAAACATAATAAAAATATAAAAGGAATAATGAGTAGTTTTAAAGAATTGTTACAGGCATCTTTTAAGTCAAATGATACAGAAGAGTGGTTGGATGTGCATTTTACACGTCCAATAGGATTGGTATTTGCATTGTTTTGGAATAAGCTCAACGTGCATCCAAATACTATCACTGTATTATCAATATTCTTAGGCGTTGCAGCTGGTTACATGTTCTATTATCCCGATACTCAACATAATATAATGGGAGTGGTGCTGCTTATGTTTGCCAATTTCTGTGATTCTACAGACGGACAGATGGCAAGACTAACAGGCAAGAAAACATTGATTGGAAGAATGTTGGATGGATTTTCTGGCGATGTATGGTTTTTTTGTATATATTTGGCGATAGCATTCAGATTGATGAATGATAATATTCCAAACACAGATATGAAATGGGGCTTATGGATTTGGGCAGTGATAGTTGTTGCAGGTATTCTGTGCCATTCTCCACAAAGTTCTTTGTCAGATTATTATCGTCAGATACATTTGTTCTTTTTGAAAGGAAAGAGTGGAAGTGAACTGGATAGTTATGAAGGACAGAAAAAGGTGTTGGCAGAATTACCTGCAAAAGGATCATTCTGGGCACGTATCTTTTATTCAAATTATGCTAAGTATTGTCGCAGTCAGGAGAAACGTACACCGGAATTCCAAAAGTTCTTTAAACAATGGAACGAACTTGCAGGAAAAGAGGAATATAATGAAAAGAGAGAACAAGTTAAGAAAGAGTTTCTCGCTGGTTCACGTCCTCTAATGCCATATACAAACTTGCTGACATTCAATCTCAGAGCTATTGTATGCTATGTTTCATGTCTTATAAATCATCCTTGGATTTATCCGATGTTTGAGATTGTTATAATGAGCTTTATGTATATTTACATGCATAGTAAGCACGAAAAAATGTGCGCATCACTTATCGAAAAATTGAAATAAACATGATAAAAGGATACATATTTGACTACGGAGGTACTCTAGATACAGAGGGAGACCATTGGGGAAAGGTGCTGTGGCACTCATACCAAAGACAGAATGTGCCTGTTACAGAGGAACAGTTTCGTGAAGCTTATGTGTATGGTGAACGCACTTTGGGTAATGTGCCTATAATAAAGCCAGACTATACTTTTTACAAGACATTGGACACAAAGCTTAGACTGGAGATGGAATATATGTGCAGTGCAGGCTTTTGGGATGCAGGAGAAGATGAGTTGAATCGTATGCACAAGGCTGTACTTGATGATGTATATTCAGAAGTTCAGAAGGTTACAGATCACAGTCGTGACGTGCTTGAAAAACTTAATGCTAATTATCCAATGGTGCTTGTAAGCAATTTCTATGGCAATGTTGGCGTCGTTCTTAAAGAGTTTAAGTTAGATCATTTATTTCTTGCCATCGTAGAAAGTGCTGTTGTGGGAATTCGCAAGCCAGATCCACGTATCTATAAATTGGGTGTTGAAAAGCTTGGACTACAACCTGATGAAGTAGTTGTAGTAGGTGACAGCTTTTATAAAGATATTCAACCCGCCAATAAAATAGGTTGTAAAACGATTTGGTTTAAGGGTGAAGGATGGACAGATAAAGTATATGATGAAACATTGCCAGATAGAATAATAACAGATATTGCCCAAATATTACAATAGGAAATATATTAAGGATGAAAGGACTATACAGGACATACGCAACTATTCTGCTTTTGCTTATAACATCATTTGCAAAAGCGCAGATTGTAGGTTTTGTCACCGATGCAATAACCGGTGATACTATATCGTATCCAAGTGCTTCGTATAAAGGACAACATATTGCAGTCAGCGGTGATGTATTCGGAAAATTTGTTATCGAATACCATAACGGCTGGCCACTTACTATAAGCGCTGTGGGATATCAGTCAAAGACTTATAACCTGAAAGCTGATCAGCATGATGTGCTGCATGTGAAGTTGAAACCCGACACAAAAACATTAAAGGAAGTCGTGGTTAAGACAAAGAGAAAACGATACTCCAGAAAGGATAACCCTGCTGTAGAGTTGATGAGACGTGTGATCGCAGCAAAGAAAAAAACAGATTTGAGTAATCATGATTATTATCAGTATAATAAATATCAAAAGATTACCCTGGCTGTGAACGATATCCAAAAAGCTGATATCGACAGTGGATTCTTTGCAAAGAAGCAATGGCTTGTAGACCAGATTGAGACAAGTCCGTATAATCATAAACTGATATTGCCTTTGTCTGTTGACGAGACCGTTACACAACATATTTACAGAAAGAATCCGAAGAATGAGAAAGATATTATTATTGGTCAGCAAAGTAACGGAATAAACCAGTTGCTGGAGACAGGCGATATCCTTAATACAACATTGAAAGACGTGTTTACTGATGTCAACTTGTATGATGATCAAATACGTTTGCTTCAATATCCGTTTACAAGTCCTATTGGTAAAAATGCCATAGAATTCTACAGATATTATATTGAAGACACTGTATATGTGGATCACGACTTGTGTTATCATCTGCAATTCATACCAAACAACCAGCAGGATTTCGGATTCCGTGGCGAACTGTATGTCTTGGCTGATTCGTCATTGCATGTGAAAAGATGCGAACTAACCATACCAAAGCGCAGCGATGTGAATTTTGTGGAAAATCTTAATGTGAAACAGGAATACACAAAACTGCCAAATGGAGAATGGGTTTTGAGCGTTGATGACATGATTGTTGAGATGAAGGTCGCAAGTTTTTTGTCTAAAATACTTGTAACACGAACGACACGACTCAGTGACTATGCGTTTGATCCATTGCCGAAACAATTATTCAAAGGTAAAGCTGCCACTAAGCGAGAGTCAAACGCAATGATGCGTGATGAGGCTTTTTGGAATCAATATCGTACCGTGGGACTTACGAAAGGTGAGAGCAGTATGGATGCTTTCATACATCGTATAGAGCAGCAGAAAGGATTCAAATATATAATATTTGGTGTCAAGGCATTAGTAGAAAACTTTGTAGAAACTGGTGATCTCAATCATCCAAGTAAAGTGGATATTGGTCCGGTAAACACAATGATTACATCAAACTTTATTGACGGACTGCGTACACGTTTAAGTGCACAGACAACTGCCAATCTGAATAAGAATCTATTCTTCTCTGGATATTTTGCACGTGGTTGGGACAGTAAAAAGAACTATTATGAAGGAACTGTCACGTATTCTTTCAACAAGAAGGATTATCTGCCGAGAGAATTTCCAAAGAGAACAATAACTCTGTCTTCAACGTATGATATAATGGCACCGTCAGACAAGTTTGTTCAAACAGATAAGGATAATGTGTTTACTGCATTCAAATGGGCTACGGTAGATAAAATGATGTTCTATAATACTCAGCGACTCGATTTTGAATGGGAGTCTGAATGGGGTTTGAAAACAACTTTAGGCTTGAAAACAGAAGAGAATGAGGCGGCTGGTCGTCTGTTCTTTATACCGTTGAGTAGTATGAATGATGCTAATCAGACTCTTGTAGAACAGCTAAGAAATCTTGATGACAGTCAGGTGGGCAAGTATATCCATAACGGAAAAATACGCACGACTGAACTTAATTTGGGATTCCAACTTTCACCGGGACGTACATATATCAATACAAAACAACGTCGTATTCCTATAAATCTAGATGCACCTGTATTCTCTTTGAACCATACGATGGGAGTCAAGGGATTGCTTGGGGGCGACTACACTTATAATTTTACAGAAGCAGGTATCTATAAACGCTTTTGGATGAATAGCTGGGGAAAGATTGATATGTACGTAAAAGCAGGAGCACAGTGGAACAAAGTTCCTTATCCTTTACTTATAATGCCGGCTGCCAACTTGAGTTATATTGTTGAGGATGAAACCTTCAATTTGATAAACAATATGGAATTCCTGAATGACCGTTATGCGAGTCTTGACGTGAGTTGGGACCTTAATGGAAAGATTTTTAACAGAATTCCTCTATTTAAGAAATTGAAATGGCGTGAGTATATAGGTGTAAAGACTCTATGGGGAAAACTTACAGACAAGAATAATCCTATGTTGCCACAGAATGCAATGGACAATACACTGATGGCTTTCCCAGAAGGATGTTATGTAATGGATCCTAATAGACCATACGTGGAACTTGTTGCTGGAATACATAATATCTTTAAGATAATGCATGTGGAATATGTACATAGATGCAATTACACCGGACTTCCTACTGCACATAAAGATGGAATAAGGTTTATGCTAAGAATGACATTCTAGCAATCGGAAAAATGACAAATATAAATTAAATATTTGTCATTTTTCATTTATTTTACTTACTTTTGCGGTAAAATGTAAGCAAATATGAGAATTCTGTTAGCTGACAAGCAAGATATTACACGTGCTGGACTGATGTATATTATTGATTCCATGGATAATTTGGAATACAAATATATAGAAGATAAGGCAGAGCTTTTAGTGGCGTTGAATGAAGATCAGGATAGTGTAGTAATCTTGGACTATACGATGTTTGATATCAATGATGCTGCTGAATTGGGAATTCTCAATCAGCGTTTCACGATGACACGTTGGATTATATTCAGTGAAGATCTGAGTCTTGATTTCACAAAACTAATTATTGCGACATCAACGAAATTCAGTATATTACTTAAGGAAAGTAGTATGCAAGAGATAAATGAAGCGATATCATTTGCTATTAATGGTAACCGTTTTATCTGCCAGCGAATGACAGAGATGCTGCTTGCTCCAAATAAATTGGAAGAAGAGATAAATCTTACTAAGACTGAAACTGAAATTCTTAAAGAGATTGCTTTGGGAATGACTACAAGAGAAATAGCCGAAAAGCGTATCTCTAGTTTCCATACAATTAATACCCATAGAAAAAATATATTCAGAAAATTAGGGGTGAATAATGTGCATGAAGCAACAAAGTATGCATTGAGAGCAGGACTAGTAGATTCTGCAGAATATTATATATAATATATTCAGAATAATATATAAATAAAAAAGGTTTAAAATTGTCTCACGACAATCATAAACCGTACATTTTCTAACTAACTTATTATCAACTATTCATTACTCATTAAAATTCTGATACAAATTTAATGCTTTTTTTGACTAGTTGTTATTAATTAGCCCTAAAAAATAACGTAAACGTTTGCGCATCAGCATTAAATTTGTACTTTTGCATTTGGCAGAAATATTAATAACCTTCAAATATAATAATGAAACAGCGTAGAACTTCTTTAAAGGATCTTGCGGACGAACTTGGCGTTAGTATTGCAACAGTATCTCGTGCATTGAGGAATAGCCACGAGGTAGGAGACGATATGAAACGTAAAGTAAAGGAATTGGCTATGAAATTAAATTATCGCCCAAATCCTTTTGCGCAGAGTTTACGAAAAGAGGCTCCAAGAGTTATTGGTGTTATTGTACCTAATCTTGTTACTCATTATTATGCTGCCGTGCTCGACGGAATTGAAGACTTTGCCTCAAGAGCTGGATATTCTGTTATCAGTGCAAATAGTCATGAAAGTTGTGAAATGGAGAAAAGAGCAATTGATAACTTCATTTCAATGCATGTTGAAGGTATAATTGCATGTCTAGCACAAGACACGGTAGATTATACGCATTTTGAACAATTGTATGAAATGGGAATACCTGTTGTATTCTTTGCACGTACATGTCTTCCTGAAAAATTCTCTCAAGTTGTCGGTAATGGTGATGAGGCTGCTCAGATTGCAACTTGTCATCTCATAGAAACAGGCTCGAAGAGAATAGCTTTTGTTGGTGGCCCCAATCATCTCGATATGGTGCGCAGACGTAAACATGGGTATCTAGAGGCGCTTCGCCAAAAAGGATTGCCAATAGAAAGAGACCTAGTGATATGTGATAAAATTGATTTTGATGTAGCCAGACAAGCTACAATAAAACTTTTGCAGAATGAAAACCGTCCTGATGCAATACTTGCGTTTAATGATATTGTTACTTATGCTGCTTTTGATGCGATAAAGGAATGTGGACTTTCAATTCCAGACGATGTCGCCATTATCGGATTTACAGATGGTGATTCGGCGGCTTTTGTTACCCCAAAACTCAGTGCTATTATGGATCAGGCTCATGTGCAAGGTAATAAAAGTTGCGAATTGCTAATGAGAAATATCAATGGTGATCAAACAATTTATAAAGAAATTGTACCAATGATATTGAAAATACGTGAAAGTTCAGAAAAACATTGAGCCTTGTTTCGTATCATTTTAATGCCATTCTATTCTTATATGCAAATGCAATAAAAAGTAAAACATAATAAATGCTTTGGTGGCTAAAAAGGAATTACTGATATGAGAAAAGCTTGGTTTGATTTGGAACTAAGCAAAAAACTATATATCTTTGCAAACTAAAGTATATACACATGAAACGCTTACTAACTGTTTTAGTAATACTTATATCTAGCATCTCCTGTTTTACCATTAAAGCACAAAATAATGTTAGTTTTCATCGTTTAGGAACCCATCAAGGCTTATCAAATAGTCAAGTTAATTGTGTTTTTAAGGATTCAAAAGGTTATATCTGGTTTGGAACACAATCCGGATTAGATCGTTTTGACGGTTTCAGATTCAAAAACTTCTTTTATAAATATGGCAATGATCTTTCATTGCCCAATAATGCTGTTGACCGTATTCAGGAAGATATTAATGGAAATCTTTGGATTCACACTGCTGTTGGATATTGCGTTTATATGAGTGATACCGAAAATTTCAATCCTGGTTCCAATCAACTTATGCAGGCAATGGGAATGAATGGAACTGCTGACTGGGTGGAAATAGATTCACATAAAAACATGTGGGTGGCTGTTAATGGACGAGGTGTATACTATAATGAGGCTGGTAAAAATAAATCTTTTTTATTCAAGCAGGATGGTAATAGATCGTCTGTTTTGCCCTCTGGAATGGTGTCGTGTATCACAGAATGTAAAGGTGGTGTTATTATTACTTTTAATAATGGAATATTGGCTAAACTGTCAAGTAAAACTCGTAAAGTTGAATGGGTGAATAAAAGCCTTTTTAATTTGCATAAAGGTGTTTTGATGGCTCATAGTACTTATGTTGATTTATATGGTAATATTTGGGTTTCATACGTTGGACATACTGTTGTATGGAGTTGCAAAACAAAACAATGGTATAATTCTGTTTCGCAGATTATTAAGGAATTTGGTATTAAGGGAGTTAACTGCAATAATATCTTAGTCAAAGATCTTGTCACTGATAATATTGGTAGGATATGGATAGCTACAGACCATGACGGAATGTTAATGCTTGATACACGTAATCATACTTGTGAGTCATATAAATATGACAAAACTAATTCTGAGAGTATTCCTGATAATACAATACAAAATCTGTTTCTTGATAATAATGGTGCGTTATGGGTAGGCACATATAAGAATGGAGTAGCATTTTATTCAGCCGAAGATTCAAAATTCTCTACTATATATTTAGGTGATGTCTGCACTATAGTGGAAGATAATTCTGGTAATCTTTGGTGTGGCACAAATAATGAAGGAATTGTTGTATATAATCCTCTTACAGGTGTAGCGCATCATTATAGAAGTGGAGAAACAGGACTTGGTTCTGAAGCCGTAATAAGCAGCACCATCGCTAAGGATGGGTCTTTGTGGTTTGGTACATTCAATGGAGGAATGACTCATTATAAGGATGGTCGTTTCACTCCTTATCGTGCTACGGGAAAGCCTAATTCTCTTGCTAATGATAATGTTTGGGCTTTAGAAACTGATACTAATGGCAATATTGTTATAGCAACCCTTGGTGGGGGTTTACAGTTTTTGAATACTCTTTCAGATAAGTTTACTACTTATAACAGTCATAATTCAGGCTTACTTTCCGATTTTATATTATCTATTTCTTTTGATGGAGAGGGTAATATCGTAATAGGAAATGCACAAAGCTTTTCGGTGTTGGATGTAAAAACTCGAAAGATAACCAAATACAACACGACACGTTCCGGACATGTATTTTCAGCATCATCAATCAATCAGATATTAGTTGATTCACGTGGTATTGTATGGAATGCGTCGGCTTCAGGTCTTTCTTCTTATGAGTTAAAGGGTGATTCCCTGAATGAAATATCCCTCTTCCCTGGTTCGCAGAGTTTTGTGGCTTCTTCTGTAATAGAGGATTTAGCCAATACAATATGGGTGGCTACTGATAAGGGTGTTTCTCATATCGTATTGACAAACGAAGATGGTAAATGGAATTATTTTGTCACAAATTATAATGAAATAGATGGTTTGCAAAACAGACAGTTTAATAGTCGTGCCATTTTTCTGTGTCATAATGGTAACGTTGTGGTAGGCGGTCAGGATGGTATAAATATAATTCCACCACAAAAAACTAAAAGAAGTTTTAGGCAGTCACATGCATTGTTTGCTGGCTTTGTACTTTATGACAAATCGGTTGATGTAGGAGAGGAATACAACGGAAGAGTAATTCTGGATAAGGCATTGCGTGACGGAGGTTCTTTGACTCTAAATCATTCAGATGATGCCTTTACAATATTGCTTGCATCCGACAATGTTTCAATACCAGAAAAGAGCAAATTTCTTTATCGGTTGAAAGGATTCAGTGACAAATGGATGCTTACCGCTGACGGGCAACCTGCTGTGTCGTTTACCAATCTATCTTCAGGTGATTATAAACTTGAAGTTAAAGTCGTAAACCGTGACGGAACACAGAGTGACATAGTCAGCACACTTGACATTCATGTAAATCCGCCCTTCTATCTTTCAATATGGGCAATCCTATTTTATGTAGTGTTGGTTGCCGTGTTATTGTATTATGCTAAGATTATATTTCTTAGAAGACAAAAGGAAAAATTCATGATAGAACAAGTAAAGAGAGATGCCGAGCAGAGCAAGCACCTTGATGAAATGAAACTTAATTTCTTTACGAATGTAAGCCATGAGTTGCGTACTCCAATTACTCTCATTATTTCACCATTGAACAATATGATAAAAAATGAGACTGATGGTGATAATAAGAATATGTTGGAACTCATTCAGCGAAATGCTAAGAGGCTGCTCAATATGGTAAATCAGATATTGGATTTCCGCAAGATGGATGAAAATCAGCAGCAACTGAATTTGCTTACAGGTGATATCGTGGAATTCGTTAAAAACATTTGTAATACATTTAATAAACTAGTAAGTAAGGATATTACTCTTACATTTTATTCTTCTGTTGGTTACCTATTTATGTCTTTTGATGATGACAAAATAGGAAAGATTATAAACAATCTTCTGTCTAATGCATATAAGTTCACACCATCTGGAGGGCGTATTGATGTTTCAATGCGTGTTATTTCTAACAATGATTCAGAAGGCAAGAATATAGATATGCTTGAAATGAAGGTAAGTGATACAGGTGTAGGTATTAACGATGAAGAGAAGACACATGTCTTCGACCGTTTCTATCAGGTTAATTCAGAGAAAGGACAAACCTATGGCGGTAGTGGGATTGGTTTGAGTCTTGTTAAGACATTTGTTGATATGCATGGCGGTACTGTATCTGTTTCTGACAATCCAGGTGGAGGTGCAGTCTTTGTTATTTATCTTCCTATACGTCATGATTCTACGCAGACGGTTTTTAGGACAGAAAAGCTTGTTGAAAAAAGCAACGAAGAAGTGAGATTAGTATTGAATCATGATGAAAACAATGTCAACAATAAGGATATTCCTGCAATACCTGTATATGCGAATCTTGCTAAATCTGATGTTCTTGTCGTTGATGATTCTGATGATTTTCTATCGTTTATGACAGAGGTATTGTCGACCGATTATAATGTTAGGGTGGCTCATAATGGTATAGAGGCACTTAAACTTGTGGCTGAAAAGAAACCAGACATAATTTTATCTGATGTTATGATGCCGGAAATGGATGGTAATCAGCTTTGCAAAGAGTTGAAGTCCGATATAAATACTAGTGGTATTCCCTTTATAATTCTTACTGCTAGGATGGCGCAGGAGCATAAGATTGAAGGATTGGAAAATGGTGCTGATGATTATATCACCAAACCATTTAATATGGATTTGTTGAATCTTAAGATACAGAACCTCATTAAATGGCATAAGGGACCAAGACAGAAACTTATCAAACCTAAAATAAAGCAGCTTGAAATTACTTCTGTCGATCAGCAAATGGTTAACGATGCTACAAAGTATGTTGAGGATAACCTCGATAATACCGATATAAGTGTAGAGACGTTAAGTGCTGACCTAAATATGTCACGTGTGCAGTTATACAAACGATTGTTGTCAGTAACTGGTACAACCCCTTCAGAGTTTATCCGTACTATCAGATTGCAGCATGCAGAACAGTTATTAAGGCAAAGTCAGCAAGGGGTGAGTGAAATAGCTTATCAGGTAGGGTTTAATAATCCACGCTATTTTTCAAAGTACTTTACAGAGATGTATGGAGTCACACCTTCTCAGTATAAGCATAAGTTTGAAAAGGATAGATAACATTATATATACGTTTTTGAAACATTTAAGCATGGTTGTGATAAGATAGTATCGGATTTTATTAACATTATATTATTTGTTTGTTTGATTTTTACAGTATCTTTGCCGTAGAATCAATAAACCTGAAATGAAATGAAAATCGCAAAAACTTTATTATCTGTTGCCTTGTTTCTATGTGCCACTTCTGTATATTCAGCAGCATATACGCAACATGGTAACTTCATTACGATTAATGTAAAAAAACAAACTGCACATGGTGCAAAGATTGTTCGTCTGCAAGTTATTGACGACAAAATTATACGTGTTGAGTCTACAAACGAATCGGCATTCAAACCCAAGCAAAGTTTGATTATTGTACCTCAGAATGCAAAATCAAATTTTAAGGTGATAGAAAATGGTGGGAATGTCATTGTTTCCACTTCCGAAATCAAGGCTTTTGTTGATGAGAATACTGGTCGTGTTACTTTTAAAGATGCAAAAGGCAAAACTATTCTTGCAGAAAGTAACATTGGTGGAAAAACGTTTTCACCGTTTATTGTTCCAGAACGTGAAATTGGTGTAGACAGTCATCTCACCGAGTCTCAAAAGCATGGTGTATCATGGCATGCTCTTTTTGACAGTCCTGCCGATGAGGCTTTCTATGGATTGGGTCAACATCAGTCAGAGGAACTTAACATGAAGAGTAAGAATGAAGATTTGTTCCAATATAATACTAAAGTTAGTGTGCCGTTTGTTGTAAGTAACCATAATTATGGATTGCTTTGGGATAGTTATAGCTATTGCCGTTTTGGTAATCCTGATGGTTATAAACAACTTAACAACCTCTTTACCCTTTATGACAAAGATGGAAATAAAGGCGCTTTAACTGGTACATATACCCAGAAAGATGGTTATCAAATAGTTCGTGGCGAAGATAGCATATACTATGAGTTCGCACTTCCTGATTTGGCTAAAGCTAAAGCTGGGAAAGATTTAGGTGTAGGATGTCTGCCTAAAGGATTTAAACTTAATGGTTCTCATGTTACTTATGAGGGATATATTGAATCTCCTGTAGATAATCTATATCGTTTTATTTTGTATTATGCTGGGTATATGAAGGTATATGTTGACGGAAAGGAAGTTGTTCCTCAGCGTTGGCGTACAGCATGGAATCCCAATTCATATAAATTCACTGTGCCTCTTCGCAAAGGCGTTAAAGCAAAGTTGCTCGTTGATTGGTATCCTGACGGAGATGTCAGTTATTGTGGACTTCGTGCTGCCTCTCCACGTAGTGAGGTTGAACAGGGAAAGCTAAGTATATGGAGTGAGATGACTCCTGATATGGATTATTATTTTATCGCAGGCAAAAATCTCGATGATGTTATTTCTGGATACCGTACTCTTACTGGTAAGGCACAGGTTTATCCTAAATGGGCACTTGGATTCTGGCAAAGTCGTGAGCGTTATAAGAGTAGTGCCGATATAGAATCTACTTTGAGTGAATTCCGCAAGCGCCATATTCCTATTGATAATATTGTTCAGGATTGGAATTATTGGAAGACCGATTCTTGGGGAGATCATACTTTTGAGTCTTCTCGCTATCCTAATCCACAGGCAATGCTTGACAGTGTTCATGCTCTTAATGGTCGTTTCATGATTTCTGTTTGGCCTAAATTCTATAGCAGTGTTAAGAACTATAAAGAGTTGGATGCCCATGGTTGGATGTATCATCAGGCAGTGAAAGATTCTATCTATGACTGGTTAGGATATTTAGGTTCATTCTATGATGCTTATGCACCAGGTGCCCGTAAGATGTTTTGGCGTCAGATGGACGAGAATCTATATAGTAAATATAAATTTGGTATAGATGCATGGTGGATGGATGCAAGTGAACCAAATGTTCGTGACTGTACTCCTATGTGGTATCGCAAGGCTCTCAGCGGTTCTACCGCTTTAGGTTCTACTACCGAGTATTTTAATGCTTATTCTCTTGTAAATGCCGATGCAATATATAATGGTCAGCGCAGTGTAAATCCAAATCAGCGTGTGTTTCTTTTGACACGTAGTGGATTTGCAGGTGAACAGCGTTACAGCACAGCAACATGGAGTGGGGATATTGGTACTCGCTGGGAGGATATGCGTGCTCAGATGACAGCGGGAATGAACTATAGTATCAGCGGACTTCCCTTCTGGGGGATGGATCAAGGAGGTTTCTGTGTAGAAAATCGTTATGTTGCAGCACAACAGTTGTATGATAAAACTGGTGAGGAAAATGAGGATTTGAAAGAATGGAGAGAACTTCAGACTAGATGGAATCAGTTTGGATGCTTTATACCTTTATATAGAACTCATGGACAATGGCCTTTGCGTGAGGTTTGGAATATAGCACCAGAGAGCCATCCTGCTTACAAGACCATTGTGGCTTATGACAAACTACGCTATCGCATGATGCCATATATGTATAGTCTGGCTGGTGCTGTTCATTTTAATGATTATACCATTATGCGTCCGCTTGTGATGGACTTTAATGGCGATGCCAATGTTTATGACATTAAAAATCAGTGGATGTTCGGTCCTGCTCTAATGGCTTGTCCGGTTGGTGTGTATAAAGCTCGCAGCCGTGAGGTTTATCTTCCTAAGCAGAGAGGATGGTATGATCTTTACACAAATAAATACTATGCCGGCGGACAGACGATTAATGCCGATGCTCCTTATGATAAGATTCCGGTATTCGTACCAGAAGGTTCAATAATTCCATTTGGTCCTGATATGGAGTGGAGTGATGAAAAGCCTGCCGAACTTATTAATCTGTATGTATATCAAGGTCATGATGGTGAGTTTACTCTCTATGAAGATGAAGGTACTAATTATAATTATGAAAAAGGTCACTATTCTACCATTAAGTTTACATATAATGATAAGATGAATACCTTAGTAATAGGTGACCTTAATGGTAATTATAACGGTATGGTTAAGAATCGCCGTTTTAATATTGTATATCATCGTAAGGGACAGACTGTTGCTAATGCATTAGACTTTGACAATATTTCTGGTACTATCGTTAAATACACAGGAAAATCGTTGTCTGTAAAATTGGAATAAATGAAAAATAAGTCAGTTTTATTATTATTGGCATTGCTGTTTACAGTCAAGGCTTCGGCTGTTGAAAGTAAATTGTTTGTTGACAATTGGCTATTTAAATTGGCTGATTCTACAAACATGTCATTACCTAATTATAAAGATTCTTCTTGGCGAAAACTTACTTTGCCGCATGACTGGGCTATTGAGGGTGATTTTCTTGTTACAAATCCATCTGGAGAGAGTGGCGGAGCATTACCTGGTGGCATAGGTTGGTATCGTAAGCATTTTGACATAAATGATTACTCAAAAGCCAAAAGATATTATATTGATTTTGATGGCGTGTATATGAATTCCACTGTATATGTGAATGGCATAGAATTGGGTACACGACCTTATGGATATAGCAGTTTCAGATATGATATAACTAAGTATGTCAGGAAGAATGGCAATGTAGTTGCGGTAAAAGTGGATAATTCTGATCAGCCAAACAGTAGATGGTATAGTGGGTGTGGCATCTACCGTAATGTATATCTTGTAGAGACTGGTAATATCCATGTTGCCCATTGGGGAACTTTTGTTACTGCTTCACAGAATGGTAATGTTAATATTGATGTTAGTATAGACAATACCTGCAATGCGTCAGAGAAAATAACAGTGCGCAATAGTATTGTTGATTCTCATGGACGAATTATATCAGTTGCGTCTTCTGCTTCATTAGTTAAAGCCGATACTGTTACTGTAAACATGCAGCGTCTATCAGTTAATAATCCTTCCCTTTGGTCTGTTGATAGTCCGAATATGTATCTTTTGAGAGCAGAACTTTTACGTGGAAAGAAAGTTGTTGATACTTATACCACGAAGTTTGGTTTCCGTTCTTTTAAGTTTGATGCAGCTAGCGGCTTTTGGCTTAATGGCAAAAATATGAAAATAAATGGTGTATGTAATCATCATGATTTAGGATGCCTTGGTGCTGCGATACATAAGGATGCTATCATTCGTAAATTGTCCATTCTAAAGGATATGGGTTGCAATGCCATACGTTGTTCGCATAATCCGCCTGCCCCTGAATTACTTGATGCCTGTGACTCTCTTGGTTTCATCGTCATGGATGAGAGCTTTGATATGTGGCATCAAAAAAAGACGAAGAATGATTATGCTCGTTTCTTTGATAAATGGTTTGAACGTGATTTGACTGATTTGGTTGTTCGTGATCGCAATCATCCATCTGTTATCATGTGGAGCATTGGAAACGAAGTGCTTGAACAGTGGAATTCTGCTTCAGCAGATAAATTAACTCCAGAGCAGGCAAACCTGATACTTAATGCTTCTCATGATGCTTCTTCACTTGGTGGAAAGGAGTTGAGTATTAATTCAAAGCTCACACGCCGATTGGCTGATATAGTAAAGCATTTGGATCCAACACGCCCCGTAACATCAGGATGCAATGAACCTTCTCCAGACAACAATTTGTTTAAGAGTGGAGCATTGGATATTATAGGATATAATTATCATATAGGTAATATAAAGGATGTGCCACATAATTTTCCAGGCAAACCTTTTATCATGACAGAGTCGGTATCTGCATTGCAGACTCGTGGAAACTATATCATGCCAAGTGATACCATTTATAAGGCACCAAAAGAATGGTGGCTCCCATATACAGATCCGTCTTTCATGTGCAGCGCATACGATAATATGCACGCCTCTTGGAGTAGCACTCATGAGCAGACATGGGATATAGTTAAAAACACTCCTTTTGTGAGTGGTCAGTTCATCTGGACAGGATGGGATTATATTGGTGAACCGACTCCTTATAGTTTTCCTGCACGAAGCAGCTATTTTGGAATTATAGATTTAGCAGGTTTCCCTAAGGATATTTACTACATGTATCAGAGTGAATGGACTTCAAAGCCAGTGTTGCATCTCTTCCCACATTGGAATTGGATTCCAGGACAGACTATAGATCTGTGGTGCTATTATAATAATGCTGACGATGTAGAATTGTTTGTCAATAATGTCAGTCAGGGTGTGCGCCATAAGCTGCCACATGAATATCACGTCATGTGGAGAGTAAAGTTTGAACCTGGTGAAGTGAGAGTTGTAGCAAGAAAGAATGGAAACATCGTGCGTGAGCAGACAATACATACTGCTGGTGCACCCGATCATATACGATTTACAGCAGACCGGAGTTCAAACACTCATGGTGGATTGGTTTTTGTTAAGGCTGAAATTGTAGACAAAGACGATAACCTTTGTCCTTGGGCTGATAATCAGATATTCTTTAATGTAAATGGCGAAGCCTCTATTGCAGGTGTTGATAATGGAAGTCAAACATCAATGGAGCGTTTTAAGGCAAATAATCGTAAAGCATTCTTTGGACGTTGTATGATTGTTTTAAAGACTTCTGACACTTCTGGTGAAATAGAACTTACTGGTAAGGCTGTTGATTTAAAAGATGGATATATAAAGATTAACAATATTAGTTATTAATTAGTATCATTTTTTGTATAGTCGTGCATACATGTGAGTGTATGCACGATTTCTTATGATAATAAGTGATGTAGTTATCATAAACGATTCTTTTCTAAACAAGAATAATTATTAATCATTATTCCTTAGATAATTATATAAATCAAATTCAATTTTGTTGGCACTAATATCTCCTTTGCGATTCTTGCATCTTTTACGATATTCTTTAGGTGATATTCCAACATACTGTTTAAAGTACTTACCGAAAAATGTCTGTGTTGGAAAATTCAGTCTGTCAGCGATTTCCTTTATGCTGATATTGGTAAATTCCAACATTTGTTTTGACTCTATTATTACGCGACTTATAATCCATTTCAGAGCAGTAACGCCAGTCTTTGCTTTTATTATCTCAGAGAAATAACTATAAGAAAGACATTGCTCTGCTGCGTAAAAGGCAACATTTCTTTCTTTTCTGTAATGAAGATCCAGTGCTACAATAAAATTTTGCATGATTTCATCATTTCTGTCTGGGGCAGACAATTCTATCGGTTGATTTATAAGATACTGGTTTAATATCTCATAAAACAATGTACTGGCTTGTGATTTTATAAGTTCGGTAAGAACCATACGTCTTCGTTCATCCATCTCAGAAGAAATCTCATGATTAATTCGTTCTTCTATAGATGATAATAAACCAGAAATATATTTGTATTGCTGGTCTGTCATCGTTAGTTTTGGATTATCGCGTATATACATCTGACTTCTCACATTAAGAAGATTGGAAATCAGAGGTAGTATGAAGTCTAACTTTGGTTTTATTAGTAGTCCTGTAAAGTCATCGCTGACATTGGACACACGTAAGAATCCAGCAGGAGTATAAAAAAACATTTCCTTCTCTTTTATGCTATAATTGTTTAGCCCAGACTTTATATCTATACTACCTTTAGTACATAGACATATTACCATCCCCATGGAGTTGTCTATTGAGACAACTTCACCTGGCTGTATAAATGTATCAGATCGATCTGGTACATAATGAAACTCAAATGGGAGCTGAAGAGATTTTTGACTATCATTCTCTAACATCATTATTTATAGTTTAATGAATAATTAACTCGACAAATATACTAATTTATAGCCATTGTATTGCTATTTTTCTGTTACTTTTAGTGGGTATTTGGCAAATCGAACAATTTACTGCAATTATCAACCTTGCTAATAATGACTATTAACGCTAATTTTGTGCCGTTTTATAACAAATTTATATTTAGAGAAATGAAAGTAAAAGGATTGATTGTATTTTTGATGGTAACGATTGTATTATCAAGTTGTTCCAACGTGAAAAAAACAAATAGCGTAAAAGCTATTAATGTAAGTGTTTTAATGGTAAACGGTACAGATGAAGCTACAACCAAGACTTATGTTGGTACAGTAGAGGAATCTTATGGTTCACAGTTAAGTTTTGCTACAATGGGCACCGTTTCTCAGGTCTTTGCAGATGAAGGCAAGTTTGTTAACAAAGGTGATGTACTGGCAGTTCTTGATAAGCAGACGTTACATAATACATATGATATAGCTAAATCTACATTAACACAGACACAAGATGCATATCGTCGTATGAACTTACTGTATAAGAAAGGTAGTCTACCAGAAATCAAGTTCATCGAGATACAGACCCAGCTTGCTCAGGCTCAATCTGCTGAACGTATCGCAAGAAAAAATCTAGGAGATTGTGTCTTGCGCGCACCTTTTGGTGGTTATATTTCTGAGCGTAGTGTAGATATGGGTAACAATGTTCTTCCAGGACAAAGTTGCTTTAAGCTAGTAAAGTTAGATAAGATTAAAGTGAAAGTTTCTATTCCAGAGAAGGAAATTGCAGATATACATGTTGGACAGTCTGTTCAATTTAATGTTGCTGCTTTGAATAACCGTATGTTTACAGCAAATGTAAAGGAAAAGGGAGTTCAGGCTAATCCATTAAGTCACACTTATGATATAAAATTAGAAATAGCAAATAGCGATAGAGCTCTACTACCAGGAATGGTATGTAATGTTTCCATACATCATTCTGGTAATGATAACAGTATTGTTGTACCACAGGACGCTGTACTAGTTGACGGTGAAGGCACGTACGTGTGGATCGTAGACGGAAACAGAAGTAAACGTCGCAATGTTACTTCTGGTGATGTAAGTAATCAGGGAATTATCATTACTATGGGACTTAATGTTGGTGACAAAGTAATTGTAAGTGGACAGAATAATGTAAGTGAAGATTCTAAAATAAAGATTCAATGATGAAACGATCTAGATTTGATCCCGTAGAGGGAGTTATGCGCAATCGTAGCATCATGTTACTGATTGTGTCTGTATTCATTGTCTTTGGCATATATTCACTTATTAATATGCCTAAAAATGAATTCCCAACATTCACAGTACGTCAAGGTGTTGTAGCAGCGGTTTATCCAGGTGCCACTTCAGCTGAAGTAGAAGAACAAGTTACTAAACCTTTAGAGAAATTTCTTTGGGGATTTAAGGAAATAAAGAAGTCAAAGACATATTCAGAAAGCAAGGACGGAATGTGCTATGTTTTTGTGGAGTTGAATGACGATATAAAGAATAAGGATGAATTTTGGAGTAAATTTAAAATAAGACTTCAACAGTTTAAAGGTGAATTGCCGTCGGGGGTGTTGGCTTTAATAGCAAATGATGACTTTGGTGATACATCGGCAATGTTGATTACTCTGGAGAGTAAAGATAAAACTTACCGACAATTGCATGATTATATGGATAATCTGCAAGATAGTCTGCGTACTATTCCAGAGGTCGCCAATATGAGAATATATGGTGAACAGCAGGAACAGATTGGCATTTATGTAGACCGTGACCGTCTTTCTACTTATGGTTTGAACACAGCAACATTGCTTGCAAGTCTTAAGTCACAAGGCATGACTATAATAAGTGGAGCCGTTGACAATAAAAGCAGTGTAAGACCTATACACGTTGTGTCTAATCTTAGTACTGAAAATGATGTGGCGCAGCAAATTGTCTTTTCTGATCCATCAGGCAATGTGATACGTTTGCGTGATATCGCTACAATTAAGCGTGAATATCCTCAATCAGATTCTTATGTCAAAAATAATGGCAAAAAATGTATTGTCTTATCATTAGAGATGAACGAAGGTAAAAATATTGTTCAGTTCGGTGATAAGGTAAAGGATATCATGAATAGGTATAAGGCTAATTTGCCTTCAGATGTTAGCATATATACTATAACTGATCAGAGTCAGGTAGTAAACTCATCTGTTGTAGATTTCCTTAAAGAATTGTGTATAGCGATTGTTTCTGTCATCGTGGTCATCATGCTCCTATTGCCTATGCGTGTGGCGAGCGTTGCAGCAGGCACGATTCCTATTACGATATTTATTGCTTTGGGAATATTCTATGCTTTTGGTATAGAGTTGAATACGGTAACGCTGGCGGCACTGATTGTGACCCTTGGTATGATTGTTGATAATAGTATTGTTATCATAGACTGCTATATAGAGAAGATTGATCAGGGAATGAGTCGATGGCATGCTGCTTCTATGTCGGCAAAAGAATTCTTCTCATCAATATTCAGTGCCACGTTGGCTATTTCCATTACATTCTTCCCGTTGCTGATAACGATGAAGGGTATGATGTTGGATTTCGTAAAATGGTTCCCGATAGGTGTCTCTATTGTTCTTGGTGTGTCTTTGTTAATAGCGTTATTCATGGTACCATGGATGCAATATACATTTATAAAGAAAGGTCTAAAAGAAGATAAGAGTAAACAGAAACATAAATCTTTCTTGGAAATAATACAGCATTATTATAATATATTGATTAATGCTTGTTTCCGACATCCGTTTATTACATTGGGCTTTGGCGTATTTACTGTTATAATAGGAGGAGCTCTCTTTTCACAAGCTCCGCAGAAACTTATGCCAAGAGCAGAGCGTAACCAATTCGCTGTAGAAATATATATGCCTTCTGGCACTGCGATTGAACGTACTGCGCAAGTTGCTGATAGTTTGCAACATCTAATGAAGAAAGACAGTCGTGTACTTAATATCACTACATTCTATGGTAGCGGTTCTCCTCGCTTTCAGACTAGTTATGCTCCACAGATTGGCGGTACTAATTTTGCACAGTTTATTGTAAATACTAAAGATGATGAAGATACACAGGCTTTGCTTGATAAATTCACACCTATGTATTCTAATTATTTCAGTGATGCTCAAGTACGTATTAAACAATTAGACTATTCAGATGCTTTATCACCTGTTGAGATTAGATTTAGTGGTAGCAATCTAGCACAGTTGCATAAGACTGTAGATAGTGCCATGACCATTATGCGTCGTGACAGTGATTTATTGCTGGTAAGAAGTAATTTTGAAGGAACTACCAGTGGACTAAATGTGATAATGAACAGTGATGAATCTAATAGATTAGGCATAAACAAAACAATGTTGTCACTGAATCTTGCTACAAGATTTGGCAATGGCATCCCATTAACAACTGTATGGGAGGGAGACTATCCTGTAAATGTAATGCTCAAAGATGTAAAATCAGGGAAACAGAATCCTGATGATTTGAGCAATGCTATGGTTAGTGGTTTAGTTCCAGGAGTAAATGTGCATCTTAATCAGATTGCTAATGTGAAACCTGATTGGCACGAAAGCATGATTGTGAGGCGTAATGGAGTGAGAACAATTTCGGTTTTCGCTGATGTTCGTAGAGGTGTAAATCTAAATACAGTTACGGATAGAACGTTAGCATCTTTAAAATCACTATCTGGTAAAGATGTAACAATGAAAGCTGGTGGACAGCGTGCGAGTGATGATGAAAACGGACCACAGATATATGGTGGTTTGTCGATATCTATTATTATTATATTCGTGATACTGATTTTCCATTTCAGAGACATACGTATGTCTGTACTGATAATGTTTTCACTTCTGTTCTCTCTGCTAGGAGCAGCTTTGGGTATTTATATAATGCATCAGGATGTAAGTTTGACAGGTGTACTTGGAATGATATCGCTTATGGGAATTATAGTGAGAAATGGAATCATTATGATTGATTATGCAGAAGAACTGCGCAAGAATAATAGAATCAGTGCTAAGCATGCAGCTCTTCAGGCTGCAGAAAGACGTATGCGCCCTGTATTCCTCACGAGTGCTGCTGCATCAATGGGAGTTGTTCCTATGGTGATACAAAACTCACCAATGTGGGGACCTATGGGAGTCGTTGTATGCTTTGGTACAATCATGGCTATGTTCTTTATTCTCACAATGATACCTGTTGGATATTGGATGATATTCCGCATAGAAGATAAGAAACGTCATTTAAAGAATGAGAAAGAGCGTGCAAAGCTTATACAGAGTATCGTAAGTGCAGAAACTGAATAGACAACAATATTTATAATAATTATGATGAAAAGATTATCAATAATAATATTATCAGTTGGTATGATTTTGCCAATACACGCACAAAAGATATATACATTGAAAGAATGCCGTGACTTGGCAATGCAAAACAATGTAAAGATCAAGGATGCTAAACTTGGAGTAAGTCAGGCTCTGGAGACGGAAAAGAATGCATTTTCTAAATATCTGCCTACTGTAACGGCTGGTGCTCTTTATTTCCAAGCCAGTGATTATATGATAAAAAAAGATGTAAGTCTGTCTGCAGAAGAGCAAGGAAAATTGGGAGCTATCGTTTCACAGATGGGATTGAATCCTGCTGCTTTAGCTGCATTGCCATCTTCTTACTCATTTAATATGTTGAAAAATGGGGCTATGGCGCAGATAATGGCTATGGAACCTATTTATGCTGGCGGACAGATTACGGCTGGTAATAAATTGGCTAAGTTGCAGACTGATGTTAAGAAACTTCAGATAAGACAGTCTGAAGATGAGATTATATCAACAACAGAGACATACTATAATCAACTGCTAACTCTTTATGGAAAACTTAAAACCATAGAAAAGGCTGATGCTCAGTTGAAGCGTATTCATAATGATGCTGAAAATGCATACAAAGCTGGCTTGTCTACAAAAAAAGATATGTTGACAGTAGAATTGAAACAGAATGAATTGCTTGGTAACAGATTAAAAGTTGAAAACGGTATTAAATTGTGTAAAATGGTTCTGGCGCAATATATTGGTATGAATGGTGAGGAAGTAATGATAGATACAACGTTGACAAATAATATTCCTGAACCATCTACTTATCTTGTTGATCATGCTTCAGCATTGAACAATAAGGTTGAGTCACAACTTTTGGATAAAAATGTTGAGGCTAACAAACTCCAGACGAAACTTAAAAAAGGAGCTTTGCTGCCAACTGTGTCTGTAGGAGCTGTTGGGTTGTATCATGATCTGATGGGCAACGGTCAGGCTAATGTTGTTGGAATGGCAACTGTTAGTATCCCAATAAGCGGATGGTGGAGTGGAAATCACGAGGTGAAGCATCAGAAAATAGCCGAACAGATTGCACGCCAGGACAGGGATGACAATCGTCAATTACTCATGATACAGATGCAAAGTGCATACAATGATTTGGATAATTCATATAGACAGATTTTAGTTGCACGCAAGAGCATCGAACAATCAACAGAAAATCTTCGTCTGAATGAGGACTATTATAAGGCTGGCACTGCAACAATGAGCGATCTGCTTGATGCCCAGACTAGTAATCAGCAGTCTTTAGATAAATATACTGAAACGGTATGTAACTATCTGGATTGCAAGACGGCTTATTTTATAGCTACAGGCAGGGATGCTGAATAAAAACTAACATATTCAAACTATGCAATCGTTTGCTCAACGATTTGCGCTAATATTGACAATTATCAGAACAATGGGGGAAATTTAGTCTTATCTTTGCATTGTGATTGGAGTTCACATAAATCATTTGATTGTGGTTATGTACTTTCTCCAAGCTATTATAAAAATAAAATAGATTCAATGTTTTTAGGTACACGATTAGACTTAAAATGTTTAGAAAGTTTTGATTATTGTGTTTTGATAGATTAGATTTTGATTTCCCACATAGCGTGGATGGGTTTAAATGGTTTTTGTTGATTTAGTGAGAAAGGACCCGCTAGCAGATATGCTGGCGGGTCCTTTATTTATTGTCACTTGTCAAATCGTATTTTTACATATTCAAATCCCATGGAGTGCAATATGTTGTCAAACTGTATTCTTGCGTTATCCTTAGCTTTATTAATGTTTTTTGTTGTCATGCACCGGCTTTTCATCGCTTTGTATGCCTTTGTGTATAATGCTTTACGGTCTTTGTCGGTCCATGTTCCTGTTTCTGAGAATGGCTTTGTTCTTGCCTCATCAATGAAATCATTATCAAGCAACTTTATCTGTGGCAGTGTTGCCTTTATGGTGTCGTTGTCTACTTTTAGCCAGTCTTTATTTGTTTCGTGCAGATTGATTCCTAGTCTAAGTGTCCCGTAATATATTCTGACGAGTTCACTGTCTCCAAAGAAACCTTGCTTAGTTGTATCAGCCAACTCTTCATCATTTATCTGCAGAAATTCCCATTCACCTATGTCTTCAATAGATTTTATCATTGTTGGCGTAAGGTCAATCTTCTTGTTTTCTTCAATGCTTATGCTATTATCCTTGTTTAGCCAATACAGTCCAGTTATAACAATGATGACTGCTATAGCGATTATCGCAACTTGAAGTAATGGATTTACCGTAATATTGCGGATAATAGACATTATGCTGAGTTTTGATTTATTTTTATTTCCCATGTTCAATTGTCGTCTTATCAATAAGGTTGTTTATATTGTTGCTAAAATCCTTTCTGAAATTAATGGTTATATTTTTTTCGTCATATCCCATTAGTTTAATCATTGGTATGATGTTGTTGGCTGCGTTCATCTTTGCTCTTTCAAGAATATCAGTTTGGGGAATAGCTTTTATTATTTGGTCTCGTCCTTGTTTTTCATAACTTAGCAGTTCATCGTCACTGAAGTTTGAGCGCATCAAACTGACATCTTTCTTAATATCTTCATGATTTATTTTAGAACTTGTCATTATGATTCGTGGGTCGGGTAGTGTAATTTCGATTTTGTTGCCATACTTTGTTATATTCTTTTCTGAAAAGTTAGAGAAGTCGATATATGCTTTTACGGTTGCGTCCATAGGGATTGCAATCTTTCTTTCGCTCATTGGAATATCAAAGCTCATGTCTGTTTTAAATAGCGAAGCCTTGATTGTTTTTTTATCCTGATGAGTTATAATCTTGTGGAATGTGTATTCTGCAGTATATAGTCGTGAGCATTTTTGTATATGCATCACCATTTCTGGTATTGTATCTACCTGCTTAGCTGTTTCATCTGTCTTGTTTCTGTTGCAAGAAGCAAGCAATGTAATAGCCATCATAACGATTAATGTAGCTTTATGTTTCATGTTCTTTATTTTTCAATAATACAAATATAGATATTTTTTCCGAAACAAGGAATGTATTTGTCGAAATTAATTAATTACGCTTGTAGGTTATATCTCTGAATGGAATTAATTATTGATTCTTATTCATTTGAATGTCAGCGATTGAGTAAGATGAGGCAACTTATTTATTACGTTCAAGCTACGTCAACTTGTGCCGTTTTATAGATTGAATTTTTCTGTGAGTAAATTTGTCAAAGAACTGTTAGCTGTATCTGAGGAACTGAGGATGTGGAAATAGATACCGTAAACAGGAGCAGAATGTTCAAGCTTGTTTAAATATTCTGCCGAATTCCGTTGAATTCTTTGCAAAGATACTACAAGATTTTTGTCCATGCAATCAGATTTAGGTTAGGTAGTTAGCCAAAGTTTGGTGCTACACATTATAATACACGTGCGTACGTGCGCACACTCTGAATTTTACGTAAAAAAAAGTGTCGAAGTGTCTATTCGCTGAGCATCAATTTGTTAGGCATCTTTTCGAGTCGAATGAAGTGACGGTTATTCGTCGGTAAAATATGGGTGGAAAATTTTATCATATTACATTGCGCTTCACGAAGTTTTTTGTTCCGTTTTGCATTGCGTTTTACGTTATATTGCATTACGTTTTACGAAGCAATAGGAGGTAAAACATCGTAGAAACGTTTGCGTTTCTATATGGAAAGAGTTCCGTTTCTATATAGAAACGCATGCAAAACTCGAAATATGACGGTTGAATAACCGTCACTTTATTTAGTCAAATTCGTCGATAAAATATTGATATTCATTCAGTTGACACTTTGACACTTGTATTTTTCAAAACCCTAGGTATGCGCGTGTATGCACGTACATTATATAAGCAGAAATAGATAACATTGCTAAAACGTAGCTAATCGAAGCCAAATTGACCTAGCTACGTATCGTTAATTCCAATGTTTATGGGCTTTGCAAGAGATCTTTTAGCTTTATAGCTAAAAATGCGAAAAAAACGCAAGTAAGAAGCCTCATGGCACCCACTTATCTTTTATAACCGAAAGAGTTATGATATTGGTTGCATTCAAGAAGCCTTTTTTTGTAGCTGTGTCTTTGAGACTAGTAGGATGGGGGGAGAATATAAAAATAGGAGAATACAAAATGTATTCTCCTACTTGATTTATTGTTTAATAAGAATATCCTTATTTAATCCAACGAGGGTCACCTGTCTTTGAAGATTTCAAATCATCGCTCTTTACTGTGAAGTCATGATTTGCATAGTCTGCATAGCTAGGATTGTAACTAGTACCAGTATTATCATAGACGGTTATACCTGGATTTGTTTTATCATCAGTCGCCAGAACAAAGTTTGGTGAGTTATAGTAGTTGTTACCACTGAAACTCGGAATAACTGTTGTTGCAAATTTACAGAATACACCAGTAGAGTTACTTACGATATTGTTTGTAAAGGCTACCGTACTTCCTGTAAATCTTACATAGAATACACCCTTATTTACTGAAGCCAAACCGTCAAGTGTGTTGTGGTCAACGCTGATGTATGGAGTTACTCCAGGGAAACTGCTAGCCTTGTTATCATATCTAAAGAAATCACGACAAGAGATAGCGTAAACAGTGTTGTTTGTAAATGTCAAGTTGTGTATTGCACCTGCTCTACAATCAAGGAAGTCACTTGCGGTGCTAATGTCATGAATGATACAATTGTTTATTTTTAAGTTCGTAATATCTGATGCAACATTCACATAGTAAACACCACCTGTATATCCTTTAACTTCGCAACCTTCAATAGTTAGATCACCAAATTTGCCAGCTGTCTTATAGTCTGCAACATACTTGATGGTAGCATTGTTGTTTCCGTCAAGAACCAGCTGTGTCAAACTAAGTGTTGCACCGTCACTGAGTTGGAAACCGCCTTGTATTATAGCCTTGTCGTAAGAGCGTACTGACTTGATAGCGATGCTCTTGTTCAGAGGCATGTTGCCGTCTATTGTGTTTATAGGATAGTTACCAGGCATCAAAGCCAATACGTCACCATCTTTTGCATTGTCAATACTAGTTTTAAGGTCACTACCTGCTTTTACAAGAGTTGCTCCACCTAAATCAATCGCAGTCTTAACACTTACGGTACCTCTTGTCTTAGTGTTATTATACAGTTTGATCGTGTAGCTGGTTTCAGGAGAAAGCCCACTTATTGTTGCCGTTCCAGCAGCAATTTCATCTGCTGTTATAGTGTGTGAGATTACATTTGATGCGACTGAACCATCCTCTGTAGCCACAATAGAAGTAGCAGTTTCTCCAGCTGGCCATTTCAAAGTTACAGTCGTTGCAGTGATATCAGTCTCTTCATTTACAGCACTGAGAATGTTTTCAGGATCAGTTTCAGCATAAGCCGTACTCCATTTAGAGTCTCTTGATGAATCATCCTTTGTAATGGCTTTTATTCTGAATGAGTATTTTGTCTCACCTTGCAGACTACTTACTGTGTAAGGTATGGCGCTGGCTAGAACGCCAGTAATTGTTTTCACAGGAGTTCCTGCAAAAGTAAGACTGTCATCTTGGAATACTTCAATGGTATAGCTGTCTGCATTAGATTTTTGCCAAGTAAGTTTTACGTTCGTCTTGTTGACAACTTTTGCAGTCAGTTCTACTGGAGCATAGTTTCGGTCGAGAATTAAACTTGTTATCTCGTCCATTGGATTACTGCAAGAACTTACTGAAATGATGGTCGCAAGTCCAAGCAGGTATTTTGATATGTTATTTATAATCTTCATAATCTTAGGAATTTTATATATTAAAATCCGAGCCATGTGTTGTTTAGCTTACCATTACTGTTGTCAACGAATGTTTGCCAGATAGGCCAGATTGCATGTGTACTTGGCGTATTGATATATAGACCGTTAATGAGATCATCATCAATCTTTAATACACCAGTTTTAGAGTCTGGTTCAAGCCATGAAGTCTTTTCGTATCCATTCAAGCTAACAAGGTTTGCACCTTCATCATCTGTATCTCCATGATTAAGACCATAGATAATAAGGGTCTCGCCATCTGCAGCAGTCTTGGTATATACACTTCCTGGTAAGTCCGCGTAAGCACCAGTGCGAGTTCTTAATGCCTGCATCTTTGTTTTTGCTTCAGCAAGTTTGTCATCAATAAGGTTCCAACGTATAAGGTCAGCTTTTCTAAGTTGCTCACCTGCAAATTCAAGTCCGCGCTGTTCAACAATACCATTGAAGAATGCGTCTTTGTTTGCTGTATATTTATTTTTAAGAGTAGCAACCTTCTCTGCTGGCAATACGCGTGACAACACTGGTTCCATATATCCCCATGCATCGCTAGGACCACTAAGTTGGTTAATGGCTTCTGCTGCCATTAGATAAATATCAGCCATTCGCATATATTGGAAGTTGACACCGTCATCGTTTGTCGATGTAACGATGCGGCCCATCCATTCGTAGCGGAGTTTGCCGAAACACCATTTGCTTACTTTGCGCAGCTGCTGCTTTGATTGTGACTCGTTGCTCCAGTCGTATGGTACACAAGTAATGTCACGACGAACATCCTCATTGTCGTAATCATAATACAAATAAGGTAAAGGACCGTTTACACCGCCTTGTGCCTGCTTTGTGTACTGGTCTTTGGCATTATGCTTAACGCCCCAAGTATATAGTACACGTCCACGACCGTCAGAGAAAGGAACTTCCCAGAGACTTTCGTTACCCGCATCAGTTTTGTCCATACAAAGGTTTGTAAAGTTTGTCTTGAAGTCACCTAATTTATTCTTTCCGCTGTTGATGACGTCTTCACATTCGTCACGTGCAATCTTATACATGTTGTCCACAGAGAGGGCTGGAGCGTTACTCCTTCTTACAGTTCCGTCTGCACGGTAACTAAATCCAGCTGCATAGAGTGCGATGCGTGCACGAAGTCCCTTTACAAAAGACTTGCTGACACGTTCTACGTTCTTAGTCTTATCATTGTCGTTAGGCCAAGGCATCATATCTTCGGCCTCCTTGAGGTCGGAAAGCAGTCTTACGTAGATAGAATCACGGTCTGTGCGTTCCTGATACATTGTATTAGTCGAAATAGGCTCAAAGCGTGCAGGAACATCTCCCCATCCTTTTATCAAGTCAAGATAAAGTACGGCACGAAGAGTCATGCCCTCACCGAGCAATTGCGCCATTTCTGGACGATTTGCAGGGTCACCATATTGCTTTATCGCATCTATTACCATGTTGGCACGTTCAATACCTTCATAAAACTTTGCATACGCATTGTTTGATGTATTCATAAGAGTATTGTTTGGTGTAGCATTGTAAGCACATAGGTCATACTTTGCACCGTCTGGAGTTTGTGCCAAAGTAGGGATGTTTATCATCTCAACATCGGTATTCATTCCGTAATATGGAATGAAACGACCACGATATGAATTAGTCTCTCCAAATGACTGGTGAATACCCATTATGGCAGATTCAGCCATTTTTTCAGTATATCCAACAACACTAGGGTCAAGCGAAGATTGGTTTGGTGCATCCATATCGCAAGAACTTAGTCCGGCTAATGATAATGCAAGTATTGATAGTTTTATATATTTTTTCATTGTTAAATCCTCCTGCGTATTAGAAATTCAAGTTCAAACCAATAACAAACTGACGACTCTTTGGGTATCCAGAGTAGTCAACTCCAGGTGTAAGGTTTGTTCTGCGCATTGTTGAAACTTCAGGATCATAACCTGAATAACTTGTGATGCAGAACACATTGTAAGCTGTAACATAGAAACGAAGACTGTTTATGCCCATTTTGTTTGTAACGAGCTGAGGTATTGTATAGCCAAGCGTCAATGTGTTAAGACGAAGGAAAGATCCGTCTTCTACAGACCAGTCAGAGAATACCATTCTGTTTGTGTATGGAGAGAACTCTGTTGTTGTTGCATTAAGTTCTTTTAATTTCGCAGGGTCGTTTGTAATCAGACCTGTTGCAGGATCAAGATTTGTCCAACGGCTACCAGCAGCCATTGTGCTTAACATGTTACGGTATTGGTATTTGCCTGTTGTTGAGAACTCAATCTTGTTGGCATTGTATATATCGTTGCCAACACTGAAATTAAAGTTTGCACTTAAGTCAAATCCATAAGCATGGGCATTGATGCCGAAACCACCAGTGAAATCAGGGTTAGCATTGCCGATGATAGTTTTATCACTTGTATCAATCTTACCGTCACCTGCATCTGGTTTACCATCACCGTCTGTATCTACTGTTAGCTGATCTGCCAGCTTCATTGAACCTGGACGCACCTGACCTACAACACTTGTAGCATCAGCTACACCGCTCTTGAGTATCCATTTCTTTTTTGTTGCGTCATAACCAGTGAAGTCATCAACTTCATATCTGCCTGCTGACTTATAACCGTACATCTGACCAACAGAACCTCCTACAGCTATCCAATAGTCGTTTCCTATTTCAGATGAAGCCCAATAGCTTTCTGCTCCAAAGTCGTTCATCATACCAAGACTTTTGATTTTAGACTTATTGAAACCAATGTTTCCATTTAAATCAATTCCCCAGTTCTTAGCATTTACTGCATGCCAAGTGAAAGATGCCTCAAGACCTTTATTCTCTGTCTTACCCATGTTTCTGTATTGGTAGTCATATCCTGTTCCTGATACAGGGAAGGCGATAAGTAAGTCTTTTGTCGTGTTAAGGTATGCCTCAACAGAACCAGTTAATTTTCCACCCCAAAGAGTGAAATCAAGACCAAGGTTACGTGTAATTGTAGTCTCCCATTTCAAGTCAGGATTTGACATATAAGTAGAAGGTGCCCAATAGTTACTGATACCGTTTACCCAAGATGTAGTATTGTTTTCATACACCTGTGTTAACTGTCCTGATGGAATATTGTTGTTACCGGCAGTACCGTAACTGAAACGAAGTTTTAAGTCATCAAGCCATTTTGATGTACCCTTCATGAAAGGTTCTGAAGATATACGCCAAGCAGCAGCAGCTGAAGGAAAATATCCCCAACGGTTTTCTTTAGAGAACTTAGAAGAAGCATCTGCACGGAATGTCGCGCTTAAAAGATACTTATCCTTGAAATTATAGTTAGCTCGTCCAAAGAATGATAACAATTTATCGTCAGGAGAGTAATAGTCTTTAATCATATAAGGAGTACCCTGTGTAGAGAGTCTCCATGCATCTTCAGCCATGTAGTTTACAGGGAAGCCGTGAATGATGTTTGTGTTTACTCTTTCTTTTGTTATGATATACTCATGACCTAACATTATGTTAAGGCTGTGATCTTTGTTATTGAGCAACTTCTTGAAATCATAACTAATAGTGTTAGTATTGCGGAAACTATGACGGTCAGTCTGCTGAAGTTGTGTAGCAGGCATATTCTGATTTTCGCTTGCGGGTACATTCTTTACATAATATGTAGTAGTACCCCAGAATCTCTTGTCGTAGTTTGATGTAAGGTCGTAACCGAACTCAGTTTTTGCTGTGAAGTTATCAAATATCTCCCAGCCGAAATCGCCAGCTAAGTTAAGATTCTTTCTGTTCTGCAAACGGTCGTTGTCATAAACAGACTGTACAGGATTATATAGGTTACCAAGGTCGTCGTCGCCAGAACCTGAATCAGAAGTTAAGTTATTTATTGGGAAAGGTGTATAAATTACTGAATACTTCAAACGTTTATCAGAGTCGTATGAACTTGTAGCATCATTAGCACCACCACCACGAATGTTAGTCATAGAATACCTAGCTTGTAAATCAAATGTAGTATTCTTTGTTGGTTTGGTGTTTAACTTCAAAGAGAAGTTATCGCGCTTGTAGTTACTTCCAAGCATAATCGCCTTATCGTTCATGTGGGCATAACTGAAAGCATACTTCAATGCATCTGTGCCACCATTGATATTGACGTTGTGGTTGAAGGTGTGACCAGTGCGACCGAATGTTATGTCCTGCCAATTGTTAGTTGCGACATCATCATATAAGTCAAGATCTTGATATGAACCAAAGAAATTTTCATAGTTAGATATTGATTCACCACCCTTCAACTGTGCAAGTTCATATTGCCATGTAGCATAATCTCTAGCGTTAAGAACATCTAGTTTTTTAGCGATTTTCTTAAAACTGTAATAAGCGTTATAGCTAACCTTAACTTTACCGCTTTTACCGCTCTTTGTTGTTACTAGGATAACACCGTTGGCACCACGAGAACCATAAATAGCCGTTGAAGAGGCATCTTTTAATACTGTGATGTCTTCGATGTCATTTGCTGGAATGTCACTGATACTTTCAACAGGGAAACCGTCTACGATGAATAGAGGTTCATTGCTCTGTGTGATAGAACCACCACCACGCACACGAATCCTCATTTCTGCATCAGGCGAACCTTCTGTTGTTGTGATCTGTACACCAGCCATCTTTCCTGTTAACGCTTCTGCTGCGTTGGCTACAGGTACAGCTTGCAGAGCCTCACTGTTTACTGTGGCAACAGATCCGGTCAAGTCTTTCTTCTTGACAGAACCATAACCGATTACGACGACATCGTTAAGGCTTGTTGCCTCATCGTCAAGAGTTACTTTGATAGAGTTTTTTCCTGCAACATTTACGACTTGTGGTTTCATACCAACATACGAAACTTTAATTTTCTTAGTGTTGCCTTTTAGGTTTAATGTAAAGCTACCGTCAATGTCGGTTACACCGCCATTACCTTGTACTCCCTGTTCCATAACAGTTGCACCGATAATTGGTTCACCGGTATTGTCCTTAACTGTACCTTTGATAGTTTGTGCTGATAAACTTCCGACGAATAACGACAGAAGGCAGACTAGCACAATTCGAAAATTTTTCAAGTTACCAGACATACGTTTTTGATTTTATTAGATTAGTAAAAATTCACATTCGCAAAAGTAATAAAAATATATTAATTATCAAACTAACAAATTGACAATAATATATGAAAAATTGTTAAGTCGTTGATAATCAGATTTATAGATAATAAAATTGTTAGTAATTAATTAGGGCCGAAATAAAAAAAGAACTAACTATTGTGGTTAGTTCTCGTATATGTAAAATGTTTGTAATGGGAAAAACTCGCTATTTTAACATATCATTTTTTATTGTGTTTACTTTCGTCGTCTCACTAATTGATTTCCTATGTTAATTTTCTACAGGTAGATTGCTTTGCTCCATTTCAAGACTTGCCCAAACAAAAGGTCCTACACCTTTTGCGTCATTGTCACGTACAGGTTCTGAAATATAGTATTCAAAGCTACCGTCACGTTTGTAGTTAGGTGTTTTTACGTATTTGCCAGGACCAGGACCTAGACCACTGACAGAACAACATTTCGTCAGACTTATTGTTTTGTCAGCATTTACACGTACAAACTGTTTTAGTATGCCGTTGTATGCCGTTATACCTGCTTTTTGAAATTCAGCAGGAAGGTAGCCTTTGCGTACTCCCTTTAGAAGAACGTATGCGAACATAGATGATGCTGTGCTCTCAAGATAATTCTTGTCGCTATTCACATCCATGACGTCATACCATACACCAGTATTCTTATCTTGATATTTCACAACTGCTTTCATTGCCTTGTTTAACAGTTTGATAACTTCACCGCGTCGTTCATAGTTTTCTGGAAGAACATCAAGAACTTCAGTCATAGCCATAACATACCAACCAAGGGCACGAGCCCATGTGTGTTGGCTTTGTCCATTTTCTTTGTTTGCCCAGAATTGTGAATGGGTTTCATCCCATGCGTGTTTCCACAAACCTGTAGATTCGTCATAAGTACGCTTGTCTGTCTTAATGATCTGATTTACTGCGTCATCAAAATATTTGTTAGCTTTCTTTGCGCTCATGTTTTGCGCTGCATAAGCTGTGTAGTATGGTAGTCCCATGAATATGCCATCTAGCCAAACTTGGTTTGCATAAATTGCTTTGTGCCACCAAACTCCCTCTTTTGTACGTGGTTGGTTTTTTAATTGTTTGAATAATGTCTTTAAAGCTTTATCTATATTCTTTTCAGGCTGTAGATTATTCATTCTAAGTATGAATTTGGCTGTACGAACGTTATCAAGATTGAAGTCTTTATATTCATATCCAGTGATGTTGCCTTTTGGATCAATCATCTTTGCAGGATACTCTTTGAGATAATTCAATATTTCTGGGTTCTTATATTTCTCATAAGTATCAAGCATGCTTTCTTGTTCAATTCCCATAACGTAACTCCATTTGGGTTTAGTAGAGAAATCAAGAAGGTATGGATGAGCAGTTCTTTTCATTTCTGATGCAACCAGCCATTCGCTATAATTCTTGAAAGGCTTATCAAGCAAAACCAACGAACCGTTGATAAAAGTGTTTTCAATATTTATATCATGACTTTTACCTGTACGCATGATATCTTGGTCTTGTACACCATTAAATGTGCAGTTATTTACATTTATATTATATATGTTGTCGGCATCATCTAGTCCGTTGAGCAATATGCCATATTTGCTTTTTTGGCATGTTACATTTTCCATATATACATTCCTGACTGTAGGGTTGAAACCACGCTTTGCTGCTTCTTTTGGCTCATAATTCAGGTTGATTCGCAATACGGCTTCACGGCATTGTCCAACTTCTACATTACGCATATATATATTTTCGGTCAATCCTCCACGACATGAATTTGTCTTTATACGCAATACACGTTCCAAGTTTGGTGAGTCCATTTTGCAGTTTTCAACAAACACGTTGTTGCATCCGCCTGAGATTTCTGAACCAATAACAACACCTCCGTGTCCGTCTTCCATCACGCAGTTTCTAACAATGATGTTCTTACTTGGAATATCCCATTTTCTTCCGTCAGCATTTCTTCCACTCTTTATGGCAATACAGTCGTCACCAGTATGGAAATTGCAGCCATCTATTATTACGTCTTCACAGCTTTCTGGATCACAACCGTCACCATTAGGACCATTGTTCCAAACTTTAACACCCTTTACAGTGATGTTTTTTGATAGTAATGGATGTATAACCCAGAATGGAGAGTTGAGTAGAGTAACATTTTCGATAAGAATGTTTTCACATTTATATAGGTTGATTAGTTGCGGACGCATTCCTAATCCCTTCATGTTGCGTTTCTCTATAGAAGTTCCGTTTTCTACGAACTCAAATAATTTTGGCCTACCTATATTTTGATTTTCCGTAACTTTCTCATTTGCTTTGAACCAATCTTTTCCACACATCTTCCACCATGTATTCACGCTTCCATTGCCATCAATGGTACCTTCACCTGTAATAGCGATGTTCTTTTCTCCATAAGCGTATATGCAAGGTTGATAGTTCATGCAGTCCATGCCTTCCCAACGCGTTTTTACAATAGGGTAGAGGCTCGTGTCAAAAGCAAAAATTATATGTGCATCTTTCTCAACAACAAGATTTACATTGCTTTTTAGTGTAATTGCACCTGTGTTCCATGTACCAGAAGGAATTATTACTTTTCCTCCCCCAGCTTTAGAACATGCAAGAATAGTTTTGTTAATTGCAATCTGATTCTTAGCAGCAGAAAGTTTAGATCCTGCTCCATACTTGGTGATTATAAAACTCTGGTTTAGAAACTCTGGTTGTTTCACTCTTTGTTCAATCTGTTTGTATGTGTTGTTATTCCATCCTTGCGCAGCAATAGCGATAGGACATAATAGTAGTGCAAACAGAATCGTTTTAAAACATCTCATGATATAAATTGTTTATTCAATTATTTTTTTGATTTAAATTTTTAAGTAGTGAAGGCATTTAAAAAAACTGATTGTATGTCTTCACAGACATAACCTGTTATAATCGAAATGTCTTTTTCCCATTTTCACAATGCAAATATAAAAAAAATATATTTATTTAATGATGAATATTCGTTTAAAATATATTATTATTTATCAAGTCGTTGATTTATAATGGATTATGAAGATAATAAAAATAAAATAATAAGCTTTGTATGATAGAAAATAGAAGTGAAAAATAATTCATTATATTCAATAATGTGTTAAATCCTGAATTTATATGTTACAAAATTTGTTTTTTCAATTTATATAATTTATATTTGCCACAAGTTTTTAAGATTTAGTTTTTTACTAAATCGCCCTCGAGGTTGGATGCATCCTGCGCCAACCTCTTTTTTTTTATCGTTAAAAATTTGCCTGTACCGAAAATATATTTTATCTTTGTAGCAATTAATACTTTAAAAGCAATAAACAACAATTCGCCTATTGAAGCAATTTTACTTGGAATTTAAAACATTTACAAGATGAAAAATCTAGCCGTTATGACTGATGAAGAGTTGGCATTATCTTATGTCAATGGAGATAATAGGGCGTTTGACGAATTGTTATTACGCAATCAGTCTAAAATATTCTCTTATATTTTGTTCGTTGTCCGTGATCGCGATATGGCTAATGACATTTTCCAGGAGACTTTTGTTAAAGTGGTTGTCAAGCTTCAGCAAGGGAAGTATGTTCCAAGTGGAAAATTCTCAGCATGGGTGCTGCGTATAGCGCATAACGTGATAATGGATCTTTATCGCGGACAGAAGTCACAAAAGATTATAGATGCTGTTGATGACAACGATCTTTCAAATATTGCGAGCAATGATATGATTATTGGCAATGTTGAAAGTCAGTTTGTGAATACTCAGGTTTTGAGTGATGTTAGGAAAATGATGAATCTGCTTCCTACCACTCAACGTGAGGTTGTCTACATGCGCTATTTTCAGCAGATGTCATTCAAAGAGATTGCTGATACCACCAACGTTAGTATAAACACAAGTTTGGGACGCATGCGTTATGCCATTATAAATTTGAGAAGAATGGCAAGAGAGCATGACGTAGTTCTTCAGCTTGTTTAAATATTCTTCAGTGACTTTATCGTTGATATGGGGTCTGAACTTTTGAATACGTAACTTCCGCTTACCAACACATTAACTCCTGCTTTCACTAGTATAGGAGCTGTTTTTGCATTTACGCCTCCATCAACTTCGATAAGTGTATTTGTTCCAGCTTCGTCTATCATCTTGCGAAGTCTTTTGACCTTATTAATCGTATTCTCAATAAACGTCTGTCCACCGAAACCAGGATTTACGCTCATCAGCAATACCATGTCTACATCACCGATAATGTCTTCAAGCATGCTTACTGGTGTTGCTGGATTTAAAGTTACAGCAGCCTTCATACCCGCATTGTGAATTTGTTGTATTGTACGATGTAGATGCGTGCAAGCCTCATAGTGCACATTCATCATCATTGCACCAAGTTTTGCTGTTCGCTCAATATATTTTTCAGGATGCATAATCATGAAATGTACGTCAAGCGGTTTCTTACAGATCTTACTCACAGCTTCGATAATAGGGAAACCGAAAGATATGTTTGGAACGAACTCGCCGTCCATAACGTCCAAATGCAACCAGTCTGCCTCACTTTTGTTGATCATTTCTAGATCTTCCTTTAAGTTCAGGAAGTTTGCTGATAACAATGAGGGCGATACCAATGTATTCATCTTCAAGTGTTTTAAATATTAGTTAAGGCAGAACACCTCTTGTTTGCCATTTACCGTTATCACCCGATAGGTATAGGCTATCTGCCTTATAATATTCAAAGTCTTTTCAGATGGTTGGGCTTCTTTTTGAGTAAAATACTTCATAGGCACTCTGCTTTTATTATTAATATATTATTGAAACGCACCATCTCTCGTATTATTGTGCCATTGATGCTAAAATATCGCCTATAGTGTGACATATCTATATACATTATTACATAATAGTTTTTATGCTTCTTTTATTAGTTTTGAGATGAAATATCACTTGCGTAGATATTATGATATCAGTATATTTATGGCTTTGTTCATACTGCAAAATAAGCTAATAAATATTTTTATTGTATTTTTTGTTTCGATTTGTTTGTAGAATAAAAAAATATCAGTATATTTGCAACCGAAACAATTAAATAAAAGCAAAATGAATAATATGATATCTACATCATGGTGGTGGCGTTACTCGAGATTAAACAAGTCGTGAGTTACGAAGCCGTGTGGATATATATATTAATGATATACAAAGAGGCCTGTCGTTCTTACGACAGGTCTTTTTTGTTTTAACAACATGTAATGACAATATAAAAAATATACGATTATGGCAATGAAGGACATTTTAAACCGCATGCTCAATCATGAAGAGTTGACGCGCGAAGAGACTAAAAACATCATTCTAGGTATCACGAAGAGTGAATTTCCTGAAGAACAGATAACAGCTCTTCTTACAGGATTGCAGATGAGAGGTGTTACTGTAGATGAATTATTGGGTTTCCGTGATGGTATTCTTGAAACAGGAGTTCCTGCTATTCTTGATTGTGACCGCTATATTGATGTAGTTGGTACTGGTGGTGACCGTAAGAATACATTCAATATTTCAACCACTTCATGCTTTGTTATTGCCGGAGCAGGATACAAGGTGGCTAAACATGGTAACTTTGCTGCAACTTCGGTGAGTGGTGCATCTAATGTTATTAAGAATCATGGTGTTGAGTTTACTGATGATTTAGATAAACTTAATCGATCTATGGATGAGGCTAATATTGTTTACCTTCATGCCCAACTCTTTGCAAAGGCAATGAAGTTTGTCGGTCCTATCCGTAAAGCATTGCAATTTCCTACAGTGTTCAATCTTCTAGGTCCTTTGGTTAATCCTTCACAGCCACAATGCCAACTTCTTGGTGTTGCCAATCTCGACCAGATGAGGTTATATAATCAGGTTTATCAGAAGATTGTTATTGATTATGCAATTGTTAATAGTATAGATGGTTATGACGAAATTTCGCTAACAGGAGATTTCAAAGTGTCTACAAATGATTATGAAAAGATATTCTCACCTTCTGATTTAGGCTTTAGAATAGCTAAGCCTGATGAACTTAAGGGTGGTGCTACAGAGTTGGAAGCTAAGGAAATATTCGATGCTGTGATTGAAAACAGAGCACTCGATGCCCAGAAGAATATTGTACTTGCAAATGCTGCATTTGGTATTCAGGTAATGGAAAAGGGCAAAAAGAGCATTGAGGAATGTATTGATATTGCCCGTGAAAGTATAGACAGTGGTGCTGCTCTTTCTACATTTAAGAAGTTTGTTGCACTTAATTCTTAACGAAATAGTATATATAGTAATATGGATATCCTTGAAGAAATAGTAGCTCATAAGCGCATAGAGATAGATCAGCGTAAGCAGTTTATCGCTCCACGCCAATTATATGGAATGGTAGCTCAGAAGTTACAAGATGCACCAGCTACAACAGTAAAGTTTGCTACATCATTAATGGAATCAGAAACGGGTATAATTGCCGAGTTCAAGCGTATGTCTCCAAGTAAGGGATGGATAAACAAGGATGCAAAGTCTTCAATTGTTCCATTGTCTTATCAGAAGAATGGCGCGACAGCACTTAGCATATTAACCGATACCGACTATTTCGGAGGCTATGACGAATTCGTTCAGGATGCAAGGGCTACCGGTGTAACAATACCTATATTATATAAGAACTTTGTTATCGACGAATATCAACTTTTTCAGGCGAGTTTCTGTGGAGCTTCAGCAGTGTTATTAATCGCTGTATGTCTTAGTAAAGCAGAATGTAAATCCCTCATGTCGTTGGCGCATGAACTTGGACTTGAAGTGCTTTTGGAAATGCACGATCGTCATGATCTGGAATATGCAGAATTGCAACCAGATATGTATGGCATAAATAATCGTAATCTCGGCAGCTTTGTTACAGATGTCAACAACAGCTTTAAAATGGCAGAACAGTTGCCTGCTGATGTATGCAAAGTGAGTGAAAGCGGAATTGATAATCCAGAGACATTGAAGTCATTAAGAGAAGCAGGATATAATGGCTTCTTGATGGGAGAGTGCTTTATGAAGACGTCTGATCCAGGAGAAGCTTTGAATAAATTTATTTCTAATCTATAAAGACGAGTATATGATCATAAAGGTTTGTGGAATGCGCAATGCTGACAATATACGTCAGGTGTCTGAACTAGACATAGACTTGATTGGCTTTATATTTTGGCAGAAATCAAGTAGATATGTGCGCATGATATCAAGTAAGGCTGGTGTACTCCCAGATTATAGTACGGAGCGTTATCGTCAACTTTCTGAAGGAAATCTAGTCGTAGCTACTGAGAATAAGCCAAAGCGTGTAGGCATCTTTGTTGATGATATGCCTCAGAATATCGTTACTCGCATCTATAATTATAATCTTGATTATGTGCAGTTGCATGGTAATGAGAGTGTGGTTATGATAGATAATCTAGTAAAGACTATTGATCCAGATATCCACAAGAATATAAAAATAATAAAGGCATTAAGTATAAACACTCCCGATGATATTGACCGATATAAGGAATATGAGGGACATGTTGATTTGTTTCTCTTTGATACAAAATGTGATACAGTAGGTGGTGGTGGTAAACATTTTGATTGGTCAATGCTTGAGCGTTATGATGGAGAAACTCCGTTCCTACTTAGTGGTGGAATAGGTCCTGAAGACGTGGAACAGATAAAGAACTTCCATCATCCAAAGTGTGTAGGTATAGATATTAATAGCAGATTTGAGACTGAACCGGCAATGAAAGATGTAGATCTTTTGCGTACATTCATCTCACAGTTAAAAGGCGTATGAATAAAATTAATAAACTTTTCAGTGAAGTAAAAGACCGCAAGTTGCTCTCTCTTTACTTTTGTGCAGGTTGTCCAGCTCTTGATGGTACCGCTGATGTGATAATGACTTTGCAAAAGCGAGGTATTGACATGATTGAAGTTGGTATTCCTTTTAGCGACCCTCTTGCTGACGGTCCGGTAATTCAGTCGGCTGCAACAAAAGCACTAAAAAATGGAATGACTCTTAGTAAGTTATTTGCTCAACTAGGAGAAATCAAGAATCAGGTGACTATCCCATTAGTTATGATGGGCTATCTTAATGTCATCATGTACTATGGTATAGAAAAATTCTTTAAGAGTTGTGCTGAGAATGGTGCAAGTGGTTGTATTATCCCTGATCTTCCTTTCAAAGACTACCTTGAAGTTGTGAAGCCTATCGCTGATAAATACGACATACGTGTAATCATGATGATTACTCCCGAAACAAGTGAGGAGCGCATTCGCCTAATAGATGATAATACCGATGGATTCATTTATATGGTAAGTTCTGCTAGTATCACTGGTGCTCAGAGTAATTTCAATGATGACAAAGTGGCTTATTTCGAGCACATAAATGCGATGAATCTAAAGACTCCACGCATGATAGGATTTGGAATAAGTAATAAGCAAACTTTGGAGAGTGCACAGAATAATGCTTCGGGCGCAATCATTGGTAGTAAGTTTGTTACCTTACTTAATGAGACCGGCAACCCAGATGTTGCAATTGATAAATTGTATGACGCTTTAAAGAAATAAAATATGAATAAACCAGATAAACAAGGATTCTACGGACAGTTTGGTGGTGCCTATGTTCCGGAGATATTATATAAATGTGTACACGATCTTCAGGATGCGTATATTCCTATTATAGAGAGTAAGGAGTTTCAAGATGAATACAACCAGTTACTCAAAGACTATGTTGGTCGTCCTTCTCCTTTGTATTATGCAAAGCGCATGAGCGAGAAGTATGGTTGCAAACTCTATCTTAAACGTGAGGATCTTAATCATACCGGTGCCCATAAGATAAACAATACTATTGGTCAGATTCTGATGGCAAAGAAGATGGGTAAAAGTCGTATCATTGCTGAAACGGGAGCCGGACAGCATGGTGTTGCTACTGCTACCGTGTGTGCACTGATGAATATGGAATGCGAGATATTCATGGGAAAGACTGATGTTGAGCGCCAGCATACCAACGTAGAGCGTATGCGTATGTTAGGGGCAAAAGTGCATCCTGTCACAACAGGAAACATGACTCTTAGTGATGCATGTTCTGAGGCAATACGTGATTGGTGCTGTCATCCTCAGGATACATTCTATATTGTTGGTTCTACAATGGGACCACATCCTTATCCTGATATCGTGGCAAGAATGCAGAGTGTGATATCAAAGGAAATTAAATGGCAGCTTCAAGAGAAGATAGGTCGTGATTATCCTGATTATCTTATCGCTTGTGTTGGTGGAGGTTCTAATGCTGCGGGTACAATATATCATTATATTGATGACTCACGTGTGAAAATGGTCCTTGCTGAAGCTGGTGGTCATGGAATAGATACTGATTATACTGCTGCAACAATGCATTGCGGTACAGAGGGAATTATTCATGGTGCTCGTACACTCGTTATGCAGACTGATGACGGACAGATTAAAGAGGCATTCACAATCAGTGCAGGTCTTGACTATCCTGGTATCGGCCCAATGCATGCTCAGCTTGCTAAAAGCGGTCGCACAAAGGTGTTTGCCATTAATGATGATGAGGCTATCTATGCAGGATATGAACTTACCCGAATGGAAGGTATCATACCAGCCATCGAGAGTGCGCATGCTGTGGCTACACTCAAAAAGCTCACATTTAAACCTGATGATATCGTTGTGTTAACAGTAAGTGGTCGTGGCGATAAGGATGTGGAGACATATCTAAATAATAAGAAAATGGCTAAAGAATATGGAGATTTTTAATTATACTACACATACCGAGAAGATTCTTGCTGATCTTTATACACCTGTTGCTGTGTATATGAGGTTGCGCGACATCTATCCTCAAAGTGCATTGATGGAAAGTTCTGATTATCACGGAAATGATAATTCTAGAAGTTTCATCGGCATTCATCCAATGGCTAATATTCAGGTTAGTCATGGTGTAATCCGCAGTACTTATCCCGACGGATCAGTTGATGAAACTGTTATTAACACTTCTGTAAAGGGTAAAGCGAAAGATGTTGTTGCCGATGCGATAAATAATTTCATTGGACATTTTAAAGTTGAAGGCGAAGGGAAAGACTTCTGTGGTCTATATGGCTATACTACTTTCAATGCTGTACGCTATTTTGAAGACATTGATGTAAAGGATGCGACAATGGAACAGAACGATGCTCCCGACATCTATTATATAATGTATAGGGATATTATTGTTTTTGACCATTTCAATAACAGTATGCAGATTATAAGTCTTTCAGATGATTCTTCTGCTATTGCTGACATCCTGCGTTCTATCAACAAGCAGAATATAAAGCCATATAGTTTCAAACCTGTTGGTGATACTACTTCAACTCTTACCGATGAAGAGCATAAGGCTAATGTGCGCCGTTGCGTGAAGCATTGCTTGCGAGGAGATGTATTCCAGATTGTCATTTCTCGTCGTTTCATACAGAAATACGAGGGCGATGATTTCAAGCTCTATCGTGCTCTGCGTTCTATCAATCCAAGTCCATATTTGTTTTATTTTGATTTCGGAGGTTTCCGTATTTTCGGTTCTTCACCAGAAACTCATAATCGCATCGTTGGTGACAAGGCTTATATAGACCCTATTGCTGGAACAACAAAGCGTACTGGTGATACAGAACAGGACAGAAAGAATGCAGATTTTTTGCGTAACGATCCAAAAGAGAATGCCGAACATGTAATGTTGGTTGATTTGGCACGTAATGATTTAAGTCGTAATTGCCATGACGTGAAAGTTGATTTCTATAAGGATATGCAGTTTTATAGTCATGTGATTCATCTTGTTAGCCGTGTTAGTGGAACGCTTAATGAAGGTGCAAACAGCATAAGAGAGTTTATTGATACTTTCCCTGCTGGAACATTAAGTGGTGCTCCAAAGGTGCGTGCTATGCAGATTATTTCAGAATTGGAACCGCATAATAGGGGAGCGTATGGTGGCTGTATTGGCTTTATCGGACTCACCGGTGAACTTAATCAAGCAATTGTAATACGTACTTTCATTAGCCGTAATGGGGAGTTATGGTTTCAGGCTGGAAGTGGCATCGTTGCAAAGAGTAATGATAATTATGAGTTAGAAGAGAGCAGCAATAAGTTGGGTGCATTGGTAAAGGCAATTCATATTGCCGAAAACCTTTAGTTGCTAGTTTATTGTTGAATCCCTATTTATATTAATTTTTATGAGTGAATATTATAATGGAATAGAAACTTCTGCTGATACGATAAAGGTTGATGGCAAGAAGGTTGTTATCATTGATAACTATGATTCATTTACATATAATCTTGCGCACCTTGTAAAAGAGTTGGGCGCTGAAGTAACGGTATATCGTAATGATAGGTTTCAGTTGAATCAACTTGAGACATTCGATAAGATTATCCTCAGTCCAGGACCAGGTATTCCTTCTGAGGCTGGTTTACTTCTTGATGTTATCAAGCATTATGCAGGACGCAAGTCAATATTAGGAGTATGTCTTGGCCATCAGGCTATTGGTGAGGCTTTTGGAGCCAAACTGATTAATCTTGATGCGGTTTATCATGGTGTAGCAACTCCGATAACACAATATGGAAATGACAAAATATTTGCAGGACTTCCAAAGCGTTTTGATGTTGGTCGCTATCACAGTTGGGCTGTTGATAAAACAGGATTCCCTGATAGTCTTGAGGTCACTGCTTTAAGTGATGATGGCTGTATTATGGGATTGAAGCATAAGCACTATGATATCCATGGCATACAGTTTCATCCTGAGAGCGTGCTTACTCCCGAAGGTAAGAAGATTGTAGGTAATTGGCTTGATATGTAATATATAAAAAATGGCAAACCTGTTAATCGCCCATAAGCGTTAGCAAGTTTGCCATTTATAATATGTTTACTGTTTATTTAAACAGTTTCATCACGTTCTCCACAACCGGTGCCATGTCGTAATATTTATATTCAGCAAGTCTACCTCCAAAAATTACATTACTTTCCTTTGCTGCCAGTGCGCGATATTTCTCAGCGAGTTCGTTGTTTATCTTATCGTTTACTGGATAATATGGTTCCATTCCGTCTTTCCATTCTGTGGAATATTCTTTTGATATAACCGTCTTTTTACAGTCATATACCTTTTGCCCGAACATCTCGAAATGCTTGTGCTCAATCACACGTGTGTAAGGCACTTCTGCTTCAGTATAGTTTATCACTGCATTTCCCTGATAGTTAGGCTTGTCAATAATATCCTGTTCAAATTTTACGGTACGGAAGTTTAGTTTACCGTATTTGTAATCATAGAATTCATCAATCTGTCCTGTGAATACAACTTCCCCAAAACTGTATAAGTCATTTCCAAGGGCATCATTGCTTGATGCGTCAAGAGTGAAAGTTCCGTCTTCGTTTTTGTTTATATCCTTTCTTAAATCAAAGAAATCAATATTTTTATGACATTCCACTCCATCTAGTAATCCGTCAATAAGTTTATTATATCCTCCTATAGGAATACCCTGGTATGTATCGTTGAAATAATTATTGTCGAACACCATTCGTACAGGCAGTCTTTTAATGATAAAGGCAGGTAGTTCCGTGCATTTTCTTCCCCATTGCTTTTCGGTATATCCCTTGATAAGTTTCTCGTATATATCTTTACCGATAAGAGTTTGAGCTTGCTCTTCAAGGTTTCTTGGTTCTGTTGCACCTTCAGCCTTCATCTTAGCCACAGCTTCCGCTTTCTGCTCATCAATCTTAGCCTGAGCTTCATCTGGTGTTGTCACTCCCCACATCTGGTAAAATGTGTTCATGTTGAAAGGCAGATTATAAAGTTTCCCTTTATAATTTGCAACAGGAGAATTTGTATATCTGTTAAACTCAACGATTGAGTTCACGAAATCCCATACATTTTTATTACTCGTATGGAATATATGTGCGCCATATTTGTGTACGTTTATACCTTCAATATTCTCGCAATATATATTTCCTCCAAGTTGAGTACGCTTGTCAATCACTAGACATTTCTTGCCTTGTTTCTTTGCCATGTAGGCGAATGTTGCTCCAAAAAGTCCGGAGCCAACTATAAGGTAATCGTATTTTTTCATTACAGATTATTGTTTATTCTGCAAAGGTAGTGCAAGTCGAAGACAATACAAAATAAAAAGCATTTTTATTTTTATTGTTTCGGCGTAGCCTATCTTCGACTAGTACTGCTCTTATTCTATTATCAATTGTCTGATTGTGTCGGAAACACATAGAAATGGCGATCTTTAATGAAATCAATCATCCATTGATCTACTTCCACGTGGTTGTCAATAGCCTTGATAGAAAGGGTGTGATGCCCTTTCGAAATATTTATAGGGAATAATAATACAGCCTGTCCTCTAAGCACATTCAGTTTCCATTGTTCCGAACGATCTTTCTCCTTATATGATTTCACAGTGTAATCCTTTCCGTCAATGTTTATCGCAATACGAATATCTCCGTCGTCATTAGGTTGTGTCGGTATAACAGCTACACGTAGCATTGTGTCGGCATTTCTGTCAGATTCGAATTCATATTCCAGATAGCCTTCTTTTGGCAAAGCCACAGCGTTCATGCTATGTCCCAATGCCTGAATAGTATATGCGCCAGCCGTTGCCGATGAGTATTGGCATGCATCCATCGCTATGGCATCGTTTATCTTTATAGTGTGTCTTTTCGCAACAGCCGATTTTATTATCATCTCTTTTGCTATACTGTCAGAGGGCATTATCGGTAGCATTGGAGGATAGAATGCGAATAAATCTCTTGGCATAGAGGTCATTGAATATTTCCATTTACCACCAGCCATTTTGTTATTGTAGTAATCAGTGATGTTCTGAATATCATGATATGCCTCCATGCTTTTGGCACTAGCCAATGTCATAACAGAGTCGCGTGACCAGAGTGTCGCGTTTACCTGTCCTGTAGCAAACGAGCGTGCACGTTGTGCCTCAAGCATCTTTGTCGCCATGTCAGCAGAAGCACATACACCATATTCTATATGTGAAAAATAAGCATCTCTCTTTTCTTTCGCAATAGTCCCCTTAATGTCTTCAATAGCTTTCTTAATGTCAGCATAATGTTCAAGATAACGATCCATTTCACCACCAAACTCATTGCTGAATTCCGTGTCCTTTATCCACGACATTCCTCGAACGTTGGTTGCTTTGTCAAGTTCTACTTGAGTCCATCCCATGTGCTCTGGTTTACGTATTCCGCAAAGTCTATAATATTCCAACATAACAGGCAGCAGCTTCTTTCCTGCGTTCTCACCAAACTCTCTTATCAGCCAGTTGCCTAGATGATTGTTTATTGTTGATGGCGAAATGCTATTTATGTTCCAAGCCATATCCATGAACAGTTCCAGTTGATAAGCTGCTGGCTTTGGATTATGAATGTTTACGATCCATTCCTTTCTGGCGTTATTGTCATAAGCCTGTTTCATCTCGCTATACACCAGTCCTGGTTGTGTTGTGCATAACCATAAGTAGTCATGTGGTCTGCCCCAGTAACTCATGTGATAATACACTCCTGCGCCACCGCTGCGTTGTTGCTCGTTTTTCTCTTTAAGGCGTGTCATGTAACCATAGTTGTCGTCACACCATAACAATGTTACGTCTTCTGGCACTTTCAAACCGTTTTCCATTATCTGCAACACCTCTTTGTAAGGAACGAATACCTGTGGAATACATGCCACGTCTTTATTTACGTATTTTTTCAGCAGTTCTCTTTGGTCGTCAATAGCATTTTGCAACCATATCGTTTTTTCCTGCATTGTTTTCACGCCTTCCATACTTCCGTCATGTATTCCTCTCATGCCGATAGTGTATAGATTGTCGTATCGTGCCACCTCTTTTAATCGTTCAGCCCAGTAGTCACGTACATTTTTTCCGTTTGTTACATAGTTAAAGTTGCCTCGTTTTACCACATCCCATTCGCCTACATTGTTTCTCATCAAAGGTTCGCAGTGTGATGTTCCAATGATGATGCCGCAGCTATCAGCCGTCTCTTTATTGCCATTTACAAAGTAAAATGGAACGGTTCCTCTGTGCATAGCTGGCCACATCGTGTTTGCGCGCAGTCTCAGCAACAGCTTGAATATCTGCTTGTATGTCTTTGCGCCGATACATCCTGTTTTATTTTCCTTTTCGTAAATCTTCCAACTCCATGGTTGCAGACTCCAGTCTTCATCATTTATGAATATGCCCCTATATTTTACTGAAGGACTTTGTGTCGTGTTGAAATTATCGTTAATAGTGAGAATGTCTTTATGTTGTGGCTTAGAGTCCGCCCACCATGTCCATGGCGATACTCCCGCCATTCTTGATAGTTCTAGTATTCCATAGGCAGTTCCTCTTCCGTCAGAACCAGTAATAAGTATCGTTCCGCTTTTATTTGTTCTTATGTCGAAACATTCAGTTTTACTCGCAATCTCATCAACAGGAACGTTCATGCTTTTCAGACTTTTCTTAGTGCTGTTCGAAGCAATATCCAATTGTGTAATCTGTATCTTTGCTGTTGTTGGTGATGATTGTATAGCCTTCATCCCAGTAACATCTTGCATGTCATCAGAAAACATGTCAAGTGCAGTCCTCACCACAAGTTTGCATTTCTTATGTACGGTGTATGTAATCGGATAATGTCCGTCATACCATACAATGTCCCCAGCCATAATGGTCAACGACGATATAATAAAAGCTGTTGCTAGCAAAAGTCTTTTCATTTTAGATTTATCTTTAAGTAATAAGTTGTTTATGTTGCGAAGGTACACCAAATGAGCGAAAAATCAAAGAAAAATTTAATCCTTTTTTTAACACAACTGACAATCTTGTCAGAAAATGACATATAAAGAGTTAATATAGTTTACATTTACTGACGAAAAGTCAGCACTTGTCTAATGGCATGTTTGTTGCATTTCTGTTATCGGATATCAAAGCCGAAAGGCAGAGAATCCAAACGAATATATGTTTAACAAAATAATAATTAGGAGGTTTTATTATGTGGTTACCAGTATTACGTACAAACAACAATTGGTTAGACAATGCATTCAATGATTTCTTTGATGACAGTGCAATGAAACGAATGAATTCTACCGCACCTGCAGTCAACGTTAAAGAAGACGAAACAGCTTATACAATGGAAGTTGCAGTGCCTGGAATTAAAAAGGATTTTTGTCGTGTAGACATCAATAACGATGGCGATCTTAATATTGCCATTGAGAATAAAATGGAACACAAGGAGGAGAACAAAAAAGAGCGTTATCTGCGCAGAGAGTTCTCATACACGAACTATCAGCAAACATATTCTCTTCCAGACAATGTCAACAAAGAAGGCATCAGTGCAAAGGTCACAGATGGCGTCTTGACAATACAGTTGCCTAAGATTGAAAAAGTTGAACAAAAAGTTCAGCGTAAGATAGAAGTTGGTTAATTCATATTCAATGATTGTAATATGTAGAGCCGGGGCTATATTAGCTTCGGCTCTTTTTTTGTTTTCGTAAGTGTAGCTGATATTCCACCGATTTTTTTTGCTTTACAAAACTGAATTTTATCCCGCAGATAGCGGAGATTTGCGCAGAGAATAATATCTGAGGGAAACCATAAATTCTGATTCATTGCGAAAGACAATGTCATTGCATAATTACATAATGAAACTTTAAATAATTAACTTTATCATGCTTTTGCAACCCAGTTGCAAGAATATCTTTGTATATTTGCACCACATATAAAAATAGTTTGTACAGATAAATGCGATTCATAACAGTTATATTCACCGTTTACATTATGCTGCTAGCAATAGTTCCTTGCCATTGCGATACAGCGAATGGAGATTGCTCGGAAACCAAATTGGTATCCGAGATAACTGCTGATAATCATACAAATTATAAATATGTAGATTTGTGTACGCCATTTTGTCTTTCGTCAGGATGTGTACATGCTCCAATATTCTTCTTGCCATCTAGCCGCGTTGTATTTAATAAAACAGCAGTCGCTATTGATAAAACGTTTGTTTATCAAGATGAAACTCCTGTGGGATATCATGGCACTTTTTGGCATCCGCCAGTAATGTAATAACAGATACTTTTTATTATGAACTTACGCATTTATATCATTATAGATGCGTTGATAGATGTGTCGTTATACATAAAATTTTATTAAATGTTTCAGAAAATAATCGATTATTCAATAAAGAATAAATTGGTTATTGGCATCATGACGTTAGCCCTCATTGTATGGGGTGGAGTGTCTTTGAGCCAATTACCGTTTGATTCTACACCGGATATTACAAATAATCAGGTGCAGGTAATTACACAAGCTCCAACACTTGGAGCACAGGAGGTTGAGCAATATGTAACAACACCACTCGAAATGTCATTTGCTAATATTCCTGATATCATTGAACGCAGAAGTATCAGCAGAAGTGGACTGAGTGTAGTTACATTGGTGTTTCGTGATAATGTTGATATATACTGGGCACGCCAGCAAGTAAGTCAGCAGATGAAGGAGGCTGAGGAACAGATTCCTTCGGGTGCAGGTAAAGTAAGTCTTGCACCAATCAGTACAGGACTTGGAGAGATTTACCAATACACAATTCATCCAAAGAAAGGGTATGAAAATAAGTTCACCTTGACGGATATACGAACCGTGCAAGACTGGATTGTGCGCAAGCAGTTTGCTGGTACTGAAGGTGTTGCTGAGGTAAATGGATGGGGTGGATATGTGAAGCAGTATGAAGTGGCAATAAACAGTGATCGCCTGGCTTCATTTGGTCTTACCGTGAGCGACCTTTACAATGCCATCGAAAAGAACAATAAAAACACGGGTGGAAGTTATATAGAGCAAGGAAACAATCAATATTTTATACGAGGAATAGGATTGACTCGCACACTGGATGACATCAGGCAAATACCAGTGAAGACCGTCAACAGTATTCCTGTTCTTGTATCAGATGTAGCTGATGTTCGTTTTGGTACAGCTATGAGATATGGCGCAGTAACGAGAAATGGCGAGGGCGAAGTTGTAAGTGGTATCACACTCATGTTGAAAGGCGAGAACTTTCAGGAGGTGATGAAAAATGTGAAGACTCGTATGAATCAGATTCAGAAGAGTCTACCTAAGGGACTTGTGATAGAGCCGTTTATAGACCGCACTCAGTTGGTTGATAGAGTAACGGCAACAATATCACGCAATTTGGTAGAAGGACTACTAATCGTAATGTTCATGCTCGTGCTGTTTCTTGGTAATGCTCGTGCTGGACTGGTGGTAGCATCTGTCATTCCGCTGTCAATGCTTTTTGCCTTTGGCATGATGAAGACGTTTGGTGTTGGTGGAAACCTGATGAGTCTAGGTGCACTGGATTTTGGTATTATTGTTGACGGAGCCGTAATCATCGTGGAATGTGTGAGCGGATATGTTGCCACGCATGGTGTGAAATTCGGTAGAAAGCGACTCTCGCAAGCTGACATGGATAAGGTTGTTACACATAGTGCAGGCAAGATGATGAGTAGTGCTGCTTTCGGAGAAATTATCATCATGACGGTTTATATTCCGCTGTTTACATTGGTAGGCATAGAGGGAAAGATGTTTCGCCCAATGGCAATGACGGTATTCTTCGCTGTGCTTGGTGCATTCATCCTGTCGCTTACCTATGTTCCAGTAGCCAGTTCACTTTTCTTGTCAAAGAAAGTCAGCCACAAGGAGAATTTCTCTGATCGCATGATGCATACCATTCAGCGATTCTATTATCCCATTGTAGATAAGAGTCTGAAACACTGTAAGGCTATCATCGTTTCAGGTGTAGCATTGTTGGCTTTGGCATTGCTTTTATTTAGCAGAATGGGCGGTGAGTTTATTCCTAATCTTGAGGAAGGCGATCTATGTGCCGAATTGAGTATGAAACAAGGTACATCACTCACTAAAATGATAGAGTCTACTACTGCCGCAGAAAAGATATTAAAGAAGAAGTTTCCTGAAGTAAAACAGGTGGTGACACGTATAGGTAGTTCGGAAATACCTACAGACCCAATGCCTATGGAGCGTGCAGACATGATGATTTCACTAAAGTCAAAGGATGAGTGGACAACCGCAAAGACTCAGGCTGATTTATCTGATAAAATGGAAGAAGCCATGAATAAGGTTGATGGACTGAACGTGGAGATGTCGCAACCGATACAGATGCGCACCAATGAACTGATAACGGGCGTGAAACAAGATGTGGCGATTAATATATATGGTAATAACATAGATTCACTGGCGAGTATAGCAAAGCATGTGGCAAATGAGATTGCAAATGTTGATGGTGTGGGCACACCAGTTGTAGAACGAGTTTCAGGATTACCGCAATTACAGGTGATTTATGATCGTGCACGTCTTTCAGCCTATGGTATTTCAATAGATGATGCTAACAACACACTGCAATCAGCTTTTGCGGGTGCAACAGCAGGATCTGTTTTTGAAGAAGACAAACGATTCGACATTGTTTTGCGACTGAATAAGGATATACGTGATAATGTGGAGACATTACAGAATCTTCTGCTCACTGTTCCCGACGGAAGTACAGTTCCTTTATCGCAGGTAGCTGAAATAAAATATGTGAATGTTCCGTCGCAGATTACGCACGACGAGGGGCAACGACGTATTTACGTAGGTTTTAATGTCCGTGGGCGAGATGTAGAAAGTACAATCAGTGATATTGAACATAAACTGGATACAGAACTGAAGTTGCCTACGGGGTATCATTATACCTATGGTGGTCAGTTTGAAAATCTGAAGGAAGCAAAGGCTAAACTATCTGTTGCAGTTCCTGTGGCGTTAGTCATCATTCTCTTTCTGCTATTCATCACTCTTCGAAGTATGCGTGAGGTGCTGATTGTATTTACCGAAATTCCGCTTGCAGCTATTGGTGGTATAATTGCCCTTTGGGCTAGAGGGATGCCTTTCAGTATATCGGCAGGTGTAGGATTTATTGCTCTCTTTGGTGTCGTGGTGCTAAATGGTATCGTACTGATAAATCAGTTTAACGAGTTTGAACGTCAGGGAATAACCGACATCAACCGAAGAATACTAAACGGATGTATGCTTCGTCTTCGTCCTGTGTTGATGACGGCTCTTGTGGCATCACTCGGTTTTCTGCCAATGGCAATATCTACGGGTGACGGTGCCGAAGTTCAGCGTCCGTTAGCAACAGTAGTGATAGGAGGATTAATCATAGCCACGATACTCACGCTAGTAGTTTTGCCGGCAATATATAAACTGTATTCAAGGAAGAAAAAATAGATATGAAAAGAATTATAATCATTGCACTCGCCATGATGGCGATAGTGCAAAGTATGATAGCGCAGGAGCGCAGAATGACTCTGAATGAAATACTGAAACTGGCTACGGAGCGCAATCTCTCATTGCAAAGTTCACGAATAGCTGTTGAGAGAACTCGCGCCCTGCAAGGTACTGCTTTTAATTTAGACCCTACAGCAGTGAGTTTGTCACAGGATCCGACGAGTGGAGGTAGTCCTGATAATGCTATCACAGTGAGTCAGAGTTTTGCTCTTCCAAGTGTTTACACTGCACGAAAGTCATTGCTCAAAGCGCAGACCGATGTAGAAAGAAGCAGACTGGCGGTGAACGAAAGTGAGTTGAAACGTGAGGTTAGCAAAGCCTTCTATGATTTGCTATATGCTCATGACGTACTTACTATCTATTCACGTCAGAACAGTATTTACAATGACTTTAACCGTGTGGCTGTGGCTAAGTTCAAAGCTGGTGAAACAGGAAGATTGGAGAAGATGAACGCTGAGCGACTGAAGCGTGAAAACGAGATAAAGAATATGAACGCAGAGAGAGACTTCCGCACAGCGCAACTCGTGATGATGAAATGGTTGAATACGGATACGTTAATCGTGCCTGTTGATTCTATTGATGACAAAGCAATTTTTCAGAGTAATCCATCTATAGACTCACCTCTTCTGATGCTTGCAAAAGCAGATGTTGACGTGGCAAACCGCCAGTTGAAACTTGAAAAGAGAGGTTATCTGCCCACGTTATCATTGGGTGCCAGCATTCAGGCTGTTATCAAGGGATTCAATCCTTATAATATAGAGCGACGTCCATACTCAAAAGGAGACTTCATGGGATTTTCTGTCGGGGTGAATATACCATTGGCATTTGGAGCACAGAAGGCCAAAATGAATGCTGCACGCAAGAATGTAGATATAGCAAGACTGAATGTCAGAAATCAGGAGTATATGCTGCGCAAAGCTTATGAAGTGGCATATAACGACTATCTAAGTGCGCTCAACTCACTGGAGTATTATCAAACGAAAGGAGTGCCACAAGCGCGTGAGATGGAACGTATATCAAAAATAAGTTATGAGAATGGTTCAATAGGTTATATAGAACTGATGCAGAATATGCAGAGCGCTGTAGATGTGTGGAAAGACTATGCTGATGCAGTGTGCAGATATAACAAAACGATTGTGGAATTAAATTATCTGAAAGGAGATAAACAATGAAGAAAGTAAGTAAATATATCGTGATGCTTTTTGTAGTAGCTGCACTGGCATCATGTGGAAGTGGTAAGAAAGATAACATGAATGACAAGAGTAAGACTGAGGCTTCAGATAAAGAAGAGGCTGATGATGAAGAATCTGCAGATGCTGACCCAGCACCAGATCTAAGTAAGACAAATAATATTGTGAGGATGACTGGTAAATTGGGATTGGATCCTCAGAATCGTGCTGATATTTCGCCTATTGCTGGTGGAGTAGTGCGTAGGATTCTTACGCGTGAAGGTTATCGTGTAGGTCGTGGACAGGTTGTGGCTTATATAGAGAACACAGAGATTGTGGCTCTTCAAAGGCAGTATATCGCCTCTGTGAGTGAGCGATCAGCTGCACGACTAGAGTTAAATCGTCAGCAGACTCTTACAAGTCAGGGAGCTGGTGTTCAGAAAACTCTTCAGCAGGCTGAGGCTTCTTATGCGATAGCCAATGCCAGTGTGCTAGGTATAGGCAGACAACTCAAACAGTTGGGCGTGAACCCATCTTCGGTATCGTTAGGTCGTATTACAACATTGATCCCTGTTCGTTCGCCAATCAGCGGTATTGTGGGAAAGATTAATATCAGTATGGGTAGTTATGTGGATATGACAACATCGTTGATGACCGTCGTAAACAATGTAAATCTGCATTGCGATATGAAGGCTTTTGAGAAAGATTTACCAAAAGTACGTATAGGTCAAGTTGTGAACGTATCGCTAACCAATAACCCGATGGTAAAGTTTCGTGCACGCATTTACGACATCAACTCAACATTTGATGATGGTTCTAAATCAGTTACCGTTCATGCAAAGATTATTAAGCAACCTGCCTCAAAGCTATTGCCCGATATGTTTGTGACAGGTGTTGTTGAATGATATATAGTTTACTTCCTTCATTGTTCTGTGCCATATATTGATTGTGGTGCAGAGCAATGAAGGAACAAAATATGATTTATAATAGCATGATTAAGCTGCCAGCGGTGATAAACACTGCACCCAAAACAACTTTTAATGTAACGGGTTCTTTTAACAGAATGAATGACAGAATAATAGTTATTACAACACTGAGCTTGTCAATAGGAGCAACTTGAGATACATTTCCGCTTTGCAAAGCCTTGAAGTAAAAGAGCCATGAAAGTCCTGTAGCAGCTCCAGACAGAACAAGGAATATCCAAGTATGACTTGTTATCTGTTTAACCTCACCAAGATGATTACCAATAAGGACAATTCCCCACGTGATAATCAATATTATCGTGGTTCGGATAGCGGTTGCTAAATCAGAGTTGATGTCTTTGACTCCTACTTTAGCGAAAATTGCTGTCAGTGCAGCAAAGCATGCTGACAATAAAGCATAATATTTCCACATTGTTTTATTTCTTTTTATCCTTACATATCAGGGATCAAATATTTATAAGATATGATGTTGCAAAGATAGTACTTAATTATTTATGATAGTATGTTTTCGAAAATTTTAATATTACCAATACAACTTTTTATGAAGGAGTAAGCTGCATTTGTGCCATAATATAGACAATAAATCATAATGAAAGCAAAACGATTATTAGAGTTTGTGGAAACAATAATTTCAATACTTAATGTTACAAAGTCGTGGCATTTAACTCATTTATTATGAAAATTAATAGTTTCTACAAAAAAAAATAGTAATTTTGCCGCCAAATCCTAATTAAAGTGTATGAAAATAGTATTTATGGTATTGATGAGTTGCCTTGTGACATGCAAGGCAATAGCTCAAGATGATAGTTTGAAATATAGTAGTGTTAAAATTGACACATTGGATAATACTCATAATCTGAAACTAAAGCAATTTATAGCTCCTACGGTTTGTCTAGGTGTAGGAATTCTGAGCATTGGAAGTGATTGGTTGAATCATCAAACTCATGAAATAAATGAAGAACTCCGTGAGGGCATTGATTCTAAATTTAGTATTGATGACTATTCACAATATGTGCCGGCATTGTCTGTTTATGGATTGAATCTTTTTGGAATAAAAGGTGTTCATGACTTTAAAGATAGAACAATGATATTAGCTATGTCAACTATTACAATGGGGCTTGTAGCAAATACAATGAAACATACAATCAAAGAGATGCGTCCTGATGGAACAACAAATAATTCTTTTCCTTCAGGTCATACGGCTATGGCTTTTATGGGTGCAGAATTTCTGTATCAGGAATATAAGAATGTATCACCATGGATTGGCGTAGCTGGTTATGCAGTGGCTGCAGGAACTGGATTCTTTAGAATGTATAACAACAGACATTGGTTGAATGATATTTTGGCTGGTGCAGGTATCGGTATATTGAGTACTAAATTCTCGTATTGGCTTTATCCTAAAATATTCAAGAATGCAGATTGCCAGAAAAAGAAACGTAGTATGCAATTTGTTGCTATGCCATATTATGATGGCAATGGAGCAGGATGTGCCGGCTTAGTTAGATTCTAAGGATGAATTCTAACTCTGTTTGTCACCTTCATGTTATAAAAAACGACAGTTTTGTTTATAGTTTCGTACAAATGTTAATCTGTGCAAAAGCACAGTGCTGTTTCTGTATTTGAAAGTTATATTTGTGTACCTTTGCCACTAAATGCAGGATAGACATATAATACGGCATTTTGAACGCATAAATGAAAATTAAAATACTGAAATTTATCAAGTTATATATGGTTCTGGTAGGATTGTTCCTTATCCAGAAACCACTTTTTATGTTGGCTTATTATAAGCGTTTCTCTGACGTTGGTGTTATTGAATGGTTTAGAGTCATGTTTCATGGGTTACCACTCGATTTATCTATGTCGGGATATCTTAGCGCATTTCCGGGATTGTTGCTTATAGCAGCTATCTGGACAAGGAGTAATGCTCTGAAATGGATAGGACACGTATATATGGGAATCGTCGCATTTTTTATTTCCCTTACGTTTTGCCTGAACATAGCCTTGTATGAATACTGGGGATTCCCATTAGATTCTACACCGCTGTTTTATTTCTTCTCGTCACCTTCTGACGCAGTAGCTAGCGTAAGTATGGTTACTGTTATCTTAGGTGTGTTATTGGCATTGGCAATAGCTGTTGGCATATTCTATGCTTTGCGCTGGACTTTCCTTGAAAGGGATAAAAAGCCACTCGGAAGTGGAGCATATAGGGTGAAGAGTACGGTGTTGATGACTGTCTTGGTAGGACTTTTGTTTCTGCCTATTCGTGGTGGTATCACGGTTTCGGCTATGAATACCGGAGAAGTGTATTTCAGTACTGATATGAAACTGAATCATGCAGCTGTAAATCCATTCTTTAGTATCATGGAGAGTTTGAGTCATCAGGAAGATTTCGCTGAACAATATAGATTCATGGACGGTAAGAAGGCTGATAAGCTCTTTGCCAAAATGATTTATACAAAGAGCGATTCCACAAAAGCCGTGATTAATAATGACCGACCAGATGTGTATATTGTAATCATGGAGAGCTTCTCTGAAGCCGTGATGAAAACCAATGCACTGCCGAATATAAACAAACTAAAGAATGAAGGTATCTATTTCACTAACTTCTATGCCAATAGTTTTAGAACTGATCGTGGCACGTTGGCTATTTTAAGCGGATATCCTGCACAGCCAACAATGAGTTTGATGAAATATCCAAAGAAGACAAATAATCTGCCTTCTATATCAAAAAAGTTGAGTAAGGCTGGATATGGTCTGAAATATTACTATGGTGGTGATGCCGACTTCACAAATATGCGCTCCTACCTTACTAGTATGGGATTTGCCGACATCGTTGCTGACGTTGATTTCCCTATTAACGAACGACTTGGTAAATGGGGTGTGCCTGATCATCTTGTATTTAACAGACTGGAAAAAGACTTAAAGGCAGAGAAGCAGACTAAGCAACCAATGATGAGGGTGTTGCAGACAAGTAGTTCGCATGAGCCTTTTGACGTGCCTTATCATAAGTTGGGCAACAAAGTGCTGAATGCTTTTGCTTATGCCGATCATAGTGTTGGCAATTTTATTTCATTCCTAAAGAAAAGCGGACGTTGGAAGAAGTCATTGGTTATCCTTGTTCCTGATCATTTGGGATGTTATCCTGAGGGCATCAGTAATTTTGTGATTAAACGATACCAGATTCCTATGATTTGGCTTGGTGGAGCGATAGACTCACCACAAAAGATAAATGTATATGGTTCGCAGCAGGATATTGCAGCTACGTTGCTAGGACAGTTGAAGCTAGATCATTCTGATATAAAGTTCAGTAAGGATATGCTTGATGCCAAAGCGCCACACTTTGCATTCTTCACTGTTCCTGACGCATGGGGAATGGCAACAGCTGACAACCGCATTATATATGATAACACATCAAACAAGATAATGCTTAATGAAGGAAAGCGAAAAAGCCTTCTACTAAATAGTGGAAAAGCATATCTGCAAAAACTATATGACGATATTTCAAAAAGATGATAGCTTTATTATTAGATATTATGCAGGAAGTGAAGTCTGCTGACACTTCAGCCTTCCTTACTGTAAATGGTTGCCACAATTCATATTGGGACACGTTTATGTGGTTGGTCAGCGACAGATTTATTTGGGTACCGATGTATTTGTCTTTGTTGTATGTGTTGTTGCGCAACTATTCACCAAAAGTTGTTCTGGGGATATTAGTTTCTGTTGGAGTGATCGTCCTTTTCACAGATAGTTTCAGTTCACAGGTTATTCGCCCATGGATAGCAAGGCTACGACCAAGTAACTTGCAGAATCCTATTTCCGGTATGGTGCATATCGTAGACGGACACCGTGGAGGAAGCTATGGTTTCCCTTCGTCGCACGCCAGTAACACTTGGGGACTTGTGTTTTTCATGGCTTATCTTCTAAGACGTCATTGGTTGACAGGATTTCTTTTCGTGTGGGCTGCGATAGTATGTTATAGCAGAATGTATCTGGGTGTACATTATTTTGGCGACATCATAGTCGGTACACTGTTCGGACTGCTTGGTTCTTCTGTTGTATATTACGTATTTCAGCGACTCAGCGGAAAGAAATATAAACAAAACCTAAAATACACTTATGTGCCAGTATGGGTTGGACTTTCAATTTTTGCTATAATATTCATAACAGCTATATTCTATAGAGTATGATCATTGAACCTATTGCATATATTCATTCACCGTTTAATTCTAAGTTTGGTATTCCCAGACAAAGCGGTGTCGTCGGCAGCCTTAAAGCCAGCATAGTTTTTGAACCAAAATACAGAAGCGCTGATGCCATAAGGGGAATGGAAGACTTTGATTACCTCTGGCTTATATGGGAGTTTTCTGCCAATAGCCATGCAGGGGCAAGTCTTATGGTGAGACCGCCACGATTGGGCGGTAACGAAAAGGTGGGCGTGTTTGCTAGTCGCAGTCCTTTCAGACCAAACAGACTGGGAATGTCTTCTGTAAAGATAGATTTTATTGATTACGATGCCAAAGACGGACCGATCATAAATGTTCTTGGTGCAGACCTGATGGACGGCACTCCGATTTATGATATAAAACCTTATGTAACTTATGTAGATTCTCACGAAGGTGCAAGATGTGGTTTTGTAGATCGTAATAAATGGACTAAACTGGATGTTGTTATCACTGATGAAGATAAAGCTAAACTTGTTCAGGCAGGAATGAATGAAGAGTTAATTGCCGAACTTACAGAGGTGATAAGTGAAGATCCTCGTCCACAATATCAGGATGATAACGATAAGGTTTACGGTATGATATTTGCCGGACTTGACATTCACTTTGTTGTTAAGTCAGGTAATGCTACATTGGTTTGGTAACTATTTTTTTACAATTTTGTCCTAATTTTACATGCGTTGTAAATGCCCGTTTAAAAAGATTTGTTTAACTTTGCATGTCATAAATGATAAGGAAAATGAAACCGATAAATAAGTTCAATAAGTATATAGTTTTGGCTCTTGCTGTGGCTCTTTTTGCAGGATGCAAGGGTGGTGATCATAAAAAGGTAAAGGAAAATACTGTTCAGGGAAAGGATATACCAGTAGACAAGGATTTGCGTAGTAAATTGAATGAATTTGCTTCAAAACCAAGAACAAAGGGTAACTTTGCTTTCTCTGTTTATGACCTCACAGCAGATAAGCCTGTCTATGGATATGATGAAAACAAGACTTTGCCTGTTGCGTCATGCCTTAAATTGCTTAGTGGTGTGGCTGGACTTCATTTGTTGGGTACTCATTATATGTATGCCACATCTCTTTATACCAGAGGAAAAATAGATAATGGTACGCTTCATGGCGATATTGCTTTTAAGTGTGGACTTGATCCACAACTTAATGAACCTGATTTGGCGATGTTTACAAAGCAGTTGGCAAAGCAGGGTATTAAGAAAGTTGACGGCAAACTTGTTGTCGACCTTGTCTTAAAAGATCCTGTAACGAGCGAGCAGCATTGGTATCCTTGGGATTTGTCGTTCTCTAAATATGGCTTGTTCTATAAAGGTTCTCCAAGAGTGATGAAGGCATTGAAGGCAGCCTTGCTGAAGCAAGGCATCCATTTGGCAGACAGTCAGGTTGTCCTTGCTAGAGTTCCGAAAGGCTCAAAGTGCCTTTTCCGTTTCCGCCGTCCTGTTGAACCAGTAATCAGACGTATGTGGAAGAACAGCTCAAATACTCAGGCTACATCATTATTATATACTATCGGTCACCACATCAATCCAAAGGGTGTTCCTACTGTTGTAGGTGTAGACTATCTTAAAAAGTTTTTGAAACAAGAACTTAAACAGACCAATAAGACGATTGTTGTTCACGACGGATGCGGATTGTGTATTCACAATCACCTTTCTCCGGCTGTGCTCGTTGCTGTATTGCGCTATGGATATATCCACAAACCTATTCATAAAGTGTTGATGCGTGAACTTTCTATATCAGGAGTCGACGGCACATTGCGCGGTGAGATGAATAGCCCCAAGTTGCGTGGACTTGTACATGGCAAGACAGGAACCCTTTCACATCCTTATGGCATCAGTTCGCTTGCAGGATATTGCACGGGTGGAAATGGACACTTGCTGGCTTTCTCTATTGTAGACAGCGAAATGTCTGTGCTTGATGCACGAGTGTTGCAAAAACGTCTTTGCGAAATACTCGTGAAGAAAAATAAGAATTAACGTGTAGGATATGTGACAAGTTTAACGTTGTCAAGCTTGATATCACAATCAGCGTCAATATCTGTTGCCTTGTTCGTGTAGAAGATAGTAGAATTGGCGATAGTGATGTCGTGAATCATTCCCTTCTCACCATGAGCTGTTATTCCGTTTCTTGCGTCACGGCATATAACATTTGATATGTGAATGTCTTTAAAGTTTGGTACAAAATCCATAGCTGCTGCCATACCCTTCTTTTTGCTTCCTACGTGATTATCAAAATAGGTTGTCTCAAAAACTATTGCGTCGTCTTTTATATCGCTCATATAGATGTTGCTGATATAAATGCTTTCGGTGATTCCTCCACGTCCTATGGCACTCTTGAAGCGAAGTCCTGTATCAGTTCCGCTGAAAGTATTGTTGTTCACAAAGATATTCATCATTCCACCAGAAAATTCACTACCTATTACAAATCCTCCATGGGCATGATACACCTTGTTATCCTGTATATTAATGTTCTCGCATGGACCGTTTTCCAGTCCAGCCTTTCCTGCACCACCTTTCATACATATACCGTCATCGCCAGCATCAATGGTGCTATTTATGATAAGCACGTTGCTGCAGTTGCCAACGTCTATTCCGTCCCCATTCTGTGCATTCCAGGGACAGCGTACAGTTACTCCGTCTATAATCACGTTGTTGCATCTTTGAGGGACAATGTGGAACTTAGGTGAGTTCTGTATCGTCACGCCCTGAATAAGTACATTTTCGCATGCTGTAAGTCTTATAAGGTGAGTGCGCATGTTCTCTTGTGCTTCGGCAGAGTTAGCAATGTTGTCGAAGTTTTTTAAGTTATATGGATACCATAGTTCTCCATTAGCAGAAACAGTTCCACCCATCAGCTTAAATTGATTCCATTCAGCATCACTAACCTTTGAACGTTTCACGGCTCTCCACCATTTACCGTTACCGTCTATAGTGCCTTCACCTGTTATTGATATGTTCTTGCGATTGCTTGCGTTGATACCAGGAGTAGGTTTGTTGTCAGTCGTTCCGTCTTCAGTCTTGAAATGATCTTTCTTGTCTGGTGAAAGCAGTATCATCGCATTGCACTCTATGTGAAGATCTATATTATCTTTAAGAGAAATCAATCCTGTGAGATATATTCCTGCTGGAACATTAAGATGTCCTCCTCCAAGTTTGCTTAACTTACTTATTGCTTTTTGAAATGCAATCGTATTCATTGTTATTCCGTCACCAATGCCTCCACATTCTGTAATTGAAACATTGTTATCGGGAATAGTAGGGGCAACAACCTCAGGCATAGGCTTTGGCAATCCTTGATAGTATTTAGCATAGTTGTTTCCTGCAAAAGCAGTCATACTGATGATTAGAGAAAGACTGAATAAGATGTATTTTTTCATTTGTTTTATTATTAAGTTTGTTTATTGTAAAAATGATAATGCAAATATAGTATAAAACAAATGTTATTATACGGTAGGATATTATCTTTTAAGAGATAATAACAAACAGACCACAAAAAAGCTCGATACAAAAGATTGTATCGAGCTTTTTGTGGTACCACCAGGAATCGAACCGGGGACACAAGGATTTTCAGTCCTTTGCTCTACCAACTGAGCTATGGCACCTTGTTGCTTAATTGCGGGTGCAAAGGTATGAATTAAATTGTAAATAAAAGAATAGCGTATTAGAAAACTTCTTTAGATTAGTATTTATTAACAATTTTGTGACTTAATTTATTTTATTCATAATGAATGAAAATTGCAAGGAAACAAAGTAACGTTGCGTTGACTCATTACTATAGTAAAGTTACTACTGCTTTATCTATTATAAAAGTATCACTAGTGTTCACTTTAAACGATTAATCTTTAGTGCAGCGTATTATATAATAAAAGATTGAGCCAAGATTTCTCTGTGATGATTTGAATTTTGTATATTTAGGGTACCTCCCTGTGTATTTTCTTGTTATTTAGCTACGAAGCTACGGTATCTTTGGCAAGGCCTATAAACACAGGGATTGACGATACGTAGTTTGGAGGATTTAGCTACGTTAAGCTACGTTTTAGCTACGTCAACTTATGATGTTTTAAGGATGGAATGCATTCAATGAATGAATTTGTCAAAGAATCGTTTGCTGTATCAGAGGAACTGAGATGTGTAAATTGATGCATTAAACGAGAACAGAATTTTCAAACTTGTTTAAGTATTCTGCTGAATTCCGCTGAATTCTTTGCAAAGATACTGCAAAATTTTTGTCCATGCAATCACATTTAGGTTAGACTGTTAGCCAAAGTTTTAATCACAGGAGTGTTACACATCATTATACACGTGCTCACGCATGCGCACACTCTGGGTTTTTCATAAAAACAAGTGTCGAAGTGTCTATTCATTGAGCATCAATCCGTTAGAATACTTTTCGGGTCGAATGAAGTGTCGGTTATTTGTCGGTAAAATCTAGGTGAAGATTTTCATCATACTGCATCACGCTTTACGAAGTTTTTCGTTGCGTTTTGCGATGTTTTGCAATCCGTTTTACGATGAAATGCACTGTGTTCTACGAAGCAATAGGAGGTAAAACATCGTAGAAACGTTTGCTTTTCTATATGGAACTAGTTGCGTTTCTATATAGAAACGCATGCAAAACTTGAAATTTAACCGCCAGATCACCGTCACCTTATTTAATCGAATTCGTCGATAAAATACTGATATTCATTAAGTTGACACTTCGACACTTATATTTTTCAAAACCCTAAGTGCGCGCGTTAGGGCGTGTACATTATATAGGCAGAATAGGATAACGTAGCTAATACGTAGCTCACGTAGCTAAATTAATTTAGCTACGTATCGTCAAACCCTTTGTTTAAAGGCTTTGCGAGAGATACCGTAGCTCCGTAGCTAAAAAACACTAAAAACGCAGGGGGAGCCCCCAGAAATATGCAAAACTCAAATCGTCACCAATAAATCTAGTTTCTAAACTTTTAGTGGACAGTAATAAAATCATAACTAACTTAATATGGTTAGTCGCGGCGCTACTTAGCAGCACGGTATGGATTGCAGGATAACAACAGAGGGGGATGTGCTAAAGCACATCCCTCTGTTGTTTTTAGGTTTCCCGCAGATGTTTATTGTTTATGCTCCTGCAGATAGATTGAGTCCTCTTGCATGATTATTCTCCCGCAGATCCCGCAGATTCCCGCAAAGAAAAACACAAAAGTGGGAGAGTGGGGCAAAGTATTATTGATATAAACAATGCCGTGAAGATGGATTTATATTGAAGTCTATGTAAAATTCTACTTCTTTTCAAGCTCAGACTTTATCTGCTTTATAAAATCTTTATCCTCACCGATTAACAGTCTTACAAGCTTATATACCATTGTGCAAGGGTTGTGGTCATGGAATTTCTGATTATTAAAGATTTTCGATTGACGTTCTGCACGTTTGATAGCAACATGTTCATCGCAATGACAAGCACTGAGTATAGCACGCATATTTATATCGTTTTTAAGATAAGTATATTCCTTATTACCTTTACGATAACCAGTGTAACGTACACGTTTTGTAATAATATCCTTATAATCATTACGATTCATTGGGGTGGAACGATCATCAAAATGGTAGACGTACCAAAGTTCAAATGCTTCGTTGCTCCATGCACATCCAATTCTGTTTTTAGTAGCCTTTTTAATGGCATTATCAAAGTCTGTAGGTTTAAAATCATCACGATCGAATACTACCCAAACAGAGTCGTAGGGGTTGCCAACCTTGTTAGCTTGCGCTTTTAGCTGAATTGCTTTATCAACCACCTGAATGGTATTGATTCCACCACCAGTAGTATTTATTTCATAGACTAAGCCACTAGAATTAGCCATCATACTGAATGAACGAAAATAATTTGGTTCAGTTTTTTCTCCTTCACATACAATCAGAATTCGGCATCGGACATACCTTTTGTCATCATTCGCCACTGGTTCCATGATGATTTTTGGTTTAAGCGATGCTATGTTTAATTTCTTTGCCATGATTATTCAGTGTAAGGAATGATATAAGGTATACCTCCATAACGGCCATTGATATAGTTGCGCCCTATATTTCCATCGCCACGTGGTTTAGTACCATCTGGCAACACAATCTGCATCATATTGTAAATATCTGTACGTTCCTGAGAATCTTTCTCAGTGAACCATATTTGATCACGACGTAGAAGGTGACTTGATAGAAGGTTGGTGTCATGTGTTGAGAAAATAAGCTGAGCGCAATTTTGATTGCGGGCTGGGTCATTGAACAGTGATACCAATTCCAATGAAATTAGTGGATGCATCTTGGCATCGAGTTCATCAATAACAAGTACTGTGCCTGAGTTCAACGTATCGAAAATAGGACCAGCCATATCGAATAGTTTACGAGTACCTGCAGATTCCATTTCATCGAACTCAAAATTTTGAGTACCAACCATTGTTCCATCTTCATCATATATTCCATGTGAAGAGAAAATCTTTATTTGCTTCTTTCCAGTTAAATCCTTAATAAGTTCTTCTCTAAGTTCATTTGGTATATCTTTTGGAAGATCATTAGCTTCAAAATCGTGATCCATTGAAACAACATCTTTGAAACCAAGTTTTACTCTGCCAAAGAAATTTTTCATCTCGTTACATCCTGGCAAGTCTTTATTCAAATACAATTTAGTAAAAGATTTGTAGGAGTTAGTATCAAGTCCAGATAATACATTGATACCTTTTTGGAAAAAATCAATGATTGAGTTAGATATTTTTCCCCCTAACTGTCCAACTAGAGAAATAAATAATCGGTTATTATTTGTTCTTTCCTCAAGGTCTTTACCTTCTGGGAATAGTTTATTATTCACTCCAATGCCTTCAAGCGTACGAATGAATATATTACTTTCTTTGCCAGACTTCTCTTTACGAATAAGCCATTCTTCACATATCTCTTGTGCCGTGTTTGAGAAGCCGTAACGGTAACGGATGCCACTCGTTACAAACTCAGCCTCATATAGTGTTGGTTTATTCGTATTCGCTTTGTTAAGCAGAAAAGGCTCATAAGAAAGCTCTTCCTTGTCATTCATCTTTATTGATGACTGTACAAGATGTGCCATTTTAGAAATACCTAGAATAACATTACTCTTGCCACTTGAATTTGCACCATAAATGGCTGTAGTGCGTAGGTAGTTGCCGTTATCATCATTTACGATGTTAGAAAATGGCTCATCCTTTATTGATGTAGGAGTGAAAACCATTGTCTTCCTCTCTGCGATAGAGCGAAAGTTTTCTATTGTAAAACGAAGCAATGTAGCCATATTATTTGATATGTTAGTTTAATTAATTGTGTTTTATTCTCAAATGTTACTGCAAATATACGTAATAAGCTGTGTGTTTGATACATAAAATGAGAAAAACTCTCAAATATTATGTTTATTTAGCTGTAAATGATATCAAAACACGAAAAATAATCAATATACAACTTGTCACTATAGTAGCATTTCTTTTGCTTATCCTACTTTGCTACTTCTTAATAGAAATGCAGTAGCGTGCATTTGGGTGAACGGTCTATTCTCCCGCAGATTACGCAGATTCCCGCAGACAAACTGCAAACAGCATGAGTTACATTATCTCCCGCAGACTTATTGTCTCAACTTGAACTACATATTCTCTCGCAGATAACGCAGAGGTCGCAGATGAACGCAGCAAGCTGCATTCGCAGAGAAAGACAGTTTGTTGTTCGTGTGGTTATTGAGGTTTGTCTGCGATTATCAGCGAGATCTGCGTGAGAATCGGCCGTTTGTAGATGCTAGAGTTGCAATATAAAGAAAAGAACATTAAGGGAAATCTGCGTGATTAATAGGGGAGTATTTGTCTTTGTGTTGTTCTTAAAAGGTAATGCTTGCATTAGTTGTAACAATGTGTTTAAAAATGATTAGCAATAAAATTTGGTAGTAGCTTCAGAATTATGTAACTTTGCGTTCAGAAGTTATTCTCTGATGAGATAAATACCTGAAATTAAAATGACCATTAAATAGTTTTACTTACACACCAAACAATTAAAAATTCTTATTGGAATGATTAATGATGGAAAAATACAAATGTCATTTTTGGCAATGTTGTTGTCTTTCTTCGTTTTACCAATTTATGGCGTCCTGCATAATATAATGATAGAGAGTACTAAAGACTCTATTATATGTGGACAATCCTAAATATATAATATACTTAAAATAAAATTAATGAAAATCACGAAAAGGTACTTAATGGGAAATAGCATAAAGCTTACTTATGTGTTTATTCTACTGCTTTTGCTAGGCTCTTGCAGGAAGAATAGAAATGTCTCTGAATTTGTTGTTGATCCTCCCTACGAAACTAAAGTAGAGTATATGGAAGACACAATCAAATTAACAGATATACATCCTACAGGTCCCACAGGGGAAGATAATTCTTATATCTGGGTGAAAAAGAATGGAAAGTACTATTCTGACGGCTTTTTAATCATGTCAACTGAAAAAGACACGTCTTATATTTTTCCAGAAATAAATCGTGTATTACCAGTCAAAGAAGTGTGTGTAACACGTAAAATAAGTAAAAACTTATATTCAAATAAAACATATTTAGAGCTTGCACCTCATCATTGGGAAATGTGTTATGCTGTTTATTATGATAAATCTTATCGAATAATAAAGTTCCAGAAAACAATAGCAATCAGTTTTATACTTAAAAAGTAGACTATGAAGAATGTAAAGATTAAAATGGGGTTAATACTATGTATTGTTATTTTGTTAAGTTCCTGCAAAAGAAACAAGAATAATTACACGATAATTCCGCCTTATAAATATCAAGTTGAATATTGTGGTGATAAGATCATTATCAGCAAAATCACCAATATAGGGGATACAACTTCTACAATATGGAAGAAAAGAAATGGGGAATACTTTGATGAAAATAATCATTTAAAAATGTCTTTAAAAGACACTAGTTATATTTATTATCAGAAAGTGTATAATATTAAGCATACTAAGCTATGTACAGAAATCAGTGCTGAGAAGGATAGTCTTTATTCCTGTACAACAACATTTCTATGGGGATATCATGTTGAAGAAATGGGGCTTGTCGTCTATTATGATAAATCTTATCAAATAAAAAAAATACGTTCTGGAGGATTATGTGAGTATAGTAATAAATAGAAAATTATAGGCTCTATCACATGTGAACAATCCTAAATGCATAATATACTTAAAATGGAATTAATGAAAATCACGAAAAGGTACTTAATGAGAAATAGCATAACGTTTACTAATATGTTTATTCTACTGTTTTTGCTAAGCTCTTGCAGGAAAAATAAAGATGTCTCTGAATTTGTTGTAGATTATCCCTACGAAACCAAAGTGGAGTATATGAAAGACACAATCAAATTAACAGATATAAGTCTTAATGATCCCAGTGAGAATAATTCTTATATATGGGTGAAAAAGAATGGACAGTACTATGACTACGACCATTTAATTATGTCAATGGAAGAACATACAGAATATTTTTCCACACGAATGTATAGTGAATCACCAATTAAAGGAGTGTACATGATCCGCAAAGAAGGTAAAAATTTATATTCGTATAAGACATATTTAGAAGTTGCACCACATCATTGGAAATTGAATAATGCTATTTATTATGATAAATCTTATCGAATAATTAAGTTTCAAGATATGTTTGCATGTGATTTTATACTTAAAAAGTAGATTATGAAGAATATAAAGATTAAAATGTTTTTAATATTATGTGTTGTCGTTTTGCTGAGTTCCTGCAAAAAAAACAATAGTATTTATAAGCTACATCCGCCATATAAATATCAGGTTGAATATAGTGGTGATAAAATCATTATCAGCAAAATCAACAATATAGGGGATACAACTTCTACAATATTGAAGAAAAGAAACGGAGAATACTTTGATGAAAATAATCATCTAAAAATGTCCTTAAAAGACACTACTTATGTTTATTATCAGAAAGAGAATGATATTGATCGTGCAAAACTATTTACAACAATCAGTGTAAAGAATGACAGTCTTTATTCCTCAACAACAAAATATATATGGAAAAATTGCTATGATGAATTAAAGCTTGTTGTTTACTATGATAAATCTTATCGAATAAAGAAAATACAGGCTAGAGGATTATATGAATTTAGTAATGAATAATTCTTTATAATGGATATCAGTGTGAACTGCTTTATCCCCCCGCAGATTTCTGTGATTCACGCAGATTAAATACAGCAGCGAGAGAATAGCATGTTTTGCAGATAATACAGATACATGAAAGGGAATGATATAAGACTCCCGCTGATTTCACAGAGTAATGCAGAGAAAATACATCTGCGTGAATCAGTGAAATCAGCGGGAGAAATATGTAAGTCTTTTATTTATATCTTATAATACTATTTTTCGTCACGAATAGGATTCCATCCTTGTGCTTCTAGCTGGAATTCATTGTCGTCACGAGTAGACAGCATGCAGCCTAGACTTTCTTTTGTGATGTAGCCTATTTGGCGTATGCCTTTGATATTCTTAATCTTCTCGTGATCTCCGATAGGAACCGTGAATAGTAGTTCGTAATCTTCACCACCATTTAATGCACAGGTAGTGAGGTTCATGTTGAACTGTTCGGCAGCAACTGCAGTTTGGTAGTCAATAGGTATTTCTTTTTCATACACACGACAACCGCAATGACTTTGGTTACAGATATGAAGAAGTTCGCTGCTAAGTCCGTCAGAAATGTCAATCATTGCAGTAGGTTTGATATTTGCTTTGCGCAATTCGTCTACAATGTCGCCACGTGCTTCTGGCTTAAGTTGTCTGTCGAGAAGATATTCCTTTCCGGCAAAGTCTGGTTGGAAGTCTTCTACGGTTTGTCTCTGTGCTCTTAGAGCAGCAAGTTTTGCTTCGTCATTAGCTGCTTGCGCATCGCGTACCTTTTTATTATACTCTTCTATCTGTGAATAGTACACAGCTTTTTCTCTTTCGAGAATCTGAAGTCCCATGTAGGATGCACCAAGATCACCTGAAACGCAAATGAGGTCAGTCTCTTTGGCTCCGTTTCTGTAAACGACATCCTCGCTAGCAGCCTCACCAATACAAGTGATGCTGATGGCAAGACCTGTTCTTGATGAAGTGGTGTCACCACCAACTACATCAATGTCCCATTTTGCGCATGCTTCACGTAGTCCCGCATAGAATTCGTCTAGGTCTTCTACTTTGAATCGTTTTCCAAGAGCAATGCTTACCAAAATTTGATGAGGAGTTCCGTTCATGGCGAATATGTCGCTGATGTTTACCATTGCAGACTTATAGCCAAGAGTGCGCATGTCGATATATGTTAAATCGAAATGTATTCCCTCCATTAGCATGTCGCTAGTGACAAGAACTTCCTTTTGGGGATAATGAAGTACGGCGCAGTCATCACCTACGCCATACTTTGTACTTGTATTCTTTGGTTCTATATCTTTGGTGAGTCGGTGAATAAGTCCGAACTCTCCAAGTTTAGAAATATCAGTCATTTAATATTCTTATTCAATAATATTATAATAGTTTATGAGCGACGAATCATCTCACGCATAATCTCAGTCATCTTTGGCTGTGCTGCATTGGCTGCTTTCTGCACATCCTCGTGACTAACCTCTACAGGAACATCGAAGCCTCCAAGGTCGGTGATGATGCTGATACCAAATACTTTTATGCCACAATGATGTGCGACGATAACCTCAGGAACGGTACTCATACCAACTGCATCGGCACCAAGCAAGTGGTACATTCTGTATTCAGCAGGAGTCTCGAAAGTAGGTCCCTGAACTCCCATGTAAATACCATGCATAAGGCGAATATCTTTCTCCTTTGCAATCTCGTTAGCCAGTTCAATAAGTGTATGGTCGTAAGCCTCGTGCATATCAGGGAAGCGTGGACCAGTAGGGAAGTTCTTTCCGTGAAGTGGATGCTCAGGGAAGAAATTGATATGATCGTTGATAACCATGAGGTCACCAATCTTGAAATCAGGGTTCATACCTCCAGATGCGTTGCTTACGAAGAGGGTGTCGATGCCCAATTCATACATTACACGCTCAGGGAAGGTTACTTCTTTCATGTTGTAGCCCTCATAGAAATGGAAACGTCCCTCCATAGCCATGATGTCTTTGCCACCAAGTTTACCGAATATCAGTTTGCCTGCATGGCCTTCGACTGTAGAAACAGGGAAATTAGGAATTTCACTATATGGGAATTCGTAACTATCGGTTATTTCTGAAGCTAATTGTCCCAGGCCTGTTCCCAGAATTATCGCTGTCTTTGGACTTGTTGTCATCCTTTCCTTTAGCCAGGATGCTGTTTCTTGAATTTTTTCGTACATAGTCTATGATTTTATCATTAAAAACATTTTCTTGGTTGAGCATGAACCTTACTTTGATAGGTAGAACATAAATATGACTTTTCACGTCATCGTCAATTCCCTCGATATCTTCAAGTCGGGTTGCATCTTTTTCCGTTGTTATAATAATCTTGTTTCCCTTGATGTTTGCGAAAGCTTGATTTATTCTTTCTGCATCTTTTGCCGAAAACTGATGGTGATCGGCAAAAGACAAAGGAGTTATGCTTGTGACATATTTTTGAATGTCGACAATTATCTGCTTTGGTGAAGCTATTCCCGAAACAAGCAGTACGTTTTTACCTTTCAACTGCTGCTTCGTGATTTTATTTTCTTCTTTATTGAATAATGGATACGGCGTATCATAATCAATCGTAGAGAAGAACAGACTTTGGTATGGATAAAGGTCCATTGACTTTGTCAGGACTCTGAATTCCATAGGCTTCAAGTCTTTTGGGCACTTCGTGATGATAACGATGTCGGCACGGTTCTTTCCTGATAATGGTTCACGCAGTCTTCCGGCAGGCAACAACTTGTCATAGATGATGAGTCGATGATAGTCTACTAGAAGAATGTTGATACCAGGTTTAACATATCTGTGCTGAAAAGCATCATCAAGCAATATCACATCGGTATCCTTACGATCATGGATGATATTCTCGATGCCTCTTGTTCTCTTGTGGTCAACTGCAACATTTATGCCAGAAAATTTCTTCTTCATCTGAAATGGTTCATCGCCAATATCTTTCATCGTACTGTTTTCGTCAGCCAAGATGTATCCATGTGTCTTTCTTTTGTAGCCTCGTGAAAGAACAGCAATTTTAGCTTCATCTTGAAGAAGTCTTATCAAATATTCCACATGAGGAGTCTTACCAGATCCCCCAACAGTGATGTTGCCAACTGATATAATAGGTGTTTCGTAGGAGTGCTGTTTTAGCACTCCAATTTCAAATAGTTTATTGCGAAAGCCGACTCCTATTCCATAGAGCCAACTAAGTGGCAACAACCAATCGTAGATGTGAATAAAATCTCCTTCAGTTCTCATAATTATTATTTAATCTTGATGATATATGGCAGGCGTGCCTGAACTTTGTCCATGTGTTCAAAATCGCTAATGATTTTAAATGGCTCATAATATTCGCCAAGCAACATCTGCAAATGTTCGTCCAGATTATTATAATTGTTTTGTTCTGTATTTAATATTTGTTCGAAAATACTTTTTGGTGCAGGATAAGAACATGTCTTATAATCAGTATCCTTTGCTAGTTTGGCAGCTTTAGCAACAGCTTTGTCAAGTCCGCCCAACTCATCAACAAGTTTAATCTTTACAGCATCTTCGCCAAGCCAAACTCTACCTTGTGCAATCTTTTCAACTTGGTCTAAAGTCATGTGTCTGCCTTCAGCAACTCTTTTCTTAAAGATCATGTATCCATGATTTACATTATTCTGCAATAGTCCCAACTGTTCTGGTGTGAATGGATGACCACTTGCTCCAAAAACAGAATTACGGTTGGTCTTTACTTCAGCATAGTTTATTCCGAGCTTCTTGGTGTATAGTTCGCTCATATCTTCAAACAAACCGAAGATACCAATGCTACCAGTAATCGTTGAAGGGTCGGCAACAATCCAGTTTGCATCGCTGCTGATATAATATCCTCCAGATGCAGCAGCACCACTCATGGAAACTACTACAGGTTTAACTTTCTTAAGTTCTGCAATCTGATGCCATATCTGTTCTGAAGCGTAAGCAGAACCACCGCCAGAATTGATACGTATGACAACAGCCTCTACATCATCATTGTTAGCAAGGTCTTGTAGATCCTTACACATATCTTTTCCTACAATCTGATGTCCATTACTGAAAACGCTTTGAGGAGAAGCCTCGTCAACGATGTCACCATAAGCATAATACACAGCAATATGTTTACCTGTTGTCGCATCATCGCTTCCAGCCATATCGTCTACGCTAACCTGATTGACAGTCTCGTCTTGGTCAATAGACAGCATCTTCTTGATTTTTGATTTTACCTCATCGTTATACATCAGGCCATCAACCATCTTGTATTTTACAATGTTTTCTGCGTCTTCAAGCACAATAGCTCTGTCGGCATAAGCATTAAGAGAGTCTTTGTTTATATCTCTGTTTTTTGAAACTGTGTTCAGAATAGTGCTCCACCATCCATTAAGATATCTTTCGGTCTGTTCGCGGTCAGCAGCGCTCATGTTATCAGCGGTGAGGGTCTCGACAGCACTCTTGTATTTACCAACTTTAGTCGTAACAAACTTAATTCCGAATTTAGCCAAAAGGTTCTTGTAGTAAACCTTTTCGCCACCGATACCAATCCAGTTTACCATGCCCTCTTTGTTCATGTAAACTTTATCAGCAGCAGAAGATATATAATAACTCAAAGTGCTGAATTGTTCTCCGTAGGCAACAATCCATTTTCCTGATTTCTTGAAATCAAGTAACGTGTTTTGTATTTCTTCAGCTTGTGCCAAATCAGCACCTAGTTGTCCAGCCTCGATATATATACCTTTGATGTTTTTGTCGTCTTTAGCCTTACGTATAGCTTTCACGGTGTTTTCAAAACTCAGTCCTGATATACCATTGATTTTGTTCATGATATTGTCTTCTGACTGTTCTGTCATCTGACCATCAAGTTTTATGACCAATACCGAGTTGTTTTTAATGTCATTCGTGGCAGTAGAAGCAACGCCGATACCAATAATACATAATATTCCAAAGAAAGACATTACAACTCCAAAGAGAAACATGCCTAGCATAGTGGCAAAGACGTTTTTAAAGAAATCTTTCATACGTTTTATTTTTTCCAGTTTAAATTAGTTATTATATAATATGTGCAAAGATAAATAAATTAATTTATAAATTACAATTAGTTATGTTTATTTTAATAAAAATCATTATCTTTGCGCTATGGAAACAAACAAAAAAATACTATTTACATTGTCATTATTGTTGTATTTTGTGTGTTGTAATGCTCAAAATACGACTCGTAGTTTTGTGTTGAAAATATCTGAAGATGGCGAGTCTACACTTACCGCTTATCTTCCGACTAAACCATCTGGTAGGGCGGTAGTTTGTTTGCCTGGTGGTGGATACACTCACCTTGCAATAGATAACGAGGGACATAACTGGGCTGATTTTTTTAATCGTAAAGGAATCGCTCTTTTTGTGTTGAAATATAGAATGCCTAAGGGTGATAGAAGCATCCCTATATCAGATGCTGTGAAATCAATGGAGACTGTAAGAGACAGTGCTGCATGTTGGAATATAAACCCTTATGATGTGGGTATCATGGGTTCTTCAGCAGGTGGTCATTTAGCATCAGTTATCTCAACAAAGGCTGATTTCTATGCACGTCCAAATTTCAGTATTCTGTTTTATCCTGTTATTACGATGGATAAGAGGAAATCGCATGTAGGTTCATGTGATAATTTTTTGGGTAGTGGTGTGAATAATAAAGAACTGGTAAATGAGTACTCAACTGATATGCAGGTACGTGCTCATCTTACTCCAGAGGCTGTGATATTCTTGGCTAATGATGATGGCGGAGTTCCACCATTGACAAATGGACTTGCTTATTATGCTGCTATGCGAAGAAACGGTAATAAATGTTCGCTTCATATTTACCCTATAGGAGGACACGGATTTGGATTCAAAAAGGAATTTGCATATCATGAACAATTGCTAAATGATCTTTCAACATGGTTGGATAATCATAAATCTCCGTCAAAGGATGCCATAAGAGTGGCATGTATCGGAAACAGCATAACAGATGGTTATGGAATAGACATGGCAGAAGAAAAAGGATATCCAGCTATGCTTCAGAATCAACTTGGTGATAACTATAATGTGAAGAACTATGGAGTAAGTGCACGCACACTGATGAAGAAGGGTGACTTGCCTTATGTTAAAGAACTTGCTTGGCGTGATGCAAAAGCTTTCAATCCAAATATCGTGATTATTAAACTGGGAACTAATGACAGTAAACCAGAAAACTGGCAGTTTAATTCTACTTATCAAAAGGATTTGGAAGCGATGGTAGATACATTGAAATCACTTCCTGCAAAGCCTCTGGTGTATTTGGCAACTCCAATACCTGCTTTTAAAGGAACATGGAATATCAATGACTCTGTGATTGTGAATGGAATTATTCCTATTATAAAGAAAGTCGCTAAGAAAAAGAGATGCAAAATAATAGACCTCCACACTGAATTTTCTCAATATGGAGGTCTGGTTCAGGCAGACGGAATACATCCGAATGCCAAGGGTGCAGCCAAAATGGCTGACATAATATTTAATACCCTCTCTTGCGAGTCACAGAGAAAGATTGTCTGCGGAAAACAAAAATAGGAATAACGCAGCCGGCAACCATTCCGAACATTACCAATATAGTGAGCGTAGAGTTATGGAAGAAATCACCAACATTTTTGATTGTGAATTCTGAAGATTGTCTTACTATATTGATAGTGTTTATCACAGCTTTATAAGCAAATAAACCTGGAACCATAGGAAGAAGGGCAGGGAAAGCAAAACCTTCGGCAGGGTAGTGTAGATGCATTGCAAAAGGAATTGCTAGAAGTCCGATTGCGAAACCTGCTATAGTAGATGCTGAAACCTGATCAAGCATCAATGATGGTGAGTGCATCAGAAAATATCTTATGCCATGACCTACACATGCTAAGAATGCTGAATAGGCAAGAGCTTTGCGTGGTGGATTTGATATTACTGCAAATCCCAAACCGGCAATAGCAGCATACAATCCATCAGCGATAGCTGCCATTACTACATTCGGTCTGACGACCTTAGTAAATATACTTGCATCAATATTTAAAAGCATGACTGTTATCGAGATTCCCAACGCTATGCAAATAATAAGGAGAGTGGCGTTGGTGATTCTGGCTATTCCATTCAGAGCGTTATGGTCAATTATATCCATAACACCATTGATGAGTGGAACTCCTGGGACAAGGTATAACATTGATGTTCCGAGAGAAATATCTTCAGTACCTCCATGTATAAACAGAAAATCAGTTGCTCCAATCAAAGTACTGATAAATGAACAAATGGTGAATATTGCGAGAACATTCCATTTTCGTTTAGTGAGTTGTTGTCTGACGAAGAATCCTATAAATGTAGCAATCCAGACGATAGCCATAGACGTATAATTTCCGTCGAAAAGTCTACAGAAACATGCGTTAGCAAATGAAACAAGTATTAATACCGTCCATGGACTTTCACGTGGTTCACTAATCACTTTATTGAATTTTTTCCATAATTCAGAAAGTGATAGTTTTTTATCAACAGCTTCCCATGATAAATGTGATAGCTTCATGTTGATTTTGAAGTTCAGTCCCATAGACGGAGTCTTCTTCACGTAAGTGTATGAATGTTCGCGCCCTTCGTCATGCAAAGTTATGCTGATGGTTTTAGGGAACATCATTATGTTACACCAATATCCAAAAGACTTTGCGATACGTATCGTGTTGGCCTGGATACGTGATGTCTGAACTCCTACAGCTTCCAGAGTGGATGCGTACTCTGCAAGGAATATTGTTGTTTCTTTTAGACATTTGTGAGCTTCATTACTGATTTCAGTAGGCTCGCTTGATTGTGGAAAATTACTCATGAAAGTTTAATACCTATGTTATATATTATAATTCGCTGCAAAATTAGTAAAAATCTGCCAATTATGACATATAAATTACTGCCAATTTTGGCATATATGCTAATTGGCACATTTTTAGCATATAGTATGGCATATAAATATTAGTTTAAAATTTAAAAACATAAGAATTATGAACATTAAACCATTATCAGACAGAGTGCTGGTACTTCCTGAACCAGCTGAAGAAAAAGTAGGTGGAATCATCATTCCTGACACAGCTAAAGAAAAGCCACAACGTGGTAAAGTAGTAGCTGCAGGTTCTGGTACAAAGGACGAACCTATGATTCTAAAAGAGAATGATGTCGTGCTTTATGGAAAGTATGCTGGAACAGAATTGGAATATCAGGGTGAAAAGTATCTTATGATGCGTCAGAGTGATATACTTGCAGTTCTTGCAGAATAATTTAATGTGTAATTTTAATTTATAATAATCATGGCAAAAGATATTAAGTTTGATGTAGAGGCACGTGACCTCTTGAAGCAGGGTGTTGATCAATTAGCTGATGCAGTAAAAGTAACATTAGGTCCTAAAGGACGCAACGTAGTAATCGAAAAGAAGTTTGGTGCTCCTCAGATCACAAAGGATGGTGTTACCGTTGCAAAGGAAATTGAACTTGAAAATCATTTTGAGAATACTGGTGCACAGCTTGTAAAGAGTGTAGCCAGCAAGACTGGTGATGATGCAGGTGACGGAACAACAACTGCAACAATACTTACTCAGGCTATTGTAGCTGAAGGCTTGAAAAATGTAACCGCAGGTGCTAATCCAATGGATTTGAAGCGTGGTATTGACAAGGCTGTTAAGGCTGTTGTTGAATTCATTAAGAATAATGCAGAACTTGTTGGTGATAACTATGACAAAATTGAGCAGGTAGCAACAGTTTCAGCAAACAATGATCCTGAAATAGGTAAGCTTCTTGCTGATGCAATGCGCAAAGTTTCTAAAGATGGTGTTATCACTATTGAGGAAAGCAAGAGCCGTGATACTCATATCGACGTTGTTGAAGGTATGCAGTTTGATCGTGGTTATCTTTCTGGATATTTCGTAACAGACGCAGACAAGATGGAGTGTGTTATGGAAAACCCATACATCCTTATTTATGATAAGAAGATCAGTAACCTTAAAGATTTCTTGCCAATTCTACAGCCAGCTGCAGAAAGTGGACGTCCATTGATGGTTATTGCTGAAGATGTAGATTCTGAGGCTCTTACTACATTGGTTGTGAACCGTCTTCGTGGTGGTTTGAAGATTTGTGCTGTTAAGGCTCCTGGATTCGGTGATCGTCGCAAAGCAATGCTTGAGGACATCGCAGTTCTTACGGGTGGTGTAGTTATCAGTGAGGATAAGGGCTTGAAGCTTGAGCAAGCTACTCTTGAAATGCTTGGAAGCGCAGAGAAAGTTACTGTCACAAAGGATAACACAACGATCGTTAGTGGTCATGGTGTAAAAGAAAATATACAGGAGCGTGTAGCTCAGATTAAGAATGAAATTGCTAACACAACAAGTTCTTATGATAAGGAGAAACTTCAGGAGCGTCTTGCTAAACTTTCAGGTGGTGTAGCTGTACTCTATGTTGGTGCTAACTCTGAGGTAGAGATGAAGGAAAAGAAAGATCGTGTAGACGATGCACTTTGTGCAACACGTGCTGCAATGGAAGAAGGTGTTGTTGCCGGTGGTGGTACAACATATATCCGTGCTCTTACTGCGTTGAAAGACCTTAAGGGTGACAGCGCTGATGAGCAGACCGGTATTAACATTGTTGAGCGTGCTATCACATCTCCTCTTCGTCAGATTGTTGCAAATGCAGGTGGTGAAGGCTCAGTTGTTGTTAACAAAGTAGCTGAAGGCGAGGGCGATTTCGGTTATAACGCACGTACTGATGAGTATGAGGATATGCGTAAGGCTGGTATCATTGATCCTGCTAAAGTGGCTCGTGTTGCACTTGAAAATGCAGCTTCAATAGCTGGATTATTCCTTACAACAGAATGCCTGATTACAGATAAGCCAGAACCTAAGTCTGCTGCTCCTGCAGTACAACCAGGTATGGGTGGAATGATGTAATTAAATTTGTAAACTCAATATAACATAAAAGGGGCTAATCTTTAAAGATTAAGTCCCTTTTTTTTATTTATTTGCTAATAATTATAAAAAAAAGCCACAAACCTTTTGAATGTATTGAAAAAAAATATATCTTTGCAATAGTTAAGATAAAAAAGTATCGGATTAAATCCGAAAAAGATATTTTTTTGATTTGTTTTAGTAGATTAGTTTTTAAGTAGTTTGTTTTTGAAAATCGGTTGTCGTGATGACATCCGATTTTTTTTTGTATCTTTGCAGAATGAAAATGAATATCAATTGGAAACGGTGGGCTATAATGGCAATAGTTGCCTTTTTGCTTATAATATTAACAAGGTCATTCTTTATGTCCTTAGGTATATTTATGGTATTGTTGCTAATAGACAATTTGTTAGAACAGTGGGAGGAAAAACGCAAGAACAAAGATAAAGAATGATGTTCTTGTATCTGTTGATGAATAAACAAAATATCACTTATGCAAAAGTTAACGAAGTTATATGCTGATTATAAAGGAGAGGAACCTGTAGAGATAGAAAAACTTCCTGGAGCTGGAAGTAACAGACAATACTATCGTTTTGTGGATAAGGATGGCGGTACTATTATCGGCGTTGTTGGTACGAGTAGAGATGAGAACCATGCTTTTATATATTTGGATAATCATTTCTCAATGAGAAAACTTCCTGTACCAAACGTTTTGGCTGTTAGCAATGATGAGTTGCGCTATTTGCAGACCGACTTAGGAAATTCATCTTTGTTTGATGCAATAAAAGGTGGAAGGGAAGCAGACGGAAGATATAATCAAAAGGAACAACAACTGTTGGTGAAGACCATCAGGGAATTGCCTAAGATTCAGATTGAAGGCGCAAGAGAACTGGATTGGACTAATTGCTATCCACAACCTGAATTTGATAAAGAAGGCGTACTCTTTGATTTAAACTATTTCAAGTATTGTTTTCTCAAAGCTACAGGACTAGACTTTCATGAGCTTAAACTTGAAGCTAATTTTAGAATGTTTGCCAAAGATTTGACTTCTGAAGATTGTGACAGTTTTCTTTATCGTGATTTTCAGGCGCGCAATATAATGCTAGATGAAAATGACAATCCATACTTTATTGACTTTCAAGGTGGACGAAAAGGACCTTATTATTATGATGTAGCTTCTTTCTTATGGCAAGCTTCAGCAAAGTATTCGTTCAAACTTCGTCGCAAACTTGTCTATGAGTATTATAATTCGTTGAAGAATTATGTAGAGGTTCCTTCTGAACGCCATTTCGTTGAAAGATTGAGCTTGTTTGTTTTGTTTCGTACTCTTCAGGTTTTAGGAGCGTATGGTTTCAGAGGATATTTTGAGCGTAAAAAGCATTTCTTGGATTCAATACCTCCGGCAATGGATAATCTTCGTGAACTTCTGAAGCTTAATCCTGATATATTCCCTTATCCTTATATGATGGATATGTTGAAGAAACTTACTGAAATGCCCATGTTCTCACATATTGAAGAACCTGCACACAGCAGAGCTGACGGATATAAGATAACAGACAGTAACGTTTATGTAGCACATTCACAAGACGGCCCTGCTACATTCTCAAGTTATGACGCTAAAGGACCTTTGGTTGTAAATGTGAACAGTTTCTCATTTAGAAAAGGAATCCCTGATGATCCTTCTGGAAACGGTGGCGGTTATGTGTTTGATTGCCGTAGCACTCACAACCCGGGTCGTTATGAACCATATAAGAAACTTACCGGACTTGACGAACCCGTTATTCGATTCCTTGAAGATGATGGTGAGATATTGACGTTTCTTGATGAAGTGTATAAACTCGCTGATCATCATGTCATGAGATATATCCAACGTGGATTCACTAATTTGATGTTTTCTTTTGGTTGTACAGGTGGTCAGCATAGATCAGTGTATAGTGCACAGCATCTGGCAGAGCATATTCATGAGAAATTTGGAATTGAAGTACATGTGAATCATCGTGAACAGAATATACAGCAGATATTACTGAAAAAGTAAAGTGAGGTCTGCCCAACATATTTGTTATTATAGATTCAGCATTTTCATCTTTGAAACAACGCAAATAGAATTATTTTCCAAAAGGAAAAAATCTTGTATACGTAAATGATATTAATCAGTATATCCGTACATAATATGGCGGATATACTGATTATCGTATATATACATCATGTAGTTCTTAAAAGAATAATGTCATCGCGCATATTGACCAATGATGTAGTGATAGGGATAAAATCAATTACTTTTCAATAAATTTTGTCATCTCGTGAAAAATGGTTATATTTGCACGCATTAAAAAAGAAAATGATGCAAGCAATGATTTTCGCAGCAGGATTGGGTACTCGCCTAAAACCTCTTACCGATAGTATGCCAAAGGCGTTGGTAAGAGTTGGAGGAGAGCCGCTGCTCAAACGCGTGATCTTTCGATTGAAAGATGCCGGATTCAATTCAATAATAATTAATGTACATCATTTTGCAAGTCAGATAATAGATTATTTAAAGGAGAATGATAATTTCGGACTTGATATAAAAATCAGTGATGAAACTTCAGGATTGCTTGAAACTGGTGGTGGTATAAAGAAAGCCATACCTTTATTTAATCCTAATGATCAGATACTCATCCATAATGTAGACATCTTGAGTAATGTAGATTTAAAGAAATTCTATCATGTAGATCGTCGTGTCATGTGTAAGTCTTGCGGAGTTCCGCATCGTCAAGCTGGGGCAGTATTGCTTGTAAGCTGGCGAAAGACAAAGAGATATCTGATGTTTAATGATGACATGCTTCTTGTCGGTTGGGTTAATATAGAAACCGGTGAGATAAAAAGTCCTTATGCGGAAGTTAAATCTTCTACAATAGATAAGCTTCGTGAAAATTATAAGATGTATGCTTTTTCGGGTATACATTCTTTCTCTCCTCAACTGTTTCCATTCATGTCTGATTATCCAGATAAGTTCCCTATCATGGACTTCTATCTGCAAAACTGCGATAAGATAGCTATTAAGGGATATGTGAAAGAAGACTTGAAACTGATGGATGTCGGAAAACTCGATACGATTGATAATGCGGAAACTTTTCTTGAGGAGTTGAATCAATAAAGAAACTATATATTTAATCAAACAATTAATATGCAACAGAAGATTATTATTCTTGACTTCGGTTCACAGACAACACAACTTATTGGTCGTCGTGTACGTGAATTGGACACCTTCTGCGAAATCTTACCTTACAACAAATTTCCAAAGAATGATCCAAATATCATTGGTGTGATTCTTAGTGGAAGTCCTTATTCAGTTCATGATAAGGAGGCGTTTACGGTTGATTTGAGCCAATTTATAGGTAAGTATCCTGTTTTGGGTATATGCTATGGCGCTCAGTTCATCTCATTTGCCAATGGTGGAAAGGTTGAGCAGACCGGTACCCGTGAGTACGGCCGTGCAAATCTTGAGACAATAGACTTGGAAACTCCTATTTTCAAGGATTTCAAGAAAGGTTCACAGGTTTGGATGAGTCATGGTGACACGATCACCGCTATTCCAGAAGGTTTTCATATCACTGGTTCTACAGCCGACGTGAAATATGCAGCTTTTGCCAATGAAGAGAAACGTGTATGGTGTGTACAGTTTCATCCAGAAGTGTTCCATTCTACTCAGGGCACACAGTTGCTGAAAAATTTCGTTGTTGACATCTGTAAGAGTAAGCAGGAATGGAGCCCAGCTTCATTTGTTGAAAGCACTGTTGAGGAGCTGAAAGCACAATTAGGTAATGATCGTGTTATTCTTGGTCTTTCAGGAGGTGTAGACTCTTCTGTTTGTGCTACATTGCTCAATAAGGCTATAGGCAAGAATCTTACTTGTATATTCGTTGATCATGGTATGCTTCGCAAGAACGAGTTTGCTAAGGTTATGGAAGCATATAGCGGACTTGGTTTGAATGTAATTGGTGTTGATGCTAGCGAGAAGTTCTTTAAAGATCTCGAAGGCGTTTCTGATCCAGAAACAAAGCGCAAGATTATAGGACGTGACTTCGTTGAGGTGTTCAACGCTGAAGCTAAAAAGATTGTTGACGCTAAATGGTTGGCACAGGGTACAATATATCCAGACCGTATAGAGAGTCTAAGTATTACTGGTATGGTTATCAAGAGCCATCATAATGTTGGCGGACTTCCTAAAGAAATGAAACTTCAACTTTGTGAGCCATTGCAATGGCTGTTTAAGGATGAGGTTCGTAGAGTTGGTCGCCAGTTGCAGATGCCAGAACGCTTGATCAATCGTCATCCTTTCCCAGGGCCAGGACTTGCTGTTCGTATTCTTGGTGATATTACACGCGAAAAAGTGCGTATTCTTCAGGATGCTGACGATATATATATTGAAGAAATGCACAACTATGTATGCGAAGACGGAGATGCTTTGTATAATAAGGTTTGGCAGGCAGGAACAGTTCTTCTCTCTACTATCCGTAGCGTAGGAGTTATGGGCGATGAGCGAACATACGAACATCCTGTAGCATTGCGTGCTGTTACTAGTATGGATGCAATGACAGCAGATTGGGCTCACCTTCCTTATGATTTCATGGCCAAAGTGTCAAATGAGATTATTAATAAGGTTAAGGGTGTGAACAGAGTATGCTATGACATCTCTTCAAAACCACCATCTACAATAGAATGGGAATAAAATTCTTCTATAAATAAAAAATAGCCTCAATCTTTTGGTTGAGGCTATTTTGTTTATTAATATGTTTTATTAGAACTGATATCCTACAATAATTCCGGCAGTGATATTAATCGTATTTATTTTAAAAAGTTCATCAAGAACCTTTCCTAAATCGTTGTCAGACTGATACAATTTCTTGAAACCGCTTTCCATAAAAGCTCCAAGTTTGATCTTGTTTTTGTAAGTGTATTGTATTTCTGAATCAAATCCGTAATCCCAACGGCTTGTTACCATACCGTTAATTTCAAACGGACTATACTTTGTCTGACTCCTAATGCCATTCTCTATTTTTGTCATAGTTCCACTTCCGTTAGTTCCGTAAGCGATATAAGGACCTACAAGAATCTGCCATTTGCTGTTGACGGCATTAAGTCTGCCAATCCTAATGCCTAGTCTTAATGGCAAAGTGATGTAATTTGCATGGAAAGAAGACTCTTTGGAATATGTATGTCGTGTTTCTCCCTCTTCATAACTATAATTTTCTTTTGTTACTCTGTGTCTGTTTGATAAATACAATCCTGGCACAACAGATAACCTGCTTGATATAGGAATGTCTGCATTACCACCTATGCGCCATGAAAAATCTGGTGAATACTGTGGTCCTGCTTCAACGCTAAATTTAGTTTGTGAGTTCATGTCTGTAGTTGCCATTATCATCAATAATGCAATAATTACTTTTTTCATTTGGTTATTTATTTGTTATAATCTCACAAAGTTAGTAATTATTTTCAATTATCTTTGTCTGTATTCTGTTTTTCTTTCAATAGGTCGCGTATTTCAGATAGCAACTGTTCTTCTTTTGAAGGAGCTGCTGGCTTCTTGACTTTATTGTTATTAGTGATTTTATTTATTGTCTTAACGATTAAGAACACACAGAATGCGACTATGACAAAGTTAAGCATAGCTTGTAGAAAATGCCCATAGTTGATAGTTACAGAAGGAATCTTTTCCATTCCGGGAATGTATACAGAAGGCAATTTGAATTTTAAGTCAGAGAAGTTTACTCCTTTGATAAGCCAACCAATAGGTGGCATGATGATGTCATCAACAATGCTACTTACTATTTTGCCGAAAGCTGCACCGATGATGATACCGATAGCCATGTCTACAGCATTGCCTTTGACGGCAAACTCTTTGAATTCACTGATGAATTTACCCATAAATATACTTTTTAAATTAATTACTAAATGTTTTTTTGTAATATAGAGTTGTCACTTTTGGATACAACAAAACTAAAGTTTGTTATAAGGTCTAATGAACTCGCCTTTTTTATATAAATTAATATAGCTTTGAAGTGCAAATATAGAAATAATTTTGTATCTTTGCGCTCGGAAATACGAAAAAAAGCAATGCGGTGTTATATTTTTGATGTTTCGACAATAACAAGTTTCGCTGCTATTTGCTTAAATAGGTATTAAGTTTAAGGATATATATTTTTAACCCTTTAAAATATAAAAGTAAAATGATTAAAATTGGTATTAACGGTTTCGGTCGTATTGGCCGTTTCGTTTTCCGTGCAACTCTTGAAGAGGCAAACGCAAAAGATGTAGTAGTTGTAGGTATCAACGACCTTTGTCCTGTTGATTACTTGGCTTACATGCTTAAGTACGATACAATGCACGGTCAGTTCCAGGGAACTATCGAGGCTAATGTTGAGAAGTCTCAGCTAATCGTAAACGGTAACGTTATCCGTGTAACTGCAGAGCGCAACCCAGCTGACTTGAAGTGGGACGCTGTTGGTGCTGAATACGTTGTTGAGTCTACAGGTCTTTTCCTTACAAAGGAGAAGAGCCAGGGTCACATCGACGCAGGTGCTAAGTATGTAGTTATGTCAGCTCCTTCTAAGGATGATACTCCAATGTTTGTTTGTGGTGTAAACTTCGACAAATATGTTAAGGGTGCTAAGTTCGTTTCTAACGCTTCTTGTACTACTAACTGTCTTGCTCCTATCGCTAAGGTTCTTAACGATAAGTTCGGTATCGCTGATGGTTTGATGACAACTGTTCACTCTACAACAGCTACTCAGAAGACTGTTGATGGTCCTTCTGTAAAGGATTGGCGTGGTGGTCGTGCTGCTTCTGGCAACATCATCCCTTCTTCTACTGGTGCTGCTAAGGCTGTAGGTAAGGTTATCCCTGAGCTTAACGGTAAGTTGACTGGTATGTCTATGCGTGTTCCTACTCTTGACGTATCTGTTGTTGACCTTACAGTTAACTTGGTTAAGCCTGCTACATACGCAGAGATTTGTGCTGCAATGAAGGCTGCTTCTGAGAAAGAGCTTGCTGGCGTTCTTGGTTATACTGAAGAGGCTGTAGTTTCTTCTGATTTCCTTGGTTGCCCATTGACATCTATCTTCGACGCTAAGGCTGGTATCGCTCTTACTGATACATTCGTAAAGGTTGTATCTTGGTATGACAACGAGATTGGTTATAGCCACAAGGTTGTTGAGCTTATCAAGCACATGGCTAAGGTTAACGGTTAATTCTCGGTTAATCCTATCCAAAAATAAAATTACTGCCGTTCAGCATTGCTGAACGGCTTTTTTTTTATAATTTTGTACCATGAATAAAATGATTACCATTCTAGGACCTACTGCCAGTGGAAAGACAAGTCTTGCCGCAGCTCTTGCTTTTGACCTTGATGCCGAGATTATAAGTGCTGATAGCAGACAGGTATATAAAGGTATGGATATAGGCACAGGAAAGGATTTAGATGACTATGTTGTGAATGGTCGCCACATTCCTTACCATCTTATAGATATATGTGAACCTGGTAGCAAATATAATTTATTCAGATATCAGGAAGATTTTATGAGTGCCTATAATGACATAACGGGTAGGGGAGTGACTCCTATCCTATGTGGAGGCACAGGACTTTATATAGAATCGGTATTAAAAGGGTACAGCTTGTCACCTGTCCCGCAGAATGAAGAACTACGTAAGAGTCTTGTTGGTAAGTCTCTTGATGAACTAACCTTGATGTTGAGTGAATTGAAGAATCATAATCATAGCGTAATGCACAACAAGACGGATGTTGATTCTTGTCAAAGAGCTATAAGGGCAATTGAGATTGAAACTTATAATCTTGAAAATCCAACGCCTAGGAGGGTTTGCCTGCCAATAGATTCAGTGATTATTGGTGTTAATATAGACCGTGAAGTGCGTCGCGCCAAAATATCAGATAGACTTGTAAAGCGTCTGGATGAAGGTATGGTTGATGAAATAAAAAGTATTCTTGCAAGTGGAGTCCCTGCTGAAAACCTTATTTATTATGGTCTGGAATATAAGTATGTTACAGAGTATGTGATAGGTAAGACTAGTTACGACGAAATGTTGCATGGTTTGGAAATCGCAATTCATCAATTTGCTAAACGGCAGATGACATGGTTTCGCGGTATGGAGCGAAGGGGATTTGTCATTAATTGGATTGATGCCCTTTTGCCTATGGACGAGAAAGTTAATACGATAAAGAAAATAATGAGTTTATGATGACAGAAAACCGTTGGGGAGTGCTTTATTGCCCAAAGCATGAAGGGCTTTCAAATCCATCAAATCGATGGGAAAAGATCGAGAAGGCATTGCACGATAACAATGTTGATTATGATTTCGTGCAGAGTGAGAACTCAAAGAGTGTCGAGCGTCTTGTGAAGATGATGATCAATAATGGTTACAAAACTATTGTTATTGTTGGTGGTGACTCTGCTCTGAATGATTCCGTGAATTGTTTGATGGATGTAGAGAAAGATGTGCGCGACCAGATTTCACTGGGCGTTATTCCAAATGGTTTGATGAATGATTTTGCTCATTTCTGGGGATTCTCCGAAAGTGAGTATGACCAGTCAATAAAATGGATTAAGCAACATCGTGTGCGTAAGATTGATCTTGGGTGCATTCGATATTATAATAAGAGTGGTGAACCATGTCATCGTTATTTCCTTAATTGCGTTAACATAGGGCTTATTGCTGCTATCATGAACTTGCGTCGTAAGACTCGTCATTTCTTTGGATCACGCACTTTGTCTTTCATGTTTTCTTTTGCCATGATGATATTCCAGCGTTTGGAATATAAAATGCACATGAAGATCAATACTGATGAATTGCAGCGTAAGATGATGACTGTCTGTGTGGGCAATTCTACAGGTTATGGTCAGACTCCTAATGCTGTGCCTTATAATGGTATGCTTGATATTTCTGTAGTCTATCATTCAGAGTTGACCCAGATGTTGGAAGGATTGTATTTATTCTTGCGTGGTAAGTTCCTTAATCACAAGAGCGTGCATCCGTATAGAACACGAGAGATAGAAGTCTTTGATGTTCAAAGAGCTATGGTTGGTATTGACGGGCGATTAATGAATACACCTGTTGGTCCATTCAAAATTAATGTAGAACAAGAAGTGATAAACTTCCTTATTCCGGAATAATAGTATACATTATCCCAATTGACTTATTCTTAATATCTCGTCGCTGTTAATGAGTTTGATTTTTCTACCATCAATAGCGATCAGTTTTTCATTGGCGAAAGCTGAAAGTGTACGGATAGCATTACTGGTAGTCATGTTTGACAGATTTGCCAAATCTTCACGACTTAAGTATATACTTAATGTATATCCGTCTTCCTCAATGCCATAACTGTCTCTGAGGAATATAAGTGATTCTGCAAGGCGGCCACGTATGTGCTTTTGGGTTAGATTCACTGTGCGGTCGTCGCTATATCCCAATTGCTTTGATAAGTATTTAATGAAGAACAGACTGATGTTAAAGTTGCTCTTCATTAGTTTCATCATTACAGGCATTGAAAAGAATGCAACAATTGAAGGCTCAAATGCCATAGCTGCAGTTTTGTAGTCTTCGTCTGCGAAATAGGCTCTGAATCCAAAAAACTCTATTGGCTTTATGATTCTTAAAATCTGATTGCGTCCGCCTATGCCAACCTTGAATATCTTTACCTTGCCCTGCACAAGACACATCATTCTTGTTGGACCATCAAAGTCTTTGTAAATTAGTTGGTTTCTCTTGAATTTTTGGACATAAATATCATCGGAGAGAATTTTTATCTCTTCGTCGGTAAGCGGTTGCCATAGCTCAGAAATGGCTCGAACTATAGCAGAATTATTGTTGTCCTTTTTAAAAGCCATATATATCTAGAGAGATGTAATATAAATATTACTTGGGCAAAAGTAATAAAAAAACTTAGAAATGAACATTTATTTTGACTAAAAATATATCGTATAACATAAAATTTAGCGTTTTTACAAAAAAAGTTTGACACTAAATTTGTAGACTGAACATTTTTTGTTAACTTTGAACTCATGTAGAGTTTATCTAATGTAAAGGTAAATACTCGCAAAACACAATATAAAACATTTTAAACCTTAATAGAGAACTATGAGTTATTTAAAATTTGAAAAAGCTCTGATGACGAATCTCCAAGAGTCATTACCAAGAGAGTTGCTTCGCACCAACCGCTCTGGAGCTTACTCTTGTTCCACTATTGTTGACTGTAATACCCGAAAGTATCATGGTCTGCTTGTCGTTCCGGTTCCAGAACTGGATGATGACAATCATGTATTACTTTCATCATTGGATGTTACAGTGGTTCAGCATGGCGCTGAATTTAATATGGGACTTCATAAGTATCAGGGTAATAACTACAGTCCAAAGGGACATAAGTATATTAAAGAGTTTGATTGCAATAAGGTTCCTACTACAATTTATCGTGTAGGTGGAGTTATATTGAAAAAGGAAGTCGTGTTTCAGCATTATGAAGACAGAATTCTGATTCGTTATACGCTTGTTGATGCCCATTCTATCACTACATTAAGAATACGTCCATTCCTAGCCTTTCGCAGTGTCAGGCAGTTTACTCATGAGAATTCTGTTGCTAGCAGAGATTATCAGCCTGTAGACAATGGAATAAAGACTTGTATGTATCCGGGTTATCCTGAATTGTTTATGCAGTTTAGCACGGAAAACAAGTTCATGTTTAAGCCTGATTGGTATCGCGGTGTGGAATATCCAAAAGAACAGGAACGTGGATATGCCTCTGATGAGGATCTTTATGTTCCAGGATATTTCGAACTAGACATAAAGAAAGGCGAAAGCATTGTCTTTGCTGCTTCTATTTCTGAAAGTTCTACGGATAGCTTGAATGAACTGTTTGATACTGAGGTCGGCAAACGTACGCCAAGAGATAACTTTTTTCATTGTTTAGTCAATGCCGCTCATCAATTTCATATTCATGAGAACAATGATGATCGGTATATTCTTGCTGGTTATCCATGGTTCAAATGTCGTGCCCGTGACATGTTTATCGCATTGCCAGGTCTCACTCTTTCTATAGAAGAACAGTATTATTTTGAACTTGTGATGAAGACGGCTCAAAAGGGACTTGATGAGTTTATGGAAGGCAAACCGCTTTCGGTAAAGATTTATGAAATGGAACAGCCTGATGTACCGTTGTGGGTTATATGGTGTCTGCAACAGTATGCAAAGGAAGCCGGAATGCAGAAATGCTTAGAGATGTACGGACCTTTCATGAAACGTATAATGACGTTTATAGAAAAAGGTAATCATCCTAATCTTAAAGTTATGGATAACGCTCTTGTCTATACCAATGGTACTGATAAGGCCGTAACTTGGATGAACTCTACCGTAAATGGCAAACCTGTTGTGCCTCGTACGGGGTATATTGTTGAGTTCAATGCTTTATGGTATAATGCACTCAAGTTTTGCGCGTCAATAGCCCAGCTTGATAAAAAGAATAAGGAAGCTGAACACTTGGAAAAGACGGCTGAAAAATGCCGCAAGTCTTTCCTTGATATGTTCATGAATGAATATGGTTATCTGTTTGATTATGTAGGTGGAAATGACAAGGATTGGAGCGTAAGACCAAATATGATTTTCGCTGTTGCCTTGGATTATTCTCCTTTAGATCAAGACCAGAAAAAGAGCGTTTTGGATGTCTGTACACGTGAACTTCTTACTCCTAAGGGATTGCGTTCGCTGTCTCCAAAGAGTGGTGGATATAATCCTATGTATATAGGTCCGCAGACACAGCGCGATTATGCTTATCATCAAGGCACAGCGTGGCCTTGGCTTGGAGGTTTCTATATGGAAGCCTGCCTTAAACTCTATAAACGTACCAGACTGAGCTTCATAGAGCGTCAGATGGTTGGATATGAAGATGAAATGCTTAATCACTGCATAGGTACTATTCCTGAACTCTTTGATGGCAATCCACCTTTCAATGGTCGAGGGGCAATATCATTCGCAATGAATGTGGCAGAGATACTTCGTACGCTCGAGCTTCTTGAAAAGTATAACTTTAAATAAATGGGAGGAGATACAATATGAAAGTATTAATGTTCGGATGGGAATATCCTCCTCACGTATATGGTGGACTGGCAACAGCTAATTATGGAATTACTGAGGGACTGCATGCTCAAGGTGATGTTGATATAACTTTATGTCTTCCTAAGCCTTGGGGAGACGAGGATAAGACACCTGCAAACATTGTGGCAATGAACTGCGTGCCGATTGCTTGGCGTGATGTTGATTATGATTACGTTAAGAACAAAATCGGCAACATAATGTCACCGGAGCTTTATTATAAACTTCGTGATCATATCTATGGCGACTTCAATTATATGGGTGTCAATAATTTGGGTGCTATGGATTTCGCTGGTGGATATCCAGCTAACCTTCATGACGAGATAAACAATTATTCTGTAATTGCCGGAGTCGTGGCTAGAACAATGGATTTTGACATTATTCATGCTCACGACTGGCTTACTTATCCTGCTGGCATACATGCAAAATATGCTAGTGGCAAACCATTGTGCATACATGTTCACGCCACAGACTTTGATCGTAGCCGTGGACATGTCAATCCTACAGTGTATGGAATCGAGAAGAATGGTATGGACAATGCCGACTGCATCATGTGTGTGAGCGAACTCACACGCCAGACGGTTATAAATCAATACCATCAGGACCCACGCAAAGTGTTTACGGTTCATAATGCGGTGTATCCATTAGAGAAAGAATTGCAGGATATTCCACGCCCAGATCATAAGGGTAAGGAGAAAGTAGTAACTTTCCTGGGACGACTTACAATGCAGAAAGGACCAGAGTATTTTGTCGAGGCAGCCAATATGGTTCTTCACCGCACTCGCAATGTACGTTTCTGTATGGCTGGTTCGGGTGATATGATGGATCAGATGATCTATCTTGCTGCAGAAAGAGGTATTGCAGATCGTTTCCACTTCCCAGGCTTTATGCGTGGAAAACAAGTCTATGAATGTCTTAAGGATTCTGATGTTTATGTAATGCCTTCTGTGAGTGAGCCTTTTGGTATCTCTCCGCTTGAAGCTATGCAATGCGGAACACCTACAATCATATCAAAGCAGAGTGGCTGTGCCGAGATTCTTACCAACTGTATAAAGGTAGACTACTGGGACATCAATTCGCTTGCCGATGCCATTTATAGCATCTGTCACAACGAGAGTCTGTTTGATTATCTTTCTGTTCAAGGAAAGAATGAAGTAGATCAGATTACTTGGGAAAAGGTAGGCTTGTGGATACGTGAACTCTATGAACGCACTTTGGGGTGGCGCTAGATAAACTGAATAAAGTAAAATAGTAAAAGTATATAGCATGAAGACAATTTGTTTATATTTCGAAATACATCAGATTCTACATCTGAAGAGATATCGTTTCTTTGATATCGGTACTGATCATTATTATTATGATGATTACGAGAATGAAAGAAGTACGATTGATATTACCGAGCGTTCTTATATGCCTGCGCTCAATGCGTTGCTTGATATGATCAAGGCTAATGGTGATTATTTCAAGGTAGCTTTCTCTCTTAGCGGTGTCGGTGTAGAACAGTTAGAGATGCATGCTCCGCAAGTGTTGGAAAAGTTACAGGAACTCAATAATACAGGCTGTGTGGAATTTCTTGCCGAACCTTATTCGCATGGTCTATCTTCACTTGTTAACGAGGACGGATTTGATGAGGAGGTGAAGCGCCAGTGCTCAAAGATGAATGAGTACTTTGGACAGTATCCAAAGGTATTGCGCAACTCGTCTCTCATATATAGTGATGATATCGGACTGAAGGTTTCTCAGATGGGATTCAAGGGTATGCTCACTGAGGGTGCAAAACATGTATTAGGTTGGAAGTCTCCACATTATTTATATACTAGTGAGTTGGCTCCAAACTTGAAACTCCTGTTGCGTGATATAAATCTCAGCGATGACATTTCACTTCGTTTCAGCAATAAGGACTGGAGCGGATATCCATTGTTTGCTGATACTTACATCAATCGTATTGCAGGATTGCCTCAAGAGGAACAGGTAGTAAACATATTTATGGAACTTTCTGCTCTTGGCATCGCTCAGCCTTTGTCAAGCAATATTCTTGAATTCTTTAAGGCTTTGCCTGCTTGTGCCAAAGCTAAAAATATAACATTCTCTACGCCGACAGAGATTTGTGAGAATGTAAAGGCTGTCGATTCGCTAAATGTGCCAGACACGCTTAGTTGGATAGACGAAGAGCGTGATGTAAGTTCATGGCTAGGTAATCCTATGCAGCGTGAGGCTTTCAATAAGTTGTATAGTGTTGCCGATCGTGTACGTATAGCTAACGATCCTCGTATAAATCAGGATTGGGATTATTTGCAGGCTAGCAACAACTTCCGTTTTATGACAACGAAGCCAGCTGTTGTTGGTGTTGATCGTGGCATCTATAGCAGTCCTTTTGATGCTTTCACAAACTATATGAATATCCTTGGTGATTTCATCAATCGTGTCAACAATCTTTATTCTACCGACATTGATAATGACGAACTTGAAGGCTTGCTCACAACGATCAAGAATCAAGGTGATGAAATTGAGATGAAGGATAAGGAGATTTCTCGTCTTCAGGCTAAGATTGAAAAGATTGAGACTGAAAGCGATAAGTTCCGTGAACAGGTAGAAGTAAAGTGTACTACAAAGAAAGAAACTCCAAAAAAGTCTGTTGCAAAGAAAGAGACTATCAAGAAATCTGTTGCAAAGAAATCTGCAACGAAGAAAGTAGGGGAGGAGCCTGTTACGAATTCTTCTAAAGAGTAATATATATAATTACCCTGATGTGATGATTTAGTCGTAGCTCATTTGGGCTTATTCCCAATATGAGTTTATTATTTTATAGTGATAATTATTTTGAGTAGGGAAGTCAGTAAAGACTGACTTCCCTTTTTTGTTCGCCCTGCATGGTGACAAGAAAGCTAAATCTTCTATCAGAGCCAATGACAAATATCGTATTGAGTTCACTATAGATGAGAATTTAGAAACGCCTGTTCTCACGGTATGCAACATTATAGAATTGTCGAACCATTATAAATAATGAAGATATGATCACATTAAGAGGCATTGACCCAAAAATGATCGCCAACAACCTGGAATCATCAATGTTGATTCATCCAGGAGAAATGATAAAGGATGAAATTGAGAGTCGTGGCATGACCCAAAAGAAACTCGCTAACATGACTGGCATTGCTCCATCGGTGCTCAACGAGGTGCTTAATGGCAAGCGCTCTGTTACCACAGAATATGCCCTGCTGATAGAAGCTGCCCTTGACATTGATGCAGACATGTGGATTGGTCTTCAGGCAGACTACGATAAGCAGAAAGCTCGTAACGACAAATCCTTCATCAAAAGGCTGGAAGAGATTAGAAAATATGCGGTGATGCTTTAAGCACACTCTATAAGATGCACTATACCCTAAGTAAGCATAATGATAATGTAAGACAAGGGGAAAAATAAGAGTATAATAAATATATTATTCCTGAGGACTTTTTTGTTCGCCCTGCATGAGTATATTCTAATATGGCTTGACGTATAGAAACTTGATATAAAGCTGGAATACTGAATATTATCATTGATAAATTCAAAGATATATCTTCAGCAGAAATATCAGCAATGAGTCACAAAGAAGATCCATGGAAAAAATATCATGACTGCGACAATCTCATTTCATATAATGAAGCATTCAAATTGAGTACTGTCTGACTATTGAATGAATATACCGTTCCCGCTAATTCCCGCAGATATTCTTTTCTTTGTAGGTAACTATAGCATCTGCTAAAGCAGATGTATTCTCCCATAGATATCTTTCCTTACTTTCATTTCCGAAACAACATAGATTACTTTTCACCTGTGGCAGTTGTCAAGTAATCCTTGACAACTGAGTTTCATTCTAACTCTTTATCCTTTAGTACATTAACAATATACATACTAGCATAAAGAATAGAGGTGATAAAAAATTTAAGCAAAAAAATGGGTGACTCTCGCCACCCTAAATGTTTTCACAACGGAATAATCCTTATTGTGATTAGCTAAATTTTATGCAAATATCATGATTATTTTTGTAAATTGCAAATTTTAAGACATTTTTTTTATAACTTTGCTAATACTTTAACCAAAACAACACTAATTATGGCAAAAATTCTAGGTTTGGACTTAGGAACCAATAGTATAGGATGGGCATTAGTTGATAATACCAGTAAACAAATTATCAAAGCAGGAAGTAGAATTATTCCCATGGATGCAAAAGCTATGTCTGACTTTGAATCAGGTAATCTCCAATCTTCAGCAGCAGCAAGGACTGAATTCAGAGGCATTCGTAGATTAAATGAACGTGCAGAACTCAGAAGACAAAGATTACTCCGAGTGCTGAATGTACTTAATTTCTTACCTGCTCACTTTCAAAAACAAATTGATTTCGATAAGCATCCCGGACAATTTATTAACCATGGTGAACCCCTTTTGCCATATCGAAAGGATAGCAATAATAAAAATGAATTTATATTTATGGATTCATTTAAGGAGATGCTTGAAGAATTTAGAGAGATTCATCCTGATATGTTGGCTGAAGGTCGCAAGATACCTTACGACTGGACTATATATTATTTGAGAAAGAAGGCTCTTATTCAGCCAATTAAACGAGAAGAATTGGCGTGGATATTGCTCAACTTTAATACAAAACGTGGTTACTATCAACTGCGTGGTGAAGAGGATGATATATCAACTTCTAAGAATGAAGAATACAAGGTGCTTAATGTTGTTAATGTAGAAAAACTGGATGCAGTAAAAAATAAAAAAGGATTGTATTGGTACGATATTACTTACGATAATGGTGCCAAACAACGCAAAACTGGTATCATTGATCCTAGAAATATAGGTGACCAAGTTGAAGTTATTGTCACTACAACTTTAGATAAAGAGGGAAATATAGCTTTAGATAAAGAGGGAAATCCTAAGATTAAACTGCGCGATCCTCAAGAAGGCGATTGGACTCTGATGAAAAAACGAACTGAGGCGGATCTGAATAATAGAAATATTACTGTAGGTGAATATATATATGATTCAATTCTTGCAGACCCTACAATTAAAGTTAGAGGTAAACTTGTTAAAACCATTGAACGCAAGTATTATAAAGAAGAATTGATTAAAATTCTCAATAAGCAATGTGAATTTATACCAGAGTTAAGCGACTCAAATATTTATGAAAAGTGTGTAAGAGAATTATATCATAATAATGAGGCACATATTCAATCTCTGTATCAATCTAGTTTTACGAGTTTCTTTGTAGATGATATTATTTTTTACCAGCGCCCACTTAAAAGTAAGAAAAGCGAAATAGCTAACTGCCCTTATGAACATTATCAGTTTGTAAATAAAGACACTGGGGAAATCGTAAAGCAACCTATAAAGGTTATACCTAAGTCACATCCCATTTATCAGGATTTCAGACTATGGCAGTTTATTTCAAATCTGCGAGTGATTCAGAAAGAAAAAAATGAAAATGGGAAATTGAAAACAGACGTAGATGTTACAGATGAATTTATAAATACAGCAGAGAAACGTTGTAAACTCTACGAACAACTTAACGTACGCAAAGATATTAACAATAATCAGTTTGTTAAGTTGATTTGCAAAGAGAACGCTTCTCTGTATAGATGGAATTATGTTGAGGATGATAAAACTTATCCTTGTAACGAAACTCGATATCTCATAAACCGAGATAACATATTGCAAAGTGATGAGCGATATAATAAGAAAGAAATTGAATTATGGCATATATTATATTCTGTAAATGATCCTATTTTGCTAAGAAAAGCACTCAATACTTTTGCAACTAAAAATGGTCTTGATGTGGAGACTTTTGTAGAGGATCATATCCATATTAAGCCATTCAATGCTGATTATGGTGCATATTCAGAAAAAGCTTTAAAACGATTACTACCACTTATGCGTATAGGTAAATACTGGCATGAGGAGGATATTGATGCAAAGACTAGAAGTAAGATTGATATTATAATAGCTGGAGATGCTGATGATGCAATCTATGATGTAGCTGCAAAAAATCATATTAACTTGTCTTCAATTGACTCATTTCAAGGATTACCACTATTTCTAGCTGAGATGATTGTTTACGGCAAACGTAAAGAAGTGGGTATTTGGAAATCTCCAGATGACATAACGTATTATCTCAAATATGATTTTAAACAGCATGCGCTACGTAATCCGGTTGTAGAAACTGTGTTAGGAGAAACATTGCGTGTTGTCAGGGATATATGGGCTAAATATGGCAAAATAGACGAAATACATGTTGAGATGGGACGCAATTTAAAGCAGTCTAAAGATAAGAGGATAAAGGACATGCAGCGTAATTCAAATAATGAACATACAAACTTGAGAATACGAAGACTACTTCAAGAGTTTGTAAACCCTGACTGTGAAATAGATAATGTGCGCCCATATTCTCCATCTCAGATGGAACTCTTTAAAATTTACGAAACAGATGTGCTTAATTCAAATGAACCTGATGATGATATTTTGTCTATAATCAAAGACCTTGGAGACACATCTAAACATGTATCTCATCAAGAAATTATTAAATATAGATTGTGGCTTGAACAGAGATACACATCTCCATATACTGGTGATATGATACCATTGTCAAAGCTCTTCACCCCAGCCTATGAAATAGAACATGTAATACCTCAATCTAGATATTTCGATGACTCACTTAGTAATAAAGTAATCTGCGAAAGCGAAGTCAATAAGCTGAAAGATAATAGATTGGGATACGAGTTTATTGTTGCTGAGCATGGTCACATCATTGGTAAGCATCGTGTATTTGATAAAATACAATACGAGGAATATGTGAGGGAGCACTATGCCAATGACAGACTTAAGATGAAAAAATTATTAATGGAGGACATTCCTGATTCGTTCATCCAGAAGCAACTTAATGATAGTAGATATATTGCTCGTAAGACCATCGAGATCTTGTCTAGTGTCGTTAGAGTAACTGATGAGAGCGGAGAAATAGCTGATAATGATAAGGCAGCAACAGCTATAAATGTAATAGCTACAAATGGCTCAATTACAGATCATCTTAAAAAAGATTGGGGCGTTAAGCAAGTATGGAATCATATTATAGCACCTAGATTTGAGCGATTAAATAAAATTACATCAACGGAGCAGTTTGGTAAATGGATTGAGAAAAATGGAAAAAGGTATTTCCAAACTGAAGTTCCGATTGATCTGTCCCCTGGTTTCAATAAGAAACGTATAGATCATCGTCACCACGCAATGGATGCAATCGTTATAGCTTGTGCTACTCGCAACCATGTTAACTATTTGAATAACAGTGCTGCTATTGACAAGAAGGCTGATTTACGTATGGACTTGCGTAGCAAACTCTGTTTTAAGGATAAGACTGATGGTAATGGCAACTATGTATGGCGACTTAACAAGCCATGGGATACTTTCACACAAGATGTTGAGTCACAACTAGATTCTATTATTGTCAGTTTTAAGCAGAATTTACGTGTAATTAATAAAATGACCAATCACTACTCACATTATGTGAATGGAAAGAAAGAAATCGTTTCCCAGAATAGTACAGAGAGTTGGGCGGTTCGAAAATCTTTGCATAAAGCTACTGTATCTGGTGCTGTACGTCTGCAAACACAAAAGAAGGTTAGCTTAAAAGATGCATTGAACACCGATTGGCATCTCATAGCTGATAAAGAAGTACGCAAAGCCATTAAAGATATAATTGCACAGTATCACAAATTCGATACTAAAATCATACTAAAGTATTTCAAAGATCGAAAAAATGAGTTGAATGGAAAAGATATATCAAAGGTAGTTGTATATTATACCCCTGAAGTTCCTGAACTATCAGCTTCAAGAATAGCTATTGATGATACATTTGATGAGAAAAAAATCAATGCAGTTACAGATAGTGGAATACGTAACATTCTACTTAATCATTACAAAGCAAACGACAGTGATCCTAAATTGGCTTTCTCTCTAGAAGGTATTACCCGAATGAATCAGAATTTTAAAGAACTGAATGGAGGTAAAGACCACAAACCAATTATGAAGGTGAGAAAATTCGAAACGCTAGGAATGAAATTTTCAATAGGTGAAAGAGGTAATAAAAATAAGAAATATGTTGAAGCTGATAAAGGAACAAATTTATTTTTTGCTATTTATGCAGATAAAGATGGAAATCGTTCATTTGAAAGCATACCTTTTAATGAATCTCTGGAATGCATGGAAAATAATTTGCCAGTGGCAAAAGACATCAATGATAAAGGCGAAAAACTTCAGTTTATATTATCTCCTGGAGACTTAGTTGTTGTAACAGATGAAAATGGTACTATTCCAAATGTGGATAATGCTAGGATTTATAAAATGATGTCATCATCTGATAAAGATTGTTTTTTTATCCCCCAATCAATTGCGATGCCTATTGTTAAGACAGCCGAATTAGGCTCAAATAATAAATCTGAGAAATCATGGGATGGCGTGGCTATTAAAAAGAACTGTTTCAAACTAATTGTAGATCGATTAGGGAATGTTGAAAAAATAATCAAAGGGAATGTATGATCAAGAAAACACTATATTTTGGCAATCCAGCATACCTATCTCTAACAAACAAACAACTTGTTGTAAAGCTGCCAGAAGTAGAGAATGCTAACAACCTACCAGAGCCTATACGTAAAGAATCTGTAAGAACAATACCTATAGAAGATATTGGAATTATAATTTTAGATCATCAGCGTATAACGATTACCCAAGGGCTTATAGCTGCTCTTCTTGAAAATAATGCCGCTCTTATTTCTTGCAGTGATAAGCGCATGCCTACTGGCATGCTCTTACCGCTACAAGGCAATACCATACATAGTGAAAGATTCAGGCAACAAATTGACGCTACCGTACCTCTAAAGAAGCAACTTTGGCAACAAACTATCAAAGCAAAAATTGAAAATCAAGCTGCAATATTATCTCAACACACCTTAAAATCAGTGGCTAGAATGTATGTAATGGCTAAAGATGTAAAAAGCGGAGACCCTGATAATTATGAAGCACAAGCAGCAGTGTATTATTGGAGGAACGTTTTTGCAGATATGCCTGATTTTATTAGAGATCCAGATGGAACACCACCTAATAATCTCTTGAATTATGGATACGCTATTTTACGAGCTACCGTTGCGAGAGCACTCGTAGCAAGTGGACTTCTACCAGTTGAGGGAATACACCATCACAATAGATATAACGCTTATTGTTTAGCAGATGACATCATGGAACCTTATAGACCTTATGTTGACAAACTTGTAATAGAAATTATTTCTAAATACGCCGAAATTCCTGATGTACTTACTGTCGATATGAAAAGTGACTTATTGTCTATCCCTATAATAGATGTTATGATTGGTGGAAAGAAACGACCACTAATGGTAGCTATATCTGAGACAACCTCTAGTTTGGCAAAATGTTTTAGTGGTGAACTACGCAAAATTTCTTATCCTAATGCCTTTATCTCAAAGATTTAATGAATACAGAATTATGTGGGTCTTAGTCTTTTACGATTTACCGACAGAAACAATGAAAGAATGTAAAGCTGCTGCTAAGTTCAGAAAAAATATCATGGCAGATGGATTTACAATGTTTCAGTTTTCCATATATGTACGTCATTGTGCAAGTATGGATAATGCTCAGATTCATATTAAAAGGGTGAAGTCATTGCTCCCCGAAAATGGTAATGTTGGTATTTTGTGTATTACTGATAAACAATTTAGTGATATACAGCTTTTTTATTGTAAGAAAGAGCAAAAACCAAATGCCCCATATCAGCAGTTAGAACTATTTTAGAAAACGGGATTTCTATATTAAATAGAATTCCCGCTTTTAATCTTGATTCTTTTTTTATTTCTAATACACAACGTAAAGCATTGATTTACAATTATATATAAAGATCAAGTTGTCAATGCACTTGCAAAGATATGAAAAATTTAGCTAATCACAACATCAAAACGCATGACGAACTGTACTGCCAGTTGTCAATGCACTTGCAAAGATATGAAAAATTTAGCTAATCACAACCTATATTAGTCAAACCCTCTGGTGTAGGCAGTTGTCAATGCACTTGCAAAGATATGAAAAATTTAGCTAATCACAACGGTTGGTAGGTAATTACCTTTCTTGTCAGCGTTGTCAATGCACTTGCAAAGATATGAAAAATTTAGCTAATCACAACAGTGACTTTCTTGGTAAGATAGAAAGCACGTTGTCAATGCACTTGCAAAGATATGAAAAATTTAGCTAATCACAACTAATATCATCGTGTTTTATACCGAACCCTAGTTGTCAATGCACTTGCAAAGATATGAAAAATTTAGCTAATCACAACTGTTGATGGTAGCGAACAAGCTGCCGATTTGTTGTCAATGCACTTGCAAAGATATGAAAAATTTAGCTAATCACAACTAGTGACGGCACGGTTAAAACTATCAGAGAGTTGTCAATGCACTTGCAAAGATATGAAAAATTTAGCTAATCACAACCCTCGTACGATTACACCTATACGGAGAGCGGTTGTCAATGCACTTGCAAAGATATGAAAAATTTAGCTAATCACAACAATTATTCTCTTGAATAATATCATTAACTGTTGTCAATGCACTTGCAAAGATATGAAAAATTTAGCTAATCACAACTTGATAATACCTATTCTTATTGTTCTAAGGTTGTCAATGCACTTGCAAAGATATGAAAAATTTAGCTAATCACAACTTAATACATCTGATATTCGTTTGGCACGTGTTGTCAATGCACTTGCAAAGATATGAAAAATTTAGCTAATCACAACCATAATCAAACAGTCTTTTACATATACCTGTTGTCAATGCACTTGCAAAGATATGAAAAATTTAGCTAATCACAACCCAAGTCCTTCAGTCCTTCTTCTCCGTGCAGTTGTCAATGCACTTGCAAAGATATGAAAAATTTAGCTAATCACAACTACGGTCGTGGCGTTCGTGTTGACGCTAAAGTTGTCAATGCACTTGCAAAGATATGAAAAATTTAGCTAATCACAACCTAGCACAGGGTTACAATTTCAGCAAGGTCGTTGTCAATGCACTTGCAAAGATATGAAAAATTTAGCTAATCACAACTTTGTCAAGGAAGCGTAACGGCACGTAGAAGTTGTCAATGCACTTGCAAAGATATGAAAAATTTAGCTAATCACAACCAGATACCGACAAACTGTAATAGACATTGCGTTGTCAATGCACTTGCAAAGATATGAAAAATTTAGCTAATCACAACAGATGGACTTTCATCAGGATTTTAATTGTGTTGTCAATGCACTTGCAAAGATATGAAAAATTTAGCTAATCACAACACCTTATCATTTGCTTTGGCGTCCGTTCCGGTTGTCAATGCACTTGCAAAGATATGAAAAATTTAGCTAATCACAACCCATGTTCATCTTAGAACGTCCGATTCCGTGTTGTCAATGCACTTGCAAAGGTACACAAAAAATAATACACAAGAATGGTATTATATAAATTTTTCAAAGAACAATTCAAATCTATAAAAACGCAAAAGGGATGCGCTTTAGCACATCCCTCTGTTGTTATCCTGCCATCCATACCGTGCAGCTAAGTAGCGCTGTGAGCGCTGCAATTAACCATATTAAGTTGGTTATGATTTTAATTAAGTCGTTGAAATCGTGATAGCTCACTCGGCTATTCCTGTGTTTCGTTCTGTTGCGTTCCAAGCAACCCCAGAAGACTTGAAGCGATAGCGATTACTATCTTGATTATCCATGAAATGTTTACTTTGTTCTTATCCATTGTTTGTGTTTGTTTTTAATTTGTTGTTTGTTTAAAAGCAATGTCCCCCTGTGCGCATCAGGGGGAACGATGTTTAAGGCTTTACGACTCCGCCGTTTGGATCACCTGTTTTTGGTGCACCCTTGATCTTGTTGTACTCTGCGTACTCCTTGACCTGCGTACCGGTTACCAATGCCTTGGTGCGTGTCTTTGAACCTGCGTCTACATGTGCTTCCGGACTGAAGCGGATGTTGACTTTCTTGATGTTCTTGGCTGGTGTGAACTCCTTGATACTGTCTGCGCCTACACATTTCAGTGTGAGCTTGAATGAACCTAGTCCTGCGATCTTTACGATTTTTGAGTCCTGAAGTTCGGCTGTCATCACCTCTGCAAGTTCTGTGAGTACTGCTAGTACATCACTCTTTTTAACTGAGCAGTTTGCCTGAATCTTTTCTGCCATGTCATCAAGTTGAGCTATTCCGTGATAGACGGCACGAGCGTAAAACTTGTTATAGGTTTTCAGATTCTTTTTGTTTTTGTTCATGTAAATTTTGTAATTCAGCATGTTTCTTTTTCCTTTCGTTTTAAATTGTTTTTTTACTGTTTGAGACTTGCTGAAAGCATCATATATGTGCACCTATAATGTTCCTCCTTTCATTAAGCCCAGTCACCTGATTTTCAAATGACGTTACAAAGGTACTCGTATTTTTTAAGGCTTGCAATGAAATACTCGTTGGGGTGTTAGCCAAAGTAGTATAAGGTCTGTTCTCCCATAGATTCACGCTGATATTCTTTTGTTTTATTACTCGTTCTTTGCATGTGTAAACGGCCTATTCTCTCGCAGATTACGCTGATTCACGCAGAGAAAGACAGATTGGGGCAATAGATCTGCTAAAGCAGATGTCGCAGAGAACGCAGACAAAAGACAGTTTGGGATTGCGTAACACTGTGAGAATATATCACAGCAATTCCTTTCTAAGCTATCTGATATTTACTAAAATCGTGCATATCTATAGTTTAGAATAATACAAAACTAAGATTAATTCATTCTTTGTATCTAAAAAATGCCCAAATACTGAATTGAGTACCTCGTTTGCTCTTTACTTGATACCCTACAGATATAATCACATCAAAGGATTATTAGGTTCAGCATAAAGATTATAAATTATAACTCGCTTTACGTAGGATTCTAATTCAGACATCATCACCAAGCGCATAATAATATTGTGAAGAGCAATCGTAAGACACCTCATTTAATGTTTTACGATTGCTCTTAAATTAAACATTCAAGTTAGAATTGGACATCAATTCGAAGTTTGCCCCCTAATCCTCGTTCAACAATATCAAAAAGCGTTTTCAATGTGATATTTTCACTATCATTCTCAACTTTAGAGATAAAGGAACGTTTCTTGTCAATTTTAGTTGCAAGTTCCAACTGAGTCATTTTTAAACTTTCACGAGCAGCACGAAGTTTTACGCCTATACGAAGTGCTGCCATTTCGCTCTCCAATTTATCTCGCTTTGGAGTGCCAACAGTACCATAATACTTGTCTTTAATCTGATCTAATGTTTTTGTTTCCATATTACACTCCTTTCTTTTTGTCATTATAATATTCTGCCTTTATCCGTTCGGCGCGTTCAATTTCTCTTTTAGGTGTCTTTTTCTGAAATCCACTTAGTAGCACTATTAGTTTATTGCCGTCAAAGAAACAAAATATGCGAAAGATATTTCCATTGAGTATCACTCTAACCTCAAATAGTCCTTCTGTACCTTCAATATACTTAAGATAGGTAACGGGAATCCGTTCAACCTGCTCTATAAGGTCGAGAATCTTAATAATCTTATCTTGGACCTTAGAGGATTGTTCCTTAAAAAAGTCTTCAAAATAGGATTTATAAGTGGTTACTTCTCGATATTTCATGTGTACAAAGGTAATATATAAATTACATTCAAACAAGAATATCTTTAAAAAAATGATGATATATTTTTATCTAATGCTAATTTCCGAATAAAAATCGTTTTAAAAGAATACTCAATCTATTGCCAAAGAAGAAATCCATTTGTCCGATGGTTACAAAAAAGTTTTGTTACCTTCGGACAAATGTTTTGAGAGATTTACCCCAATTAATTATATCAATAAGTAAATTTACCATTTCCAAAAAACACGGTCATATCCTTACCTTTTATTTCGCATGTATGAACGGCCTATTCTCACGCAGATTATGCAGACAAACCACACTAACGACCAGCTGCCTTTCTCTGCGAAATAATGCAGCTTGCTGCATTCATCTGCGTGATCTGCGCTATCTGCGAGAGAATAACACGCAAGAGGACTCAATCTATTTTTGCGCAATGAACCCCCAATGTCTCTCGCTGATTGACGCAGACTACACCCTAAATGAATTTCGTAAAACAAAACTGAACCCTAAAAGTTTTTGTCTAACTTCTGGAGTTCAGTTCAAATTCATATTATCTTATTTTATCCCTAATCTTTTTGAGGATTAGATTCGTCGTCATTTGATTCTTTTGGATTCTTCTTTAACACAAAAACTATCGCTATTGATATTAAAGAAACAATAATAGTCCCAGCCAACCAGTCATGTCCTTTATATCCTAAGAAAAATGCTACAGCTATAAAGATCAAGGCTAAAATGAATCCCATCCACTGCCCAGTCTTGCTTTCTTTTATCCGTGAAGCTATTATTTTCTTTTCGCATTCAACTCTATGAGTTAATTGCTTTTCTGCCATAATCAAAATTCTTTCGGGTGCATCACGAACAACATTTCCATACTTCTTGAAATCATCAGGAGATGGTAAAGGACCACTAAATGAAGTCTCCTGCATAGCAACAAACGCACGAGCTATAACGTCTCGTTTTTCAGGTTCAATTGTTTCTAGAACTTCATTTAAGTCAATTGTTTTTTCGTTTTCTTCAGACTCAGTTAATGTTGGTGTTTCTTCTTTATTTTGTGTTTTTTCCTTATTCATATTAAAGTGGTTATCTTTTACTGAAATTAATCATTGATAATCTAATATCATTTCCAATCGCTTTCCAATCATTTTTTACATCATCGATGTTATTACCTTTCATATAATCAGATAATAAATCCTTTCTATTTATATCAAAAATAGAAGAAAAACCGCTTTGAAAAGATGGTAAATTTCTCATCAATGCAGAATTACGTCGCAACTGACAATTGATTTTATCAACCAATTTATCATTCCTACGAGTTGAATTTATTTGTCTTTCAGTAATCATTCTTTTCATATTATATGATGCAAATATATAAAGAAAATCATTGATAACAATGATTGACATCAAAAATATAGATTTTTGATGTCAGGAATTAACTCTATTTAATCGTTGTTTCGTTCTAAAACAAAAAAACTTAAAATATATTGATGCTAAAACTTAGACAGCCGATCCATTATATTGTTTCTTTCCTTTGCATGTGTGAACGTTCTATTCTCCCGCAGATAATCGCAGACAAACCCCAAAACCACAACATCATTTCTCAGCGAGGAGAATAGGCTCCCCCCTCGCGCACGTACATAGGGTTTTCAAGAAATACTAGCGTCTAAGTGTCTTGTCATTGATTATCAGCATACTACGTTTCAAATCTGCATTAATCAAGTGGCACCATCGTGTCATTTGTAGCGATGTCATAACGGCGAGACTTTCCTCTTGTCAGCTTGAACTTATTCCTCATCAGAATATGTCCTACACGCATGATGTTGCTGTTGTTGATGCTGATGTTACGATACTTCGTTTTCATTTTCTGCACAATCTCCGTTGCCGTGAGACGCATCGCCTTCTCTTCTTTCGCAGGACGATGGAACATCTCGAAGAAGATGTCGTCCATACAGTCAATCTGTAGGAAGTCGGCATTGTCAAGCTGAATCTTATGCTCCGTCTCATTGTCGAAATAGGTCCTTGCTCCCGATTTTATTTCCTCAATTGCCTGAGCATACATCTGTTCGTAGTTCACTGCCGTGGTTGTATCTATGCGTTCCTTTACCCTGATACACATGTATCGGCGTGAACCGGTATAATCTATCAACGGCTGAGGATTGTTGGTCGTGCCGATGAAAGCTGCATATCGCTTGTGCTGCTGCGTGAGGCTCTCATATAGATTTCTAAACTTCACATCAACTGCCTGCAACATGTATTTAAGAAATGCCGTCTGGCGCTTTGAAATACTGTCATATTCATCTATGTTTATCAGTATAAATCGGCTCAATGCCTTCACGGCATCCTCCTTCTTCGTGAAGTCCACACGGTCTGTATAGTAAATCTGCTGTTCTTCAGGGATGATCATTCGGCAAAATGTTGACTTTCCGTCTCCCTGTTCGCCTACCAGCAGCGGAACAAGTGAATTGCCGTGCATGGAATTTCTGCGCATCCACTGGCTCACCATACTGATAAACCACAGATGAAAGTTCTTCACCCAGTCCTGATTATCCGTTTTCACCCTCTGTGCAAACTTGTCTATGCGGTCTTCTTTGTCCCATTTTGGCAGATAAGTTATCCAGTCTGCAATCGGGTCGTAATCTTCTGTGAATGATGATTCTATGAATCGCTTCACGTCCTTGTCCCATGCGTCAATGCCCTCAGACTTTGCGTTGATTGTTATCGTGTTGAGAACCTCTTTTGTAACGGAGTTCCACGAAAATATAAAACTGTCACGTTCCCTGTATTCGCAGTCGTTTGTAATCTCATTCTTGCGGAAAGCATATCTCACGGCAAGAAACGTGCGCAGCCTTTCCATGTCGATAGTCATCTTTGATACCGCACAGTCCGATTTTGGCGCACTCGTGTCATAGACATTGCGGAAGCAGTTGCGCACGATATAATCAAAATTACAATATGGGGCATGTCGCATCAGTCTTTTTATACAGAATTCTTCCGCAAGACCGTTGCGCTGACAGTTTTTCGCAAGTTCCGTCACAATCTCGTCCATATCCATGTCCACGGCACTATTGATTAGATTCAGAAATATTGTCTGAAACTTCGCCATTGCCATGTGCTGCTTTTCATAAAAAGGAATCACACCACTTTCCCTGCCTGCATGATAGCTTGTCTTCTTCATCTGATAGCGAATCTCACTTTTCACCCTCTTCTCAACGCCTTCATGTGGCTGCTGAAGAATCATCGGTATAGCACTGGCATTAAGAAAAACGTGCTCGTCCGTGCTTATTCTGCATACAGTCTGAGGCTTTGGCACTGTTCGCTCGCATTTAATGCCCAGTTCCGCCTCATAGAATTTTGCACATGTGAAATAGGCATGCTGATGAAAGAAGCAGATATCCTGTTCTGTCTGTGGCAGTGTACCGTCTGGTAGTGTAAATGCCACTACAATTTTCAGTGACTTTGCCGATGCTCCAGTAAAGCACATCAATGTCTGCGGAAGTCCCTCTGCAAGAAACTTCAGATTGTTCAGCCAACCGTCTTCTGCCTTGAACGACAGCAAAATATAGCCCGTGTACTGTTTTCTGCACAAAGAAAACTGTATCTGTGGCAGTTCTGCCGTCTCAGTCAGCTTCATACCCGCAATATTCGGGTATGAGTTGAGGGCATATCGCAGTTTATTACACTGCTTTTGGTATTTTTCACCCCGAATCATGACAAACAAATCATCAAGACTCGTCAATTTTTGTTTGATTTCCTGTTTTGTCTTATACAAGACGTTGATTTTAGCTATATTCATTCTGTTTTTTCGTTTTTATGAGTTAAAATTCCGTTCTACGAAGCATTGTTTGCCGTTTTACGAAGCAACGTTTCTGTTGCTACGACATAAAGTTTGCGTTTCATCGATCAAACGTTTCCGTTTCTACGTAGAAACGTTTTTGTTATTTGCCATTTTACCGACAGTATGTTTTTGAAAAACAGCATCTAATACGTTGATTATCAGCAAATAGACGTTTCGACGCTTATTAATTTGCAAAACCTATGTATCGTTTTCCAGTTCCCTGAGTATGCGCCTTACCCTAGATGGTTTGATGTAGTACTCATATTTGCACTGGTTGCATACCTGTCGATACGTTCCAGACTTCATGCGTTCTAACTTCTGTTTAGGAAGTTCACGCCCGCATTTCTGGCATTTGATTGTTTCGGGGAGGGTTCCCCGATTGATAAATTTGACATAATCGTTGTTTGTTTTAAAAGTTAATATTTAGAACGGACATTCAGGCAGAGTAACTGGGTTGAAGTCAATCTCCTGCGACATGGCTTCATGCTTCGTCCAGTCAGCCGTATCCTCACTGATGGGACTATACGTCTTATCGAAGTTCTGATTGCAGCCAGCATACCGCATGGTGTCCGTGGAGTACTTCAGCGCAACGGTACCCGTCTTTCCTATCTCATTCCAACGGCATTTGATACAGTTCCAGTACGTTACTTCCTTCAGCGGGTCCTCGTCCTTCTTGCGGTCAAGCCAGAACACATAATCACTCTTGTTTCCGAAGTCACTACTACCGAAGATGTCGTTGATGGTGAGCTTCGTCTTGTCGTCAAACTTGCGGGGATGGTGCATCATGAACACGGGCACTTTATATTGATGAGCGAACTGTACAATCTTCATCAGCAGCATCGTGTACTTCATCGTGTCCGTGATGCCAGTCTGCTCAGGTAGCTGAATCCAGTTAAAAGGGTCTATTATCAGCATGTCGCACAGTCCCTGGTAATACTCCTGCTGCGCTATATGCAGGATGCCGTCGATGTCGTTAGTCACGTTGGCATCAATCTCACGTATATACTCCCTACAGATGTCCTTTGCCCGCTGATAGGCAGGCTCAATCAACTTGCCCTTGCTGAACTCCCTGCCCGTCATCACGTTGATCATCTCAGAATAGTGACGAGCCGTAGGATATTTCTCAGGACTGTAAACGAGGATGTGCGTGCCGTAAAGATGCACCATACTCATCATGATGAAGTTCATCATCGTTGACTTTCCGCTGCCCGGAGCGGCAAAACCAAGATAAATCAGTCCGTCCTCAATCCTGAAGATGTTGTTCAGCTTCGCCACGTGCAGGTCCTTCGCCTTTGGAAGTCCGTTCTCGTAAAGGTCATCAAGCTGCGATTCCACCGTGTCGAGTTCCACGAGTCCCGCAATGTTCATCTTCTTTGCGTGCTCAATGCACCATACCACGGCATCCCTGCCTTTCTCCATGAGCATCTGGTTGGCATCCTTGGCACAGTGCATGTTGTCCTCGCCCTCGTCATCCTTCCATCTGTAAGTCCAGTCAACACTCTTCATCCGTGACTCCCCGAAGTAAGAAGCCACCTTGTTGCGTGCCTCAATACCAGGTTCATCCGTATCTCCTGCATAGATGATCGTTGCACCGCTGAAATAGTCCTTGTACTTGTCGAAACATCGCAGGTCGCTCTGTGCACCGTTGGGCAGACTCACCACCGCCTCATAGCCACATTCGGTGCAGGCTGCCGTGTCCATCATGCCCTCTGTGATGAGTATCTGCGAGGCACCTATGGCACTGTTTACGTTGTAGGGAATCTTCTCGCAGCCCTGTTCAAAGAAAAACTTCTTTTCGGTCTTTGAAGCCAGTTTAAACTGCACGTCAACGGTGTTGCTGCCGTCGATGAAGGGGAATCCGATATATTCCTCCTTTGTCGCTCCGTGCTCAATCACCCTTGTTTTGATGCCGAGTTTATGTGCCGTCTCCGTGCTGATGCATCTGTATTTGAGATACTCCATCGTCTTTGTACCGAAGTTGGGCATGAAATAATCAGCCGTTGGCAGGTTGTATTTCTTTTTGGCATACCGCTTTTCCTGTCCCTCCTTCCATGTCTTGAAATGGCTTTCAAGCAGAAACACCGTTCCGCATCTGAAGCAGTGTCCCCAACCAGTGTCAAGGTCAATACTCACGCAGTCGGAATTGGGCTTGTTGCCCTCGTGGCTGCTGCATTCTGGGCACTTGCATCTGATCTTTCCACTCGTCTTTGCGCTTGTTGAGCGTGATATCTGTAAATCCTCCTTTGCTACAACTTTGTGACCGTAGCCGTCATCATAAGTCTGTGCCATGTCATTTCATGTTATGAATTCGGCGGTACTCGTCGTAATACTTAGACCGTGCATCCATTTCGGGGTCCATTTTGAAATCACCAACTGGAATGAATTCAAGTTTTATCCAGCTCCATATCGTGTTTGGATCAATCTGCCGTGGAGCATCAGGCGGTATAATCTGGTGGTGTGAATCATATCGTCTGCCATTTTCCTTGTAGTCGTAATAATCGTCCTCGCAGCATTCCATGGCGGTCTTCCTCACCATTTCGTCGTATTTGTATTGCTTGTAGTATTCATCAAACGACTCCCTTGTCTTGCGTCCCTGTTGCAGCAGATTACAGAAATACCATCTTGCGTTTTCGTCCGTGTCAAAGGTCTTTCCCTTTGCCTTACACTGCATGCCGAACCATTCCATACAGGCATCAGCAACAGTCTTGTCGGTAAGGTCAAGAGCCGTGACTCCCGAAATAGACTTCACCCAGTCGGCGTCAGCAAATGATTTTTTGATAGAATCAGAAGAAGAACCAACGTTTGCGTTTACGTCATCGCTTTTAATATTCGTAGTCGTAGACGAAGAATATCTTTTATCTTTATCTATATCTATATCTATATCTATATCTTCGCGCGGTTGCGCATGCGTGTACGTATTATGCTTATTGCCGTTTCGTTGATTTCGAATTGATTCATGATTCAATCTAGATTCATTTTGAATTGATTTATGATTCAATTTAGATTCATTTTCAATTGAATTTGAATTCAATTCATTCGCATCTTTTTTTGAAGTTTTGCGCTTTGAATTTGAACGATATTTGGGTTCAGGTTCATCTTCTGAAGAAGAAGAATTCACGGTGAAATCAATATTCAGTGTTTGACAGAGTTCCTGACTATAAAATACTTTATCCTCAACAACAAACAAGCCGTAGTTGTTGATGATATTGCGGATGTAACTTGAAGACTTGTGAGCTTCAGCAGACAAAGAGCGCAAGGTGCTTTTATTGTAAAGTCCCACACAGTTGTTGCACTTAGTGAGATAAATCAATATCATCATGTAAGTGCCGAAGCCAGTACTGCCTTCTTCATTGAGTAAATCTGCCATTTCGGGCATTGAGGTGATGTTACGGCGCACTTTAAGGAAAGGCGAATTCTTAGTTTGTTTTGATGTATAACTCATGATTCTTATTAATGTTTAGCTGGATAATTTTCTATTCTCATTTTACGATTCTTTCCGTTACGTTTAAGTGAAACGTGAATCCAGAAAGAACCACCTCTTCGGTATTCGAAAAGCAGTTGATCATACTGGCAATGATTCGTAATAAAGTCAAAATATTTTCTGGCTATATATACGTTGTAGCAATGTATATCAGCAGCTTCACCAAAAAGGTGTTGAGAGTTTCCAACTCCATTAACTCGCAGGTTAAGTACAGGGCAGCGGAAACCGCTGTTAATTTTGATTACGCCAAAATTACGGCGTAAAGGTTCTAGGATTTTTTCACACAGATATTTTAAGTTTTCAATCTGTGTTGCGTCGGGGGTATTGTCGATGTTGTGGTTTTCAGCAGTCTCGGAACGCATCATTTCATAAAGAGTAAAATGCTCAGTAAGTCTTTTCTCTTTTGCTTGTTCAAGTGTCATAATCTTGTTAAAAAAAAGGACAAAGCTACCGCTAAGAGTGATTGTTCGTCATCCTTTAAATAGTGGTTAAAACTTAGTCGTTAGTTATACTAATATTTACATACCATATAATAATAAAATAGGAATTTCTTTATTTGCCCCTACCTTTTGCAGTAGGGGCAAATGTAATTTAATGTGAGTTGTCGTTTCAGTCATACTAAACATATTTGATTGATTATTTCATATACAAATTTACGAAATATACAAGCGATATAATGCGAAATGTTGAAAACTTGAAAAATACTATAGCGTTTTTAGCTCGATTTAACAATCAAATGTTTTTTTGTATGATTTATACAACCAACTGCTTGCTTCTTTCTTCTTTCTTCTCCTCATCTGCGAGATGCGTAAACAAGGATTAGTCGGACTTTCTAGCCCAAACATATCAAAGACCAATTTGCATATCTTTATAAAACTTTGAGACTTCCCATCAAAGTCTTCAATACATTTACTAGAATAAAGAGCATAGCACATTTCAATCAGTTCTGACTTTGTACCGCTCCAATATATTTTTTGGTTATTCATCTTATGAATATTTTTTTGTTGTTAATAATATTGTTTGTTTACCAAAGCAAAACTGGCATCAGGCTTGTGTTCATGTTAAGGGACATGAATATAGTAATTCATGGACTCACCCCGTCTAATCACATAGTGTTCTGACACGGCATTTATTTTTGGTATGAGATCGTACACATTGCCACATCAAACTTATTGAGTCGTTCATACATGAGGCAGGCATACTGGTTCCCATACAGAATATTCTTCTGTATCACAAAGGTATAAAAATATATTTTAACAACAAAATATTAAACAATGTATATACAATAAAAATCGATATTTTCGTGCATTATAATCAGGTACAAATACATTATAAATGGGAAATATAGGAATAATGTCACACTTTAATCAACTTTATTATTTTCGTTTGTTCATTAGCGAAAATATAATACATACCATATAGTTACTATATGGTATATTTTTCTCGTTTGCTTGCTTTTTCATTATTCTAAACTGTAATATAATCTGCGAGAGACATTGGGGTTTCTGCTTTGGCTATAGATTGAGTACGCTTGCATGATTATTCTCTCGCAGATTACGCAGATTCTCGCAGATAAACAGCAAACAGCATGAGCAACATTGTCTCCACAATGTGGTAATTGTCTTTGTCAGCGTTCTCTGCGGCATCTGCTTTAGCAGATCCATTTCCCCTAACTGTCTTTTGTCTGCGTAATCTGCGCTATCTGCGAGAGAATAAGCCGTTCACATATACAAAGAACGAGCAATAAAACAAAAAGAAAAAATAAAGAATCTGCGGAAAATCACTACGAAAAAGAAACTCTGCGGGAATCAAAAAGAGCCCCCACACTCGCGTGTGAAGGCTCTCCAATACATCCCCACTGGGATATACTCTTCTTAGACTAAATAGCCTTAGAAGAAAATGAATAGAACTAACTATCCATTAATTATTTATAGTGATAATTGTTTAGACGTCCTTCGATTCTCACGAACCTACTCTTCACATGAACTAGTCATCAGGGACATCGTAGAATTGAGTTTTCTTTTGAATCCAATGCGATAAAGCATTGTTATTATATTTTAATTAGAAGTTTAAACATCATGCTTTTTCGTAACTGCTGTTTGCTCTATAGATCAGAGACAACATATCCAGATTGATATTCATATAATTTAACTAACCTACGGTGATAAAAACCAGATAGCATTTCGTATTATCATTAAATTCAATAATTTATTTAAATTGCGTTAAAATGGAAATTAATTAGATCAATAGTTAAAAGGTCAAAACTGACCGCACATAACAATACCCATAATCCTTACCAATGTAGCCTACACCAGCGCGGGAACTATCAAAACTAAATATGCCAACGTAACCAGTAGTACTATGCTCAGACGAAGACCAATAGTTACTATTAATCATCAGTGCTGCACCACCAGCTGCTATTATTGCATTATTTACATTAGTTGTAGCTGTACTACCTTCATAAATAATAAGACTTTTAGACGTATTTGTTTGCATGCTAGTCAAATCAACTTTGCCAAGATTAGCACAAATATCCCAGAATTGCCCCATACTTAAAAGGTACCAACCACTATTAGGAAATTTAGAGACATCCACATTGTAATTATTAGCAGCTTGCCATGCAGGATAACTACTATTTGTTTTATTGTAACCTTTAGTAAATGTTCCATCATAACCTGAACTAATATCGTTATAATAATCAGCTGCAGTGGTAACTTTGGTTAAGCCAGCATCAGCATTAGGTCCCCAAGTAAGTCCTATACCACTAGCATCTGCTAATGCTAAAGCATAACCATGTTTATAGCCTGCATTATATTCAGCAGAACTTAATTGGTTAGAGAAGACAATGCCGACTACGGTTTTGCCGGCAGTTGTTGTCCCTGTTGTGCCGTCACTATAAAGATAAGTACCAGGAGTTGCATCACCGAAATAAACATTCGATCTTGTACTTGTTGTTGGAGAATATGAGACTCTAACATCGGTAGCACCACTACCAGTAATCGCTATATTGCATTGATAATTAAAATTTCTATTTATATTGAAGTTAGTGTAATCTAAAACAGGACTTGCAGCATTAGTAACTCCTCCCAAATATACTCTGTATGATGATGTCCACCCCGCATTATATCCTGTTCCTCTTGCTGTTATCAGTAAATACGAAGAACCTATTGGAGCATTAACACTAGTCCTTTGTTCTGCAGTAGTTAACGTATTATTTGTACCTGCTAAGTTCTCATAGATATAATATGGCGGTACTGTTATTACAGTACCAGCATAGACTGGAGTTGCAACAGCATCATAATTCAATCCTCCAAATCCTGTTGTTGGATTATTGGTATTTCCACTAGCTATGTAACATTCATTAGGAACATTACAAAGCTGATAACCAGTTATTGCGATATTACTGGAAGGAGTTATCGTGAATGTGTATTTACTATATAATCGTTTTAAAATAACTGCCTGAGTATTTGCTCCGCTACTTAAAGTTACATTTGTTGCTTCACCATATAATATTTCATTGCTTTTCGATGACAATGCTGTAGCTAATGTTATTGCTGGTGTTACAACTGACTTTAACTCTTTAAGTGTACTTATTCCATCAAAGTATGTACCGCTACCTGTATTGGCTATAGCGCAGACAGTACAACCACTGCTAACCCTTACAGGAACTGATACTGACGTAGGACTGCTTGAGGCGTATGCACTACCAATCAAATGCCCCTGTGCATCAAACACAAGTACATTCACATTTTCGATGGCATCACTGATTGCACGTGTCACTGTTGTAGGATCCTGCTGCGCTATTTTTACCGTAAGCGTAGCAGTATCCTGCTTTTCATCAAGCATTTCGTCCATCGTGTTGCACGAAGAAAGTAATGTCAGTGATAATAATATATAGAGCGTATATGATATTCTTCTAATCATCATTGTATCATGAATAATATATAAATTACGGTATTACAACATGCTGTAAGTACTCACTCCAAGGCATGACATTCAAAATTAGCTGCTTGCTGCTGCAGTCAACGATGATAACCTTGTCGTCACCTGAATTCAGAGTCACCCTATTGCCATAACTGTCACGATTGGTACTCCAGATAAGCTGAGACAGTGAAGAACGGGACTTGGCAGAGTTGTCTGAATTACTGAACACGGATACTGTCACGTATTCATTCCGCATTGTTGGAAAAGCATGTATGCTGCTTGTCACCAATTGATCAGATGCATCAAAATTTGCTGACGGGGAGTATTTTATTGAATCTCCTGTTATCTGTCCGGCAAAGGTCATGGTACTGCGGAATCCTGACAGGACAACCTTATAATCCCTGTCTCCAAAATACTCCTTAAGCTGTCTTATAATGACATGAACAGTTGCAGGTTTCTTCTTCATCACAATATTACCGTATGCGGCACTCATACCTGCTGTTTGAGAACTGATGGCATAAGTGCCGTAATACAGTGAAGACGGGAGTATATATTCACCCGTAACAGGATCGCGCTTTACGCTTACAGATATGGAATTCATATCTGATCCGTATGCTGGGGTGAATATCTGCGCACTGTCTTTATCCGAACTGCCTATCGCCACGAGGGATGCGTTGCCGCCTCTGCCGTCATAGCTTATCTTATAGCTACCATCTGGATCTGATGTAACGATACGGTCAAACTTACCGTCTATGAAGAGATATGCCATCATATTGCCCTTCACTTCCGTCACCAAAGCATTGCCAACGCTGTCTGTCTGTGACACGATCAACGAGCATTGCACGCAGTTGGAATAGTCATCGTTGATGCATGAGGCAAGCAGCGATAATAGTGGAAGTAACAGCAGATGATGATAATATCTTAACTTCATAATACGATTTCGTTTTATTGTATTCTATATCTTTACTTAACAGTTACCTCCTGAGTATAGTCCGTCCAGTCCTTCACATTCATTGTGATTGTTGCCGAAGAAGGGGTTATGTTATCTCCCGGAGTTTTAACACCCTTACCACTGATAGTGATGCTTATGCCATAGCTTGTACTGTTTACAATCTTTGAGTCGTTTGCATCAGCTTCAGTTAGTTCAGTTGAACCCTTTTTAATCGTTGTACCAGTCTGGAATTTGTTTATTGTGATTGGATAATAAACATATTCAGCAGTACCACCACTAGGAGTAAATGCACCCTTTATGACAATCTTTGTAGGAGTAGTTGCGCTTGTGTTAGGGAATGTATAGAAGGTATAGGGAGTAGGAGTAGTCTCATTATAGGTTGAAATTGGACCAGAACTCAGATAATAGTAATCAGTAGGACTTGTAACTGCATAACTTGCGTTATCAGTATTCTCACCACTCTGTGGAGAAGAACCAGTACCGCCGAATGTGCTGACGGTGTTGGCGTTATAAAGGAAAACTTCCTTCGGGATAAATGTAGCACCTGCATAACCCGTTCCGGTAAAGTTTGTTTTGATGGAACTCAACGTTATCTTTCCTACAAGGTTGTACATATCAACTGATTGATTGATAGTAGGATTAGTACTGAAATTCACAGAGGTATTGCCGTATTTTGGAAGCTTTGTCGCGTCTTGACTATTTGGGGCAGTAGCAGAGGTAGCAGTACTTGCCAAGTCCGTAGTCACTGCTTCCAGGTTGGCCTTGTTTACAATACTCGTAAATGTAGAAGTAGAACCAGGATTGGCAACAACACTAACCTGAGTAGCCTGTGTCGTGGTACTGATAGTCGGAGTGCTTGTTGAAAAACTCTGTACGGTTCCTACTATGGCACCTGAACCATCAAAGGCTGCAGCCTGACCTGCAGAAATATGGGCTTCATCAGTTGAAGGGGCTGAACGGGTCATAGACTTTCCGTTAAGTTGCAAGTTGACAACTGCTGGACTACCTTTCATTATAGTTCCTTCTTCCGTGTCGGAAGAAGAACAGGATGTCATCAATAATACTGATAACATTGCTGATAAAAGCAAATAATTTTTATTCATAATCTAATTCTTTTAATTGTATTCTTAATTCTATGTATTTGTTATTTTATGCATTACTATGGAGTTGTGTCGTTGAGACTTAGAAAGCCAGAAAAGGGCGAACGTACCAATTTGTATTATCTTTACTTCCACTACATAATAAGTAATCTGTACTGACAAAATTATATCGCCATATATCACCATTCATTTCTGAGCTACACCAATAAAAGCTACTGATCAGTGCCGTATAATTAGCACCAGAATTATTCATCAATGTATTCAACGAGCTATATGCCTGATTTGTTTCTGTACTATTAAGATATGCTATACCTGTATTATTATGCTGATTCAACAAATCAGCAGTATAACCATATTTTTTCTCTGCTTTTTCTATAACATCCCACCATTGCCCTGCACTTGGTAAGAACCATCCACTACTACTAGCAGGGGCAGCGACATTACTTTTATATGCGACATAAGCATAATAAAAAGCTGGATAACCTGTTTGTACTGTACTAGATAACGTATGAGCACTTGCTATAGCTTTTGTATTTGTTAATCCACTGTTATCGGTATAAGCTACATTTAAAGTGGGGTTATCCCTTAGCACACTTTCATTAACGCTTGCATCTCCCCATGAACAGCCACTACTAATTGCTTCAGTTAGCGCCATTACAAGTCCATGCCCATATCCACTTGTAGCCTCACAATAAACAGAATTGGTACTAACGATTATACCGATTGGCGTCTTGCTGGCATAATAATTATTGCTATATGTTCCATCAGAATAATATATATCACCTACAGCTGGACCAAAATGTTCCGCTATTGTGGCATTTGTATAACTGTCTACACTGGTGGTAACGGTCACATTGGTCGCTGTTAGTTCATCTGATACGCTGTTAACGCCTGTTCCGGATATCGTTACTGCAAGACCGTATGTGGTGTTGCTCAGAATCTTTGAGTCACCAGTTCCACCTGTAACAGTGGAAATAATGTTGCCTGTGGCTGAACTGTTTACCGTGATCGGATAATATGTGGTGTATGTGGTACCGCTGTTTGTCTTGAACGTTCCCTTGATGACCAGTTTTGTAGGACTGGTGCTGCCATGAGGAAACACATAGAAATAATAAGGAGCACTGTAGGTGCTGATCGTACCGCTGCCCAGATAGGCTGTATTGACATTGCCCGCGATATTCTCTCCGCTTACATTACCGGAAACAGTCTTTGTATTCCAGTTGGTAAGCTGGTTGCTGGCATTATACATGAACACTTCCGTGGGAGTAAAGCTGCAGCCATTGTATGAACCAGTGAAGCTGTAGGTTATATTTGTCAGTGCAACGCGCGCTACCATGCGGTTCAGGGTTACAGTCGGGCTCAGGGTTGTACCTGATCCCCAGTTTAATGTCTGTACATCGGACATCATCGGTAGCGACTTCATGCTCTGAGAGTTTGCCATGGTAACACCGGTATTACTCTTGCCATTCACTGATGTGGTATAGCCTAAGTCCTGAGCCACTGTATAAAAGTCACTCAGAATATATTTACCTGCAAATGCACCGACAGGCACATTGGCGAAGATAAGCATCTGTACAGCATCTGTACGGGTTGAAATATTTTCATCTCCGCTATAATCATACTCATGCAGGGTAACCAGCTTATTGTTGGCATCAAAGAGAGCCACACATATATGGTTAAGCGTTCCCTCATTACTCCCCACAACGGCGCCATTATCCGTCGGCAGTGCTCCGTTGGCACGAGTCACAGCACCTGTTGAGAGTGAGAGATTCACCACGGCAGACTTAGAGGAGCCGTTCTCCGGTACGACGGTGTTGTCCGACGCACAGGAGAATAGAAGCATACATGCCGCCAATAGTGATGATATGTATAATGTATGTTTCATAAGGCTTTATTTACTATATTAATTATCAATCGTTTTACTTACTTTGTTGATTATGCTTTATTTAATCTTCATCAGCTCGGTCAGGGCTTTGTCTGCCTGTACAACTCCAGCAGCCTTTGCCATCTTCAGGTAAACCTCTGCCTTATCACGATTGCCCTCGCTAAGATAAAGGAGTCCCATATTGCAGTAGGCTCTTGGATCAGTCTCCCAGCGCTTAAGATACTTATGCGCAAGGGTTACGTCGTTACGTGTCAGAGCTACACCGGCTGCATTGATATTAGCCTCTGGATTATCAGGGAAAAGACGGGCTGTCAGATCCAAGATGTCGTTGTATTCGCGTGAGCCCTTCTTATAGAATCCAGCTGTGGCATAGAGCTCACCCAGCGTCATTGTTGCAGGGTTTGAACCAAGGTGCTGCATAGCAGAGTTGCTGTCGAAACCATCATGACGGAATGTCAGCGTATATTTGATGCGATAGACCTTTGGAAAGATAAAGCGGTTCATATAAGCATACGGCATACCCAGTCCAAGATTCTCAATTTCACGTTCACGACCGTTGACGACGTCGATATTCTTAATGATGTCAACAACAGCATCACGAAGATTCATGCCGCTACCTGCTACAAGAGAAGAGATGCTGTCCCAGTCCTCAGCAAGCCAGCTTACGTTAAGGTCATTGCGATTGGTGAGCTTCTGCTTCATGAGATACTTCTTCAAATCAAGAGAGCGCTCCATTGCCTCACTCTCGTTGCGACGGTAGTTGCCGATTGGAGCACCGAAACCATTGATACGAAGACCAACAAGGCTTGTTCCGTAACGCTGCAATTCACTTTTCACGTCAGTAGCGATGGTGTTGAACACAGTGTGGTTGAATCTGCTTCCACTAAGTTTGGCAAGAGACTTGTTACCGAATATCTGAATCTCACCGCTGCGGTGGAACTTATCGATATCGGAACCCTGAGGCTGAAGGAACTGTACATAGTCCATCAGATTATAATAGTGAACATTAGGATCGGGATTGTCGTTACTCATGTCGTGAAGATAGATGTTCTTCAACACAAGGTCCTCGTAGACATGACCTTTCCTGCCCTGGCAGTTAAGTTCCTCACTCTCCACATACATGCGGCAGTCCTGCATCCAGTCCTTATAGGGAACTGTTGTGTCATAAACAAAATAGCGCTTAGCGGCATGACTGTCCTTGACAACGATAGGGATATTGCGGCGAACCTCAGAAAGGACCTCAGTACGGTGGGCATCGCGCTCACGCTCACGACCATTGATGACCACTGAGGATAGCACAGAGACGGCACTGTCTGTCTTAAGAACGGGGGTGAATGTCAGCGACTCACAGCTTCCCACAACGCTACTGTCGTAGCTTACCTTCATGCGCACACGGAGAAGGTCGCCCTGACGGGTAAAGTTCTCTGAGTTGACGTAGATCTGACCGCCGTAGACAGTCTGGGCGGATGCTGCGGATACCGTTCCGCTAAAGGCAAGAAGAAAGAATGCAGATTGTAATAGTTTCATTTCTCTATAAATATTATTTCATTGTTATTATCTTATTATATACACCAGTGATACCGAAAGGGAGACTGGACCGACATAGTCGTGACTCTTCGTATATTCGAGGTAGCCGTAGCGTCCCTCACGGTAATGGCGATAGCGCAAGTGCAGGTAGCCAGCAGACAAGGAAGTATCTATGCCCCAGTGAGGAGAGAGGATCCTATGCCAGCCGAAAGTGAGTCCGGCACCGTTGAAGTTACCTTCTGCACGGTGATGGGAAAGATGAAAAAAGGGAAGACGGCTTAAGTTAAAGCCTCCGTGAATGCCGAAGACTCCGATATAGGGACCATTGAAGGATTTGCGGAACCAATGACGGGCTTCATACTGAACTGACCAGTTCTTCCATTTACGGTTATCATTATATGATATTGGACAGTAGGTTGAGGAAACATTCAAGGTAAGGGTACTATCAAGGCGAACCTCGGTACCAAGGGAAGGAATACATAATGCATCATAGAGCAGATTGGATTTCAGCGCGACATACTGCGCATGAAGGCGCAATGATGACAGGGATACCAATAAAAGTAGAAATGACTTTAATATAATATCACTCATCCTACGTTTCGTACTATGAAATTTTAATTTACTCATCCAATTTATCTATTCTATAATTACACGTTCCGTTACTTTGTAAGTAACAGAAAGGACTATAGGATATCATAGGATAAAAATAGACAAAAGGGGGACTGACCAGCGGATAAGGGCTTCCGTTGGATAACAATATATACGTTGAATTGTATTTAAAATGTGTTTAGATCAAACGCATTCAGACTATTTCAGTTCTGCTTATTATGTTTTTTATCGGTTTTTGGTTAATTAAAGTGAATTTATATATAACTTAATAAATTAATGACTACATTTGCCCAACAATTAGTTGTATCTGTTACTTACAAAGTAACGGATATTTTTTATTCTTTATTTCGATGTTAATTAACACCGTTTTTAAAGAAAAGATAGTTCTAATCATCTTACATTCAGACATTTACAGACCTTACTATTTGCCTTACCTATTTCGGCTGCATCAAAACCTTTGAGATATATCTGTGTGGTTCTGATGTCGGAATGGCCAAGAGCAGAACTGATCACCTCCACTGGCACATGATGACGGAGGGCATTCGTAGCCCAAGAATGGCGGAAGGTGTAGGAAGAAATGCTTATTTTTAAGCCGAAGGCATTTGCCAAGCGCTTAAGACCAGCATTGAAATTGCGAAGCAATGACTGATAGCGTTTGTAGCCACTCTCTGTGCTGAGGTCTAAATCTGATATAGGAAGAAGCTTGATGAGGTTGCAAACATTCCTGTTAACAGGAATATTCACACTGCTCCCTGTCTTCTGGCGGTTGTATTTCAGGACACCGTCCATAACCGAATGAATGCCAAGATGCTGCAGGTCGACAAACGGCATTCCACAAAGTCGGTACATGGCTGCAGCCATTAACTGCACCCGTTTCAAAGCTAGGCTTTTCACCTCACCAGTCAAGATCTCCTTCAAATTAGATTCGTCGAGTGCCTTCTTGTGGTTTCTGTCTATGCCCGTGAACACATCATGAAACAGGTTGAACACAAATCGGGCAAGACCCGCCATCACCGCCTTGTTGTAGATGGCACGGAGCATGCGCATATAGGTAGAAATGGTGTTGAAGGAATGGGAAGTACGAATCAAGTATTTCTCATAGAGTTTCAGGGCTTGGGTAGTGATGTCCCCGAAGCGGATGGTGTCACGTCCGAGATACTCACTGAAAGAGTGAGCGGCACAACCATAAAGGTGGGCAGTAGAAAAGCTCCCACAACTTTTTTGTTTGTTAATACATGTCTGTGTAAAAGAAGAGAATGTTACTTTCATAAAAATAATAATAAATTAAAAAGTGAATTACAAAAATACAAATCAATAACCAATAAAAAGAAAGCACAAACTCATTTACAATTAAATAACACACGAATCATTATTATTTAAGTACAGATTATATTATGTTGTTCAAAATAACAGACAAAGGTTGTTTCCCACAGATTTCCTTTTCTGTATATATTTGCAGTATCTGCTAAAGCAGATGTATATTCCCACAGATCTCTTTCTTTGCATGTACAAACGGCATTGTCTCATGCAGATTCACGCAGATAATGCAGAGAAAGAAAGTGTTGACACTGCGGGAGTATATGTAGTTTGTATTTTATTAGCGAATTTGGCCGAGAACGCTAGTAAGTTAAGGCTCGTTTCCATTTCTTATAATACTTGATTCTGCTATGGCAAATACCATAATTAATGAGCATCACGATATTAAAAGAAGCGCTGTCTTTGGACAGCATTAAAACAAAAAAAGTCAGACAGGTATAATTACTCTGTCTGACTCTCTTTATTTGTATGATTTATCTTCTATTCTTTATTTAAAATATCCTTGAGCAAATCAGGTAACTGAATATTCTCACAATTAATTACTGATAGAGCCTTTTTGCCCTTAGGGGTCAATGAGAAATACATTTGTCGCTTGTCTGTATTTCCAATAACACGTTTGATCATGTCTTTATTTTCTATAGACTTAATAACTTTGGATGTGTTAGAGGTTGTCAATCCAAGAGAGTCAGCAATTTCACCAGATGAAAGTTTCGAGGTTTTTGATAGACAACATAATAACATGCCTTCATTGAGACATAAGTTATATGTTTTCTCCATCTCAGCTTCAAACGCTGTTACGGCTCTATTTATTTCTCTTATTTTACATAATGTTTCCATCTCGTTTTTCTATTTTGCGTGCAAAATTACATCTATATGTTGAAAAAAAAGTATCTACATGAAATATTTTCCATTTTTTAACGCCCTGTATATGTAGAGATAACGCTTTGTTTATTGGCTATCTTTAAGGCTTTTTCGTGTATTATTTTTTCTTCTTTAATATCAAATCTAAAGGGCAGAACTTCGTAAACGATGATTGCAATAAATTGATACCTACAAAAAGTGGAAGTAATAACCAATATATAGATACTAGATACGCCAGGACTACACCAACGATAATCATACTCCCGGCTATTCTTCTGATAATATATTCTTTTTCCATCATGATTCTTTTTTATAATAATATTGAATTTTTCTCTACATCAATAACAAATGCGTGAGCAGGAAAGCTAAATCCTGAATCAAGATTGCATTGGTTAACTTTCTCTATGACAAGTGATGATTCCTCTTCTGTAGTAAAACAGAAAAACAGAATGGAATTGGTTTTTGCATTACCAGAATTCTCTCCGAACCAATTTAATAGTTGGGAGCTCTTGTTATTTTTGAATCCGGTTATATCTATGGTGCTAAACCTCTTCACGCCAGCTTGATCGAGTAGCTGTGCTACTCGGTCATGGCTTTCTTTGATACTTAATATGATTGTCAGTTTCATAATTCTGTTACTTTACTTTGTTTTTTAGCATTTTAAAGTATAATAGTGGAACTACAATTAAAGTGAGCACTGTAGATGTGATAGTTCCTCCGATGAGAGATATTGCTAATCCTTGGAAAATAGGATCGAAGAGAATTACAATTGCACCTATCACAACACCACCAGCTGTGAGTAGGATAGGGGTGGTTCTTACTGCTCCTGCTTCTACAATCGCCTGTTTAAGTGGAATACCTTCTTTTAATCGCAGGTCGATGAAGTCAATTAGCAGTATAGAGTTACGCACCATGATACCCGCCAGCGCAATAAAGCCGATCATGGACGGGGCGCTGAAATATGCTCCCATGACCCAGTGTCCCAAGATAATACCAATGAGAGATAGCGGTATAGCCGATAACTGTACTAGAGGCGTTATGAAGTTTTGGAACCATGCCACAATCAGTACATAGATGATAATTAATACGAATAGGAATGCAACTCCTAAATCGCGGAATACGTCGTAGGTAATCTGCCATTCTCCATCCCATTTCAGCGTGAAGTTATCTTCTTTGCTTGGCTGTTTGTTGTACTCTTCGTTTAGCTTATAACCTTCTGGTAATTTTACTTTTGATAGATTTTTTGATACATCAGACATTGCATATATTGGACTTTCCAAGTTTCCAGCCACATCAGTAGTGACATAGACTACTCGTTTCTGATCTTTGCGGTTAATGCTTTTATCTTTTGTTTCTTCTGTTACTTTTACTAAATCTCCAATAGGTATAGCCATGCCTTGCTTGTTTACAACTTTCATGCTGAGGACATCTTCTATACTAGACTTATCTTTTTCTGGCATCTGTAATACGATACCGATTTGGTCTACACTAGATGGACGATGCAATATACCTATCTGCATGCCAGATAGAGCAGCATTGACGTTTTGTAGCACTTGTGCCTCTGGTATTCCCAGTTTCATAGCTTTGTCTTTATCCACTACGAATTTATACTCAGTCTGATTATCTTCTACTGTCCAGTCTACGTCTACAACATTGTTTGTTTTTGACAAGATGTCTTTAACCTGACTGGCAACATTGATTTGCTTCTCATAATCAGGACCATAAATCTCGGCAACGATTGTTGACATAACAGGAGGACCAGGTGGCACTTCTACGACTTTCACATTTGCGTTATATCTTTTACCGATAGCCTGCAAGCCTGCACGCATTGATTTTGCGATGTCGTGACTTTGCTCGCTACGTTTTCCCTTGTCAATCAAGTTGACCTGGATGTCAGCTACATTATCGCCTGAACGCAAATCGTAATGACGTATCAGACCATTAAAGCTTATTGGTGCTGATGTGCCTACATAGGTTTGATAGTTGGTCACCTTGTCGTTTTTGCTTACATATAGTCCAAGTTCTTTGGCTACGGCAGATGTACGTTCCAATGTTGTGCCTTCAGGCATGTCAACAACAATCTGGAATTCATTCTTGTTATCAAATGGCAGCATCTTTACTGGTACTGATTTGGTAAAGAACAATAAGAATGTTGCTAGCAGAATAACTGTTAATGACACCATAAAAGTCCATCTTCTTTTTCTGCTTTCAAGAAATGGTGTTGTTATTTTAGCATATACTTTATATATAAATGTGTCATGCAGTTCGGTAGATGACTTCTCTTCTGCCGCACCGTTGCTCTTTTTCTCTTTAAATCTTAAGAAGTGATATCCAAAGTATGGTGTTAACGTTAATGCAATCAATAGAGAGAATGTCATCGCAATAGCTGCACCGATAGGCATAGGACTCATGTATGGTCCCATCATTCCAGATACGAATGCCATTGGCAATACAGCAGCGATAACCGTTAATGTAGCAAGAATAGTAGGGTTGCCGACTTCGTTGATAGCAAAGAGTGCTGCTTGAAGTGGTGGCAGATTTTTCATCTTAAAATGCCTGTGCATGTTCTCGGCAATAACAATAGAGTCGTCTACCACAATACCCGTGACAAAGACGAGAGCGAAAAGCGTAATTCTGTTCAGTGTATATCCCAGGAAGTAGTAGGCAAACAGCGTCAGTGCAAATGTGATTGGGACAGACAAGAATACGACTAGTCCTCCGCGCCATCCCATTGCGAGCATGACAAACAAGGTAACAGCTATAATAGCAATAACCAAGTGCATTAACAGTTCAGATACTTTGTGAGATGCTGTTTCGCCATAGTTACGCGTTACATCTACGTGGATGTCATTGGTGATGACATTCTCTTTTAACTGGTTTACCTTATCCGTAACAGTTTCAGCCAGTTTCATTGCATCCGATCCTTTTTTCTTAGCGATAGATATCGTTATGGCAGAATAATCATCTGGCATATTGGCTTTCTCTTTTGCCTCAGCTGCTCCATAACTAAATGAAACATACTGCTTAGGAGTTTCGGGGCCGTCTTCAACGTTTGCAATTTGATAAAGATATACAGGTTGATTATCATTGGTTCCGACAATCATATTTTTAACTTCATCCTTATTAGCAAAGAAGTTTCCTGTTTGAACAGAGTAGGTCTTATCTCCGGTAACGATATTACCGCTTTCCATCTGGACATTGTTTGCCTGAAGAGACTGCGAGATAGTGCCGAAGTCTACATGACTTTCAGCCATCTTATCTTTGTCAAGTATCACTCTTACCTGACGGCTTTGTCCACCAATAACTTTTACTTGTGCAACATCCGGAATCTTTTTGACTTCGTTGGCCACAACCTCAGATACCTGTCTCAGTTCATAGCCACTCATCTTATTGCTCCATAGCGTGAAAGCCAAAGCTGGGACATCATCTATAGAACGTGATTTGACGAGAGGCATCGTTGTACCTTGTGGCATGTGGTCCATGTTTTTCATGATCTCGTTGTACAACTTTACCAGAGACCGTTCAGAGTCTTCGCCAACATAGAATTGTACGGTGAGCATGCCCATGCCGCTCATAGAAGTAGAATAAACATGTTCCACTCCCTTGATATTTGATACAATCTTCTCCATTGGTTGTATCACTCCAGATTCCACTTCTTTCGGTGTAGCGCCTGGATATCCGATCATAATGTCCGCAGTAGGAACTTCTATCTGAGGATCCTCTTCGCGCGGAATATAATATATACTGAATATGCCTAATAGCAAAAATGCAAAAACGAGCAATATACTTAGCTTGGATTTGATAAATGCATTGGCTATTTTTCCTGAAATTCCATTTTCCATAGCTCGTGTTTTAGTCTGTTATGATAATTTTCTGTCCATTGTATAGTTTCACATTAGCGCTCTCTATTACTCGGTCGGTTTCACTAAGACCAGACAAAACGATTACTTGATCTCCTGTTTCCTTGCCGAGACGCACCCAATGCAAAATGGCTTTGTTGTCTTTATCAGCAACATAAACACCAGTGAGTTGATCTTTAGTTACGATAGATGATTTGTTGACAAGTATTTGTGACGTACCTCCATCTGCTTTCTTATTTTGAATATGGATTCCGGTATACATACCAGCACGTAATTTAGCTTTGTCTTTCTGCCCGATAGAGATTTTCATCCCATATTGTCCTCCTGTCATTGTTGCAGATGGACTTAGTTCGCTGACAATACCACTTATATTGATATTTAACGATTTGACATCAATCTTTACATGGTCGCCAACATGTATAGATGCTACATAGTTTTCAGGAACAGATGCAGTTACATTCATATCTCCGGACTGTTCTACTGATAGCAGTGGCATTCCTGGATTGGCAATAGTGCCTTCATCTACCATCTTCTGTGTAACGACTCCAGAGAAAGGTGCCCTTATATTGGTGTAAGCGAGCATTGACTTCACTTCAGTTAATCCCTGTCTTGCCATTTGCAGACGAGCTTTAGCTGAAGTGTTCTTGAGTGCTACGTTTTCCAGTTCTTTATCAGAAACACTCTTTTCTTCGTGCAGTGCTTGATATCTTTGGTAATCGCGCTGAGCATCTTTTGCGGCAGCGTTTGCCTCGACAATCATAGCCCTGACCTGAGCTTCTTTGGCTTTTATATCACTACTGTTTATGATTAAAAGAGTCTGACCTTTTTTAACCACGTCACCTTGCTTCACATAAATCTTATCAATGTATCCCATTACCTTTGTGCTGATGACGGCAGTCTGTTTGGCAGATACCATACCACTGATAAAGATTTCTTCTCTGTTAGTACTTGTAGGGTAATAGGTACTTACTCGAACCGCACTCTCTTCTTTTTCTTTATTTGATTTAGATGAGCATGATGCAAGAATCGCAATTGCTGCTATGTATAAAAATGTATGTACTTTCATTGTTATAATTGATTTGATGTGAATTAATAATTTGATGTAAGTAACTCAGTGTAATATTTTGTAATATTATACGACATGATTGTCTGGGCTAAAGCAATTCTCTGCTGAGAGAGTTGTGCTTGGGCTGTGAGAACATCTGTGGTGCTGGCAAGTCCCTCTTTATATCTGTTGTTTAGAATTCTGAGCGCTTCGGTAGCTTGTGCTACGCTTGTATTGTGTTTGTTGATTTCAATTTGCAAATCATTCAGATCTCGTCGCGTCTTGTTAAGTTCCAATCGGCTTTTATCAATAAATTGATTTAATTCTTTATTCATCTTGTCAGTCGTATAATTAGCAGATTTTATCTTACTACGGTTCTGATTTCCAGAGAATAGGTTCCAAGATAGAGATATCCCAGCCATGTATGAGTTTTTATTAAAGCCAAAAACTTTATTGTCATTCAGTTGATAGCTACCAAATGCGTTTACTTTAGGTAGGAGAGCCATCTCTGATGATTTAGCCATCATCTTTGATGCGTTAAGAGCAGTCTTCATTGCCATGATATCTGATCGTGTTTCGGAAAGCTCTTTATTTTCAAATCCAACAATCTCCTGTGTCAGAGAATCAGTAGAATACAGGCTTTGCTTGTCTTGAGGATTTCCAGCGATGAGATTTAGTCCTTCAGATGCGTTCTCTATATTACTTGTTGCCTTAGAGAGTGCGCTTTCTACCGTGTTTAATTGCACTTCAGCATTCAGAACATCAGATTTTTGTACTAATCCTTGTTTGTAGAAATTGTTAACTGACTGATTAATCTGTTTTACATCAATCAATGTTCCTTGTAATATATCTCTCAACTGATATGCAAACTGTAGCTGAGTGTAGGCTTTCTTTACTTCAAATGTTATATAATTTTTAGTATATGCCGATTTATATTTATATGCATCTTGCTGAAGTTTCGCGCCTTTGCGTGCATAAATCATATCAAGATTGAATATAGGGAGTTTGGCATCGAGAGAAGTTCCGTAGTTATGTGTCGCTCCCGGATTGTTCAATTTTGATGGTTCGAAATCTTGTGGGGTAGCAATGCCTTGCTGAAGCAGGAATCCGAATGCATTCAAGGGATTGTTAGTCACCATAGCTGTATAATTGACAGATAACTGAGGTAAAAATACAGCGTCTGTTTGATGATAGTTTGCATTGGATATACGGTAATCAAGTTCCGCTATCTGTATGTTGGCATTATTCTTTGCGGCAATAGCAACAGCGCTTTCCATAGAAATATGATTTTCTGTTTGTGCGCTCATTGCTATTGGGTTCATAAGAATATACCCAGCTGCAATCAAAAAAAACTTTATTTTATTCATCTTTTGTCTAGTATGGGGGTTAAAAGTAATCTTCTTATTCAGTGAGTAGAATATCTTTGATAGCTTTCTCAAAGCCACTTTTTGGCATGGCTCCGACAGACATTTGTGGTGCACCATTCATTGGGATGAATAATACAGAGGGTATGGATCTTATTCCAAAGACAGCTGCGAGGTCTTCCTCTTGTTCTGTGTCTACCTTATATATATAGATACTGTCTTTATATTCTTCAGCCAGTTCTTCCATAATAGGACTTACTGCCTTACATGGACCGCACCACGTTGCATAAAAATCAATTATTGCTGGTTTGTCACCAAGGTAATTCCATGTTGCAGGATTATGCTCGAAGTCTGCTACTTTTTTAAGAAACTCCGCTTTAGTCAATTGAATTGCTTTCATATATGCTGTGTTTAAATGTTTATATATTGTTATTTAATTCTTTAATGATCATGTTATTTCTTCGGTTTGTATGGTTTTATAATGTCTTTGTAAACTTGTCTTTTATCGTTTGACAAAGAGCAACCTCCTGCTCCGCAACACGATAAATTAAATATCCCTTGGAACATAAGCAATGCACCGAAAAGTGTTATTACATTCTCCTTAGAAGTTATGCCCATTACGCATAGACCTATTCCGAAAACCATTCGAATGATACGTGATATGTTCCAATCAACGAGTATTCTCTTCATCCATTTAAAAGTACTCTCTTTCATATTTGTTTTTATTATATTGTTCGTGATTTCTTGTAGATTATAATTCCTAAAGATATATATTCCTTTGGAAAACATTGCAAATATAATCTATGTTTTCTATAAAACAAAATTTCCAAGGGAAAATATTGTTTTAATACGTAATATTTTCCACTTATTTTACAATATTACCTAATTTTACTATTAATGGGGGATAAAAGAGGGTCTTTTATATAATATTGAATTCTTTATCTTAGTTTGGACTTTGATGCTATCTAGCAATGATAATGTAATATTCCATTCTGTAAAATAAAACATGTTTTATTTTGCTTTTCCACTCGTTTGCATTACTTTACCTTCGGTGAAGATACGCTACACTCGGTAAAACAAAATTAAAACATGTTTTATTTTGCTTTTCCACTCGTTTGCAATACTTTACCTTCAGTGAAGATACGCTGCACTCGGTAAAACAAAATTAAAACATATTTTATTTTGCTTTTCCACTCGTTTGCGTTACTTTACCTTCGGTGAAGATATGCTGCACTCGGTAAAACAAAATTAAAACATATTTTATTTTGCTTTTCCACTCGTTTGCATTACTTTACCTTCGGTGAAGATATGCTGCACTCGGGAAAACAAAATTAAAACATATTTTATTTTGCTTTTCCACTCGTTTGCAATACTTTACCTTCGGTGAAGATAGGCTACACTCGGTAAAACAAAATTAAAACACGTTTTATTTTGCTTTTCCACTCGTTTGCAGTATCTTTGCATAATAATAATTTAAGGCAAGCAAAATGAAGACATGTTATGTTGCGGCATTGGCAATAGCCATAGCTGTTGTATCTTGCAAGCAAGACAAACGAACCGGTGATATAATAACTAAAAAACCGGTAGCTGAAGTTCAGAAGACAATTCAAAAAACTGGCGATTATTCTCAGACACGTCAGGTGAATTGGCTTGGGAATAATTATTCTATTGTAGTACAACGGATGGCAGAAACATCTTCAACTGTTGTTGATGATGCTTCAGGAAACAAATATTATGACAATAAGATTATTGTAAGAATTTTAAGAAAAGACGGTACTGAATTCTTTAAACGTGAATTCAAAAAGTCGGATTTCTCTTCATATATTGATAATACCTATAATGAAAAAGGTGTACTTTTAGGTGTCGTTTTTGATAGAGCAGAAGGAGATAATATGTTTTTTGCAGCAAGTGTAGGCTCACCAGACAAATTGAGTGATGAGTATATTCCACTTGAAGTGAAAGTATCAAGAACTGGTAGTGTCTCTATTTTAAAGGATACACAGCAGGATACAGGAGATCAACAGCAAAAAAGCGATGATGAAGAAATGACAGAAGACTAAATGGTATTGATTATATAACATAAGAAAAAGAGATTAAGGGAATACCTTAATCTCTTTTTTCTTGTTATTAGGAGTTGATTAATATCCTTTATTCTGCCAGAACCCAGTAGTGCTGTTTTCATCTGTTGTCAAATTGGTAACAGAGTTTGTTTCTGCATCTGGTATTGGACGATATAAATGATGGCTGTCTATGTTGGCAGATCCCTCTGAGCATTATATTTCTTCACGTATTCAACGAGTTTACCTGTACGCTTAAGGTCGAACCAGCATTGGAATTCACCGCAAAGGTCTACACCACTTTCCACAAGAGTATCGTCGATAGAAGATATGCTGTTTAAAGAGTTATCTTGTCCTGATATAAAGTGTGTCTTACGAAGTGTATTGATAGTTGCAAGAGCATCAGTGGCACTACCTGATTCAAGCTGACCTTCAGCCTTGATGAGATACATCTCTGCTAAACGAAGAAGTAGCGATAAGAGATATTCTTTTCTTGTTTATTTAATAATGTTATACGTCTTTTTAAGATTAACAAAAAAAAGCTGCATCATTAGTATGATGCAGCCAACTTACTTAACTTATATTTCTTTTACTCTCTAAGCAATGCTTGGTGAGCCTTTTCAAACGCTTGTGGATATTTTCCAATGAAGCACATGTTAACTATACAATTTGCTAATATCTCTATATCATTGAGGTCAACACCTTTTTCACGAGATACGTCCTTGCCAAGTGTTACTTCCCATGGACCATTGAAGCATGAATCTTCGGCACCCATGTATTGTTCTTCACCTTTGCCCTTGTTAAGCTTATATTTAATGCTCTTTGAAGAAGCTACAGGACGTAAAGAAGCCATAATGTTGTAGGCTTCATTTAATGGATCACGAAATTGAGCCGTACCTGGAAACATATCGTTAATGACGGGCATTATCTCGTCAAACTCGTATGCTTTTATTAATTGGTGAAGTTTCATATTCTGTATATATTTAGAATTTAGCCATCTTAATGGCAACTATCGCACATTCGTCACCCTTGTTTCCAAGTGAACCACCACTTCTATCCTTAGCCTGTTGCAAGTCATTTGTTGTTAACAAGCCGTAGATTACTGGTATTTCCTGAGTTGCATTGAGTCTTGATATACCATAAGTTACACCCTGACATATATAATCAAAGTGTGGTGTCTCGCCTCTGATAACACTTCCGAGGATGATGACAGCATCATATCCTCCATGAAGAACCATCTGGCGTGCTCCATAAACAAGTTCAAAACTTCCCGGAACTGTTCTTACATGAATATTCTCAGGCAGAGTTCCGTGCTTTTCCAGAGTGCCCATAGCTCCGTCAAGAAGCGCCCCTGTTATATCTGGATTCCATTCAGCAACAACAATGCCGAAGCACATGTTACTTGCATCAGGAATCTTACTTAAGTCGTAGTCTGAGAGGTTATGTAATGCTGTTGCCATTATCTTGATGCTCTTTCTATATATTTGTCTATTTCCTGACTCTGAACGAGTGGAGAATTAACGTATTTAGATTTAATATTTTGATAAATCTCTAAAGCGTCTTCTTTCTTTCCCTGACTTTCAAGAAGAATACCTGCCTGAAGGCGGAATGTAGGAGCAAGACTGTTGTTTACTCCATCTTTACCTTCACTGTCAGCCATATCTGCTGCTTTCTTAAGACTGCTAATAGCCTTATCCAACTGATTTACGTGTGCATAAGCATTACCAAGTGCAGCAACAGCAGCAGGGCTAACCATTGCATCGTTTGATGGTGAATACTCATCAAGGAACTTCACAGCGTCATTCCACTTGTTAAGATTTGCATAGCTCAATCCGGCATAAAGATTAGCCAAATTTGCAGCATCAGTTCCACCATAATTATTTATGATATTAACGAAACCTGTAAATCCAGCACCGTCACCGTTAAGAGCTTTGTCAAACTGCTCTGCATTGAAATATTCTTGTCCCTTTGCTAATTCTGTAGAGGCTTTTTCTTCACGAGGACCACCTACATAAGCTTTGTAAATAAAGAATCCTGCGATAATTACGATAATTGCCAATACTGCAACGATAATAGCTTTCTTGTTTTTATCGAAGAAAGTTTCTGAATTTAAGAGGGATTCATTATTATATGCCCTCTGTTGGTTTTTGTTTGCCATTATTATTTGTTTTTATTTATTTCTTTTTCAGTATCCCATCCAAATTGGATAAGTGGTATAACGTCGCAAAATTACGTAAATAATCTCACATATTGAAATATATTTCCTTTTTTTTTCGTTTTTAAGTTATAAAACCGATAACTTTGCAAATGATATTATGATACTGAATAAACTTTCCATAATAAATTATAAGAATATCCGAGAGGCAACTGTATGTCTGTCGCCAAAATTGAATTGTTTTATTGGTAGCAATGGAGTAGGGAAGACCAATTTTCTTGATGCGGTTTACTATCTTTCTTTCTGTCGAAGTGCATTCAATCCGATAGACTCACAAGTTATTACTCATGATCAGGAATTCTTTGTTCTAGACGGAAGTTATATGACTGATAATGGTGATGTGGAGAATATTTATTGTGGAATGAAGCGTGGAATAAAAAAACATTTCAAGCGCAATAAGAAAGAATATCGTCGCTTGTCTGAGCATATTGGACTGATTCCGCTTATTTTTGTTTCTCCGTCAGATTCAGTTCTTATTGAAGGTGGAAGTGAAGAACGCAGAAGGCTTATGGATATGGTTATTTCGCAATACGATAATTCATATATAGAGGCTTTATCTTCATATAACAAGTCTTTACAACAGCGTAATGCATTGTTGAAAATGGATGACGAACCAGATGTCGCTATTATGGAAATATGGGAAGAGCAGATGGCGATAAATGGCGAAATTATTTATCATAAGCGCGATGAGTTTGTAAAGTTGCTTGTTCCTATTTTCCAAGATATATACAATCGAATATCTGGTAATCACGAAACTGTTTCATTGAATTATACCTCTCATTGTCAACGTGGTGATTTGCTTGAAGTTATTCGTAGAGATCGTTACAAGGACAGGGCTGTTGGCTATTCTTTGCATGGTGTGCATCGTGATGATTTGGAAATGCTTATTGATGGCTATCAAATGAAACGTGAGGGAAGTCAAGGACAGCACAAAACTTTTGCATTAGCTCTGAAGCTTGCACAGTTTGACTTCTTGAAGCGTACTTCTTCTAACACGACACCACTGTTGTTGCTAGATGATATTTTTGATAAACTTGATGCAAATAGAGTGGAACAGATTGTTAATCTTGTTGCTGGGGATAACTTTGGACAGATTTTTATTACAGATACTAATCGTGATCACCTAGATAAAATATTAGCTAGTGGTGAATTTGATTACAAATTATTTTCTGTCAATGACGGTGAAATAGAAATTAAAGATTGATGTTTAAACGCGATGTAAAAAAATTGGATGAAATCTTGAAGCGCCTTTTGCGCTCTGAAGGTTTTGAAACGCCTCTTCTACAGAAGCGCCTTGTAGATTCGTGGGATTCTGTTGTTGGTAGTTCTATTGCAAAGTATACAGGCGAAAAGTTTATAAAAAATCAAACTCTATTTGTGAAAATACTTAATCCTGCTTTGCGCCAAGATCTTAGTATGATGCGCTCCAAAATTGTCAAACATCTTAATGATAAGGTTGGGGCAATGATAATTACTGATATAAAATTCTTCTAACAGATTACTTCGTCCATTTTTATATCTGTTTCGTCTGTTGGTACAACGTCTGTTTTTTGAAAATTAAAACATATACCAATTTTATATGCTTGTGGTATTTGGCTAAGAAATCTGTCATAATACCCTTTACCACGTCCTAATCTGTTTCCATTATTATCGAAACTCATACCAGGTACAACGGCAACATCTATATTTTTGTAGTCTTCATACTTTTTACCGATAGGTTCCATGATGTGGTAGGCTATACCTTCTCTAAGGTCATTTTTATCTTTATATTCTCTAATCTCAAGCTCTTCTCCGTTTATAACAACAGGGAGCAATACTTTCTTACCCATCGTAACCAAAGTATCTACGGCATTGTGTGTATCAACTTCGTCGGGCATAGAATAGTACATTAGAATCGTTCTTGCCTTTTTTATTTTCTCATTTGCAAGGAGTTTATTAATAAGCATAAGCGACAGTTCGCTTAGCTTTTGGCTAGTGAACTGTCGCTTGCGCTCTCTAATATCTTTTCTTAATTCTTTTTTAAGCATTTGCAATTAAGTTTCTCCTTAGTCCAACATTATCAAAATGTTTACCTAGCATTGCTATCTTTTTCCCTTTCAAAACTTTTTTCATAGGTTTCTTGGGGAAAGCAGACTTATTCTTGAATACTTTCATAGCCGATAATACTACAGGATCGTCTTGATTAATGTATTCATTCCAAGCTTCTTCGTCAAGCATGTTGTAGACTATTCTACTGTTGATGTAGCGTTCTAGCAACTTATGACTCTTCATAATCATAAGGTTACGTCGCTGTAGTCCATGATGGTCTGCGTAACTAGCAAACTTCTCAACTGTATTCTGCTTTGTTAGATAGTCGCTGAGTTCCATCATCTCCTTAAAGTTATTCAACTTAGGGCGATTGTCATCAGTGTATGTAAATGCAAATTGCAGAATCAGTCCGCTCATAGATGCTTGTTTGTAGTATGATGTGATGCCGGTCGTGTCTTCTGGCACAAATATATCCGGAGTTATACCACCACCGCCATAAACAGTACGTCCGTTTGCAGTATGATATGCTGGACCTGTATGCTTAATACTATCTTGAGAGAAGAATTCTCCGTGTAGATATCTACTCATAAGATCTTGCTGATATTCAGGATCTTCACCATTTACATAAGGTTTCTGTATGCAACGTCCTGAAGGAGTATAGTATCTGGCTATTGTCAGTCTAATCATGCTTCCATCAGGGAATCCGATCTGTTGCTGAACAAGTCCCTTACCAAATGAGCGACGACCGATGATTGTTGCGCGGTCATTATCCTGCATTGCTCCTGCAAAGATTTCTGAAGCAGATGCTGAACCTTCGTTAATCAAAACTACTAATGGAATATTCTGGTATGTGCCCTTACCATCAGAACGATAGTCTTGTCTTGGACTCTTTCTGCCCTGGGTATACACAATTAGCTTATTCTTAGGAAGGAATTCATTGGCAATTTGTACGGCACTATTAAGATAACCACCAGTATTATCGCGCAAATCTATTACTAGATTACTGAAACCTTCTTGAGAAAGTTTGGCCAATGCAATCAGCATTTCTGGATAAGTCGTTTCTCCAAAGTTCTTAATTCTGATATAACCAGTCTCATCGTCAATCATGTAAGTAGCAGAAATACTCTTTTGTGGTATTTCACCTCTTGTGACAGTGAAATATTTTACGGTTTTCTGTCCAAATCTTTCTACTCCTATCTTTACTTTTGTATCTTTAGGACCTTTAAGCCTGTGCTGTGCTTCTTCGTTAGTGACTATCTTACCAACAAATCTCTTGCCATCTACACTTACAATTTTGTCACCAGCCAATATTCCTGCACGTTCTGCAGGTCCGTTTTTGATGACATTCTGTACATGTATTGTGTCTTGACGAATGGTAAATTCGATACCGACACCAGAGAAAGAACCTTTCAGGTCATCATTTGCAGCTTGTACATCCTTTGCACTGATATACACAGAATGTGGATCAAGCTCCGACAGAATCTGTGGAATTGCCTTGTCAACCAGTGAGTCAATGTTCACCTTGTCAACATACTGATCATCAATGATGTGCAACAAATTGTTTAGTCTGTTACTTCCTGAATTGATGATATTCAGTCTGTTACCCGAAAAATGATTAGCATAAAACGTTCCGATAAAGATACCTGCTACAACGCATAGCGCCATGATAATTGGCATCCATCGGTTATTTCTTTTCTGCTCCATATTGTTTAATATTGTTTCTCTGTTTTTTTGTAGTTACTTGCTACGTGATTAAACTCTCTTATCATATTGATAATGACTATTTTTCTATTCTTCTTCTCCCAAATAAATAACTTCAATACCAGCTTTTTTCATTAGGTTTATACCGTCTTCAAGTCGATATTTCTCACCATAAACGACGCGTTTTATTCCTGATTGTATAATCAGTTTTGAGCATTCAATACAAGGTGATGCTGTGACATAAAGGGTGCTGCCATCGCTGTTGTTATTGCTTCGTGCCAATTTTGTGATGGCATTAGCTTCTGCGTGTAGTACGTATGGAAGAGTTACATTATTAGAATCTTCACATAAGTTTTCAAATCCACTTGGCGTTCCATTATATCCGTCACTGATTATCATCTTGTCTTTTACTACAAGTGCGCCTACCTGTCTACGTTTACAGTATGAGTTTTCTGCCCATATCCTTGCCATACGCAGGTATCTGTAGTCTAGCTTCTCTTGTTTTTCCTCAGCAGTCATATTGGTTATATTTATTTAGTAGTGAAACTGTTATTTTATGCCATTTCTTTTCAATAATGCTTCAATAGTCGGTTCCTGTCCTCTGAATCTCTTATAGAGTGCCATAGGATGTTCAGTTCCGCCCTTTGAGAGTATATTATCTCTGAAGCTTTTTGCTGTATTCTTGTCAAATATGCCATTCTTCTTGAATACGCTGAATGCATCTGCATCTAACACTTCTGCCCATTTGTAGCTGTAGTATCCTGCTGCATAACCACCCGCCATGATATGACTGAATTGTACTGTCATACATGTGTTTGGTAGTTGTTCCGACAGCATAGCCTTTTCCCAAGCTTTCTTTTCAAATGGGATTATATCTTCATTAAACTCCTCTTTCTTTGTGTAGTATGCCATGTCAAGAAGTCCAAAGCTTACTTGTCTCATACAACCATAGGCAGCCATGAAATTTCTGCTCTTAACTATTCTGTCTATCAGTTCGTCTGGAATAGGCTCACCTGTCTGATAATGGAAAGCGAATGTGCGCAAGAAATCTTTCTCTACAGCATAGTTCTCCATGAACTGTGATGGTAGTTCAACGAAATCCCACCATACGTTTGTACCGCTTAAACTCTCAAAGCGTGTGTTAGCAAACATACCATGTAGTGAATGTCCGAATTCATGAAGGAAGGTTTCAACTTCGCCAAGTGTAAGCAATGCAGGTTTGTCATCGGTTGGTTTAGTCAAGTTCATGACAAGGCTCACGTGGGGTCTACTGTTGTTTCCCTTGTGGTCTATCCATTGTCCCTTGAACTCTGTCATCCAAGCTCCACCTTGCTTGCCGTTTCTAGGATGGAAATCAGCATATAGTACAGCTAGGAAGCTATTATCTTCGTCAAACACTTCATAGGCTTTAACGTCTTGGTTATAAACCGGAATATCTTTATTTTCTTTGAAGGTTATTCCGTATAGTTTTGTTGCAAGTCCGAATACACCTTTTATTACATTTGATATTTCAAAATACGGTCTTAGCATTTCTGCGTCCAGATTGTATTTTGCCATTTGTAGTTTGTGTGAGTAGAAGCTGAAGTCCCAAGGTTCTAGTTTGAAGTCATTTCCTTCAACCTTCTTCGCCATAGTCTCAATCTCTCCAACCTCATTTTGTGCAGTTGGTTTATATGCATCTATTAGGTCATTGAGCAGCTTATATACATTATCTATATTGCTAGCCATTCTATGTTTCAATACATAGTCTGCAAATGTATCAAAGCCTAGCAGTTGTGCTATTTCCCTTCTAAGGTTTATGAGTTTCTTGCATATTTCCAGATTGTTCTCACTATTGTCGTGAGTACATTCTGTATTTCTTGCCATATACATATCCTTACGTAGGTTACGCATTGTGGAATATGTCATGAATGGGCTATAGCTAGGATAATCCAATGTAAATATCCAACCCTCTTTATCTTTTTCTTTTGCAGTTTGTGCAGCAGCCTCTTTTGCAGTGTCAGGCAGACCGTCAAGCTCATCTTTATTTGTAATATGTAGCTCGTAAGCCTTAGTCTCTTTCAATAAGTTCTGTGAAAATTGCAATGACATCATGCTTGATTCTTCAGTGAGCTTGCGCAATTTGTCCTTATCTGCATCGTTCAGCAAAGCACCGCTTCTAACAAAGCCGTCATAGCTTTTGTCTAGTAGCATCTGTTCTTCTGCTGTTAATTCGCGATGATGCTCATGTACATATTTTATTTTCTCAAAAAGTTTCTTGTTAAGACTAACGTCGTTTGAATGCTTTGTGAGTATAGGACTTAACTTTTGAGCAAGTTCGTCCATTTCGTCGTTGGTATCAGCACTAAGCATGCATGAAAACACATTTGATACTCTATCCAATAGGTCGTAGTAGTGTTCACCTTTCTCAGTGTCAACTCTTGCAATAATATTATCAAATGTTGGTTCAGCTGTATCGTTGATGATTTTATCAATTTCTTCGTCATCACGCTTAATACCCTCCATAAAAGCCTCTTCGTAATCTGAGGTATTTATGCGTTCAAATGGAACAGTATAATGTGGTGTTCCGTAGTCTTCAAAAAATGGATTTATTCTTTTTGTATTATGTTTATTATTCTCAATCATACTAACTAGTGTTATTATATATCTATGTTATATTGTAAGCTCTTTCGCCTGCATCATTGCAGTTTCAATCTTTTCAATATAAATGTAACCACGTTTAAGTTTCAAAATTCCTTTTTCTTCCATTCTGTTCAATGCCTTTGACACATCCAGTCTACTATCGTTTATTTCCTTAGCAAGTTGTGTCATCTTGATGTTGATGATTTTCCTTCCTGCTGGTCTAAGGCATCTGTCAGAGATAAATCTTATAATTCTGCTTTCCAGATTGTCTGGATATTTGCGTAGCAATTGTCTTTCTTGCTTTTGTATCATTGTTGACAGCATATTCATAATATTGATTCTGAATATCATGTATTTATCACTGAGTCTCATCACTTCACTCTTGTCGATTTTCAATATTCTGCAAGTTGTCTTTGCTTTGAAAGTCTTTGTGTAGTTTTGTATCAGACCGAATAACCTTTCAGGTTGTAGTATCTCTGGCGATGAAATGTCTTCAATAATTTGGTAGCAATGATCTGCTGCAATAGTAACAACTTCGGCAATACCGTTGAGAAGAAACATCAGATGATTGCAGTTCTCGTTTTCGTCAATGATGGTTTCTTCTGGTTCGTATTTGTGGAAATCGAATTTCGTATGTGCCACAACATCTCCAAGGTCTGCTTTTCCAAGTCCTTGAAATAAAGGCAGAGTTAAAAGTTTGCTGTATAATTGAAATTCGTTCTCCATATTTTTATTTCTCTATCTTTTTCTGTAATGCCGGAGAATACCACACTTTGTTTTTGCCGTCTTTTCCTGCATATATGAAATATGCCATCAATTCTGGATGTCTTTTTAGCACAGCTTCAGATTTTTCTATTCCCAAAACCATGAATGCAGTTGCGTAGGCATCAGCTTCAGCACACTTGTTTGCCAAAACTGTTGATGATAGAAGACTATGCTGAACAGGTCTGCCTGTCTTCGGGTCTATTTCATGTGCGTATTTCTTCCCATTTTTATAGTAAAAATTACGATAGTTTCCACTTGTAGCCATTGCCTTGTCTGTGATATCCAACACAGTTTGAAGTTGCTGATTAGTGTTCAGACTGTCATCGGTAGGTTGGGTGACTCCAATCTTCCAAGGTAATCTCTTTTCGCTTAGACCGCTTGTCACAACTTCTCCGCCAATCTCAACCATATAGTTTTTTATGTCATGGCGTCTCATCACAGTTGCTACAGCATCACTGCCAAATCCTTTAGCAACAGCACTGAAATCAAGCATCATGTTTTTAAGTTTCTTTGAAAGATATGTCTTTCCGCTTAACTTCTCCACGTTAATGTTTTGCATTCCTACGAGTTTCCTTAAGCTGTCTACCTGTTGTTGATCTGGCATCTTCTGGTGTTTGAATCCAAATCCCCATGCGTTTACAAGAGGAGCTACAGTAATATCAAAAGCTCCATTAGTGTCTTTGTTCACTTCTTGTGATAATGTCAGCACACTCATAAACATATCACTTGCCTCTACTTTTTTGCCGTTGTTGAAAGCAGCTACTGTAGATTTTTTATTGAACATTGAAAATTCACCGTCAACTTTGTTAAGTTCAGCTAATATTTCATTGTTTAGATCTTTGTCATATTGATATGTAACGTGATACACCGTTCCGAAGATAAATCCCTCATTTTTCTGATAAGGCATATCTCTCTGTTGCTTTACGATAAGAACCGTACCGACTATAAGAGCCAGTAGGAATGCAACTTGTGCGTAAGTTTTCTTTTTTCCTTTCATCATAGTTCAAATGTTATGTTAAATTCTCCACCAAGTCGGCTGTTGCCGCTTTTGCCGTATCCTGGCACATACCATGCTTCTCCGATGTCTCCGTGTGTATGAAATAGTCTGCGCTTGTATCTCACGCTCCATCCCATTCTCACAGGTCCAAATATTTTTGCGTCTATTGTGAATACACCTTCAAGCCAGTGATAAGTGCAACTTACGTCTTTTGCATTGAAGTCTGTCTTGTCGCCCCATATTGGATCAACGATCCCTGGGCTGTTAACGTCGTATTTAAAAGATGTATAGCCATATCTGAAACCTCCGTACACACGATATATATCATGTTTGTTTTTGCTCAGGTTCCAGTCCATACCTATTCTGCCGTATGGGGCAGTTGATTTATAAGTCAATTTTGTTGTAACATCCTCTGCGTTAGCTTTTCCTATACCAAGTTCAATGATTGGAAACCATTTGTCTTTAAGATTCACTCTCATTGCAGCTTGATATTGTCCATAGCTGCCGAATGCTAATTGAGCAGGTCCTACAAGATCTGTAGAAACAGCTATGCCTCTGAATAGCGGAATCGTATCAGGAGCAACTGTTGTCACGACTTTCTTTCTGCCTTGTTGTGCGTTAGCAGTAAGGACAGTAAGCATGACAACACTAATTACTGCTGCTATTCTTGAAATGTATGAGGAATGTACTCTTTGTAGCATCGTAAGTTACGTTTGGATTATTTATGACAATTGTGTCTATTCTGTTCTTGGTGTATTTCACACCAGTTACAACGTGGAAGATGGCTGGGTTACAATCCACTGCTTCAAAATGAGGAGTATTTGTCTTGGTCACCTTTATCGTATCAAACTGAGAACCTGTGGAATTCTTTATTTCCATAAAGTATACGTCTTCGTTGCGTTGATAGCTCATTGGCAGTTGAAAGCTGTCTGTGTTTACCGATTTGTTAATAATAACAGAGTCGTTTCCGTCACCTAGATTTGCCGACAAGGTTAGCGAGTCAGCCAACGTTTTAATATCACCTGCCAGTTTGTATTTTGCGTACACACGATTGTTCAGCGGGCAATCAATGCTCGAACATCCTGCTACGACAAACAGCGTTATCAATATGTATAGGGATAATTTTAAATCCCATCCTCCGTTTTTCTTCATTCTATATTTCTTTCTCTACTTGATAGTCGTTCCTTGATGGGTTCTGTCTGCTTATAAGGTCACCAAGGAATCCAGCTAGGAAGAATTGGCTACCTAAAAGCATTGTTGTAAGTGCTATATAGAAATATGGCGACTCTGTTATAAGTCTTTGTGGAATGCCATTGTATAAAGCGTATGCTTTGTCGGCACCTATGCATATAACTGCGAATAAACCAATCATGAACATTATCGAACCAAGGAATCCAAAAACGTGCATAGGCTTCTTTCCGAAGTTGCTGAGAAACCAGAGAGTTATCAAGTCAAGATAACCGTTGAAGAAGCGGTTGAGTCCGAATTTACTACTTCCATATTTCCTAGCCTGGTGTTGTACCACCTTTTCTCCGATTTTATCGAATCCTGCGCTCTTTGCAAGATAAGGTATATATCTATGCATTTCTCCATATACCTCAATGTTTTTAACAACATCTTTGCGATATGCTTTAAGTCCGCAGTTGAAATCATGCAGATTGTGAACTCCGCTTATCTTTCTTGCTGTTGCGTTAAATAGCTTTGTAGGGAGAGTTTTTGTGATAGGATCGTATCTCTTCTGCTTGTAGCCCGAAACAAGATCAAATCCATCTTCTGTTATCATTTTGTATAGTCCAGGTATTTCATCTGGAGAATCCTGCAAATCTGCATCCATCGTGATTACTACGTCACCTTGCGCTTTTGCGAATCCACAATATAGTGCTGGACTTTTTCCGTAGTTTCTGCGGAACTTCAATCCCTTTACATTATCGTCTTTTTTAGCTAAATTCTCAATCACATTCCATGACTTGTCGGTACTTCCGTCGTTCACGAATATTATTTCATAGCTATAGTTGTTGGCTTTCATCACGCGCTGTATCCACGCATGTAGTTCTGGCAGTGATTCTTCCTCGTTGTAAAGAGGTACTACAATAGTTATATTCATTTTATTCTCAAACTTTTTATTTCTTAACTTTAAATCTTGCGAATGCTGCAATGAATATTGAGCATATCCAACCGATTATCAGATTGTACACCATTATCATGAATGATAGTTCAAGAGGTGTCATTGTGTTGATAAGCGTCATGGCGTCATTGATTTCTTTTGTGTCAATGCCGTTTTGCTTATATGTAGTTTGCATTGCAAGCATCATCGTACTTACTGTTCCCATGAATCTTCCTTGGTCAAGAAACCTGAAATAGAGGAATTGTGCTACTCCGAATATCAGAGAACTATAGAAAAAAGTATACATGCAGTACACAAGCGCTCTCCTGTAAGATATGTTACCTTCTAGAGCGTAGTTCTTGAAACTTATCATTCGCCATGCTACAAAGAATGGTGTTGATAGAGCTAGTAGTCCACCAATGCTTGACTGTGGAGTTAAAATTGTAAATGCAAATGCTGAAATCCACAACAATGAGAGCAATGCTCCATCCTGTCGTGCGAATGCCTTTGTCTGATTTATGGCACGAATATTAATCATTAACTGAATTTATGTTTATAAACAGTGCAAAGATAATTATTTTCTATCATATAAATTCATAACAAGATTACTTTTTGGCTTATTTTTACTTTTTAAACGCAAAACTTTCCCTATCTGCTGCTTAACTTTAAACTTTAAAGCTATTTGCTTTCTACCAAAAAGTTGTATCTTTGCACCAAAGTAATGTCATTTATGATTTATCCTGATAATTTTGAAGATAAAATCGGATTTACCGATATACGTAATTTGCTGCGTGAACGTTGTCTGTCCACGCTTGGAAAGTCGCAGGTTGACGCTATGGAATTCTCGTCAGACCATTTGCTCATCAATGAACTTCATGACCAAACTCGTGAGTTGGCTGCACTTCTTGAGGAAAATCCTGATTTTCCATTAGGGAATATATACGACATGCGTGAGAGTTTGAAGCGTGCACGTATTGCTAATACTCATCTTGAAGAGGAAGAATTCTTTAATCTTCGCCGAAGTCTTGACACGATCAATAAGATTGTTAGTATTTTGCACCCTGATGAAATTGAGAATGCCCCAGGAAAGGCTTTGTTTCTTTTGTCGGATGGCATCGCTACGTTTCCTAATCTTATTCAGCGTATAGATCAAGTTATAGATAAGTTTGGACACATGCGTGACAATGCTTCTCCTGAATTACTTAGACTTCGTCGTGAACTTGCTAGGGCTGAAGGTTCTGTTTCTCGTACTTTGTATGGAATTTTACGTTCTGCACAGGCCGAAGGTGTTGTTGATAAGGATGTAACTCCAACAATGCGTGACGGTAGACTTGTGATACCTGTTGCTCCTGGATTGAAACGACGTATAAACGGTATTGTGCATGATGAAAGTGCTACCGGTAGAACTGTCTTTGTAGAACCGGCTGAGGTTGTTGAGGCAAATAATAAAATTCGCGAATTAGAAGCTGAAGAGCGTCAAGAAGTTATAAGAATACTCATCGTTATAACCGATCATGTGCGACCAAATGTTAGAGAAATCCTAGACTCGTTTAATTTCCTCGGCATAATGGATTTCATAAATGCCAAAGTTGAGTTGGGAAAGAGTCTTCATGCCATTTCTCCTGAAGTTAAGTCGTCACCATATATGGATTGGATAGAGGCTAGACATCCTTTATTAGAAAAGCGTTTATCTGCTAATGGTGGTAAAATTGTATCGTTGGGTATAACTCTTACTTCTGATAAGCATATCCTTATTATTTCTGGTCCTAATGCTGGTGGTAAGTCTGTCTGTCTTAAAACAGTAGGACTGTTGCAGTATATGTTGCAGTGTGGTCTGCCAATTCCTGTAAGTTATCGTTCCACTTGTGGAATCTTCGATGACATGATGATGGATATTGGAGATGAGCAGAGTCTTGAAAACGATTTATCTACATATTCTTCTCATCTGCTGAATATGAAGAGTATGATGAAACAGGCTTCAGATCGCACCCTTATCCTTATTGACGAATTTGGTACAGGTACCGAACCTCAGATTGGTGGTGCCATTGCTGAGAGTGTTTTGGATAAGTTTTGCTCAAAGGGCGCATGGGCTGTAATCACCACCCATTATCAGAATCTTAAGCATTTTGCTGATTCTCATCCTGGAGTTGTCAATGGTGCAATGCTATATGATCGCCATGAGATGCGTGCGCTCTTCCAACTTGCTATAGGAAGACCGGGTAGTAGTTTCGCCATTGAAATAGCACGTAAGATAGGACTCCCTGAAGATGTGATCGCAGAAGCTTCTGAGATAGTTGGAAACGACTATATACAGAGTGATAAGTATTTACAGGATATTGTTCGTGATAAGCGTTATTGGGAAGCCAAGCGACAATCTATCCATCAACGTGAAAAAGATGTAGAGAAGACCATCTCTAAATATGAACAGGAAATTGCGGAACTGCAAAGCCAGAGACGTGATATTGTAGCAAAGGCAAAGGCTGAAGCTGAAGAACTGTTGAAGGAAAGTAACAAACGTATTGAAAACGCAATTCGTGAAATCAAACAAAATCAAGCAGAAAAAGAGGCTACTCGTAAGATTCGTGAGGAACTGCGTGACTTTGAAACTGCTGTGAGTTCAGGAAAAACAGTTACTGGTAAACAGTCTCATGGAATTATTTCTGATGATGATTTCGAAAAGAAAATGAAGCAGATCGAGCAGCGTCGTCAGCGCAAGGAACAGCGTAAGAAAGAGAAAGCTGATAAAAAAAGCATTCAACCTGTTTCTGATAGCCCAATCGATATAAATATGTCTATCGCCGATAGTTCAAATGGAACGATAGGAATTGGCTCAACGGTACGTATAAAAGGATTGTCTTCAACGGGGACAATAGAGTCTATTGATGGAAAAATGTGTACGGTTATATTTGGCGGTATGCGCTCAAAGATGCGCCTTGACCGTTTGGAAGCTGCAAGTGGAGTAGGGAATAAAGAGAACGATGAGGCAGCTGATAACGCATATCAGGTAAGCCGTGCTACCCGTGACACGATAGATGATCATAAGAAAAACTTTCATCAGGATTTGGATGTCAGGGGAATGCGTGGCGATGAGGCTCTTAATGCAGTTCAGTATTTCATAGATGATGCAATACTTGTGGGCATGAGTAGAGTACGTATCTTGCATGGAAAAGGTAACGGAATCCTTCGTAGTCTTATAAGGCAATATCTTGCAGGGATTCCTAATGTCACTCATTATGCAGATGAGCATGTGCAGTTTGGCGGTGCTGGAATAACGATAGTAGATTTTTAATAGATGTTAAAATCGTAAAATAGTTTATGTATTTTTTTTGCCATTCAAAAAAAACGTTTACTTTTGCACCCGCTTAACAAAAGCAACATGGGCAAGTCCCTTACGGTCAGCTCCCTTGGAATCCCCCAGGACGGGAACGTAGCAAGGGTACTTGGTTGTAGCGTCGCGATAAGGATCGCTTGCCCACCCGCCTCTTTAGCTCAGTTGGCCAGAGCACGTGATTTGTAATCTCGGGGTCGTTGGTTCGAATCCGACAAGAGGCTCAAAAAAAACAGAAGGATGTAGTTTTCACTACATCCTTTTTTTTATGCTTGTTTAGCTCCGTATCTGTCTATAAGTATATGTTTCTTACCTTGTATACCTTCAAAATAAGGTGGCTCACACCTTAGTTGCATATCGTCATAAATAAACTCAGCAATCACGGTGTCTTTTCCGTCAGGTAGTATAAGTCCCATTTTTCCGTTCTTCTTTGCGATAACAGGCATCATACATAAATCATCAACATATACGTATGGTGTCCTCAGAAAATCATAAAGTGGGTGTATGAGGATTTTTCCTTCATGATCTTTAATGCCAAACTTTCCGTTTTCTTCAAACACACTATGAAACTTGATGTATTTTCTTTTTATTCGCTGTATATATGCTACTGTTTTTCTAGGATTGCTTATCATTCTATGCCAGTAACTGTATGTGTCAGAGTAGTTAGCTGCAGCCCTCACAATCACCATTTTCCAATCAAGTCCACTAATAGCTTTTCTGTTTAGGTCTATGTATTTAGCAATGGCTTTTTCTTTTTCAGGAACACTTAGTTTCGACAGCGATTCCTCAAATCTCATCATAATATTTTTTGAACCCGACATGCCTTTTATGTATCTGTGTATCTGTCTTGACATTTCACAGCATACAAATTTGTCTATTTCCGCCAACTCAATTTTGTCAACGTATAGCTCTTCGAAATTATCAGCTGTTATTCTTTTCATAATATTTACCTCCGTTTCTCCAAAAATACGAACTTTTCCTGATTCAGTAAAATTTTTAATCGTTAAATTGCTAAAACTATGTTATAAAACACGTCTTAACTAATATTAACCACATAGAGGTCACAAATGTTACCTTATTATATAATCATTTTCTTCTACCTTTGCCGACAATAATAAGACGTAGAAAATATGAATACTATTTATTCTTTTGAGCAATGGGATATCGATTTATTGGTTGATTACATTCAGAAAGTTCATCATCGTGGGATACGAGAAAAAGGCCCAAAGGTGCTTAATAAATTAATAGCTGTGGCAGAAATCCACAAGGCAGACGCTCCAAATCTTCTAAAGGTAACAGATCATTTCCGTAATTCTCTTTATGATCTTGATGTGCATTGCAGTAAGGAGGATAACATTCTCTATCTTTATGTTTTAGAGATGTACGAGGCTTATGCGCAAGGTCACACAGTTCCGCCGTTTCATTGCGGAAGTGTTCAGAGTCCAATAAATGCAATGATGGCTGATCATGACGAGGAAATATCACGTCATAATCGCATAGCCGATTTGACTAATAACTACACTGCTCCAGATTCTTCTGATGATTATTATGTAGAAGCAATGCAATTATTGCGAGAATTTCGTCAGGCATTGGATGAACATGTGGCGATTGAAAACAAGGTTCTTTTCCCGATGGCTGTTAAATTGGAGACAATGGTACTGCGCTAGAAAACGTCTTGAAAGGCAATAAAACGGCAATTATTTTTAAAGAAAAGCGATTTTTTTTGAAAAAAGTTTCAGAAATATTTGGAGGATTAAAAAATATCCATTACTTTTGCACTCGCTTTAAGAAACCAAGCTAACATCATCAATGGAGAGATGGTAGAGCGGTCGATTACAGCAGTCTTGAAAACTGCCGTACCGAGAGGTACCGGGGGTTCGAATCCCTCTCTCTCCGCAAAGTCCTCAGTATTATTACTGAGGACTTTTTTTTATTTATTGCTGTATGTAAATTATTATGGCTAAGTTCGGGCGACTCTGTGCCTACTGATATACATGTTGTATCAATAAGTAGTTTCTTTAATTTAAATAGACCTCATATTCAACTTATTATATAGAAATGATTGGCATTCCGAAAATATTTTGTATCTTCGCCTTATGAATATTCTAACTGACATTTTTGTGGTGCTTGTGGTCATAGAGTTCGTGTATATTTTCTATCTCGAAACTATTGCTACAACATCAAGGAAAACTTCCGAGACCTTCGGTATGACCAAGGAGGTTTTGGAGGGTAAGAATGTGAATGTACTTCTGAAAAATCAGGGAGTGTACAACCTTCTTATTGCCGTGATGCTATTAATTGCCTTGTTTATCATGCACTCTAAAGGAACGATAGTCCTTCTACTGAACTATATCATAATCGTAGCTGCTTACGGAGCCGTTAGTTCTAACCCGAAAATATTCCCTAAACAGGGCGGACTAGCACTTATCGCGCTTATATTATTATTGATCTTCGGTATATGATTTTCGGAAAGAGTACTTTGATATTTTGCAGTTGATGGATGGAGTCAGCACGACAGAGGATTCCTGTGCCCGATGTAGCATCTAGGAGCTGAGTTTCGATAAACAGAACCAAGTGATACGTATGGAACTGGATTCACATCTCGATGATGATACCTGCAATGACTTCTGCTCTCAGTTTCCTACAAGTGGATATTTTGAGAGTGAAGGCCCATATGGTTTACAATTCAAATCGATAACCATTACGCTTTATAGAACCTCATGAGCTGGTTATTATATAAATAAAAGGCATACGAGGGTAAGGGATCATTATCCCTCTCCTTCTGCAAAGTCCTCAGTATTATTACTGAGGACTTTTTTTTCTTATTGCTGTATATAAATTATTATACAGCTTTGGTCTAAAGTTTAATTTAAAAGTTTAGGCTCAGTTCCTATTTGCGCAGATAAACAGCAAACAACGTGAACAGCATTGTCTCCACTATGTGGTATCTGTCTTTCTCTGCGTCCTCTGCTTTAGCAGATACTGCAAATATATACAGTAAGGAGTATTAGTGGGGAATCGTTCTGTCTATTATTTTGAACAATATATATAATCCGTATTTAAATAATAAAGATTCGTGTGTTATTAAATTTAAAATAAGATTGTACTTTCTTTTTATTAGTTTTTGATTTGTATATTTGTAATTCACTTTTTAAATCATTATTATTTTATGAAAGTAACATTCTCTTCTTTTACACAGACATGTATTAACAAACAAAAAAGTTGCGGGAGCTTTTCTACTGCCCACCTTTATGGTTGTGCCGCTCACTCTTTCAGTGAGTATCTCGGACGTGACACCATCCGCTTCGGGGACATCACTACCCAAGCCCTGAAACTCTATGAGAAATACCTTATTCGTACTTCCCATTCCTTCAACACCATTTCTACTTACATGCGTATGCTCCGTGCCATCTACAACAAGGCGGTGATGGCTGGTCTTGCCCGATTTGTGTTCAACCTGTTCCATGATGTGTTCACGGGCATAGACAGAAACCACAAGAAGGCACTCGACGAATCTAATTTGAAGGAGATCTTGACTGGTGAGGTGAAAAGCCTAGCTCTGAAACGGGTTCAGTTAATGGCAGCAGCCATGTACCGACTTTGTGGAATGCCGTTTGTTGATTTGCAGCATCTTGGCATTCATTCGGTTATGGACGGTGTGTTGAAATACAACCGCCAGAAGACAGGGAGCTGTGTCAACATTCCCGTAAATAGAAATGTTCGCAACCTCATCAAGCTTCTCCCTATATCAGATTTAGACCTCAGCACGGAGATCGGCTACAAACGCTATCAGTCATTGCTTCGCAATTTCAATGCCGGTCTTAAACGTCTTGCAAAAGCCTTTGGCGTTAAGGTTTGCATTTCTTCCTACACCTTCCGTCATTCCTGGGCTACGAATGCGCTCCGCCATCATGTGCCAGTGGAGGTAATCAGTTCCGCCCTCGGCCATTCCGACATCAGGACCACACAGATATACTTAAAAGGTTTTGATGCAGAAGAAATAGGAAAGGCAAACAGCAAAGTCTGCAAATGTCTGAATGTAAGATAAGTATCAATGATTAGCCTTTTAAAAAGATATCAATAAATATCGAAAGTAAATAAAAAATGTAGCCGTTACTTTGTAAGTAACAGATACAACTAATTGTTGGGCAAATGTAGTTATTAATTTATTAAGTTATATACTAATTTGCATTTATTAACTAAAAAATAATAAAAACCAATAAAAAACATAACCAACGGGACATATGTAATCTTAATGCGTTTGATATAAACACATTTTAAACATAATTCGATGTACATATTGTTATCCAACGGTAGCACCTATCCGCTGGTTAGTTCCCTTTTTGTCTATTCTTATCCAACATTATTCCCCAATCCTTTCTGTTACTTACAAAGTAACGGAACGTGTAATAATAGAATAGATAAATTGGATGAGTAAATTAAAATTTCATAGTACGAATTTTAGAATAAGTGATATTATATTAAAGTCATTTTTGGTTTTATTGGTATCCCTTTCGTCATTGCGCCTTCAAGCGCAATATGTCGCCCTGAAGTCCAATCTGGTCTACGATGCCATAGCCGTGCCTTCGCTCGGTACCGAGGTGCGCCTTGACAGCACCCTTACCCTGAATGTTTCTTCTACCTATTGCCCTATATCATATAATGAGAACCGTAAATGGAAGAACTGGTCAGTCCAGTACGAAGCCCGTCACTGGTTCCGCAAGGCTTTCAACGGTCCTTACATAGGAGTTTTCGGCATTCACGGAGGCTTCAACTTAAGCCGCATTCCCTTTTTTCATCTTTCCCATCACCGTGCTGAAGGCAACTTCAACGGTGCGGGACTCACTTTCGGCTGGCATAGGATTCTTTCACCTCATTGGGGCATAGATACTTCCTTGTCTGCCGGCTACCTGCACTTGCGCTACCGCCATTACCGGGAAGGACGTTACGGCTACCATGAATATACAAGGAGCAGTGACTACTTCGGTCCTGTAGGACTTTCGGTGTCTTTGGTGTACATAATAAGATAATAACAATGAAATAATATTTATAGAGAAATGAAACTATTACAATCTGCATTCTTTCTTCTTGCCTTCTGCGGAGTAGCACCCGCAGCATCCGCCCAGACTGTCTACGGCGGTCAGATCTACGTCAATTCAGAGAACTTTACCCGTCAGGGAGACCTTCTCCGTGTGCGCATGAAGGTAAGCTATGACAGCAGCGTTGTGGGAAGCTGCGAGGCACTGACATTTACTCCTGTCCTAAAGACAGACAGTGCGGTTTCCGTGCTTTCCTCAGTGGTCATCAACGGTCGTGAGCGAGAGCGCGATGCTCACCGTACAGAGGTCCTTTCAGAGGTCCGCCGTAATATCCCCATCGTTGTCAAGGACAGTCATGCCGCCAAGCGCTACTTCATCTACGACACCACCGTTCCTTATAAGGACTGGATGCAGGACTGCCGCATGTATGTAGAGAGTGAGGAACTTAACTGTCAGGGCAGGAAAGGTCATGTCTACGAGGACCTTGTGCTGAAGAACATCTACCTCCATGACATGAGTAACGACAATCCCGATCCCAATGTTCACTATTATAATCTGATGGACTATGTACAGTTCCTTCAGCCACAGGGCTCAGATATAGATAAGTTCCACCGCAGCGGAGAGATTTCGATCTTCGGTAACAAGGCACTCGCCAAACTCAGTGGCAGCAGATTCAACCACACCGTGTTCAATACTATTGCCTCTGATGTGAAAAGCGAACTTCAGCGTTACGGCACAAGCCTTGTTGGTCTTCGTATCAATGGCTTTGGTGCTCCTATCGGCAACTATCGCCGTAACGAGAGTGAGGCAATGGAGCGTTCTCTTGATTTGAAGAAGTTCCTGATGAAGCAGAAGCTCACCAACCGTAACGACCTTAACGTAAGCTGGCTTGCAGAGGACTGGGATAGTATCTCTTCACTTGTAGCAGGTAGCGGCATGAACCTTCGCGATGCTGTTGTAGATATCATTAAGAATATCGACGTAGTCAACGGTCGTGAGCGTGAGATTGAGAATTTAGGACTGGGTATGCCGTATGCTTATATGAACCGCTTCATCTTCCCTAAGGTCTATCGCATCAAATATACGCTTACTTTCCGTCACGACGGCTTCGACAGCAATTCAGCCATGCAGCATCTTGGTTCCAACCCTGCAACAATGACGCTGGGTGAACTCTATGCCACAGCAGGATTCTACAAGAAGGGCTCTCGCGAGTACAATGATATATTGGATTTGACAGCTCGTCTTTTCCCAGATAATGCCGAAGCTAATATCAATGCAGCCGGTGTAGCCCTGACACGTAACGATGTAACGCTTGCGCATAAGTATCTTAAGCGTTGGGAGACAGATCCAAGAGCCTACTGCAATATGGGCCTCCTTTATCTTAGCGAGGGCAATCGTGATAAGGCAGAGGTTTACCTGAAGATGGCAAAGGCAGCCGGAGTTACTCAGGCAGACAGAGCCCTGAGCGAGCTGATGAAGATTAAATAAAGCATAATCAACAAAGTAAATAAAACGATTGATAATTAATATAGTAAATAAAGCCTTATGAAACATACATTATACATATCATCACTATTGGCGGCATGTATGCTTCTATTCTCCTGTGCGTCGGACAATACCGTCGTACCGGAGAACGGCACTCCTGAGCATGCCTCCGTCAATATATCGCTCTCAACAGGCATTGTAAGTTCAGGTGCCAAATCCGCAACGCGGTCCACTGGTGTTCTGCCTACGGACAAGGGTGGAACAGTCGGCGCCAACGAGGGAACTCTGAATCATATATGCGTGGGACTGTTTAACACCAATGACAAACTTGTGACGCTTTATGAGTATGATTACAAAGGAGATGAAAAAGTCCCCACCCGTACAGACGCAGTCAAGATGCTTGTCTTTGCCAATGTGCCTACCGGTGCATTTGTAGGAAAGTACACAGTAAGTGACTTCTATACAGTAGCCCAGGACTTAGGCTATACTTCCTCTGTAGACGGTAAGACTAAGACCGGCGTTACTTCATTCAACTCGCAGAGCATGAAGTCGCTGCCGATGATGTCTGATGTGAAGACTTTAAACTGGGGCTCAGGTACAACTCTGAATCCTACAGTAACCCTGAACCGTATGGTTGCACGCGTTGCCCTGACAAATATAACCTACAACTTCACTGGTTCATATACAGGTTGTACTTTTGCTCCTACGGAGATATTCATGTATAATGCCAGCAACTCTCTGACCAACTGGAATACGAAGTCTGTCAGCGGTAGCGTGAGTGGTGAGAACATCCCAGCAAATGCAAACACAGCCTATCTGGGCAGTGGAACTATCAGTTCATTCAGTAGTAGCAGTCCCTATTACTTCTATGTCTTTCCCAACAGCAGTACAACGGTACCGACCAAGTTGGTTATCAAGGGAACGTTTACCACAAAGAGTGGCACGACATATACAACATATTATCCAATCACGGTAAACAGTTCAGCCACAGGCAACATTATTTCCACTGTTACAGGTGGAACTGGTGACTCAAAGATTCTGAGCAACACCACATACGGTCTTGCTGTAACCATATCTGGAACAGGCGTTAACAGCGTATCTGATGAACTGACAGCGACCAATGTGACCGTTACCACCAGTGTAGATGGTTATACAAATGCCACAACTGCGGAACACTTTTAGTTTTCTAAGGTTTAACGATACAATTCGATTGTAATTCATTAAATAACAAATACATAGAATTAAGAATACAATTAAAAGAATTAGATTATGAATAAAAATTATTTGCTTTTATCAGCAGTGTTATCAGTATTATTGATGACATCCTGCTCTTCTTCCGACACGGAAGAAGGAACTATAACCAAAGGTAATCCAGCAGTTGTCAACTTGCAACTTAACGGAAAGTCTATGACCCGTTCAACCCCTTCTGATAATGAAAAGTATATCAAAGAAGGTCAGGCTGCAGCCTTTGATGCTTCCGGTGCCATAGTAGGAACCGTACAGAGCTTTTTAACAAGCACTTCTGCAACTCCTACTATCAGTACCACGACACAGGCTACTCAAGTTAGTGTAGTTGCTAATCCTGGTTCTACTTCTACATTTACGAGCATTGTAAATAAGACCAACCTGGAAGCAGTGACTACAGACTTGGCTAGTACAGCAAGCTCTGTTAAGACTGCAAATAGTCAGGACGAGAAAACGCTTCCAAAGTATGGTAATGCAACCCTTACTTTCGGCACTGATTCCAAGGCAAGTCCAATAGTTGACATGTACAACCTTGTAGGAAGGATAAAGTTGAATTCCATCAAAACCAACTTTACCGGAACGGGTTATGTAGATGCTACATTTACTCCGAAGGAAGTATTCCTTTATAATGCCAACACTGTCAGCACATTCGGCGGTACTGGTTCTTCTCCACAGACTGGTGAGAATACTGATAAAGCAGGTACTTATGCAGTTGCAAGTCCTACAGATTACTATTATCTGAGTTCAGGTCCTATTTCAAGCTATAATGAGACTTCTCCTACTGTCTATACGTTCTATACATTCCCTAACACAAGCGCAGCTACTCCTACAAAGCTAGTAATCAAAGGAGAGTTTAAACCCAAAGACGGCGATCCTGAAGTTGTTTATTATCCAATCACAATAAACAAATTGCAGACTAATACAACTATCACAAAGAATGGAACAGACCGTCCTGCAAATGATGAAAACGACTCAAAGATTGTAAAAAGTACAAGCTATGAAGTAATCATCACAATCAGTGGCAAGGGTATGGACGATCCTGGAAAGGACATTACTCCTTCTGAGGCAACAATCACAATGAATGTGAAGGACTGGACTGATTATGTTCAGGACGTAACTGTTAAGTAAAGATATAGAATACAATAAAACGAAATCGTATTATGAAGTTAAGATATTACCATCATCTACTGTTGCTTCCACTGTTGTCGCTGCTTGCCTCGTGCATCAACGATGACTATTCCGACTGCGTCCAATGCTCTGTCATTGTGTCGCAGACGGACAGTGTTGGCAATGCCTTGACAGCAAAAGTGAAAGGTAACATGATGGCATATCTCTTCATAGACGGTAAGTTTGACCGTATCGTCACGTCGGATCCAGACAGCAGCTATAAGATAAGCTATGACGGCAGAAATGGAAATGCGTCTTTAGTGGCCATAGGCAGTTCGGATAAAGACAGTGCTCAGATATTCACTCCCGCAGTAGGATCAGACATGAATTCCATATCTGTAAGCGTAAAGCGCGATCCTATCACGGGAGAATATATACTTCCGTCTTCACTATATTATGGCACTTATGCCATCAGCTCTCAGTCAGCAGGTATGAGTGCAGTATATGGTAATATTGTGATGAAGAAGAAACCAGCAACGGTTCATGTCGTTATCAGGCAGCTCAAGGAATTTTTCGGAGACAGGGATTATAAGGTCGTCCTGTCAGGATTCCGCAGTACCATGACCTTTGCAGGACAGATAACTGGAGATTCAATAGAATACTCCCCGTCAGCAGTCTTTGATACATCTAATCAACTGGTGACAAGTAGCATCAATACTTTTCCAACAATGCAGAATGAATACGTGACAGTATCCGTGTTCAGTAATCCTGACGGCTCAGGCAAGTCCCGCTCTTCAATGACGCAGCTTATCTGGAGTACCAACCGTGACAGTTATGGCAACAGGGTAACTCTGAATTCGGGTGACGATAAGGTTATCATCGTTGACTGCAGCAGCAAGCAGCTGATTTTAAATGTTATGCCTTGGAGTGAGTACTTACAGCATGTTGTAATACCGTAAATTTTAGATTATGCATGATACAATTATGATTAGAAGAATATCATATTTACTATATATATTATTTACATTGGCATTCGTATCTTCTTGTAACACGATGGACGACATGCTTGATGAAAACAAGGATGCTGCTACGCTGACAGTAAAGATAGCGCAGCAGGATCCTACGACAGTCACGCGTGCAATCAGTGACGCCATAGAAAATGTGAATGTACTTGTCTTTGATGCACAGGGGCATTTAGTAGGTAGTGCGTATGCATCAAGCAATCCTACAGCCGTATCCGTTTCTGCCAGAGTAAGCAACGGTTGTACAGTCTGTGCCATCGCCAACACTGGCAGCAGTTCCTATTTTGACGGTATCAGTACACTTACAGAACTTCAGGCAAAGGTTACTCCAGCCTTGGCATCAGCGGATGCACTTGGAGCAAAGAGCAATGAAATATTATATGGTACGATTCCTGGTGTAACGCTGAGTAGCGGAACAAATACTCAGACCGTTATTTTAAGCCGATTATATAGTAAGTATACATTTACAATAACCCCTTCAAGTGATATTGCAATAACCAGTTATCAGCTTTGCAATGTACCCAATGAATGCTATATAGCGTCAGGGAATACATCAAATCCAACAACTGGATTTGCAGGATTGAATTTTAGTGCAGTTGCAACTCCTGTTTATGCGGGTACTGTAGTCAATGCAGGACCATATTATATCTATGAGAATCTAGCTGGCACAGCTTCTGCTTCCAATACAGCAGAATTAAGAACTGCAGCTAATGCACCGAGCGGTTCTTCATATTTACTGATAACTGCAGGAGGAACAGGATATAATGCTGGATGGACATCTACATATAGAGTATATCTTGGAGGAGTAACAAATGCAACAAGTCCTGTTTTGGATTATACCAACTTCAATGTAAATAGAAATTTTAATTATCAATGCAATATTGCAATCTTTGGCAGTGGTGCTAATGATGCAAGGGTTACTTATCAAAGTCAAGGTACTCGTGCTAATGCAGTAACAGGTACAGCTACTCCTGGTACTTATCTCTATAGTGATGGCACAACAGGTACGTCAGGTACACCACCTGCTGGTACAACAGTAGTTGGTATCGTGTTCTCTAATCAGTTAAGCTCAGCCGAATACAGTAAAGGTTATACCCATGGCTATGCACTAGCTCTAAAAGATGCGAGTACAGGAACTTCTTGGGGTCCTTATGGAGTTGATGCAGGATTAACCAAAGTTACAACCTTTGCCGGTTATTATAATGATATAACTGCAGGTTATTATGGCACCTTTACGAAAGGTTACAATAAAAGTAATAGCAGCTATCCCGCATGGAAGGCAGCTAATAATTATAATGTGGATGTATCTGGTTTTAAAAATAGTGGTTGGTATCTTCCAAGTATAGGTCAATGGTGGGATGTTTGTGCTAATCTTGGTAAGGTAGACTTGACCAGTATGCAGGCAAGTTCGTCTAGTTATGGTAACGTTTATAGTACTGGTACAGCAACCACGAATGTAAATGCAGCTATAAACGCAGCTGTTGGTGGGCAAGCATTAACTTCAAGCTATTATTGGTCTGCGTCGGAGTGGTCTCCTGGCAACGCTCCGCGCGTTCACTTCTACAGTTCGGGCGTCGCCTTGGACTACCGCAGTAAGGACGGTACGGACTACTATGTGCGTGCAGTTCTTGCTTTTTAACTATTTATCTATTTAATAATTTATCTATTTTAAAAATATATATTATGTGTATAGAGCATCTTAAATACCGCCTGTGGCGGTCGCAAATATTAAAAAAGAGTAGCCATGGCATTATCTTATGACTTACCGATCTATCGTGATACAATGAAGTTATTGAGTTTAACAATAGAAAAGGCTAAATGTTATCCACGCTTCTACCGCTATACGGTTGGCGAAAAAATGGTGAATATCAATCTGGAACTATTGTCTCTGATATATAGAGCAAACAGCAGTTACGAAAAAAGCATGATGTTTAAACTTCTAAATAAAATATAATAACAATGCTTAATCGCATTGGATCAAAAAGAAAACTCAATTCTACGATGTCCCTGGTGACTCGTTCATGTGAAGAGTAGGTTCGTGAGAATCGAAGGACGTCTAAACAATTATCACTATAAATAATTAATGGATAGTTAGTTCTATTCATTTTCTTCGAAGGCCATTTAGTCTAAGAAGAGTACATCCTAGTGGGGATGTATTGGAGAGCCTTCACACGCGAGTGTGGGGGCTCTTTTTTTTTAAGAGCCCGCAGATTCCCTTATTTTTCCTTTTATTTTTTCCTTTTTGTTTTATTGCTCGTTCTTTGTATATGTGAACGGCATTATCTCCCGCAGATCTCGCAGATTTACGCAGACAAATGGCCAACAGCTTTAACTACATTTCCCCGCAGATTTATTGCTTCAACTTAAACGGCATTGTCTCTCGCAGATAGCGCAGAGGAATGCAGCAAGCTGCATTATTTCGCAGAGAAAGACAGTTAGTGTAGTTTTTGGTTTGTCTGCGTAAATCTGCGAGATCTGCGAGAGAATCGGCCGTTTACACATACAAAGGAAAAATAATATAATAAATTAATGGAAACAACAATAACGGCCGTTCACGCGTTTCTCGCGGAAATAAAATTCAGAAACCAAGGAAAAACGGTCTCTATTGCTCACGTATTTTCGGAAAGCTGGCATGAAACACACCTAAAGGTGTCAGGAAAAGCCAGCAGAAAAGTTCCCGTTAAGTTATCTGCAAAGAAAGCTCATTAAGGAGTATTACTCAATAGAATTTCTCAAAGGAATTTCTTGTAGTTTTTCTTGGCACCTTTAGGTGCGTTTCCTGTAGGCGTTTTTTGAAACTCAAGCGAATAATGCAAGCGAATTTTTTGATAAAGAATTTCGGCTGCACTCAACATAGTTCAAGTAAACTTGACTCTGTATTCACTGGCACGAAATTTCTTCTCTGAAGAAGTTTTCTCGCCATGGCAAAATAAACAAGCTTCCTCTGCGCATGACTTAGCGAAAACTTTCCTTCGTTTCTGCATTTTATTTCCGCGAGAAACGCGTGAACGGCCGTTTGAACACATAAGGAAAGAGCAAGCAAAAAGAACGGAAAGAACTAGGAAAGAAGCATAAAACAAAAAGGGAAGAGTAACGTAAGAGCAAGGAGAGAAGGAGCAAACAACATGAAAGACAGTATCTACCCAGTATCGTATCTGTCTTTGTCAGCGAGATCTGCGGCATCTGCTTTAGCAGATCCATTTGCCCAACCTGTCTTTTGTCTGCGTAAATCTGCGAGATCTGCGGGAGAATCGGCCGTTCACACATGCAAAAAATAATATGATTCATTTATTCTAACTTTATCTGCGTAATCTGCGGGAGAACAGCAGATTATATTACAGTTTAGAATATGTGGAAGAGCAAGCAAACAAGAAAAATATACCATATAGTAACTATATGGTATGTATTATATTTTCGCTAATGAGCAAACAAAGATAGTAAAGTGGCTAAAAGTGTTAAAGTATCACAAAGTTAGTCTGTTTAATGTAGGTTTGCGTGATTAATACATACAAAAAAAATAAATATTTATTGGATATATATTGTTTGATATTTTGATATGTAAATATATATTTATACCTTTGTGATACAGAAGAATATATTCTGTATGGGAACCAGTATGCCTGCCTCATGTGTGAACGACTCAATAAGTTTGATGTGGCAACGTGTGCGATCTCATACCATACAAAATGCCGTGTCAGAACACTATGTGATTAGACGGGGTGAGTCCATGAATTACTATATTCATGTCCCTTAACATGAACACAAGCCTGATACCAGTTTTGCTTTGGTAAACAAACAATATTATTAACAATAAAAAAATGATTTATCATAATGAATAACCCAAAATACTATTGGAACGGAACTAAGTCTGAACTTATTGAAATATGCTATGCACTTTATGCAAACAAACTAATTGAAGGCGAGAATCTTCACATGCTTAATTTCAAGGAAACATGTAGTCTGATATTTGATTTATTAGGTGAAAAACTACCTCATAATCCCTATGACAGCATGGCACACATGAGAAAAAGAAAAAAGAAAGAGTCTACAAGTATCTTGTACAAATCTTTTAAAAAGTGTTTCGATTGTTAAACAATTTCAAAAACATACTAGTTTTTTGCAAGTTTTCGACAAAACACCCAAAAACGCTTGCACATTTCGTAAATTTGTATAAGCAATCAAGCTATTAAAACTGTATGATTATGATTAGAAAAATAACTTACATTAGATTATGTTTGCCCCTGCTTCAACAAGCAGGGGCAAATAATGTAAATCTTAATATGATTACATAAAAAGCAACCAATAAACATATAACAACGACTTAGTTATTAGCCACTATTTAAAGGATGATGAACAATCACTCTAGCGGTAGCTTTGTCCTTTTTTTTTAACGATTATGATTTTAAAAAAAACTCAAAAGAAGATGCTTTCTTCGCACTTCTCCCTTAATGAAATGATTTATTCTGAGACTGCTATCAATCATCATATTGACAACATGCCTAGCGAAACAGAGATTGAAAACTTAAAGTATCTGTGTGAAAAAATCCTAGAACCTATGCGTCAACATTTCGGCGTAATAAGAATCAATAGCGGTTTCCGCTGCCCTTTGCTCAATCAGCGTGTAGGAGGAGTTGGTAACTCCCAACATCAGTTTGGTGAAGCTGCCGACATCAGGTGCTGTGATAAAGATCTGGCTCGTAAATATTTTGACTTTATTGTTGCTCACTGCGTTTACGATCAACTACTTTTTGAATACAACAGATGTGGTATCTTCTGGATTCACGTTTCTATTAAACGTGATGAAAAGAACAGAAGAATGAGAATAGAAAATTATCCAGCTAAACATTAACAAGAATCATGAAATACTATATGCTATCATCAAATTTCCTTAATAGTGAGGAAATGCAGAAATTAGACATCAATCATAGACTTGAAGGACGTGGAGCGATCATGTTCATCTTTGAGTATCTTGTTGACCGCAGGAATGGACTGGGAAGTTATATCAGCATTCCGAGTCTTGCCAGAGCAATGGGAAAGAATAAGAAGTTTCTGCTTGAGATAATCAATAACTATGGATTGTTTTGCAGTCCAAAAGACACTGACATTTTTTACAGTCCTTATCTGCGTACTACGCTCGGTTTGCCAGAACACCCTTCTGATGATGAGATAAAGGAGTGTGTTGGAGGGTGGAAAAGCACAAAGAAAGACAATGAAAGTTGCAAGAAAAATCAAAAAAGTTCCAACAAAGTTGCAACATTTTCAAAAAAAGTTGCAAAAATAACTCCGCAACTCACTGAAAATCAGTACTCCCACTATATAGAACATAAAGATAGAAATAGAGATAAAGAAAATATAGATAAAGATAAAAGATATTCTTCGTCTACGACTACGAATATTAAAAGCGATGTCGTAAACGCAAACGTTGGTTCTTCTTCTGATTCTATCAAAAAATCATTTGCTGACGCCGACTGGGTGAAGTCCATTTCTGGAGTTACGGCTCTGGACCTTACCGACAGGACTGTTGCCGATGCCTGTATGGAGTGGTTCGGCATGCAGTGTAAGGCAAAGGGCAAGACCTTTGACACGGACGAAAACGCAAGGTGGTATTTCTGTAATCTGCTCCAACAGGGACGCAAGACAAGAGAGGCGTTTGATGAATACTACAAGCAATATAAATACGACGAAATGGTAAGGAAGACCGCCATGGAATGCTGCGAGGACGATTATTACGACTACAAGGAAAATGGCAGACGATATGATTCACACCACCAGATTATACCGCCTGATGCTCCACGGCAGATGGATCCAAACACGATATGGAGCTGGATAAAACTTGAATTCATTCCAGTTGGTGATTTCAGGATGGACCCTGAAATGGCTGCACGGTCTGACTATTACGACGAGTACCGCCGAATTCATAATATGCAATAACATGGGACAGACGTATGATGACGGCTACGGTCACAAGGTTGTAGCAAAGGCGGATTTACAGATATCACGGTCCACAAGCGCAAAGACGAGCGGAAAGATAAGATGCAAGTGTCCTGAATGCAGCAGTCACGAGGGCAACAAGCCCAACTCCGACTGCGTGAGTATTGACCTTGATACTGGTTGGGGACACTGCTTCAGATGCGGAACGGTGTTTCTGCTTGAAAGTCATTTCAAGACATGGAAGGAGGGACAGGAAAAGCGGTATGCCAAGAAGAAATACAACCTGCCAACGGCTGATTATTTCATGCCCAACTTCGGCACAAAGACGATGGAGTATCTCAAATACAGATGCATCAGTACGGACACCGCACATAAACTTGGCATCAGGACAAGGGTGATTGAGCACGGAGCGACAAAGGAGGAATATATCGGATTTCCGTTCATCGACGGCAGCAACACCGTTGACGTGCAGTTTAAGTTGGCTTCAAAGACAGAAAAGAAGTTCTTCTTTGAACAGGGCTGCGAGAAGATTCCCTACAACATCAACAGTGCCATAGGTGCCTCGCAGATACTTATCACAGAGGGCATGATGGACACGGCTGCCTGCACCGAATGTGGCTATGAGGCGGTGGTGAGTCTACCTAATGGTGCACAGAGCGATTTGCGATGTTTCGACAAGTACAAGGACTATTTTAGTGGGGCAACGATTATCTATGCGGGAGATACCGATGAGCCTGGTATTGAGGCACGCAACAAGGTGGCTGCCTACTTCGGGGAGTCACGGATGAAGAGTGTTGACTGGACTTACAGATGGAAGGACGACGAGGGCGAGGACAACATGCACTGTGCCAAGGATGCCAACCAGATGCTGATGGAGAAAGGCAGGGATGCCGTGGTATGGTGCATTGAGCACGCAAAGAAGATGAACGTTGCGGGACTTGTGGAACTCGACAGCGTGGAGTCGCAGCTTGATGACCTTTACGAAAACGGACTTCCAAAGGCAAAGGACCTGCACGTGGCGAAGCTGAACAATATCTTCAGGATTGAGGACGGACTGATTTATCTTGGTTTTGCCGCTCCGGGCAGTGGAAAGTCAACGATGATGAACTTTATCATGATGAGTATGGTGCATCTTTACGGCACGCACATCCTCGTTTACAGTCCTGAAAAATATCCTACAGCCCGTCACTACTCTGAGATGATCAACGTGATGACGGGTAAGGAGTTCAGCAAGGGTAAGTTGATTGAGCCAGCCTATCAGCGGGCAAAGGACATCTGTAGGGAGTATATCCGTGAGATTGACGCCAACGTGACCAACGACATAGACGGCATCCTGCACATAGCGCAGCAGGAGTATTACCAGGGACTGTGCGACATGCTGATAATAGACCCTTTCAACTGGATTCAGCTACCAGAACAGACTGGCATCACGGACACGATGAAATACACGATGCTGCTGATGAAGATCGTGCAGTTCGCCCATCAGTACAAAGTGCCCGTGTTCATGATGCACCACCCCCGCAAGTTTGACGACAAGACCAAGCTCACCATCAACGACATCTTCGGTAGCAGTGACTTCGGAAACAAGAGTGATTACGTGTTCTGGCTTGACCGCAAGAAGGACGAGGACCCGCTGAAGGAAGTAACGTACTGGAACTGCATCAAATGCCGTTGGAATGAGATCGGAAAGACGGGTACTGTTGCGCTGAAGTATTCCACGAACACCATGCGATACGCTGGCTGCAATCAGAACTTCGATAAGACGTATAGTCCCATCAGTGAGGATGATAGTGACTGGACGAAGCATGAAGCCACTTCTCAGGAGATTGACTTCAACCCAGTTACTCTGCCTGAATGTCCGTTCTAGAAGTTCTCCCGCAAAGTTTCTTGTATCAACGTGAACTGCATTATATCCCGCAGAGAAAATGAGGTTCGCATGCAAGATTACTCACATGATAAACAGCCGTATCTCCCGCAGATAACGCAGATTCACGCAGACAAACGGCCAACAGCATGAACTACATTGTCTCCCGCAGATAATGAAGAGGAATGCAGCAAGCTGCATTATTTCGCAGAGAAAGACAGTTAGTTATTGGTGTAGTTTTGTGGTTTTATCTGCGTAATCAGCGAGATCTGCGAGAGAATCGGCCGTTCACACATAAGGAAAGAGCAAGCAAAGAACGAGCGTATCTCACAGATAGATTGAGTCCTCTTGCATGTTATTCTCTCGCAGATAACGCAGAGGTCGCAGATGAATGCAGCAAGCTGCATTATTTCGCAGACAAACATCAAAACAGCATGAACGGCAGTATCTCTACAATGTGGTAACTGTCTTTGTCAGCGAGATCTGCGACATCTGCTTTAGCAGATCTATTTGACCTAACTGTCTTTTATCTGCGTAATCAGCGAGATCTGCGAGAGAATCGGCCGTTAAACACATAAGGAAAGAGCAAGGAAAAAATAAGGAAAGAACAAGAAATGAGCAAGCAATAAAACAAAAAGGGAAGAGCAAGGAAAGAATAATGAATCTGCGGGAAAAAAGCAACAAATATAAGTATTAACAATTAAAACAACAACGAATATGTCAAATTTATCAATCGGGGAACGCTCCCCGAAACAATCAGATGCCAGAAATGCGGGCGTGAACTTCCTAAACAGAAGTTAGAACGCATGAAGTCTGGAACCTATCGACAGGTATGCAACCAGTGCAAATACGAGTACTACATCAAACCCTCACGGGTAAGGCGCATACTCAGGGAACTGGAAAACGATACATAGGTTTTACAAATTAATAAGCGTCGAAACGTCTATTTGCTGATAATCAACGTATTAGATGCTATTTTTCAAAAACATACTGTCGGTAAAATGGCAAATAACAAAAACGTTTCTACGTAGAAACGGAAACGTTTGATCGATGAAACGCAAACTTTATGTCGTAGCAACAGAAACGTTGCTTCGTAAAACGGCAAGCAATGCTTCGTAGAACGGAATTTTAGCTCATAAAAACGAAAAAACAGAATGAAAATATCAAAAATCAATGTTTTGTATAAGGCAAAACAGGAAATCAAACAAAAATTGACGAGTCTTGATGATTTGTTTGTCATGATTCGGGGTGAAAAATACCAAAAGCAGTGCAATAAACTGCGATATGCCCTCAACTCATACCCCAATATTGCGGGTATGAAGCTTGCTGAGACGGCAGAACTGCCACAGATACAGTTTTCTTTGTGCAGAAAACAGTACACGGGCTATGTTTTGCTGTCGTTCAAGGCAGAGGACGGTTGGCTGAACAATCTGAAGTTTCTTGCAGAGGGACTTCCGCAGACACTGATGTGTTTTACTGGAGCATCGGCAAAGTCACTGAAAATCGTAGTGGCATTTACACTGCCAGACGGTACGCTGCCACAGACAGAACAGGACATCTGCTTCTTTCATCAGCATGCCTACTTCACATGTGCTAAGTTTTACGAGGCGGAACTTGGCATCAAATGCGAGCGAACAGTGCCTACCACTCAAACCGTATGCAGAATAAGCACGGACGAGCACGTTTTTCTTAATGCCAGTGCTATACCGATGATTCTTCAGCAGCCCCATGAAGGCGTTGAGAAAAGAGTGAAAAGTGAGATTCGCTACCAGATGAAGAAGACAAGCTACAATGCAGGCAGGGAAACGGGCGTGATTCCTTTTTATGAAAAGCAGCACATGGCTATGGCGAAGTTTCAGACAATATTTCTGAATCTCATCAATAGTGCCGTGGATATGGATATGGACGAGATTGTAACGGAATTGGCAAAAAACTGTCAGCGCAACGGTCTTGCGGAGGAGTTCTGCATCAAAAGACTGATGCGACATGCGCCATACTGTAATTTTGATTATATCGTACGCAACTGCTTCCGCAACGTGTATGACACGAGTGCGCCAAAGTCAGACTGTGCGGTATCAAAGATGACTATCGACATGGAAAGACTGCGCACGTTTCTTGCCGTGAGATATGCTTTCCGCAAGAATGAGATTACAAACGACTGCGAATACAGGGAACGTGACAGTTTTATATTCTCGTGGAACTCCGTTACAAAAGAGGTTCTTAACACGATAACAATCAACGCAAAGTCTGAGGGCATTGACGCATGGGACAAGGACGTGAAGCGATTCATAGAATCATCATTCACAGAAGATTACGACCCGATTGCAGACTGGATAACTTATCTGCCAAAATGGGATGGCGAGGACCGCATTGATAAGTTTGCCCAGAGGGTGAAAACGGATAACCAGGACTGGGTGAAGAACTTTCATCTGTGGTTTATCAGTATGGTGAGCCAGTGGATGCGCAGAAACTCCATGCACGGTAATTCACTTGTTCCGCTGTTGGTAGGCGAACAGGGAGACGGAAAGTCAACATTTTGCAGAATGATCATCCCCGAAGAACAGCAGATCTACTATACAGACCGTGTGGACTTCACGAAGAAGGAGGATGCCGTGAAGGCATTGAGCCGATTCATACTGATAAACATAGATGAATATGACAGTATTTCAAAGCGCCAGACAGCATTTTTGAAGTATATGTTGCAGGCAGTTGATGTGAAGTTTAGAAATCTATATGAGAGCCTCACGCAGCAGCACAAGCGATATGCGGCTTTCATCGGCACGACCAACAACCCTCAACCGTTGATAGATTATACCGGTTCACGACGATACATGTGTATCAGGGTGAAGGAACGCATAGACACAAGCACGGCAGTGAACTATGAACAGATGTATGCTCAGGCAGTTGAGGAAATAAAATCGGGAGCAAGAACCTATTTCGACAACGAGGCGGAACATCAGATTCAGCTTGCTAATGCCGATTTCCTACAGATTGATTGCATGGACGACATCTTCTTTGAGATGTTTCACCGTCCTGCGAAAGAAGAGAAGGCGATGCGTCTCACGGCAACGGAGATTGTGCAGAAAATGAAAACGAAGTATCGTAACATCAGCATCAACAACAGCAACATCATGCGTGTAGGGCATATTCTGATGAGGAATAAGTTTAAGCTGACAAGGGGAAAGTCTCGCCGTTATGACATCGCTACAAATGACACGTTGGTGCCACTTGATTAATGCAGATTTGAAACGTAGCATGTTGATAATCAATGACAAGACACTTAGACGCTAGTATTTTTGAAAACCCTATGTGCGTGCGCGTGTATAGATAACTGTAATAAGGTGAAACATAGGGCAACGCAACTTTGGCTAACACGCCAACGAGTATTTCATTGCAAGCATGGAAATATCGCAGTACCTTTGCATCGTCATTTGAAAATCAGGTGACTGGGCTTAATGAAAGGAGGAACATTATAGGTGCACATATATGATGCTTTCAGCAAGTCTCAAACAGTAAAAAAAACAATTTAAAACGAAAGGAAAAAGAAACATGCTGAATTACAAAATTTACATGAACAAAAACAAAAAGAATCTGAAAACCTATAACAAGTTTTACGCTCGTGCCGTCTATCACGGAATAGCTCAACTTGATGACATGGCAGAAAAGATTCAGGCAAACTGCTCAGTTAAAAAGAGTGATGTACTAGCAGTACTCACAGAACTTGCAGAGGTGATGACAGCCGAACTTCAGGACTCAAAAATCGTAAAGATCGCAGGACTAGGTTCATTCAAGCTCACACTGAAATGTGTAGGCGCAGACAGTATCAAGGAGTTCACACCTGCCAAGAACATCAAGAAAGTCAACATCCGCTTCTCTCCGGAAGCACATGTAGACGCAGGTTCAAAGACACGCACCAAGGCATTGGTAACCGGTACGCAGGTCAAGGAGTACGCAGAGTACAACAAGATCAAGGGTGCACCCAAAACAGGTGATCCAAACGGAGGAGTCGTAAAGCCTTAAACATAGCTCCCCCTGATGCGCACAGGGGGACATTGCTTTTAAACAAAACAACAAATTAAAAACAAACACAAACAATGGATAAGAACAAAGTAAACATTTCATGGATAATCAAGATAGTAATCGCTATCGCTTCAAGTCTTCTGGGGTTGCTTGGAACGCAACAGAACGAAACACAGAACTAGCCGAGTGAGCTATCACGATTTCAACGACTTAATTAAAATCATAACCAACTTAATATGGTTAATCGCAGCGCTCACAGCGCTACTTAGCTGCACGGTATGGATGGCAGGATAACAACAGAGGGATGTGCTAAAGCGCATCCCTTTTATGTTTTTAGGTTTCTCGCAGATGGTTATTGTTTGTGCTTCTGTAGATAGATTGAGTACGCTTGTGTGATAATTCTCCCGCAGATCTCGCAGATTTACGCAGAGAAACAGCATGAGTTGCATTATCTCCCGCAGACTTATTGTCTCAACTTGAACGGCCTATTCTCTCGCAGATAACGCAGAGGTCGCAGATGAATGCAGCAGGCTGCATTATTTCGCAGATAAAGACAGTTAGTGTTGTTCGTGTTGTTTGGGTGTTTATCTGCGTAATCTGCGTAATCTGCGAGAATCTGCGAGATCTGCGGGAGAATAGGCCGTTCACATGCAAAGAAAAAGAATATCAACGGGAATCAGCGGGGAACGGCTTTGTCTATTATTTTGACTGACATATATAATCTGTATTAAAATAACAGTGATTCGTCTGTTATTAAATTTAAAATGAGTTTTTACTTTCTTTTTATTGGTCTTTGATTTGTAAATTTGTAATTCACTTTTTAAATATTATTTTTATTATTATCATTATTATGTCAGTAACATTCTCTTCTTTTACCCAGACCTGTATTCGTGACCTTCGGCAAGAGGGTCGTTTTTCAACCGCCCATTTGTATGACATTTCACTGCGCTCTTTCTGTAAATGTCTCGGTCACGATGTTATCCGTTTCAGTGAGATCAACCGTAATTCCCTTCATGTTTTTAAAATGTATCTCATTCAGCGGAATTATTCCCCCAATACTCAGTCCACTTATATGCGCATGCTCCGTGCCCTATATAACAAAGCTGTGTATGCAGGGCTTACCAAACATGTTTATAATCTGTTTCACGATGTTTATACGGGCATTGACAAAAGCCATAAGAAAGCGATGTCGCCCGTTGACCTGAATACACTCTTTTTTGGCAAGGTAAGCAGTCCAGCACTCATCAGTGCTCAGCAGATTGCCAGACTCATGTATTGTCTTTGTGGTATTCCCTTTGTTGATTTTCAGCATGTCGGCGCTGACTCAGTCAAGGACGGGTCTCTGAACTACAGCCGCCGTAAGACGGGAGTCTGTGTCAGCATTCCTGTCAATAAAGAGACGGTTGCTCTTATAGAGAAAGCGGCAGTATGCCCTTCAGACATGAATACCGAGGCGGGCTACCGCCATTACCAGTCATTGCTTCGCAAGTTTAACGCCAGTCTTTCGCGTCTTGCCAGTAAACTTGGTATCAAGGCTCATGTGTCCTCTTATACCATCCGCCATTCCTGGGCTACCACGGCTCTGTACTGTCATGTTCCTGTGGAGGTGATCAGTTCCGCTCTCGGTCATGCCGACATCAAGACCACGCAGATATATCTCAAGGGCTTCAATGCTAAAGAGATAGGGCTTGCCAACAGAAAGGTATGCAGGTGTGTAGAAAATAAATGATGTGTAGAAATGTCTTTTGACAGGGCGGTTACGCCTGTAGCACAGACTCTTAAGTACAAATAAAATAGCCGTTACTTTACAAGTAACGGCTATAAATAATTATTTGGCAAATGTAGTGATTAATTTATTGAATTATATATTAATTTGCATTAATTAACTAAAAACCAACGAAAAACATATTAAAGAGGAAACAGACATCCGAAATATATTCATATTTGGATATATTTTGATGATTTATTCATCTGCCTCCTCCAGTCACACGTAACAACTATTTACGTATGACAGTTTTTTCGTGCCCTTTTATACTCTAAATATCACTCATTCCTTTCTGTTACTTGTAAAGTAACAGAAACTATTTTTTTAGTGATAATGTTTAGACGAATCGTAGATAGACGAGTGGGTGATAACAGTGTCTTTATCCTAAAGTATTGTTTTATATTCATACTTCAGCTGATCCCATTTCAGCTGAAGGCTCAGCATGTTGCACTGAAATCCAATTTGCTCTATGATGCATTATGCATCCCTTCCCTGGGTACTGAGGTCCGCCTTGACAGTACCCTCACCCTGAGTGTTTCCTCAACCTATTGCCCGATATCATACGATGATAACCGTAAATGGAAGAACTGGTCAGTTCAGTACGAAGCCCGTCATTGGTTCCGCAAATCCTTCAATGGTCCCTATATCGGAGTCTTCGGCATTCACGGAGGCTTCAACTTAAGCCGACTTCCCTTTTTTCATCTTTCCCATCACCGTGCAGAAGGTAACTTCAACGGTGCCGGACTCACTTTCGGCTGGCATAGGATCCTCTCTCCTCACTGGGGCATAGATACTTCCTTGTCTGCTGGCTACCTGCACTTGCGCTATCGCCATTACCGTGAGGGACGCTACGGCTACCTCGAATATACGAAGAGTCACGACTATGTCGGTCCTGTCTCCCTCTCGATATCACTGGTGTATATAATAAGATAATAACAATGAAATAATATTTATAGAGAAATGAAACTATTACAATCTGCATTCTTTCTTCTTGCCTTTAGCGGAGTCGCATCCGCAGCATCCGCCCAGACTGTCTACGGCGGACAGATCTACGTCAACTCAGAGAACTTTACCCGTCAGGGCGACCTTCTCCGTGTGCGCATGAAGGTAAGCTACGACAGTAGCGTTGTGGGAAGCTGTGAGTCGCTGACATTCACCCCCGTTCTTAAGACAGACAGTGCGGTTTCCGTGCTTTCTTCAGTGGTTATTAACGGTCGTGAACGTGAGCGCGATGCCCATCGCACAGAGGTTCTTTCTGAGGTCCGTCGCAATATCCCCATCGTAGTCAAGGACAGTCGTGCTGCTAAGCGCTATTTTGTCTACGACACAACAGTTCCTTATAAGGACTGGATGCAGGACTGCCGTATGTATGTGGAGAGCGAGGAACTTAACTGTACCGGTCACCGCGGACACGTCTATGAGGACCTTGTGCTGAAAAACATCTACCTCCACGACATGAGCAACGACAATCCCGATCCCAATGTACATTATTATAATCTGATGGACTATGTTCAGTTCCTTCAGCCTCAGGGCTCCGACATTGACAAGTTCCATCGCAGCGGTGAGATTCAAATCTTCGGTAACAAGTCGCTCGCCAAACTCAGCGGCAGCAGATTCAACCATACCGTGTTCAATACCATCGCCACTGACGTGAAAAGCGAATTGCAGCGTTACGGAACTAGCCTTGTTGGGCTTCGCATCAACGGCTTCGGTGCTCCTATCGGCAACTACCGCCGTAATGAGAGTGAGGCAATGGAGCGCTCCCTTGATTTGAAGAAGTACTTGATGAAGCAGAAGCTCACCAATCGCAACGACCTTACCGTAGGCTGGCTTGCTGAGGACTGGGACAGTATCTCTTCGCTTGTAGCGGGTAGCGGCATGAATCTTCGCGAAGCCGTTGTAGACATCATTAAGAGCATCGACGTAGTCAATGGTCGTGAGCGTGAAATCCAGAACATCGGTCACGGCATGCCTTATGAGTATATGGTGAAGTTCATCTTTCCAAAGGTCTATCGCATCAAATATACGCTGACATTCCGTCACGATGGTTTCGACAGCAACTCTGCTATGCAGCACCTTGGTTCAAACCCTGCAACAATGACGCTGGGTGAACTCTATGCCACAGCTGGATTCTATAAGAAGGGCTCTCGCGAATACAACGACATCTTGGATCTGACAGCCCGTCTGTTCCCTGATAATCCAGAGGCTAATATCAATGCAGCCGGTGTAGCTCTGACACGTAACGACGTAACCCTTGCGCATAAGTATCTTAAGCGCTGGGAGACTGATCCAAGAGCCTACTGCAATATGGGACTCCTTTATCTTAGCGAGGGCAATCGTGATAAGGCAGAGGTTTACCTGAAGATGGCAAAGGCTGCTGGAGTTGTACAGGCAGACAAAGCCCTGACCGAGCTGATGAAGATTAAATAAAGCATAATCAACAAAGTAAGTAAAACGATTGATAATTAATATAGTAAATAAAGCCTTATGAAACATACATTATACATATCATCACTATTGGCGGCATGTATGCTTCTATTCTCCTGTGCGTCGGACAACACCGTCGTACCGGATGACGGCTCCTCTAAGTCTGCCGTGGTGAACCTCTCACTCTCAACAGGTGCTGTGACGCGTGCCAACGGAGCACTGCCGACAGATAATGGTTCTGTTGTGGGGAGTAATGAGGGAACGCTTAACCATATATGTGTGGGACTCTTTGATGCCAACAATAAGCTGGTTACCCTGTATGAGTATGATTACAGCGGAGATGAAAATATTTCAACCCGTACAGATGCTGTACAAATGCTTATCTTTGCTAATGTACCAACTGGTGCATTTGCTGGCAAATATATTCTGAGTGACTTTTATACAGTGGCTCAGGACTTAGGCTATACCACATCAGTGAGTGGCAAGAGCAATACCGGTGTTACCACGGCAAACTCTCAGAGCATGAAGTCGCTACCGATGATGTCCGATGTACAGACATTAAACTGGGGATCAGGTACAACCCTGAGCCCGACTGTAACCCTGAACCGCATGGTAGCGCGCGTTGCACTGACAAATATAACCTACAGCTTCACTGGTTCATACAATGGCTGCAGCTTTACTCCCACGGAAGTGTTCATGTATAATGCCAGCAACCAGCTTACCAACTGGAATACAAAGACTGTTTCCGGTAATGTAAGCGGAGAAAATATCGCGGGCAATGCTAATACTGCATATCTGGGCAGCGGTACGATCAGCACCTACAGTGCTCCTTATTATTTCTATGTGTTTCCTCATGGCAGCACCAGTCCTACAAAACTGGTCATCAAGGGAACGTTCAAGACAAACAGCGGTACAACATACACCACATATTATCCGATAATAGTAAACAGTTCCTCAACCGGCAACATTGTTTCGACGATTGTATCCGGTACGGGTGACTCAAAGATAAGTGCGAATACTACTTATGGACTTTCTGTCACTCTCAATGGTACTGGTGTGGCGAATGTATCCGATGAACTAACCTCAGCCAATGTTACCGTAACCACAAGTGTTGATAATTTCACGAGTGCGACCGTTTCAGAATATTTCGGTCCCAAGATCGGTGATATATTCTATTCGGATGGTTCATACAGCAGTACCCTTGTATCAGGTAAGACTCCTGTAGCAATCGTATTCAGTACAACAACAAGTGCAGCTGATCAGGCGAAAGGCTTTAGGCATGGATATGCCATGGCTCTGCAGAATGCTGGTAATAGTACCGCAGCATATCAGTGGTACACATCAAATAGTGGCAATCCAACCGGCTCATTCTTTACGACTGCAGCTCAGATCATGGCAGATAAGGACGGTCTCTCGCATACTGGAACTATACAGACAACAGGTTATGCAGCGGGAATAGCTGCAAAAGGCTATATAGCAAAAGATAAAAGCGGTAATAATATAGCTCTAAGCGGAACAAGCGGTTGGTATCTTCCAAGTATTGGTCAATGGTATGATATATGTGTAAATCTGGGAGGAACGGTTTCCTCTAGCGGAGTTTCTTATACGAACACTGGCACGGATTGGCTTAGGTGGTATAGCGGAGATGATAGCTCTGGTAAAAATTATTCAAGTTTATGTGTATCGGCTATAAATGTATATTTGAATGTATTAAAAACAAATGGTTATAATGTGGATTTGTTCACAAATAATGGTGAAGTATATTGGAGCTCTTCAGAGTATACTTTTAGTTCTGCTTACTACGGGGGGTTCGGTAGCGATGGTAATACGCCCTTGTACAGTAATGGTAAGGTTACAATCTGTAGGGTTAGGCCCGTTCTAGCTTTCTGACCTAATAACATTTAACATTATATAAAGATATTAATAATAAGAATTAATAATAAAAACGTGAGACTATGAATAAGAATTATTTGCTTTTATCAGCAATGTTGTCAGTAATATTGATGACATCCTGCTCTTCTTCCGACACGGAAGAAGGAACTACAGCCAAAGGTAGTCCGGCAGTAGTTAATCTAAACTTAGGTATACAGGGCACTCGTGCGTCTTCTACATCCACTCTTCCTACAAGTTCTAATACTTTAACAGGCGAGGGTACTGTTAATGCTTTTATGTCAGGTCTGTTTGATGCCAATGGTAGTACCGTAACAATCAACACAGCCTCTCAAACGTCAATAACAACAACAACCCAGGCACGAAAAATATATATTGCTGCAAACACAGTAAACTCTGCTGCTGACAAAAATTTATTTTTAGGATGTACCTCTACTACAGACTTCACGGGGTTGAAGGCCGATTTGAGTTACACAACAAGTACTGACGGACAAGACAATAGTGCAAAGAATACCGTTAACTCTCAGCAAATGACAGGCTTACCAATGTTTGGTAAGGATGATAACTGCTTCTCTTCTTTTGCCACATCAAATACTTCAGATGTGACAGTTAATCTTGGTCGCCTTGTAGCGCGTATAGATCTGAACTCTCTGAAGTCTGCATTTGCTAGTACAACAGCATATCCTACAGCATCTTTTACAGTACATGAAATATTCATGTATAATGTTAATGATGTCTGCACCTATGGCGGAACCGCCAGTCAGAATCCTGCTCTCTCAGAGTCATCAGGTACAACTGGTAAATGTGAACAGACAGATGCATCAGGTGCAATTTCCTCTCTTAATGATTATGCTTATTTAAGTAGTGGAGCATTGACCAATGTAGGTGCAGGAACAGGTACAGATGCTGATCCTGTTGTATATTTAACATCCACAACCCCTTATTACTTTTATGTATTTCCCCATTCATCAACAAATCCAACAAAATTAGTTATCAAGGGACTGTTTAAGACAAGCAGCGGTGATGCGGGCACAGAACTGTATTATCCAATCATCATTAATGATGACGCGATGTCTACAGAATCTATTACAACAAACAACGATGTGATAACAGCAAATAATATCTATCAGCTTGATGTTACACTCAAAGGTCGTGGTGTAACAGACCCTTCACAGAACATAACGCCAGCCACAGCTACTGTTCATTTTGCAGTTACAGGCTGGACTGCTAATCCACAGACCGTAGTAATACAGTAAAAGACAATAAAAAATAAAATCGTATTATGAAGTTAAGATATTATCATAATCTACTGTTGCTTCCACTATTGTCGTTGCTTGCCTCATGCATCAACGATGACTATTCCAACTGCGTGCAATACTCGTTGATCGTGTCACAGACAGACAGCGTAGGCAACGCCTTGGGTGAGGCAGTGAAGGGTAACATGATGGCATATCTCTTCATAGACGGTAAGTTTGACCGTATCGTTACCTCAGATCCGGATGGTAGCTATAAAATCAGTTATGACGGCAGACTTGGTAATGCCTCTCTTGTAGCGATAGGCAGTTCAAATAAGGACAGTGCGCAGGTATTCACTCCAGCTGTCGGTACCGACATGAATTCCATGTCGGTAAGCGTAAAGCGCGATTCAGTTACCGGTGAATACCTGCTTCCGTCTTCGTTGTATTACGGCACTTATGATATCAGTTCTCAGGCGGCAGGCAGTGGAGCTGTATATGGAAATATTGTTATGAAGAACAAGCCCGCCAGACTTCATGTGGTGATACGACAACTGAAGCAGTACTTCGGAGATCGGGATTATCGTGTTGAACTTTCTGGGTTCCGTAGTAAGATGACATATTCTGGTAAGATAACAGGAGATTCTATAGTTTATAGCCCGTCATCATCCTTTGAAGGCTCCGACCAATTAGTCACAAATCCGATAAATACTTTCCCTACACAGGATGGAGAATATTTGACCGTATCCGTTTATGGTGATACTCCTGAAAGCGCCGGAAAGTCACGTGCATTGGATAAAACATTTATCTGGGATACTAACCGCGACATTGATGGTAAGCTGGTAACGCTGAATTCCGGTGACGACAAGGTTATCATCGTAGACTGCAGCAGTAGAAAACTTGTTCTGACAGTTATGCCATGGGCAGTTTATACCCAGCATGTTGTAATACCGTAATTTATATATTATTGATAATGCAATTATGATTAGAAGAATATCATATACACTCTATATATTATTTACACTGGCATTCGTATCTTCATGTAGTACGATGGACGATATGCTTGATGAGAGGCAGGATGATGCTACACTGACAGTAAAGATTGCTCAGCAGGATCCTACGACTGTAGCCACACGAACGATCAGTGATGCGATAGACAATGTTAATGTGCTTGTCTTTGATGGTCAGGGGCATTTGATTGGTAGTGCATACGCCTCAAGCAGTCCTACCTCTGTATCAGTTCCTGTGAGGGTTAGTAGTGGTTGCACCATCTGCGCTATAGCCAATACAGGTAGCAGTTCTTATTTTGACGGAATAAGCACATTTGCAGAACTACAGGCAAAGGTAACTCCAATATTGGCATCAGCGACTGCATTGGGAGCAAAAAGTAATGAGGTATTATATGGTACAATTCCAGGTGTAACGCTGAGCAGCGGAGCAAATACTCAGGCTGTTACTTTAAGACGATTATACAGTAAGTATACTTTTACGATAACACCTTCCAGTGACATAGTAATAACCGGTTATCAGCTTTGTAATGTTCCCAATGAATGTTGTATAGCATCAGGTAATACATCTAATCCCACAACAGGATTTGCAGGATTGAATTATGATGCCGTTGCCACTTCAGTCTATGCAGGTACTACAGTTACAGCAGGAACATATTATATCTATGAGAACCTAGCAGGTACAAATTCTGCGTCAAATACAGCAGAATTAAGAACATCAGCTAATGCACCGAACGGTGCTTCATATTTACTGATAACGGCGAAGGGGTATGGTTATAATGGAGGATGGACATCAATATATCGAGTCTATTTGGGCGGAGTTACGAATGCAGTAAGTCCTGTTGTAGATTATACCAATTTTAATATAAATAGAAATTTTAATTATCAATGCAATATAGTAATTTCTGGTAGTGGTGCTAATGATGTTAGAGTGACATATTCTCCAACAACAAGTACGAGAACTAATGTTTATTTCGGTGATGCGACAGTAGGTACTTATTTATACAGTGATGGTACAACAGGAACTACTAAAACTGGTCATACAGTAGTAGGTATTGTATTCTCTAATCAGTTAAGCTCAGCAGAATACAGTGCAGGCTATAGACATGGTTATGCTTTGGCACTAACTGATGTTTCTGGAAATCCTACTTGGGGACCTTATCCAGGTGATGCCGGTCTTACAAAAGTTACCACCTTTGCCGATTATTATAATGATATTACTGCGGGCTATTACGGAACATTTACTAAAGGCTATAATAAAAGCAACGGCAGCTATCCTGCATGGCAGGCAGCTAATAACTACAATGTAGACGTTTCTCATTTTACTAACAGTGGTTGGTATCTTCCAAGCATAGGTCAATGGTGGGATGTTTGTGCCAATCTTGGCAAGGTTGATCTTATCAGTCAGCAAAATTCTAATTCTGGAAATAGCACCCTTTATAACGGTTCAACAGCAACAACCAATGTTAACAATGCCATAGTAGCAGTAGGAGGTATAGCATTAGCTTCAGATTACTATTATTGGTCTGCCTCAGAGTATGATACTTACAACGCTGCGTTAGTTAGCTTCCTTAGTTCGGGCATCGTCTTGAGCAAGTTCTATAAGAACTATCTGGCTTATTACGTTCGGCCTGTCCTCGCATTTTAACTATGTATCTATTTAATAATTTATCTATTTTAAATTAAATATTATGTGTGCACAGCATCTTAAAAACCGCCTGTCGCGGTCGTAAATTTTAAAAATTAATTCACTATGTGTTATACGGTTGGCGAGAAGATGGTGAATATCAATCTAGATATGTTGTCTCTGATGTATAGAGCAAACAGCTATTATCAAAACAAGCATGATATTTGAACTTCTAATTAAATATAACAACGATGCTTAATAGTATTGAATAATAAGATATAACTCAATTCTATAATGTCCCTCATGATCTTTTCATGCGAAGAGTAGGTTCGTGAGAATCGAAGGGCATAGAATATATTTATCACTATAAATTAATGGATAGTTAGTTCTATTCATTTTCTTCTAAGGCTATTTTGTCTAAGAAGAGTACATCCCGGTGGGGATGTATTGGAGAGCTTTCACACGTGAGTGTGGAGGCTTTTTAGTTTAATCTCCCGCAGAAAATTTGTAGTGTCTGCTAAAGCAGATGTATTCTCCCGCAAATTAATGCATCAACGCAAACGACATCTTCTCCCGCAGATTACGCATATTCCCGCAGGAAAGACAGGTTGGGGACATGGATTAGTTTGCGCTGATGACGCTGAGAACGACAGTCGTGACACTGCAGGAGAATAAGCAGTTAATTTAACTTTTTTGAGGATAATAATAATAAACCGAAGTATTTTTATTAATTTTGCGGTATAAAAATAGAATAAGATGAAAAAGGAAGACTTACGAATCATATTTATGGGTACACCGGAATTTGCGGTGGAATCATTGAAAAACCTTGTTGAAGGTGGATATAATGTTGTTGCTGTTGTGACACAACCTGATAAAGCTGTGGGAAGACATCAAGACCAACTGCAATCGTCACAAGTGAAACAATATGCGATGGAGCATAATCTGCCGATTTTGCAACCAGTGAAGATGAAAGACCCTGAATTCGTAGAGTTGTTGCAATCATACAAAGCTGACTTGCAGGTAGTTGTTGCTTTCCGTATGCTTCCAGAGGTGGTATGGGATATGCCTCGATTCGGCACGTTTAATGTTCATGCAGCATTGTTGCCACAATATCGTGGTGCAGCACCTATAAACTGGGCTATAATTAATGGAGAAACTGAAACTGGAGTTACAACATTCTTTCTTGACAAAGATATTGATACGGGTAAGATTATTATGCAGAAGCATTTCCCTATTCCTGATGATGCAGACGTTGAATACGTGTATGATGGTTTGATGAAACTTGGTGCAGAGGCTGCAAAGGAAACTATTGATATGATAATTGCTAACGATGGAAATGTTGACGCTATGGAACAGTCGCAGTTTGCAGATTCAGAAGGCAAAGAATTGAACTCTGCTCCTAAAATATTCAAGGAAACATGTAAAATAGATTGGAATAAGACAGCAAAGGAAGTATATGATTTCGTGCGCGGTCTAAGTCCTTATCCTGGAACATGGACAAATATGACAGAAGATAATAAAACTTCGGTGCTGAAGATTTTCAAAACAGCTAAAACTGATATCCATGATGATGCAAAACCTGGAACGGTATTCAAGGAAAAAAACTCACTCTATGTGATGTGTAGTGACTGTTGCCTAGAAATCATGGAACTTCAAATGGCTGGCAAAAAAAGAATGGATGCAAAGGCTTTTCTGAATGGGATGAGAGACAAGACATTCACACTTGAATAAGAGTGAATAATAATGATAATATGAATAATTTCATTATTTTTCTAGCGGCAAAATAATTTGGAAGTAATTTGGCAGTTCAAACTTTTTACTATATATTTGCGCTTGAAAAGATTTATAAACAAAAAGATGACACAACAGGAAGACATTAAGAATGCCATTGAATGTATGAGACATGGCGGAGTAATTCTTTATCCAACAGACACTGTATGGGGTATAGGATGTGATGCTACTAACGAAAAGGCTGTAGCTAAAGTTTATGAAATTAAGCAACGTGACGATTCTAAGGCTCTTATATGCCTTGTTGATTCTGACAACCGAATGCAGAGATATTTCAGAAATGTGCCTAAGGTTGCATGGCAACTCGTTGAAACAACTGTAAAGCCGACAACAATTATTCTTGATGACGCTGTTAATGTAGCTGATAATTTGATCGCTGAAGACGGAAGTCTCGCAATGCGCATTACACAGGAAGCATTTAGCAAGGAACTATGCTATAAGTTTCAGAAACCAATTGTAAGTACAAGTGCCAACGTAAGTGGTGAACCTGCTGCTGCTAACTATTGTGACATCAGCGAGGAAATACTCAATGCTGTTGACTATGTTTGCTGGACTCGCAGACAAGAGCACAAACCACACACTCCAAGCTCTATCATCAAATTGGGAAAAAACGGAGAAGTTACTATCATCAGAAAATAAAGTAACAGGAAAACTTAAATAAAGAAAGACAAAATAATTTTGGAAACAGAAAAAATATTGAAGTGGAGAAAAGAACATCTGTCTGACAGGCAGATGACACTAATCCTATCGTTTGTTATTGGTTTCTTTGCTTCTGTTGCTAGCTTTATCCTGCATAGTATAGTTAAAGAAATACAGCGTTTGCTAACTGCAGGATTTGATCACACTACATACAACTGGCTTTACTTGCTGTTTCCTATTGTTGGTATATATCTCACATCACTTTTTGTGAGATATGTTGTTAAAGACAATATTTCACATGGTATCACACGAGTGCTTTATGCTATTGCTACAAAGAGTTCAAAACTTAGAGGTCACAACTGTTGGACGTCGGTAATAGCATCAAGTATAACGATTGGATTTGGTGGTTCGGTAGGTGGTGAGGCACCTATTGTGCTGACAGGTTCAGCAATAGGAAGTAATCTTGGCAAAATGTTTAAGATGGATCCTAGAACGGTAATGCTGCTTGTGGGATGTGGTGCTTCTGCTGCCATTGCTGGTATATTCAAGGCTCCAATAGCAGGACTGGTTTTTACACTGGAAGTGCTGATGTTGGACCTAACGATGGCTTCGTTGCTGCCTATACTTATATCAAGTGTCACAGCAACATGCTTTACCTATATATTTGCTGGCAGTGAATCATTGTTCACTTTTCACATGGACAATGCATGGGTGATAGGACGTGTTCCGCCATGTATTTTGCTAGGCATATTCTGTGGTGTCGTGGGATTATATTTTATGAGGACCATGACAGCATGTGAAAACGTGTTTGCTAGTTTGAAGAACCATACTTATGTGAAACTTATTTTGGGTGGTGTGGTGCTTAGTAGTCTTATCTTCTTATTTCCGTCATTGTATGGTGAAGGTTACAGCGCTGTGAATGTGCTGCTTGATGGGAGTACAATCGCTGATTGGGGGAAGGTGATGAACGGTTCTCTATTCTATGGTCATAGTGAATTGCTTGTGCTATATATTGGACTGGTTGTACTGACAAAGGTATTTGCTACATCAGCTACTAATGGCGCAGGAGGTTGTGGAGGAACATTCGCCCCTGCTCTTTTTATCGGAGGTTTTGCGGGGTTCTTCTTCGCTCGTCTATGGAATATGTATCAAATTGGAACATATATACCAGAAAAGAATTTCGCTTTAATGGGGATGGCTGGAGTGATGGCTGGAGTGATGCAAGCACCCCTTACAGGAATATTCCTTATAGCTGAACTCACCGGTGGATATGAGTTGTTTATTCCGTTGATGATCGTGTGTATCAGTGCATATCTAACGATAAATATATTTGAACCTCACAGTATTTATGGTATGCGACTGGCGCGTGAAGGAAAATTGCTCACGCACCATACTGATCAGTCTATTTTGACATTGATGAGTCTTGACAGTATCATTGACAGACAATTTACTTCTGTAACTCCTGATATGCAGCTGGGACAGCTGATAAACTACATAAGTAAGAGTCATACAAGTTTTCTACCTGTTCTTGATAAAGCGGGTGATTTGCTTGGAGAGATTGATATCACCAAGATACGACATATAATGTTTCGTAATGAACTGTATACCAGATTTACTGTGAAAGACATTATGACACCAGCTCCTGCAACTCTTGTTAGAGAGGACAAAATGATAGACGTGATGCACAAGTTTGAAAAGACGAACTGTAACTATCTTCCTGTTGTAAATGTAAATGGTCAACTTGAAGGTTATGTGTCACGAACTCGTATGTATAGTATGTATCGCCACATGGTAGCGGATTTCAGTGCAGAATAATTTTCAGTAATTATTCTCATTGAAAAATTTGCGTGTATGCTATAAAATCAATATCTTTGCACGGGTGCAATCATATAGTTTTATGACTGATTAATATTGATTGCGAGACTGACCAAATGCATTAAATAACTAACAATTAAATAGAAAAACATGAATTCAAATGAAACCATGAAACCGTATGTAATCGGTTTAGATCTTGGAGGAACCAATTCTGTATTTGGAATTGTGGATTCTCGTGGTGAAATAAAGGCTCAAATAGCTATAAAAACACAGGGATATGATAAGGTCGAAGATTATGTGAATGCCTCTATCGACGCATTGATGATTATCATTGATCAGGTAGGTGGACTTGACAAAATCAAGGCAATGGGTATCGGTGCTCCAAATGGTAACTACTACAAGGGTACCATAGAATTCGCTCCAAATCTTTCATGGGGACATAACGGCATCGTTCCATTGGCAGAATTGTTTAGCAAGAAACTTAATAATATTCCTGTAGGTCTTACAAACGACGCTAATGCCGCAGCAATCGGCGAGATGACTTACGGTGTAGCAAGAGGATTGAAGAATTTTATCGTTATCACTCTTGGCACTGGTGTAGGCTCTGGTATTGTGATCAATGGACAGATGGTTTATGGTTGTGATGGCTTTGCTGGTGAACTTGGTCATACAACAATGCGCCCTGACGGGCGTTTATGCGGTTGTGGAAGAAAGGGATGTTTGGAGGCTTATTGCTCTGCAACAGGCGTGGCAAGGACAGCTCGTGAATTTCTTGAAAAGACAGATGATGACTCTTTGTTGAGAGCTCTGAAGGCTGAAGATATCACTTCTCTGGATGTAAGTATTGCTGCATCAAAAGGCGACAAGTTGGCCAATAGAGTATATGAGTTTACTGGTGAGTTGCTAGGAGAGGCTTGTGCCAACTTCGCAGTATTCTCTAGTCCTGAGGCATTTATATTCTTTGGTGGACTTACAAAGTCTGGTGACTTACTTATGAAACCATTGGTGAAGAGTTATAATGATCATGTTTTGAAGGTTTTCAAGGATAAGGCAAAATTCCTTATCAGTGGTCTGGAAGGTTCAAGCGCAGCAGTTCTCGGTGCCAGTGCAATTGGCTGGGAACTATCAGAAAAATAGACTTATTATATAATATATACAAAAGTGTGGATAATATATTTATTCACACTTTTTTGTATTTAATCAGTTGTTATCTACCAAGAAAACAGATGATGAATATAATGTGAAATAAAATATAACGGCTTTTTTTTGGAAAATTCAATGCTTTGCAGTAACTTTGCAGGCTAATATGGGCATGTCATTTCCTTTTCAAATAAATATATTGGAACTCATTTTAAAGGGTATCCTGATTGGCATACTTGCGTCGGCCCCAATGGGACCAGTAGGTATCTTATGTATAAATCGTACCCTCAAAAAAGGACGTTGGTATGGTTTTGTAACTGGATTAGGTGCAGCGGTAAGCGACCTTATCTATGCAGTTCTCACAGGTGTGGGAATGAGTTTTGTAATGGATATCGTAAGTAATCAGCAGACAAAATTTTATTTGCAGATTTTTGGCGGAATACTGTTGCTTGCTTTTGGTATATACAGTTACCGTAGTAATCCTATGCAGAAAGCACATCCAGGTGGTGGAGCCGGTAGAGGATCGTTGCTTCATAATGCTATAACAGCATTCTTCGTTACTTTCTCTAACGTGCTTATTGTGCCGTTCTTTATGATGCTGTTTGCATTGTTCTCTTTTGTTATTCCAGATCATCCTGTAGAGATGTGCATAGGATATTCTAGCGTTATCTTTGGTGCTTTGCTATGGTGGTATGGACTGACTTGGCTTGTAGACAAGGTGAGATCTAAGTTTGACGATAACGGTATTCTAATAATTAACAAGATTATTGGAAGTGTGGTAATAATATTCTCTCTAATCGCTCTTATCGGAACGATTTTTAATTTATATCATCTCCCTGAGTTGGCTTAATGCCGACGTATCGGATAACATAATAATTTTACGACATGTTTATAGCTAAGGAATTAAGAAAGACATCCATTGCCGAATACTTGCTCTATATGTGGCAGGTAGAGGATATGATACGAGCTATGGGATGCTCGCTTCCTCTCATAAAAAAGGCTTATGTAAGTAAGTTTACTGATTATACAGAAGAGCAGAAAGAGGAAGAGCTGGATTGGTTTGGTAATCTGGTAAGGATGCTTAATGAGGAAGGCAAGCGTGAACAGGGACATCTGAACATCAATACTATTGTTGTAAAGGATATGGCTGACTTGCACAGCAGGATGCTTCAAAGTAATAAGTTTCCGATTTATAGTGCAGAATACTATAAAGTGTTGCCATTTATTGTAGAACTGCGCAATAGGGGTGATAAAGATGTGAACGAGATAGAAACATGTCTTGACGTACTTTATGGCATTATGCTGCTGCGTATTCAGAAGAAAGAGATAACTCCTGAAACAGAACATGCAATAAAGGAAATTTCGACCTTTATTGGATTACTCAGCGATTATTATATCAAGGATGAAAAAGAAGGCCTTGATTTCGGAGAAGACGAATAGAACATAATATTTAACATGCAGCGCGTCTGTTTCTCGTGTTGGGCGAGGCGGCATGCTATAAGTTAATATAGAAAAAATGAATATTTTAGTAACAGGAGCCAACGGACAGTTGGGAAATGAAATTCAGCTCACATCAAAAAACAGTAAGGATAGTTATATATTCACTGATGTTTGTGATGGATATTGCAAATTGGATATCACGAATATTGAGGATATCAGAAAAGCTGTAGCCGAAAACAGTATCGAATGTATCATTAACTGTGCTGCATGGACCAACGTAGATTCTGCTGAAAGTGCAGGCGAAATCGTGGAAACGCTTAATGCCAAGGCTCCTGAAAATTTAGCAATTGCTATGAAGGAAGTTGGTGGACTGCTTGTTCACGTCAGTACAGACTATGTATTTGGCGGTGACCCATACAACGTTCCTTGTAAGGAAGACCAAAAGGGTACTCCTACAGGTGTATATGGTTTGACAAAACTTCATGGCGAGCAGAACATACAGAACAGCGGAGCAAAATATATTATTATACGCACTTCTTGGCTTTACTCAGAGTTTGGTAGAAACTTTGTTAAAACAATGATGAACCTTACTTCTACTAAGTCTGAACTGAAGGTGGTATTTGACCAGTGTGGTACGCCTACGTATGCAGGGGATCTGGCTTCAGTGATATTCGATATTGTTGAAAACAGAAAGTATGAGGGTAATGATGGTATATATCATTTTAGTAATGAAGGAGTATGCTCTTGGTATGACTTCACTATAAAAATAGCAGAGTTGGCAGGAAACACGAAATGCGACATACAACCATGTCACAGTGATGAATTTCCTTCTCCTGTTAAACGCCCTTCTTATTCTGTTCTTGACAAAACTAAGCTAAAGGAAACCTTTGGTATAAAGATACCTTATTGGACTGACAGTTTGAAGAAATGTATTAGCAATATGCTTAAGGCATGATGTTAGGAATCATGTTGTCGGTCTGTATTTAAAAATTATATATTAGATTTTATTCATGAATGAAATTCAAAGGCGAAGAACTTTCGCCATAATATCTCACCCAGATGCCGGTAAGACAACTCTTACCGAAAAATTTCTTCTGTTTGGTGGACAGATTCAGGTTGCAGGAGCGGTAAAGAATAATAAGATTCGCAAAACTGCTACTTCTGACTGGATGGATATAGAGAAACAGCGTGGTATCTCTGTTTCAACTTCTGTAATGGAGTTTGACTATCTTCCTGATGGTGAGACCGGTGAAACCTATAAGGTGAATATCCTTGATACTCCAGGACACCAGGATTTCGCAGAAGATACATATAGAACTCTTACTGCGGTTGATTCTGCTATTATCGTAGTTGACGGCGCTAAAGGAGTAGAGGCACAGACAAGAAAATTAATGGAAGTATGCCGTATGCGCAATACTCCTGTTATTATATTCATTAACAAGATGGATCGTGAAGGTCGTGATCCTTTTGATTTGCTTGATGAACTTGAAGAAGAACTGAGTATAAAGGTTCGCCCTTTGTCATGGCCTATCGGTCAGGGACTACGCTTTAAGGGCGTATATAATATTTATGAGCAACAGCTGAACTTGTTTACTCCAAATAAACAGCGAGTTACAGAAAAGATAGCTGTTGACGTAGCATCAAAAGAACTTGACGCACAAGTAGGTGAGCGTGAGGCGCAACAGCTTCGTGAAGATTTGGAATTGGTTGACGGTGTTTATCCTGAATTCGATAAAGAAACTTACAGAAGCGCTGAAGTGGCACCTGTATTCTTTGGATCTGCACTTAATAATTTCGGTGTTCAGGAATTACTTGACTGCTTTGTTGATATCGCTCCAAGTCCTCGCCCAACAAAGGCTGAAGAGAGAATGGTTGAAGCTACCGAACCTAAGTTTACTGGATTCATATTCAAGATTACTGCCAATATTGATCCAAATCATAGAAGTTGTATAGCATTCTGTAAAGTATGCTCTGGAAAGTTTGTTAGAAATCAGCCATATCTGCACGTACGCCAAGGTAAGACTGTAAGATTCTCTTCTCCTACGCAGTTCATGGCTCAACGCAAGAATACTGTTGAAGAGGCTTATCCTGGTGACATTGTTGGTTTGCCAGATAATGGTATTTTCAAGATTGGAGATACACTTACTGAAGGCGAAATATTACATTTCCGTGGATTGCCAAGTTTCTCTCCGTTATTGTTTAAATACATCGAGAATAATGACCCGATGAAGAGTAAGCAATTTCAGAAAGGTATTGAGCAACTTATGGATGAAGGTGTAGCTCAGTTGTTTGTAAATCAGTTTAACGGCAGACGTGTAGTTGGCACTGTAGGACAGTTGCAATTCGAGGTTATTGAGTATCGTTTGGAACATGAATATAATGCAAAATGTCGTTGGGAACCTGTACATTTGCACAAGGCTTGTTGGGTTGAGTCTGATGATGCTGAAGAACTGGACAATTTTAAAAAGAGAAAATATCAGTATATGGCTAAGGATACAGAAGGTAGAGATGTATTTTTGGCTGATAGTGGTTATGTGCTTAGTATGGCACAGCAAGACTTTAAACATATAAGGTTCCATTTCACTAGTGAATTCTAATTTTTTTTATTGCATACCATGGACAAAGATAAAAATATTGAATCTACCAAGATGGAAGATATTAATGCGCAGATTGATGCTGTTGGTGAAGACGAACAGCATCGTTATCCTTGGTATGCAATAAAATTATATGGTTTCACTCAGAAAAAGGTTGAGGAATATTTAGCTGATAACGGTCTTGAGACATTTATTCCTCTGGAGTATGTTGATGAAGAAGATAAAGAGCACAAGGTAAAGCATATTTTGCGTCCTGTAGTGAAAAACCTTATATTTCTCAAAAAAACAAAAGATGATGCCATTATCAAAAAAATAATAAGCTCTTCAAACATTAAGATGAGTATCATTACGGTAAGTAAGATTGACAAGAGGTATTGTGAAATACCTGTAAGACAAATGGATGAGTTTATGATGATGTGCAATCCTGATATACTACTTAAAAAGTTTATTAGTGAAGAGCAAGCACACCTAAAGACTGGTACCCTGGTAAGGGTGAAAAGAGGTCCATTGCAGGGACTTTCTGGTAAGCTTGTTAGATCTAATAAAAACTACTACTTATTGAAGGATGTACCAGGAATGGCCGTATTGCTGAAGGTAACTAAATGGTGCTGTATGGCTTTAGAATAAAGATATTATAATAATTATGAAACATGGACTAAAATTACTACTATTCTTAATTTTACTATCACTTAATTGTTTTGCGGAATCAAGCGGTATTCAAATAATTAATAGCGAAACAGAACTCGTTGACGGAAATATATATATTATACGTGGATTTAACTCTGACGAAAATGTATGCTATACGCTAGACGGCTGGCATGTAATTGATGATGATTCAATTTATCAGTTTAAGCGAATTGATGAATTAAGCATAACTGAAAATAAGTCTATAGGTTACAGTAATTTATGGAAATTGTGCAAAATCAATGATCAATGGGGACTTATGAACTTAAACTTCGGTAGTAGATTTTTAAGTTCTTCACCAAACGATTATAATAATTCTTATACATACCTTAAGAAGACTTTTGATAGTTCTTGTTATGTGAAATTTATAGGCTTCGGTGATGATATGAAAATAAATGTTGGTGGTAAGGACCTTGTGTATTATGGCAATACCTATTATACTTTTTATCCACCTACTTTAAAACGAAGTTTAAATGTGCAGATCTGCAGAATGGATGATCCTGTAATTCTTGTGGATGAAAATAGAGATTTAGAAAAAATAAGTCCTGTTGTCGTTAGTATTAAATTGGCTAGAACATTGAATGACAATGAAATCAACACGTTTGTTGTTCCTTTTGATATACCTGATTATAAAAATGTTTTAGGTGCCAATGCTCATGTATATCTTCCAACTGATTATGAAGATTATAATATTATATTCACTGAATTGGGCGATGATGATATTATTAAAGCCAATACACCTTATTTAATTAAAGGAACGTTCAATTCAAATGGATATGTAATCAATAATGTACAGCTGGATTTTAGTGGTGAAGGGGAATGTCTTTATAATGTAGGTAAACTTACTATTCACGGATTATATAAAAGTGAGAATATAGGAATGAAAGATTCGTATATCTTTCAGGGTGATCATATCTCCAAATGCTGTAATACGGAGCATGTTTATATATATCCCTTTAGATGGTATTTTACTTCTGATAACGAGCAACTTGATAACACATTAATGAAATTAATATATGACGACGGTGAAGTTACTATGATAAATACTCCGTATGCTGATAGTCAGATGAAAAATGGAATTTACAGTCTGAATGGTGTGAAGATGAACTGCGACGATAGACAACTCCAACACGGAATTTACATTATTAATGGAAGAAAGATAATGAAATAAGCTATGGATTATTTAAAATAATTAATAACTAAAATGAAGAAAAACTATATAAAACCTAAAATAAAAAATATTAGAATTATAGAGAATTCATTATTGATGAGTTCATCAATAAACCCTTCTAAACAAGATGTTATTAATTTCACCCCAGATATAATTCCTGATGCTGAAGATGGTGCGGAGGCATCATAAAAGAAATAATGCAGTTAATGCTATCATAAAATAATCATGTTACATTAACTGCATTTATTATATATTTTACTGTGATCATTTATTGCTGGCGATCTCCATCAAGTATTTGCCATATTCATTTTTTAGCATAGGCTTAGCATCATCTATTAGTTGCTGGATATCAATCCAACCTTGTCGGTAAGCTATTTCTTCAAGACATGCTACTTTCAGTCCTTGACGCTTCTCTATAACCTCAATAAATGTGCTTGCTTCGGACAAGCTATCATGAGTGCCTGTGTCTAGCCATGCAAAACCGCGTTGAAGAGGTTGTACTTTCAAACTCTTGCGATTGAGGTATTCCTGATTAACCGTTGTAATCTCTAGCTCGCCTCTTTCACTGGGTTTGATGTTCTTAGCTATATCAACAACACTGTTTGGATAAAAATATAGTCCTACAACAGCATAGTTGCTCTTAGGATTTTCAGGCTTTTCCTCGATACTAAGACAGTTGCCTTTCTCGTCGAATTCAGCTACACCATATCTTTCCGGATCATTAACGTAATATCCAAATACGCTAGCCTGATTGTTTATTTCTGCATCAGCGACACATTCTTTCAAAATACTACTAAAACCAGCACCATGGAATATATTGTCACCTAATACAAGACAAACAGAATCATTTCCAATAAATTCCTCACCAATAATAAAGGCTTGTGCTAATCCGTCAGGACTAGGTTGTTCGGCATATTGAAAATTCACTCCGATATCTTTCCCGTCACCAAGTAGACGTTTGAATCCCGGAAGATCAAAAGGTGTAGATATTATCAATATATCCTTTATTCCAGCAAGCATTAATACTGAAATTGGATAGTATATCATCGGTTTGTCGAAAATCGGTATAAGTTGTTTGCTTATGCCTTTTGTGATAGGGTAGAGGCGCGTGCCAGAACCACCAGCTAAAACAATTCCTTTCATTTATATTTGTCTTTATTTATTAATATGCACACTTGTCTGGTATAATGACACTCTTAATTGTCTTGTAAATAATTTTAATGTCAAGCATAAATGTCCAGTGCTCAATATACCAGATGTCTCTTTCAACTCTTTCTTCCATTTGCCAAAGTTCCTTTGTCTCTCCACGGAAACCAGTAACCTGAGCCCAACCAGTTATTCCTGGTTTACAGAAATGGCGAACCATATATTTGTCAATCAGCTCGCTGTATATCTGTGTATGGTGTAGCATGTGAGGTCGTGGTCCAACTATACTCATGTCCCCCTTCAATACATTCCAGAATTGCGGAAGCTCATCAATATTGGTTTTCCTCATAAAATTTCCAAAAGCAAATTTTCTTGGATCGTCCTTCGTTGCTTGTGCTGTATCAGCGTCTTTATTTACATGCATGCTGCGGAACTTGTAGCAGTTGAAAGTTTTTCCCTCAAATCCTGTACGTTCTTGCTTGAAGAAAATTGGACCAGGACTTTGAATTTTTATTATCAAAGCAATAATTGGTATTATTGGAATCAGGCAAATACAGCAAAAAATACTTATTGTTACGTCAAACAATCTCTTGATTAACTTATTTGTTGTACATGAAAGAGGCTCTAAATGATTAGTATACGTCAAAGTTTCTCCCATCATTTCAGGCTTTAGTCTTAATCTATAGTT